>NZSX01000025.1 GCA_002703405.1 Sulfitobacter sp. | reverse complement strand
CCTATATATCTATATACATGACTTATTCCGTAATTATTAATATGCTCAAATAAGCCCATATCCCCAATATCTCTTTCGACGACGGCGAAGCGCTACTGGATTGGATCGCGCTCACCGATGCGCTGGCCGCGGGGCATGACCTGCCCAAGGCCGAGATTGGTGATACCTTCCTCTATCGCGGCAAAGACACGCTTCTCAGCCGCGCGGCATGGATCGACGGGCTGGGCATTGCTGTGAAATCCGCCACGATCTTTCCCGGCAATCCCGACCGCGAGGTGCCGATGGTCAATGGGGGCGTATCCCTTTTCGATGACGACACCGGCACGCTCGCCGCGATCGTGGATTTCCACCTCGTCACAAAATGGAAAACCGCTGGCGACAGCCTGCTGGCCGCGCGGCGGCTGGCGCGGCCCGACAGCGAAAAGATCCTGATCGTCGGCGCGGGCACCCAAGGCCGCGCGCTCCACGCCGCCTATTCCGCCGCCTTCCCCAAGGCGCATTTCACCGTTTGGAACCGGACACCCAAGAATGCCGAAGCCATGGCCGCTGAGTTGGGGATCAACGTGGCGACCGACCTCGAGCAAGCCGTACGCGCCGCCGATATCGTCACCTCTGCCACGATGTCGACCGACCCGCTGATCAAGGGCGACTGGCTGCACCCCGGTCAGCACATCGACCTCATCGGTGCCTACCGCCCCGACATGCGCGAAGCCGACGACACGGCGCTGCGACGGTCGCGTGTCTTCGTCGATAGTTTCGACACCACCATCGGGCATATCGGCGAAATCAACATTCCACTTGAAGCGGGCACCATCACCCGCGACCACCTGATCGCGGATTACTACGACCTTGCGCGTTTCACCCGGCAAAGCGACGATGAAATCACCCTGTTTAAAAACGGCGGCGGCGCGCATCTGGACCTGATGACCGCGCGGCACATCCTTGAGCGTTGGCGGGCGCGTTAAGCGGTCACCAGCCCCTCCAACCGCTTTTCGCGGATCGGCAGATGCACCACGGCGCTAAACGCCCCCACGGCCACACCGACCCACCAGACGCCGGTGTAGCTGCCATAGATGTCATACATCCGCCCGCCCAGCCAAACGCCAAGGAAGCTGCCCAACTGGTGGCTGAAAAAGACGATCCCATAAAGCGTGCCCATATATCGCAGCCCGTAGATATGCGCGACAAGGCCCGAGGTCAGCGGCACCGTGGCAAGCCAAAGCGCGCCCATGCCGACCGAGAACAGGATCACCGTGACTGGCGTGATTGGGAACATGATGAAGGCCGCTGCGATCACCGTGCGCCCAACGTAAATCCCCGCCAGCAGGTACTTTTTGGAATAGCGTTTGCCCGCCCAGCCCGCCAGCAAGGTGCCCGCGATATTGGCGAGCCCGATGAGCGAGATCGCCACCGCGCCGAGCGCCGAGGTGGTGGTGATGCCGATGTTATGCAGCACACCTCCGGCCAAGATTGGGCCGCACATCTCGGTCACGAAAGCCGGGAAATGCGCGGTGATAAAGGCCAATTGGTAGCCACAGGAGAAGAACCCAAGAAAGATCAGCGTATAGGACGGGTCGCGGAAGGCTTTGCCAAGGATCTGGCCCATCGACTCCTCAAGCTCGGCCCGGCTGGCCATCGCAGGCGCGCGCATCATCGGCAGGGTCAGCAGCATCGCAAGGATCACCCCCGCGAAGCTGACGAATGTCATCTGCCACGACATGAAGCTCAGCATCCACTCTGCCACCGGCGCACCGAAGACCTGCCCGGCGCTCCCCGCCGCCGTGGCGATAGCGAGCGACATGGAGCGGTTTTCGTCCGAGGCGGCGCGCCCCACTACGGCCAAGATCACGCCAAAGCCCGTGCCCGCGATGCCGAACCCCACCAGCCAAGCATAGGTCTGATGCTCAATCGGGGTCGCGGAATTGGCCGACAAAAGCAGCCCCACGGCATAGACGACCGCTCCGATGATGATCGCCTTTCGGTCGCCAATCTTTTCCGCCAGCGCCCCAAAGATCGGCTGGCCGATGCCCCAGGCAAGGTTCTGGATCGCGATGGCGAGGGAGAATTCGCTCCGCGCCCATGCGAATTCTTCGGCAATCGGGATTTGGAAAACACCGAAGGAGGCCCGCACAGCAAAGCTGACCATGATGATGATACATCCGACCATCAGGACCGGGGTGAACAGGGGCGCGCGGCTTTGCATGGAGGAAATCCTTTCCGCGGCAGATTATGAGATTCCCCGCCGCCGTCAATTGCGCATCCGTAAGGCCAAAGACTGGCCAGCCCGCCCGCGCTGACGTAAACCCTGCCTGACAAAGCAAACGGGATCCCCNTGGACGAGATCGACAACAAGATCATCGCAGAACTGCGCCGCGACGCACGCATGTCCTATTCCGCGCTGGCGGCCACCACNGGNCTGTCGCGGGTGACGGTNCGNGCGCGGGTNGANCGNCTGGTCAGTTCCGGNGCNATNTTGGGCTTNACGCTGATCCTGAAAGAAGACATGCGCCACAGCCCNATCCGGGGNCATACNCTCTTGGCCATCGAAGGGGCGGGCACCGACCGGATCAANCGNATCCTNGCGGGCATGCCCGCNGTNCAGGCGATCCATNCGACCAATGGNAAATGGGATTTGATNGTCGANACGGGGACCGANACCGTCGAAGAGTTGGACAGCGTGCTGGGNCAAATNCGCCGCATTCAGGGGGTGAGTTCCAGCGAGACGAACCTGCTGCTGGCCACCCANATGACGGTCACGAAATAGCCTANTCGGCNGANAGCACCACCACCTCAACCCGGCGGTTCTGCTCGCGGCCCGCTTCGGTCANGTTGCTGGCCCGCGGCGCGAGATAGCCNGCNCCCTGCGCCTCGACCCGGCCGGGGGCNACGTCATAGCNCTGCACCAATCGGTCCCGCACCGCCTCGGCCCNTCTGCGCGACAGGGCGGTGTTGGCNTCCAGACTGCCCACCGCGTCGGTATGCCCNACCAGCGCNANGCGCAGATCCGGCTCGGCCTTGAGCAACTCGGCNAGCCGCTCNAGNGTGGCAAAGGGGCCNGGNCCAAGCGCGGAGGTGCCGGTCTCGAACTCCAGCCGGNTGAGNACCANATGNCCNTCGNCCTTNAGNGTNNCNGCNANNTCGCCCGTNGCNGTGGCAAGNGGCACCTCNGCNGTNGCNTCNGGCGNNATNGGNGTGCTNTCNNCNTCNGNNGCNTCNCCGCTGCGGGCTTGGATGATCTGCACATAGGCCGAGGTCGCCGCCGTGCTGGCAAGGATGCTGATCGCCTCGGTCGGCGTTCCGTCCTCGCCCCGNCGCAGGGCGGTGATGAAGTGGAAAGCCCGCAGGTTCACATACATGTTCGGCCCCGGCAGCNCCTCCACGGCAAAGCGAAAATCAAAGCCGCCGCATTCCCGCGCNGCACAGTCGAGCACGATGTCAAANCCCGCNTCGCNNAGTTGTCGCCGCAGCGGGCGCATCACCTGCAANGCGGTCAGCCCCGGCGTNTCCATCCGCCACGCNGCGCGGCGCACGCTGCCATCTACATTGACCCGNGCCACCTGCCCTTCGGCATAGACACCCACGGGCGCNGCATAGCGGTCCGGCGCNGTGTTACGCTCTGCCGTCAGNCGCGCGGTGCTGGGCAGCGCCAGNTCAAGNGCCGCCGCCGGNGCCGCCAGCAGCACCCCGATTAGAGCCGCAGCAACCCCCGCCCGGCTCATCGCGCCTGCGCGTGGTAATCGTCNTTNGGGCGCATGTCGGTGGCGCTGGCCACCCGGTTGGTCATGTTAAAGAANCCNGCCACNCTGGCGATGTCNAANATNTCNCGGTCNGTGAAGCCNGCATCGCGCAGCGCCTGACGGTCGGCCTCCTCGACCTTGGCGCTCGCCTCGGTCAGCTTNACCGCGAAATCCAGCATGGCGCGTTGTTTGGCCGTAATCTTGGCCACGCGGTAGTTCATCACCAGCGCCTCGCCCAATTGCGGATCGCCCGACATTTCGCGNACNGCNGCNCCATGGGCCACNAGGCAGTAGTAGCATTTNTTGACCGANGACACCGCCACCGCGATCATCTCACGCTCNAGCTTGCTGAGCGCACTGTCANCCAGCATCAGATCGTTATACATGCCCGCAAAAGCGTTCAGCTTGTCGATGTCAAAGGCATAGGCNCGCAGNACATTNGGNACCATCCCGAGCTTTTCCTGACAGATGTCGAAATACTTCTGCGTCGCTTCGGGCAGCGGATCGACCATCGGCAGATCAAGGGCGGTGGGCATGTCGTTGGCCATGGTCTTATCCTTCACTCGGTGTTTTGACGGTAATGATAGTGCCCGACCGGGGCAAAGCCCAGTTTGGCGTAAAGCGCCTGCGCGCGGGCATTCGTATCCACGCAGAGCACCGAAAGCCGCTTGGCCCCTTGGGCCTGCCCCCAATGGGCGGCGGCGCGCATGATCCAAGTGGCCACACCTTGGCGCTGTTGATGCGGCAGCACTTCGACGGCGTGCACCATGCAGATGTCCTCGTGCACCCCGGCAAAGGCCACGCCTGCCGGTTTCTCGTTCCAGCGCGCAAGGATGCCTGTTTTGGTCGCCGCGCGGTCCATCACGGCAAGACGCGCAGGGCCGACCCCTCCGGCGGCCCAGACCTCGGCCATGATCGCCAGCGGCTCCCAAATGCAAAAGGCGGTGACCGGGGGCATCGGCACATCTGTCAGCCGGGTGATCGGCGCGCTCAGCACGGTAACCGGGTCGACCACGTCATAGCCCCGCGCGGCCAGCAGCGCGTCGAGATCATCTTCGCCCGCACGCACCATGAAAAGCGGGCGCTGCTCCATCTTGCGCATCGCCGCTTCGGCAGCCGGAATATCGGCATCGGAGATCGCCCCACGCGCTGTCGCCGCCGAGACGCGTTTCCCGCCGCCCTGCCCTTCGCGCAGGGTCCATGGCCCGTGATCAAACCGCCGCGCGGCGGGCCATGTCGCGTCGCCCGCGTCGAAAAACGCCTGCGCCTCGCTCATGCGAAGGCAGCCTTGAGCTTGACCATCGCCGCTTCGACCATCCCCGGATCGCTGCCCCGGATCACCACATGCGCACCAAAGACACCGTCCTTTTGAAACGGGTAGCTGCCCATCGACAGATGCGGATATTCCTCGGCCAGCGCCCCCAAAGGCCCGGCGATATCNCCCTCGCCCCGGTCGATGCGCAGGGTCTCACTGATCAGGGGTTGGCCNCCTGTCAGCCCCGGCAGGACGCTGGCAACCATCGCCTGAAAGACCGTCGGCACCCCGGCCATCACATGCACATTCTCAACCACGAAACCGGGCGCGGCAGAGACCGGGTTTTCGATCAGCGCGGCGCCCTCAGGAATACGCGCCATGCGCAGGCGGGCGTCGTTCATCTGGGTGCCCGCGCGGGCGTAGTGTTCGGCCAGTATCTCGCGCGCGTCGTCGCGCACGTCGATATCACGGTTAAAGGCGGCGGCGATGCAATCGGCGGTAATGTCGTCATGCGTGGGCCCGATGCCGCCCGAGGTGAACACATGGGTATAGGCCGATGACAGCGCCTGCACGGCGGCGATGATCGCGCCATGATCGTCCGACACCACGCGCACCTCCTTGAGGTCGATCCCCACTTTCGTCAACTCTCCCGCAAGGTGATGCATATTGCTGTCGCGGGTCCGGCCCGAAAGGATTTCGTCGCCGATGACGATCATCGCGGCGGTGGGGTTTGACATGGGGGCGGCTCCTTGAGGATGGCGTCCCTTCGGTATAGGCCGCGCCTCATGCGCTTTCAAACCCAACTTGTCCCCGCCCGGCTGATCCGCCGCTACAAACGCTTTCTGGCCGATTGCAGGCTGGAAGATACGGGCGAGGAAGTGATCGCCCATTGCGCCAACCCCGGCTCGATGATGGGGCTGGCGGAACCGGGCAGCCGGATTTGGCTAGAGCCGAACGACGATCCGAAGAAAAAGCTGAACTACGGCTGGCGGTTGGTGGACCATGAGAACGGCCATTTCACCGGCGTCGACACCGCCCTGCCCAACCGCGCGATGAAAGCGGCGCTGGTCGCGGGTGAGGTGACGCCACTGGCCGCCTATGCCGAGGTACGACCGGAGGTGAAATACGGCGAAAACTCCCGCATCGACTTCCTGCTGCGCGGCGATGGCCTGCCCGATGCCTATGTCGAGGTGAAATCGGTCACCCTCTCGCGGCAGACGGGCCTTGCCGAATTCCCCGACAGCGTCACCGCACGCGGGGCGAAACACCTTGGCGAACTGGCGCGGATGGCTGAGGCCGGGCACCGCGCCGTGCTGCTCTATCTGGTGCAACGCACCGATTGCACGCAGATGACCCTTGCCGCCGATATTGACCCGACCTATGCCGCCGCGTCTCAAGCCGCGCGGGCGGCGGGGCTGGAAATCTACGCCATCGGCACCCATATCACGCCCCAAGCCGTCACACTGGCGCAACCGATCCCCTTTGCGGGCTGAGCTGCACTGGCCCTTGCCGGAAAGCCACGCTAAATAGGAGCGAACACAAGGATGGAGAGAGCGGTGAACAACGCACACCGAGGCCGCCAGACGCGCGACGGCATTCGCATTTACGAGCCTTCGGATCACGCCGGGATGCAAGCGGCGGGCCGTCTGGCCGCCACGATCCTCGACGAGATCGCAGAGCATGTCTTCCCCGGTCAGACCACCGGAGAGCTTGATCGCCTGATCGAAGAGAAGGTCAACGCCACCGGCGCGAAATCCGCGACGATCGGCTACAAAGGCTATCAGCATGCGAGCTGCATCTCGGTGAACCATGTGGTCTGCCACGGGATCCCCAGCGATAAGAAGCTGAAAGACGGCGACATCCTGAACATCGACGTGACCGTGATCGTCGATGGCTGGTTCGGCGACACCAGCCGCATGTATGTGGCGGGCAAGCTTTCGCGCAAGGCCGAGCGGTTGATCAACGTGACCCACGACAGCCTGATGCACGGAATTGAGGCGGTGAAACCGGGGAACACCTTTGGCGACATCGGCCATGCGATCCAGACCTTCGTCGAAGGCCACCGCATGTCCGTCGTGACCGATTTCTGCGGGCACGGGCTGGGGCAGGTCTTTCACGCGCCGCCCAACGTGCTGCACTATGGCCGCCCCGGCACCGGTGCTGTGCTTGAGCCGGGCATGTTCTTTACCATTGAGCCGATGGTGAACCTTGGCCGGGCCGAGACCAAGACCCTCGCNGACGANTGGACCGCCGTCACCCGCGACAAATCCCTCTCGGCGCAGTTCGAGCATTCGGTCGGCGTGACCGAAGATGGTGTGGAGATTTTCACCCTCTCGCCCGGCGGCTTNTTCCACCCGACTTATAAAACCGACTGAAACGCTGCGGGGGCACGGCCCCCGCACGCCTATGCGTCGATGGCGACCAAATGGTTGTCCCACGCGCGGCTGGCTGTGGTCAGCCGCGATAGCGTAGCCTCTTGCAGCGACAGGATACCGCCAAGCCCATCCGTGGCGACAAAGCCGCCGCGGCCCGGCGCCAGCCCGCAGACATCGGCACGGCGGTGGCTGGCGAGGAAAGCACCTTTGCTGTCAAACAGATGCAGCCGCCCGCCCCGGGGGGAGGTGATACCGACCGCCCCGCCATCNGCCGCNAATGCCACGCTGCCCGCGTAGCCCTGCATCGCGATTTGCTCGGCCAGATCGGCCTCGGCCAAGATGGGCTCTTCCCCGCGCCGGTGCAGCCCCAGCAGCGGCACACCGTCACCCGGCTCCCCTTGCCATTGCATCGCAAAAGCCACCTGCCCGTCGGGCGCCAAGGCCAGATGGCGGATTGAGTTCNTGTGCAGATCGTCGGGCAGCGCCACCTGCTCCAGCACTTCGCCCGAAAGGCTGACATAGGACAGGTTGGGCCGCATCACGTCGATGTTCAGCTTCTCCCGCCCACTGTCGGGATGCGTGCGAATGCCGCCATTGGCCACCACCAGCACATCCTCGGCCCAGCGNCGGATTTCATGCGGACCGATCCCGCCTGACGCNATCTCTCCGATCCGGGCATAGCCCTTTGCGCGGGACCACAGNCCGATGCGCCCTTCGCCGGTGTCGATCTCATTCTCGCTGGTGGCGAGGATGGCCCCGCCCTGCAAAAACGCCCCATGCCCGTAGAAATGCCGCCCCTCCGGCGCGTCGAGGCGATGGGCCACACGGCCCTTTTCACAGTCGATCACCAATGCAAACCGCCCCGGACGGCGGGCAAAGGCCACGGCCTCCGGCGCGGTGGGATGGGCGGCGGCGGCATGGCCCCGGTCGGGCAGCGGAATGCGGAAAATGTCATGGCCGGTCCCGTCCAGCCCGAAAAGCGCATAGGCCCCCGAAGGGTCACGCGCGGCGGCAAGGTAGACAGGGCTGCCGGCGGCGGCCCAGCCCATCGCCGGCAAGCTCGACGCGGCGGCGAGACCGGCAAGGAAGTGACGGCGCGACGGCATCAATCGCCATCCGCCGAGTTAAACCCGACCGAAACGCCGAGCGCAGGAGCGATCTCTGCCCCCACCGCCTCGGAAATGGCACGCACGTCATTTTGCAGCGCCTCGACCCGGATACGGCTGATCGGATCGGCCACCCCGGCAAAGACCGGGTCTTCCAAGGCAGCAGCGGCTGTGAGCGCGCGGTCAAAGGCGGCGTCGGTCTTGGGTGTCGGCGCGTCCGAGAGGACGTTGGCAAAGTCCCGCAATGCTTCAAGCGATAACACCACATTGCGCAGGCTGCGGCCCGAACGGCGCGCCTCGGCCACCTGCGGTTTCGGCGCATCAAAACTTCCCATCGGGCGGCCTAGACGTTGGTCCGCCACAAATTCGAGCCCGGTTGCCAAAGCCGTGTAAAGCGCCTGTGACGCCTCGCGCGGGCTGAGGAAACGGCTGTTCTCCGCCTCCCCGGCGCTGCGGAGCGTGGCGGCGAAATCCTCTCGCCAAGCGGTGTCGACTTCGCGCCCCAGCTCCGCCAGATCGGCCGCCATCGCTTGGGCCAATGCGCAGCTATAGCTGTCAGTCTCGTAGCCCGCGAAGTCTTCGTCATAAAGCAGCCGTTCCAGCGCAAAGAGCCCGCGCGCGGCGATGGAGACTTCGGCGTACTCCCCGCTTGTCGCAATCGGGTCCTCCTCGGCCACCAGTCGCGCCACGCTGCGCCCCACCATGCCGCGCGTATCGGGCCAGAAGGCGATGGCCAGCCCGCGCCCGTCCTCCTCCAACGGTCCAAGGGTCAGATGCGCGATGCCCATCCATGCGTCGAAAGCCTCCTGATAGACCGGGCGCAGAGCCGTGTCGATGCAATTGGCCTGCGCTGCAGCATCGAGCGCCGCAGTGGCAGAGGCGAAACGCGCGGTGCCGGGCAGCGCGTGGTCTTGGATCACCTCCTCCACCCCGGCGAGGGCGGGGGCGGCGGTCAAAAGGAATGTGGCCGTTAGTAAGCTGCGCATCAAAGGCTCTCCAGATAGCGGATTAAGGCGTCACGGTCGGCTTTGGGCATGTCGACCACGGCATCGCGGGCGGGCTGGGCTTCGCCGCCGTGCCAGAGCACCGCTTCGAGCAGCGACCGCGCGCGCCCGTCGTGCAGGAATTGGGTATGCCCGTTAACCTGTTCGGTCAAGCCGATGCCCCAAAGCGGCGCGGTGCGCCATTCGCGCCCATTCGCGCGGCCCTCGGGACGGTCGTCGGCCAGCCCTTCCCCCATGTCATGCAGCAAAAGGTCGGTCATCGGCCAGATCAGCTGAAAGCTTTGCTCGGGCTGGTCCTCCAACCGTTCGGTCACGAATTTCGGCTGGTGGCAAGAGGTGCAGCCAACCTCATGAAACACCGCCTTGCCGCGCAGCACCTCAGGTGCGCCGACATCGCGGCGGGCGGGCACGGCAAGGTTGCGGCTGTAAAAGGTCACCAGATCCAGCCCCTCGGCGTCGATCTCTGTGCCGCGCGCGTCACCGTCCCCATGCGGGGCCTCGCGGCAGGCGGTCTGCTCGGTGGTGCAATCTCCCCATGCCGCATCGAAGATCGGAGAGGAAATGGCGATATCCCCCGCAAAGGCGCTGGCGGATTGTTCGCGGATCGTCGGTGCGCCGGATTTCCAGCCGAAACGGCCCAGCATCGGGCGCGCGTGTTCAAAGGACCAGACGATCTGCGCCCGGCCCGAGATGCCATCGCCATCGGCGTCTTCGGGGTCGGCCAGCGCCAAGATATCTGCCGCCGGGATCGCCTCCAACAAGCCCAAACCGATCATCGGCGGGGCCACNCGGGGGCTGAGCATCGCGCCNTCGGCCAANGGGCCATAGCCGAGGTCTTCGGCNCTGTAGNTCGGGCGGCGCAGGCTGGCGGTCTCNCCNTCNGANAGNGNGANNTCCACCTCTTCATANCNCACNNCCAGNCGGTATTCCGCCGGATGGCCCGCCACCCCGAAATCCTGCAATTGCCCGCCATAGACCGGATCGGGCCGCGTGCGCGGGGTGNTNTCGCCCACCGANAGCAGNAACGCCTCGATCTCGCTCATNGCCTCTTCGGGGGCGGTGGGGACCGAGATGCGCAGGAACATCGACACCGCNTCATCCTNAGGCCCCTCGGGCGGATGNCCGCGCCCGTCTTTCAGGTGGCANCGCTGGCANGANCGCGCGTTGAANAGCGGCCCCAGCCCGTCAGANGCNAGCGTCGANGACGGCGANGACACCCAGAGNTTTTTGAACAGCCCATTGCCGACCTTAAAGTCCAACTCCCGCTCGAANGGAATGTTACCNGAGGGCAGCGAAAACGCATCGGCATTGCCGCGCGGGCTGACNGTNGCGGCCCCTGCCGGGTTCGTCTCAAANGGNTCGGGNNTNTCNAATTCNGTCGCGNGGGCNGTGACNNTGGCAATCCGGGCGGCCTCTTCGGCGGTGCGGGGNATNACCTTGAGATGCGGTTCCTCCAAAGCTTGCGGAGCGGCGGCGGCCATGCTCGCGGCGGCCACCGTGAGCATCGGAATGAGGAATCGCATGGGGAATGCCTTGGATAAGCGGCAGGCCCAGAACCGGGCCTGCCATTCGAAGTTACTTGCTGTCGTCTGTCGGCTTGGCTTGAAGCTGGCCATAGACGGCCTCGCCCAGTTCGGCCTGAAGCGACAATTGAGTTTCGAGGAAGTCGATATGCCCTTCCTCGTCGGCAATCAATTCCTCGAACAGGTTCTTTGAGACGTAATCGCCCACCTGATCGCAGTGATTGCGCGCCTCAATGTACAGGGTGCGGGCCTCATGTTCGGCGGCCAGATCGGACTCAAGACATTCCTTGACCGTTTCACCGATGCGCAGCGCGTCCAGCTTTTGCAGGTTGGGGTGCCCTTCAAGGAAGATGATCCGTTCGATCAGCTTGTCGGCGTGGTTCATCTCTTCGATGCTTTCCTCGCGCGATTTATCGGCAAGCCGACCATAGCCCCAGTCTTCTTGCAGCCGGTAATGCAGCCAGTACTGGCTCACGGCTGTCAATTCGCTGCGCAATGCCGCGTTGAGATATTCGATGACCTTGTCGTCGCCCTTCATGAACCTGTCTCCTTGTTTGGTTTTGCCTGACTTAGAGTGGTTGTCAGCACAGGCACGGAAAAGTTGCCATTTCCGCGCATGGTAGACAAGAACAGAGGCATGCAACCGCCACAATCGGCTGCTTTGCCCAAGGCACGGTAGATTTTGCCCGCAGTAATGACCGTGCGCGCATCGGAGGCGCGCATCCAGTCGATGGCATTGTTGATGTCGCGATCGGTGATGTTCTGACAGTGACAAACAATCATGGTTTTGCGTATTCCTTGGCTGGCCCCGGGCCGCCGCAGCGGCCCAGAGGAAGGGTTAGGATTACTGGAAGACCGCCTCCGGCGCGTCGAGGCTGTCGGAGCCTTCAAAGGCGATTTCGTCACCGCCCAGAACCGTCACGGCACGCTCGATGGCGCGGGTCTGGTTCACCAGCGCATCGACCGCGCCCATGATCAGCGCTTCGCCTTCGGCATTGCCGCGCTCAAGCATCATGTCATAGCTGAACCCCGCTTCGGCGGCGGTTTTGATCTGGCCCAGTTCCACCATGGAGGCGTTCAGCTTGGCGCGCAGGTCTTCGTCGACGCTGGCATCGGCGCTGGCCACAAGGTCAGACAGCGATGCGCCGGAGACCACGCGACCATCGACGCGCAGGTATTCGCCCAGATAGACGTTCCGCACGCCCAAACCGTCGTAGTAGTGGCTATTGTGGGTGTTGTCAGAGAAGCAGTCGTGCTCTTCTTCGGGGTCGTTGAGCATGACGCCCAGCTTCATCCGTTCCCCGGCCTGTTCACCGTAGGAGAGCGAGCCCATGCCGGTCAGGATCGCGTCGATCCCGGCGTCTTCGTCTGCCAGCACGGCAGCGCGTGCCTCACCGCCATCGGCCCATTGACCGGCCATCCATTCCAGATCGCTGACCAGCAGATCGGTCGCGGCTTTCAGGTATTGCCCACGGCGGTCGCAGTTGTCGCCGGTGCAGTCTTCGCCGGTCGCGTAGTCGGTCCAAGGACGGTTGCCCGCGCCATGCTCAGTCCCGTTCAGGTCTTGGCCCCAGAGCAGGAATTCGATGGCGTGGTAGCCGGTGGCGACATTGGCCTCAACCGCGCCCGCCTCGTGCAACTGCCCTTCGAGGAGCGCAGGCGTGATCTCGGTGGCGTCCACCTCTTCCCCGCCCAGTGTGAAGGTCGGGTTGGCGATGACGTTCAGAACCGCCAATTGGTTTTCATCCGTCTCGCCGCCATAGGAGGCATCGACATAGTCGATCAGACCTTCGTCCAGCGGCCATGCGTTTACCTTGCCTTCCCAGTCATCGACGATGGCGTTGCCAAAGCGGAAAACCTCGGTCTGCTGGTAGGGCACGCGGGCGGCCAGCCATGCGGACTTCGCGGCCTGAAGCGCTTCGGCCGAGGGGGTGGCGATCAGCGTCTCGACGGCGGCTTGCAGCGTCTGCGCGGTAGTCAGGCTGTCTTCGTAGCCCGCCTGTGCGATGTCGGCATAGGTGCCCAGCACCTCGGCCTTGTCTTGTGCAAATGCCGGAGCGGCGGCGCATGTGATCAGCGCAATGGCCGTGGTCGCCTTGAGGCGCATCGNATGTCCNTCCTTGAAAATCACCNTNGTCCCGACNCAGGNGGCGNCGGGCCTTCGNGCAATAGGTGACTTATTCTGTCGGAAAAGACAAGGATCAACCTGAGAGGGGATAGCGCTCGGCAAAAAGCCGTTAGCTTGCAGCCCTTTGCAGCAGCGTCACATGNGTATCGCCGTATTTGCGCGTGTCGATCCGGGCGAATCCCTCGGGCGCGTGCATGGGNGCGNTTTCCTCCCAAACGATCATCGCGCCGGGCGCAAACCAACCGCCTTCGGCTGCCGCAACAAGCGCCTTTTGCCCCATGGATTTGCCATAGGGCGGGTCAAGGAAGACCAGATCGAAAGGGNCCTGNGNGCATGGCCCCAGCCGCGTCGCGTCATTGCGCAGCAGCCGCGTTTCCGNCTCNGCCTCCAGTTTGCGCANNTTCTCCCCGATCAACTGNTGGCCTGTCCGGCCATTCTCAACGAAGCAGANAGACACAGCACCNCGCGACAGGGCCTCAAACCCAAGCGCGCCGGTGCCTGCGAACAGGTCCAACACCCGCGCNCCCTCGATCACATCGTGATGGGTCAACATCGAAAAAAGGCTCTCGCGCACCCGGTCNGAGGTCGGNCGCAGATGCGCNCCGGCGTCGCCCTTGCCAAGCGCGGCAAGCGGTCGGCCACGGTATTTCCCNGCGATAATCCTCATGNNNNCAGCANNGCCTTNAGGTCNGTCTNNGNGTCCGCGANCAANGCNGGGTCNGGCGATTTNCCCGCNTCNATCANCCGTTTGCCNACCATATAGCCNCGNGGATCGTTNGCNGCATCGACGGCCAGCAACGTNTCNCCNNGGTANTACCAGAANGANGCGCTGCCNNCGCCNNGGCGGGTGACNACGCGGTCATAGCCTGCGTTCAGCCCGGCGATTTGCAGTTTCACNTCNTATTGGTCNGACCAGAACCANGGNTTGGCNANNTANTCCTTNCCCGCNCCNAGGATGTTNTCNGCNACNACCTCGGCCTGATCGATGGCNTTNGGCACGCTTTCCANNCGGATACGCCCGCCGCGATAGGGGAAAGAGGTGCANTCCCCCGCCGCCCAGATGCCCGGCACACTCGTGCGGCCCTGTNCGTCGACCTTGATGCCGTTGTCGATCTCGATCCCTGCTGCNTTGGCCAGCGCGATGTCGGGCTCNATNCCNACGCCGGTGATGACGAAATCGGCGGCNATCTCTGTCCCNTCGCTNAGCCGTGCNCCGGTAACGTGGCNTTCGCCCAANAGCCGCTCCAGCCCCACGCCTTCGCGCAGNGTNACNCCGTGGCCTTCATGCAGNGCNCGGAAATANTCACTGGTCTCNGGCGCNGCNACNCGNTGCAGGATGCGGTCGGCCATTTCCACCAGCGTGACCTNAAGCCCCAGCTTGGCCGCNACCGCCGCNGCNTCCAGCCCNATGTANCCACCNCCGACGATCAGAACCTTCGCGCCCTTTNNGAAACGCGGNGCCATNGCATCNNCATCNGCCANATCGCGCACGGTNAAGACGCCNNCCAGNNCNCCGCCAATCGCCGCNGGNAGNCGNCGCGGGANGGANCCNGTNGCGAGCACCAGTTCGTCATAGGCGANCTCGCCCGTCNGTNGTGNNNAGAACNCGCGNNTCNGGGTCAATCGCGGTAACGCGGCAATCGGTCTTGAGCGCGATCCCTTGGTCGGCATAGAAAGCCTCGGGCCGCAGAAACAGCCGCTCCAGTGTCATATCGCCCAGCAGGTACCCTTTAGACAGAGGCGGGCGCTGGTAGGGCGGGCAAGGCTCGGCCCCAATCAGGGTGATCCGCCCGTCAAACCCACCATTGCGCAGCTTCGCCACGCAAGAGGCTCCTGCCTGCCCGGCTCCGATCACCACCACATGCTGCATTTGCCACCCCCCAATTGATCTGGTCTCAGTCGCGGTCAAAGCCTATATCTGGCCCCAAGACAACCGCAATGACAGGAGAGGCTATCCCATGACGATTTCTCAAGGTTCGACGCTGCCGGACGCGAAACTGGTTCAGATGGGCGCGGATGGGCCCGAGCCGGTGCAGATGGCCGACAAGCTCAAGGGCCGCAAAGTGGTGATCTTTGCCGTGCCGGGTGCGTTCACGCCCACCTGCCACTCTGCCCATGTGCCGAGCTTCGTGCGCACCAAAGATCAGTTCGACGCCAAAGGCGTGGATGAGGTGATCTGCGTCTCCTGCAACGACCCTTTCGTGATGAAAGCTTGGGGCGAAGCGACCGGCGCGAGTGAGGCCGGAATCACCATGTTGGCCGACGCCAGCAGCGCATTCACCCGCGCCATCGGCATGGAGTTCGACGCCGAAGGTGCCGGGCTGGTCGGCCGGTCCAAACGCTATGCGATGCTCGTCGAAGACGGCAAGGTGACACTGTGGCAGCCCGAGGAAAGCCCCGGCACCTGCGAGATTTCCGGCGGCGAAGCACTGCTGGACAATATGTAAAATGCGAACGCCCGGCCAGATTGGCCGGGCGTTTTGCTGATAGGGGTGCCCCGCGAAGGGCCACAGACGCGAAGGCCTATTCCGCAGCCTGCACGATGGTGCGTGTGGGGAACGGAATATCCACCCCGCCTTCATCCAACGCCTCTTTGACCTTGCGGGTCATATCGGCCTTGAAGGCAAAATAATCCCCCGCGCTGCACCAGACCCGCACAAGGAAATCGACCGAACTGTCGTTGAGATTGTTCACCTGAATGAAGGGCTCAGGATCGGCATGGGCGCGTTCATCCGCCATGATCGTGCTGCGAATGATCTCTTCGGCGGTCTTGAGGTTCGCGCCATAGCCCACGCCAAAGGTCCATTCCGCACGGCGGGTCGGGTTGACGGAATAGTTGGTGATGACATTGCCCCAAACCTCAGAGTTCGGCACGATGACCTGCACATTGCTGAGGTCGGCCAGCACCGTGTAGTTCAGGTTGATCTGTTTGACCGTGCCCATCTCGCCCGCGATCACAACGAAATCGCCGATCTTGATAGGGCGGAACAGGATCAGCATGACGCCCGCGGCCACGTTCGACAGGGTGCCTTGCAGGGCCAGACCAATCGCCAGACCCGCCGCACCGATAACCGCCACGACCGAGGTCGTCTTGACCCCGAAAGTGTTGAGCACGAACAGAACGGTGAAGCCCAGCACCACATAGCGCACGATGGAAGCCAGAAATTCGAACAGCATCTCATCNAGGTGNTTGTGCCGCTTGCCAAGGTTCTCNACCCGGTGNTGCANCCANCTGGAGATGANCCACCCCAGCANCANNATNACAATCGCGCCGATCACCGAGCCNGCCGCGCTGGCAAGGAACTCCAGNGTCAGCAGATCGGCAATCGTCTTGCCCTGCCACAGTTCCGTTTCAAACAAATCTTGCATCCGGTCTCTCCGTCAGTCTTTCCCGGCCCCAAAGAGACCATCCATCTTGCGCGCCAATTTCGCGTCGAGCGAGCTTAGCCCATCCACGTCATGGGTGATCAACGTCACCTCCACGCGGTTGTAAACATTGCTCCATTCGGGATGGTGATTCCACTTTTCCGCCCAAATAGCCACCCTTGTCATCCAGCCAAAGGCGTCGGCGAAATCCTTGAACTTGAACGTCTTGTGGATCGCATCCCGGCTTTCGACCATTTCCCAGCCGGTATTGAACAGCGGTTGCAGCAGCGTCTTGCGGGTCTCGATGCTTAATCTCTCGGTCATTCTTGTTCCTCGATCGTCGTCTTTTTGAAGGGGCCGTAGTCGGTCAGCACGCTAATCTCTTCGTCCACGGCGTCGCGTTCGGCCTGCAGATACTCCCCCACGGCAGAGGCAAAGCCCGGATCGCGCATCCAATGCAGCGACCATGTGGGGGACGGCAGATAGCCGCGCGCGAGCTTGTGTTCGCCCTGCGCGCCCGCCTCTACACGGGAAAGCCCATGGGCGATGGCGAAATCCATGGCGCGATAATAGCACAGCTCAAAATGCAAAAAGGGGTGGTGTTCGGTACAGCCCCAGTAGCGGCCAAAGAGCGTCTCGCGCCCGATGAAGTTCAGCGCCCCGGCAACCCAACGCCCGTCACGTTCGGCCAGCACCAGCGCGATATCGTCGCGCAGGTTTTCTTGCGCGTGGTCAAAGAATTCCCGCGTGAGGTAAGGCGAACCCCATTTCCGCGCACCGGTATCTTGGTAGAACTGCCAGAAGGCATCCCAATGTTCGGGTTCGATCTGATCGCCAGTGAAGGTGTGGATCGTGCCGCCAAAATCCTGCGCCTGTGCGCGTTCCTTGCGAATGTTCTTGCGCTTGCGCGAGGATAGACTGGCGAGGAAACCGTCAAAATCCGCATAGTCGCGGTTGTGCCAGTGAAACTGCTGGCTTTTGCGGCTCATCAGGCCCAGTGCTTCGGCCCGGGCGACCTCCTGCTCGGTGCAAAAGGTCACATGGAGCGACGACAGCGCGTTACTATCGGTCAGCTGCACCGCGCCTTGAACCAGTGCGGCGGTGCCCGCCTCTTCAAACCCGGGCCGCACCAAAAAGCGCCGCCCGGTGGCGGGGGTGTGGGGCACGGCGATCTGCAGTTTGGGGTAATACCGCCCGCCCGCGCGCTCATAGGCATGGGCCCAATTGTGGTCGAAGATATATTCGCCTTGGCTGTGCGATTTGGCATACATCGGCGCCACGGCGATCACTTGGCCCGCAATCCGCGCGGCCAGATACTGCGGCTGCCAGCCCGTGCCGGGGCCGACCGATCCGCTCTGCTCTAGCGCCGACAGGAAACGATAGGTCGTGAACGGGTCACGCGGACGGCCCCCGCCCGCGGCCTCGGGACAGGCGCAGGCGTCCCAGTCCTTTTGGCCGATCTGTGCCAGTTCTGGCACCACGGTAATCTCGATTTCCTGCGCGTTCATCTGAGCCTTGCCTGCCTTGCGTCCTATGTGTGGCCTCGGCCTCGCAGATCAAGAGCGCGGGCGCGGCAGATACCCCTCAAAGGTCACGTTCTGCGCCACCTGACGCGCGATATCTTCCTCAACTTGGCTGCGGATCGTCCAACAGAGCACCGCCGCCCCGTCGGCCTTTAGCTCAGCCACACGCGGGCGGTTCAGGTCATCGGCCTCATGGCTGATGAAACAGGAGCCGGTGTCGGCATAGTCGGGTATGCCNCGCAGCCGNTCGCAGGTGGCTNCGGGCAGCGGCCATTCATCGGGGCGGTAGGCGCTGGTGGTCAGACCGCGTGGCACGTCGGGCAAAAGANGGGCAAGTGCGCGNACCGAATGCGGATTGAAGGACATGACCGCCAAATCGCCCCGGTAGCGGCCAAGCAGTTCGGCGGCGGCGGTCTCAAGCGGGCCCACGTCCGGCCCCATGGCGCCGTCTTGATCCTTGAACTCCACCAAAAGCGGCACGCGCCCGGCGATGAGGTCGAGGATTTCCTCAAGCGTTGGAATCCCCTCGTCGCCGCCCTTTAGCGGGATGGCCGCAAGGGCGCTGGCCTCACGCAGCCGGACCGCGCCGCGCTCTGGTGTCAGCCGCTCCAAAGCATAGTCATGGAACACCATCGCCTTGTTATCGGCGCTGAGTTGCAGGTCAATCTCTATGCCGACACCCGCATCGACAGCCGCCCGCACGGCGGCGCGGCTGTTCTCAGGCCGCCTGGCAGAGAGGTCATGCAGCGCGCGATGCGCCAGCGGAATGTCCAGAAAGGCGGTGGGAAGGGTCATTCGATCTCAAAAATGCCTTCGATTTCGACGGCGACACCCAAGGGCAGTGATGCGGCAGAGACCGCCGAGCGGGCGTGGCGGCCCGCGTCGCCCAAAGCCTCGACCATGAAGTCAGAGGCCCCATTGATGACCTTGGGCTGGTCGGTGAAATCGGCGGTTGAGTTCACAAAGCCCGTCAGTTTCACAACCCGTTTGAGACGGTCCAGATCGCCTCCGCAAGCAGCGCGGACCTGCGCCAAAAGGCTCAACGCACAGCTGCGCGCGGCGGCGGCCCCGGCGTCGACATCCATACCGTCGCCCAAACGCCCGGTGATCAACCCATCCGGCCCGTTGGAGATTTGGCCCGAAACATAGACGGTATTGCCGGTGACCACAAAGGGCACATAGTTCGCGGCCGGTGCGGGCGCGTCGGGCAGGGTGATGCCGAGATCGGCAAGGCGGGCGGTCAGGGACATGACGGGCTTCCTTTGGTTGCGGGTTCAAGCGGACGCTAACCGCCCTCCGCCCCGAGGAAAAGCCCCTTTGCCGCCCGCCCGGCGCCGCGCATCAGCTTTCGCGGAACGCGCGCGCGAAATAGTCGGCCATCGGTTTCAACAGATAGGCCATCGGAGAGCGTTCGCCGGTGCGGATAAACGCCTCAACCGGCATGCCGGGCAGGAGGACCGTGCCCTCTTTCAGCTTGTCGATCTCGCCGGGGTTAAGCGCAATCTCTGCCCGGTAATAGGTTTGCCCGGTCGCGTCGTCGTCAATGGAATCGGCAGAGACCTGCAAGACCTTGCCCACCAGTTCCGGCGTGGTGCGCTGGTTCAACGCCGAAAGACGCAGATTGACCTCTTGGCCCACGGCGACCTGATCGATGTGGATGGTCTGGACCCGCGCGGCGATGATCAGCGGGCGATCTTGGGGGACGAGGTACATCAACGGCTCTGCTGCGCGCACGACCGATCGCGGGGTTTGGATCTGCATCCCATAGATCACCCCCGACACCGGCGCGCGAATATCAAGCCGGTCAATCTCAGCCCTGAGCGCGCGGCGCTGTTCGGCCATCTCCAACTCGCGGTAGCGCAGGTCGCGCAACTGGGTGATCGCCTCTTCCCGCCCGGCGGAGCGCAGTTTCAGCCGCTCGATGTCAATCTCTGTCACCCGCTCTTGGGATTGCGCCTTTTGCGCCGACAACTCTCCGATCTGGCCGCGCAGGCGGGCCTGTTCGCGCATCAGGGTTAAGACGGCAGAGGCCTGCGTCAGGCCACGGTCCAGCAGCGACTGCTGATTGCCCAACTCCTCCTCGATCAGCTCCAGCTGGCGCGAAAGCGCGGCCTCTTGCGCATCGACCCCGCGGATTTGCGCGTTGATCTGCGCCCGGCGTTTGCCCAATTGCTCAAGCTCTTGGGCCACGCTGACGCGGCGCGCGTCAAACAGGTTGCGCTGGCCGTCCACCAGTTCCTGCACGTCGGGATTTTCGGAGGCGGCGGTTCGCAACTCTTCGTCAAAGGTGACCGCCTCGACTTCATCGCGCTGCGCTTCCAGACGGCTGCGGCGGGCCATAAGCTCATAAAGCTGGCCCTCGACGATGGCCAATTGCGAGGTCAGCTGCTCTGCATCCAGACGCAGCAAAGCGTCACCGGCGGCGACACTGTCGCCCTCATCCACAAGGATTTCGGCCACCACACCACCGGTTTCATGCTGGACGATCTGCCGGTTGCGGTCGACTTCGATCCGGCCCGAAGCCACCACCGCCCCGGCGATTTGGCTGGTCACGGCCCAAGTCCCAAAACCGCCGAAAAGCAAGATCAGCCCGAAGAACCCAAGGATCAGGGGCCGGGTTGCCGACCAGCGTTTGTCGCCGTGATCGGTCATACCACGCCCCCCGACCGCGGGGGGGCTTGCTGAATCTCGCGGTGGTTTTGCACCATCCCGGCAAGCACCTCATCCTTGGGGCCAAAGGCTTTGCGGATGCCGTTATCGAGAACCAGCAGCGTGTCACATTCCTGAATGGCCGCNGGACGATGCGCCATGATCAGCACCGACCGCCCGCTCGCCTTCATCTGCCGGATTGCGTGATTCAACGCCTGAGAACCGGTATTGTCGAGGTTCGAATTCGGCTCATCCAGCACCACGATCACCGGGTCATCATAAAGCGCCCGTGCCAGCCCGATGCGCTGCATCTGTCCGCCAGAAAGCCGCACCTGCCCCGCGCGAATGGGCGTGTCATAGCCTTGGGGGAATTCGAGGATCATCTCATGCGCCGCCGCCAATTTGGCGGCCTTGATCACTTTGGCATCGTCGGGGTCGGGGGACAGCCGGGCGATATTCTCGGCGATGGTGCCATCGAACAATTGGACGCGCTGTGGCAGGTATCCGATATGCCGCCCCAAGGTTTCGCTCCCGTAATGCTCAAGCGCGGCCCCATCCAGCCGGATCGACCCGCCCGCAGGCGGCCAGACTCCGGTGAGCGTGCGCGCCAATGTCGACTTCCCCGCCCCCGACGGGCCGATCACCCCCACCGCCTGCCCCGGCTCGACGGTAAAGTTGATCGACTTGAGCGCCGCCTGTTTCTCGCCCGGTGCCACGACGGTCAGCGCCTTGGCGACCAGCCGCGCTTTGGGCTGCGGCAGCGCGGTGCGCGGGGGTTCTTCGCTCACGGCGCCGAGAAGCTGCGCCAGATTGGCCCAACCGGACCGCCCCCGCTGCACCACCGGCCATTGGTTCAATGCCAGTTCGACCGGCGCCAGCGCCCGGCCCAGCAGGATCGAGCCTGCGATCATCGCGCCCGGAGTCATCTGGTTTTTCAAGACCAACCACGCGCCGAGCCCCAGCATGGCGGATTGCAGAAACAACCGCAGCGTCTTGGTCATCGCGGTGAACGTGCCGCCCACGTCGGTCGATTTGACCTGCTGCTCCAACGCCTGACCACGGGCCTGTTGCCAGCGCGAGAATGCCGCGTCACGCATCCCCATCGCTTGCACCATCTCAGCCTCGACCCTGATCTGGTCCGACATTGCGTTCGCTGCCTGCCCCGAGAGGTTTGCACGCGCTTGGCTTTCGCGCGACAGCAACTGGTTGGCAATGGTGATCACCACCAGCACCGCCGCGCCGCTCACCGCCAGCCACCCCAGCATCGGGTGGAACAGAAAGATCGCCGCGAAAAA
Organism: Sulfitobacter sp.; assembly: GCA_002703405.1. GTDB lineage: Bacteria > Pseudomonadota > Alphaproteobacteria > Rhodobacterales > Rhodobacteraceae > Sulfitobacter. The sequence goes on along the minus strand of NZSX01000025.1, from coordinate 41,907 downwards.
GATCGGCGTCCAAGGTGCATCGAAGGCGGCCATCAGAACCGGCGATGTCATCAGCCGTTGCACGGCTTCAAGATCGGCAAGGCCCGCGTTGGTCTTCACATCCGGGGCCACGGCGGATTTGCGCACCACCGCGTCGAACACCCGCCGGTCGAGATCGGATTGAAACCGCGCGCCCACCCGCGCCATGATCCGGCCGCGCGTGTAATCCAAGAGCCCCATCACCGCATAGAGAAAGACCACAAGAACCGAGAGGGCGATCAGCGTCTCTTCGGAGCCGGAGCCGAGCACCCGGTCATAGACCTGCAACATATACAGCGGACCGGTAAGCATGAGCATATTGGCGAAGAGGCTGAACAGGGCCACAGCCCAATAAAGCCCACGGCTGCGCCCGCGCACGCGACGCAGTTCGGACAGCCCCCTGTTCACCACATCGCTTTGCATCAATCCCTTTCGAAGCTGCCCACACAGAACCCGGCGCGCTTCCCGCTTACGGGGAATTGATAATGATTTTGATAACCCAGTGCCATTTTTTTCTCGGGCCGACGCCCCGACCGCCTTAGCGGTCGAGGAAACTGGGTGCAGGCGCGCTGGCGCCACTGCCGCTGCTGCCGCCGCCAAAGATGTCACGCAGAACGCGGTCGATCACATTGTCCGCGCCGCCACCCCCCTGATTGCCCCCGCCCTGCGGTTGCTGCGGCTGTGGCTGCGGTTCGGGCTGCGCTTCGCTCAGGTTGCTGGGCGGGGCGGGCGCCTGCATCGGCAACTCCTTGAGGGGCAGCCCATCATGCACGCGGCTCATGGTTTCGCGCCAAATCTCTGCGGGCAGGCCACCGCCTGTGACCCCGGTGAGCGGCGTGTTGTCATCATAGCCCATCCAGACCCCGGCCACATAATCCGCCGAAAAGCCGACGAACCANGCGTCNTTGTTGGCCGAGGTNGTGCCNGTCTTGCCTGCCAGTTGACGNNCGCCAAACTGNGCGCGCTGGCCGGTNCCNTCNGAGATCACCTTCTCCATCATATAGACCAACTGGCGCGCGGCATCTTCTTGGATGACCCGTTCGTTGATACCGCCGCCGGTGCCCATCAGCGGCTCCGTCTCNCCCANGAGGCGCAGATCGACCAGCCCGTAGGGGGTCACCGAAGAGCCGCCGTTCAGGATGCCCGCNTAGGCGCCCGTCATNTCNAGCAGGGTGCTTTCCGANGCGCCAAGTGCCAGCGCCGGGCCTGCGGCCAGATCGCTTTTGATGCCGAACTGCGTGGCGACCGCACTCACCGTCTCGCGGCCTACGCTTTCCGAGACTTTGACCGCCGGGATGTTCAACGAGTCTTTCAGCGCGTCTGTCAGGGAGACCGGGCCTTTGAANTTNTTGGTGTAGTTCTTGGGGCACCANTCACCCGAACCGGGGATGTTCAGGCAGTAGGGTTCGTCCACGATGATGTCTTCGGGCGAATAGCCCAGATCAAGCGCCGCGGCATAGATGAAGGGTTTGAACGCCGACCCGGTCTGGCGCATCGCCTGCGTGGCACGGTTGAACGCGCCCGCGACCTTGGTCTTGCGNCCGCCGACCAGCGCCCGCACCGCCCCATCAGAAGACATCACCACNATGGCCGCCTGNGCTTTGGAGGTGTCNCGCACCTTGTTTTCNAAGACCCATTTCAGCCCCTCCTCTGCNGCGCGCTGNATGCGCTGNTCGAGGGTGGTTTTNATGATGACATCTTCGGTGGTGTTGCGGGTAAAGAANTCCGGCCCCGAGGACATGACCCAATCGGCGAAATAGCCGCCCGCCTCGGCCTCTGCCGCCTCGGACAGTTGNGCGGGNTTGGCGATGGCCTCATCGGCNTCNGCTGCGGTCAGATAGCCCTGATCTTCCATNAGGCGGATCACCGTNGCGGCACGGCTTTGCGANCGATCCAGATTGTTGGTGGGCGATAGGGTTGTNGGCGCGGTCAAAAGACCGGCCAGCATCGCGCCCTCNGACGGCGAAAGCGCCGCNGCGGGCTTGCCAAAGAATCGCTGCGCCGCGGCCTCTGCGCCAAAGGCACCGCCNCCCATNTAGGCACGGTTCAGATAGATCGAAAGGATGTCGCTCTTGGAGTATTTNATCTCCATNGCGACGGCAAAAAGCGCTTCTTTGGCTTTGCGNCCCAAGGAAGAGCGACGGCATTCCGCCTCATATTCCTTTTCCGTCATGCCGCTGCTGGGGTCATANGGCTCGCCCANNCAAAGCAGTTTGGCCGTCTGCTGGGTGATGGTCGANCCGCCATGGCCGGAAAGNGGGCCGCGGCCCTCGCTTAGGTTGATCCGCACCGCCGAGGCGATNCCCCGGGGGCTGACCCCGAGATGGTTGTAGAATCGCTTGTCTTCGGTGGCGATGACCGCGTTTCGCAGATGTTTGGACACCGNGTCTGCCGAGACCACGCCGCCAAACTGGTCGCCGCGCCAGGCAAAGACCTCTCCCTCCCGGTCNAGCATGGTGACAGAGCCGCGCGCGCGGCCATCCAACAGCGCTTCGAGCGGCGGNATNGTGGTATAGATATAGCCNACAGCCAAGGCGAGAACGAGGAAGGCCACAAGGCTCACGCGCCATGTGATCGTCCAGATCAAACGCCAAATCCAACGGGCCAAGCCNGCAAAGAAACCAATGATTCCCCCGCGCCGGGGGCGNTTGGTGCGCGCNGCNTTGCGGCGGGCCGGTGCNGCCTTGCGCGTGGCCGGTTTGGCCCGCGCAGAGGTCTTGGNCTTGGGTTTGGCCTTNCCCGGATACCGCCTGTCGGCGACCAGAGGGCGTTTGCGCTTGTTCTTGTCAGTCATAAAATCGCCTGCTCGGCCCTATTTTTCGCCACTTTAGCCTGACTGCAGCGGTTTGTTTAGCGCTGCAAGGTNCAATCGGCGTCAAATGTCTGATTAANTTATAGGCAGATTCNAGCCGGCGCCNGCTTTTTAGGCAGCACTGCCAAGCAATGGCGCAAATATGGCAAGCAAACCTGTCCAAGAGCGCCCGATATCCGGTTTTCTCATGCTGCACGGGCAGCCGCCCGCTTCGGTAAGCACGCATTCGGACCCGCAGACAGGAAACGACCATATGAAACCCAACCNAATACTTCCCCTCGCAGCGGCGGNCATCGCCCTGCCCGGGCTGGCGCTGGCACAGGACGCGGAATACGCGACGCTGGCGGATACGACCTTCATCTTCAACACCCTGCTTTTCCTGATCGGCGGTTTCCTCGTCTTTTGGATGGCGGCGGGTTTCGCCATGCTGGAAGCCGGNCTTGTCCGCTCCAAGAACGTNACNACACAGNTGACCAAGAACATGGGCCTCTTTGCCATTGCGGCGGTCATGTATTGGCTGGTGGGCTACAACATCATGTACCCCGGTGACGGCAATTGGATCATGGAAGGCGTCTTNGGCACCTTCGCTACCAAAGACATNAAGACCGAGATTGACGCAGGCGGCTATTCCAACGCTTCCGACTTCTTCTTTCAGTTGATGTTCTGCGCCACCACCGCCTCCATCGTGTCCGGCGCGCTGGCCGAGCGGATCAAACTCTGGCCCTTCCTGATCTTCGTGGTCGTGCTGACCGGCTTCATNTACCCGATCGAAGCATCTTGGCAGTGGGGCGGCGGTTTCCTTTCCGCNATGGGCTTTAGCGACTTTGCCGGNTCGACCCTTGTGCACGCCGCTGGTGGCTTTGCCGCCCTCGCNGGNGCCATNGTACTGGGGCCGCGNTTGGGCAAATACGGCAANGATGGCCGCGTTGTGCCGATGCCGGGCTCCAACCTTGCGCTCGCCACTTTGGGCACNTTCATCCTGTGGATGGGCTGGTTCGGCTTTAACGGNGCATCGCAGCTTGCCATGGGCACNATCGANGATGTCGATGCCGTAGCGCAGATCTTTGCCAACACCAATATGGCCGCTGCCGCCGGTGCTGTCGCTGCGCTGATCCTGACACAGGTGATGTACAAAAAGGTCGACCTGACCATGGTGCTGAACGGCGCGNTGGCGGGCCTCGTCTCGATCACTGCCGGGCCGCTTGACCCGACATTGTTCGGNGCGCTTTGGATCGGTGCCGTNGGTGGTGTCATCGTGGTCTTCACCGTGCCCATGCTCGACAAGTTCAAGATTGATGACGTGGTCGGCGCGATCCCGGTTCACCTGATCGCTGGCTTCTGGGGCACNCTGGTTGTGCCGGTCTATACCGANGGCACATCCTTCGTCACACAGATCATTGGCTTTGCCGCGGTTGGCCTCTTTGTCTTCGTCGTCAGCTTCGTTGTCTGGNTGATCCTGAAAGCTGCCGGTGGCATCCGCGTCAGCGAAGAAGCCGAGATCACCGGTCTGGACATGTCCGAACTGGGGATGGAAGCCTACCCCGAGTTCGCCAAGGGCTAAGCCCTAGCCACATCGCCAAGCAATTGACCGCCCGGCCAGCAATGGCCGGGCGGTTTGCGTTAGGCCACCAAGGGTAAANAAATCGTAAAGGTCGTGCCGACACCCGGCGCGCTGACATAGCGGATGCTGCCGCCGTGCCGGTCCAGAATTTGCCGCGTGATATGCATCCCCAGACCGCTGCCATAGGCGGTTTTCGTGTCGGAGCCGTCNAGCTGCGAGAAACGGGCAAANACCTGCTCNTCCGCCCCCGGAGGAATGCCGCAGCCGCTATCGCTTACCTGCACCAGCGCCATGCCTTCGGCTTGCNCAAGNCTGACTTCCACCANACCGCCNGGCAAAGAGAACTTCACCGCGTTCGAAAGCACATTGCCAAANACCTGACCCANCCNCTCNGCATCCGCCTGCACGNTCAGGGGGNCATCAGACAACGCGCAGGTGAAACGGATATCCTTGTCGGGTTGCAGGCTTTCCGCGCGCGCCACAGCGCCCTGCACCAGCGGGCCAAGTGCCACAGATTGAAGNTCAATGCTGAACGCCGCACTGCTNAGGCTTTGNGTGTCGATCANATCGTTAACCAGCGTCGTCAGCGTCTCGGAACCGNCNGNGGCNTTTNCAAGCAAACGGNCCTTTTGCGCATCGCTCAGCTTTGCGCCGCCCTGTGACAGCAGGCCAAGCGCGCCGTTGATCACCGTCAGCGGGGTCCGCAACTCATGGCTCACCGTGGCAAGNAACTGCATCTGCATCTGCTCGGCGGCGATCGCTTTCTGAGCNGCGATCTTTTGCACCGTCACATCCAAGAGCGCCACCGCCCAACCGACCTGTTTTTGCCCGACACCCAAGGAAATCGCATGGGCGCGCACGGCGAAATGGCGGTGNCCCAACTGGATATCTGTCACGTCCGGCAGGCTNCCGTGGGCCGCGAGATNGCNAATGACNGGCCCCAGCTCTCCGAACTCGNTCAGCGGTGCTTCGGGCTCTGCGCCGCGGCGCAACAGGTCGGCCGCAGCCGGGTTCGTCTCAATCGCAANCCCTGATGGGTCNACCACGAAAACCGGGTCGGTGCTGTTATAGAACAACAGCTCCCGCGCGATCGCGTTGACATCGATCCAGCGGTTGTCAGCCACCAGCCAAACCACCAGCGTCAGCGAAAGCGCAAAGGAAAAGGGCGTCGGATCGGTGTGAAACAGCGTGATCCCGCCCAGAATATAGCCCAGATTGGCCACCATGGGGATCAGCGTCGCGGCGAAGAGCTTTAGGAANAAGCTGCGCACCGCGGGGTTGGCCGTCCGTACGGCACGGCCCGCCACCACCGCCGCNGCCACGATGACCATNTAAAGATAGGNNATCGCGATNAAAAAGAGCGGNCCATGGTCAGATTGGACGTAGGCNCCCTCTTCGCTCAAAANCCACTTGGTTTCCGGCCCGTAGAATTTCTCATGCCAGCCGCTTGTCACTGCCGCGAGGGTGATCAGCGCNGGCGCAACCCCGGCGCANANNGGCACCAGATACCGCGGCACCTTGGCCCCGAGNGCATATTCGTAGAGGAAAAAGGCCCAGAAGGTCGGCAGCANCACAAAGCCGATCCACGCCCAACGGCTNACCCCAAAGGCACAGGTNGCCGAAGTGGCCGAAAGCTCGACTCCGACCGAAAGAAGCCACAGGTCCATGGCAAAGATCGCCAGCANNAACCAATGTTTNCCNGGCAGACTGCTNTGNCCACGCACCCAATAGCCCAAGACGGTGACAACCGATGCCGTCACAATCACGAGCTGTACGGCTGGCNTGCCNACATCCAANCGAATGCANTGAAAAATTGATTCTAAAATTTGCCNGACCNTAAGTTTTCGCTCAAGGTACTCAATCCGGGCAATCCGACCAAGTTCTGTTTTAATGTAGACATTACGGGGGCATAGNNCCCNNTTNTGTTATCNANNCTTGGNNCGGCAGGNTGTTCGGGCCGCGGCAGGCGCGGCCCGAAATNGCGTTAGATGCCTACNTCGATGATCGCGCGGGCCAGAATTGGCACGCTGTTTTGGTTCAACCCTGCGATGTTCATACGGCTGTCACCCACCATATAGATGCCATGCTTTTCGCGCAGCGCNTCNACCTTGTCCGGNGTGGTGCCNAGNCGCGAGAACATGCCNCGGTGCTGGGCGAGNAANCCAAANCGGTCCGANCCNGACAGGCGCTGCAATTCACCGGCCAGTTGCTCGCGCAGGGCNAGCATGGCATTGCGGACATCCTCCAGCTCGGCCATCCAGTCGGCCTTGAGTTCGTCATCGGTCAGGATGGTCGACACGATCCGCGCGCCGTGNTCGGGCGGGAAGCTGTAGTTCTGGCGGTTGAGGAAGGCCAAGGTGGCTTGGTTCAGCCCTTGGGCCGCNTCGGANGCCACCANCATNAGGATGCCGGTCCGCTCNCGGTAGATGCCGAAGTTCTTGGAGCAGCTTGCCGCGATCAGGCACTCTGGCACCGAAGACGCCACTTTGCGGGTCGCGGCGGCATCGGCTTCCAGCCCGTCGCCAAAGCCCTGATAGGCGATGTCGATCATCGGCACAGCACCAGTGCTTTGCAGCACTTCGATNACCGCGTCCCATTCACTGCTGTTAAGGTTCGCGCCGGTNGGGTTGTGGCAGCAGCCNTGCAGCAGNACCACATCGCCCTTNTTGGCGGTNTTGAGNTCTTCGATCATNCCNTCGAAGTTCACGCCGCCGGTNNCGCTNTCGAAATAGCGGTAGTTNACCACTTCCATGCCCAGATAGGACAGGATNGACAGGTGGTTCGGCCATGTCGGGTCAGAGACGAAAACGCGNGCTTNGGGNTTGGCCATGCGCACCAGTTCAAANGCCTGACGCACNGCGCCNGTNCCNCCGGGGGTGGCGGCNGCGGCAATCGCNCCGCGCGGCACGGCATCGCCCANCACNAGCGCGGCCATCGCGTTGGNATAGGCCGGATCNCCNGCCANACCGGTNTAGNCCTTGGTGTCTTGGTTTTCCCAGATGCGCTGCTCGGCNGCTTTNACGGCGCGCATCACCGGGGTGTTGCCGCTGGCNTCTTTGTANACGCCGACGCCGAGGTCGATCTTCGTGTCACGCGGGTCTTCGCGGTAGGCCTGTACAAGGGCGAGGATCTTGTCAGCGGGTTGCGCCTTGAGCGTCTCGAACATNGGGTTCTCCGGTTGGAAGGTAACTAAAAAGGGTTAAGCCGCGCCGGTGGCGACNGGCACGGTGGGNAACATGCCCCACTCNGCCCANGAGCCATCATAGAGCGACCATTTGCGGTGNCCCANCCGNTCCAGCGCCAGNGCCAGCACGGCGGCGGTGATGCCNGANCCGCANGAGGTGATGACNGGTTTNGNNAGGTCNACGCCCGCNGCNTCGAAAATNGCGCGGGTCTGNTCGGGGGTCTTCATCGTNTTGTCGTCGTTNAGCAATTCGGTGAAGGGCACNTTNCGNGCNCCGGGNATATGGCCNGCGCGCAGCCCNNCNCGNGGCTCNGGCGCATCNCCNCGGAAGCGGGCGGNGGCNCGGGCGTCNACNATCTGCGGATCNCCGAGNTTNGAGGCATGGGCGACCTGCGTCACNTCNCGCACCANCTGGTTCTGNAANCGCACGGTCATNTGNCGGTCNCGNGGNACGGGCGGCATNTCTTCNGTNTCGCGCCCCTCGGCCTGCCATTTGGGCANACCACCATCNAGCACGGCGACATTCTCCTGNCCCATCAGGCGGAACAGCCACCAGACACGCGCCGCCGACATCAGCCCNGCGCCGTCATAGACCACCACCTGATGCCCATCACCCACGCCCATNGCGCGCAGGCGCGACATGAATTTTTCGATCGGNGGNGCCATATGCGGCAGGTCCGACCGCGCGTCNGAGATNTCATCAATGTCAAAGAANCGCGCGCCGGGGATATGGGCGGCGTCATANTCNGCCTTCGGATCGCGCCCGGCGTCGGGCAGATACCACGAAGCATCNANGATGCGCAGGTCCGGGTCTTTCAGNTGCTGAGCCAACCANTCGGTTGAAACCAATGTCTTGGGATCGTCGGCCATCGGGGCCTCCTTCGTCGCGGGCGTTGTCCTCTGACTATAACCGGNAGGGGNTGCTGGCAAGTGGAAGGGGGNAGTGAGAGGTGTGAGGAGGGCNNTCGCCTGCCCCTNGGNTGGCGATGCTANGGGNTNTTNNNNCCACTTTATNGTTCAGNTTTGATGTGTGCNNNCNAGGAGGNGCCCGCCTCACCTAATCGCCAGCCCGGTCGCACCAAAGGTGCGCCTAGTATATTGTGGCACGCCTCTGGCGTGATGGGCGGGCNGGCGATGGCCCGGCGCCTGCGGCTNGATNCCGGGCCTATGNNGCAGCNTATCANCCGTGATCCTTCAACAACCGCTGCTTCTGCCGCGACCAATCNCGCTTNGCCGCCGTCTCGCGCTTGTCATGCAGCTTCTTACCCTTGGCCACGCCGATCTTGATCTTCGCCATGCCGCGATGGTTAAAATACATCACCAGCGGCACCANCGTCATGCCCTTGCGCTGCGTCGCGTTCCACAGGTCCGCCAATTGCTTGCGGCTCACCANCANCTTACGNCGGCGGCGTTCCTCATGCTGNAAGGTCTTGGCNTGCNNGTAGGGCGCCACATAGGANTTCACCANCCACAGCTCGCCATCCTCCACGGCGGCGTAACTNTCGGCGATATTCGCCCCNCCTTCGCGCAGAGATTTCACCTCGGACCCTTCAAGGATGATGCCGCATTCGATGTCTTCTTCGATAGCGTAATCAAACCGCGCGCGGCGGTTTTCGGCGATCACCTTGTAGTTCGGATCGGATTTGGAGCTGGATTTGACCTGTGACATGCCAAAGCATGTAGAGCGCCCCCCGCCCCGGTGCAAGATGCTGCCGCTCAGTCACCCAGTTTGGCGTGNACCTCATCNAGATCNATCTCACCCACGGGCAGCTTGTTCCCCGGATTGTCGAAGTCATATTTGAACAGATCGAAGTCGCGTTTGTAGATCTCGCGCATCAGATGCATCGACAGATCGTCAAAGTAATCCTCAACCGGATGCGCCCGTTTGGGCCCGTGGCCCTCGCTTTCGTTGAACCGAGGGATCGCCGCCAAATCAACCTTATGCGGCGTGTCCACGGCATCGAGCACCTGCTGCATGCCTTCGTTAAACTGCTCCGTCCAAAAGATATTATCGTAGATGCCGCCATTGATGATGAAGGTGCTGACGTGCCCCGACACCGCAGACCAGTGAATGTCCGGGTCCATCGGCCGCCGCCAACGNATGGTATCNCGCGCAAACANCAAGAANCGCCGGAANCTNGCGATCTGNTCNAANTCCTGCTTGCCGTCATCGCCGCCCACNTCGATCCCGTATTTCTGNACCAGCAGCGGCACCANATTGCCGCGATACCGCCGCCCATTGCGCTGGATGCCGCAAATCTTGTCAAANAAGGACGANAGNACCCGCGTGTANGGATTGCGCACNCAGGTAAANGCATAGGACTTGCGCGCNGTCACATTNTCGGTGATCGGCCCCTGTGATGCATCCAAGGCCCATTTGTGGATGCCTGCCTTGGCATCATGGATGTCNCCGTCAAAGAATTCGCCNNGATCGGAATAANACATGATCTGCCCGATGGTCGAACAGGCGCATTTGGGCACCACCCGGTACACCATGCTCTCGCTCTCCGTCATCCATGTTCCGGGAAAACCCATGCTCGCTCGCCTCCTGCTGCGCTGACTGTTTTGAGCAACAATCTGGCNTTGCAGCAAAAAAGCAAAGAAATCCTGTTTATTCAATCGGTCTTCACGATTAACTAGGTAAGTGATCCACGACAAAAGGCCGATGCAAGCGGGCCGCGACAAGGACATTCGGTATCCTGCATGGCGAAAATTGCCTANATCCTGCTGTGCCACAAGGATCCGGAGGCTGTTATCCGGCAGGCCGAGCGGCTGACCGCCGTGGGCGACTATATGGCGATCCACTTCGACGCTTCCGCCAGTGCCGAGGATTACGCCCAGATCACCGCCGCCCTTGGCGACAACCCCAGNGTCACCTTCCCGCGCAAACGCATCCGCTGCGGCTGGGGCGAATGGTCTTTGGTACAAGCCNCGCTGGATACGCTCACCGCCGCGCTGCAAAGCTTCCCCCGAGCCACGCATTTCTACCTGATGTCCGGCGATTGCATGGCAATCAAATCNGCNGANTACGCNCATCAGTTTCTTGANGAGAANGACNCNGATTNNATCGAAAGCGTGGATTATTTCGANAGCGATTGGATCAAGACCGGCTGGAAAGAAGAGCGGCTGATCTNNCGCCACTGGTTCAACGAACGCACACAGCGCAANCGGTTCTACGCGATGTTNGAGGNCCAGAAANGCCTTGGCCTCACCCGCAAAATCCCCGCCGACCTTCAGGTGCAAATCGGCAGCCAATGGTGGTGCCTGCGCCGCCGCACCATCGAGGCGGTGATGGCGTTCACCCACAAACGCCGCGACGTGATGCGCTTTTTCCGCAGCACATGGATCCCGGATGAGACGTTTTTCCAAACCCTCGTGCGCCANCTGGTCCCCGAGGCCGAAATNTCCAACCGCAGCCTGACCTTCCTGCTGTTCTCCGACTACGGCATGCCGGTCACATTCTACAACGATCACTACGATCTGCTGCTCGGTCAAAACCACCTCTTCGCGCGCAAAATCAGCCCCGAAGCGCTGGACCTCAAACGCCGCCTCGGCCTGCTCTATGCCGCCCAAGGCGTGAAATTTCAGATCAGCGACGAAGGCCGCAACCTATTCGACTTCCTCACNGCAAGGGGCCGCATCGGCCGCCGCTTCGCCCCCCGCTTTTGGGANACCGAAGCCAGCCTTGGCCGCGAGCGTGAATTGCTGATCATCCTCGCCAAGAAATGGCATGTCGCCAAACGGCTCGTCGNTCGGATACGTCAGGAAACCGACCTTCCGGCGGTGGANTTCCTCTTCAACGAAGAAGACACCCCCCTGCCCGATCTCGGCGGCATTCAAACCTCGCTGGAAAAACGCACCCGCCACCGGCGCGCCTTGATGCGGATGCTCTATGACTACTACGACAGCAGGCGGCTGATCGTCTGCATTGATACATCCAACCTCGACCTGCTGCNNGATTTCGCCTCAGACCGCGCAGAGGTGCGCATGCTCGAAGTNGAATGCAAGCTGACAGATGCCTATCTCACCGGCCACGCNCTGCGCATCGGTCTGACCGGGGAACAGACCTCGCAGGAAAACCTCNCGCGCCTNCTGCCTACGATCCGGGGGAACATGCTGCATGAGGTCGACCAGATCCGTGACGCACAGTTTGAAAACTATACANGCCTATCTGAATACGCCGACACCGAAACGAACACGTCTGCCCTCGCGCGCTTTCTCAACGTGAGCGAGGACAAGGCCCGCGCAATCGCCCANAGCGACAACCTCTTCGCGGATTAACGCAGNCCCCCTACCCCATGGAACAGCACGCTTTGCCAAGCGTTGANCCACGAACGCCGTCACCCAATAGGGNACCGGCAAACCGCAACACATTTCATGAGGTTTCNCATGCCACATAAGTTCACCGCCCTCGCCGCATCGCTCCTGATCGCCCCCACTGCGCTCTTCGCCCAAGANACCGCCCCAGAGGCCGAGCGCGTCAGCATGTCCCAAGCCATCAAAGCCGCNCAAAGCAGCATCGACGGCGGCGTGCTGGAAGCCGAGATCGAAACCGAAGGCGATGCGCTGGTCTATGAAATTGACCTTGTCCGCGGCGAGGCTGTCTACGAAGTCACGGTCAATGCCGCCACCGGCGAGGTGATCTCGCAATCCGAAGANCAGCTCACCAGCTTNCTCAGCGGNCTCTTCCAAGAAGATGAACTGCGCGCCGCTGGCNCCTCCCGCGATGTGCTGATGAAAGCGNTGGCCGAACTNGAAGGCCAAGACGGCACAAGGATCGAGGAACTCTCGCTCGACGANGAAGATGACCGCATGGTCTATGAGGTCGAACTGACCGACGCGACAGGCGAACGCGANNTGCTGATNGACGCCNCNACCGGCGAANTCACCCAAGACGATTAACCTCACCCCAAGGTGCGGCCGCCCCTACCGGCCGCACCCCCCNCATATNTTCATCCTTTTTCAAATACCGCTGCGCAACACCGGNCCNAAACACCCCATCCGCGATTGCCAAGCAGCCTATCCAGCCCCNCCCCCCGAGAGNAAATCCACCGGATCGATCCCGCGCTTTTCTGCGCTGGCCCGCACCGCGTCGCGCAGGGCCGCACTCCGTTCCAGNAGGCGGCGAAAGCGGTCTTCGTCCAGCACCAAAAGCGTGGTCGGTGCGATGGCGCGGACATCCACCCGGCGCACACGGTTCGTCAGGATCGCCATCTGGCCGAACATCTCCCCCCGACCAAGCCGCCAAGTCTGACCNGCACTTTCNAACTCGACCGCNCCCGAGGCGATGAAAAANACGCTGCGTGCAGGGCTTTCCTTGTGCAAAACCACATCGCCAATATCTACATAGCGGGTTTTGAGCACNCGGCTGAGCCGTTTGAGCGCGCCCTCACCCAGATCCGCAAACAGCGGAAACTGTTCGATAAAAGCGCCGCGCCGCACGGCAAGGTCAAGNCCCGGACGCCCCTCTGCCGCCGTGCGCCGCGTGGCCAATTCCTGCATCAGCGCGGTATAGACCTCGGCNCCGAACAGNCCNTCTTCGCGCATCAACGTGTATTCGCGTTCTTCCANCCGCAGCGCNGTNCGNCGNATGAAACGCCGCTCNAGNTCCTCGGCATAGCCCGGATACTGCANCCGCAGCCCCTCNAGCGCNGTTTCGATCCCTTCGATGCGGCGCGCCAGCAGATCGTGCAGCAATTCCGCCACCCGCCGCCCGTGAATCCGGCGAATACGCCCATCGATAAAGGTGCCCAGATCGCGCAGGATNAGCCGCTGCGACAGCANCATNTCAAANCGGTCCGCCGTCATCCGCGCCAAGGGCCCCGAAACGCCGTAACGCCCGTGCAGCACCGCCGCCGCGCGAAAGGTGCGCCCATAGGCCACGCTGCGCCGCGCCGCNCGCTGGTACCCGCTGCGGCCTTGGGTCCGCGCCCCTTCGATCAGCCGGTCCGCATCCGAGAGCACCAGATCAGCCATCCGGGCCGAGATCGTTCGCTCCCGNACCCGCGCGAGGATCGTGTCGCGCTCGTGCCCTGCCAGCGCGATGAGACCAAGCGCGATCCGGTCCCGGTCAAGGATATCGGTCGCCTCCTCCGCGGTCTTGACCGCCGTCTCAAGCCGTTCGCCAAAGCGCTTGGCTTCGGAGCGCACGATATCNCGGTTCAGATCNTAATTCTCGGTCGTTTGGGCCACGTCTTCGCGCACGGTNTGCAGGGCCACGGCGATCACCTGCCGCGACAGGGCGTGNTCGATGGGCGACAGTTGATCCAGCCCCAGCCGCCCNATGATCCAGCGCAGCGTCGTACCTTGGGCCAGCAGGGTAAANAGGGTGAAACCNGTGGCCAAGATACCCACGATCCGCTGGATATCATCCGGCACCCGCACGCTTTCCGTCACCGCCAGCGCCAGCGCCAGCGTGACCGCCCCGCGCAANCCCCCCCANAGGATCGCCACCCGGTAGGGCCGCTCGACCGNGGGCGAAAGCTTGGCCGCGGTCAGCAGGGGCAGCAGCCCGAAAAGGATCACTGCGCGGGCGAAAATGGCAGCCACGACGACCACGGCAATGAGAAAGAAATCCTCCAGCCGGACTTCTTCTAACAGCCGGGGGATCAGCAGTGCGGCGAGGATAAAGATGAGCGCCCCGGCCCAATGGGCCAGCACGTCCCAAAGCTCGCGCAGGTTGGTCAGCGCCTGCGGTGGCAACCGCCCCGGCGCGGTGAGGTTCAGCGTCAGCCCGGCGGCCACCACGGCGATCACTCCCGACGCGCCGACGCTTTGTTCGGCCACGATATAGGCCAGATAGGGCAGCGCGACCGAGATCGACTGCTGCGCCAGTTCATGCCGCGCGAACAGCGCCATGACCCACACCGCGATCCGCGCGCCCAGCCAGCCCACCAGCGCCCCGCCCGCGATCAACATCGGGAACTGCGCAAGTGCGCTGCCCAGTTCCGGGTCGGGAATGCCCAGCATGACATAGCCCATGAACAGACCGAACAGCGCGATGGCGGCGGCGTCGTTCAGCAGGCTCTCACCCTCAATGATCCGCGCCAACCGCCGCGGGGCCGAGATCGAGCGAAAGATCGAGACCACCGCCGAAGGGTCCGTGGTCGAAACGATCGCCCCGATCAGCAGGCAGGCCGCCAGCGGGATGGCACTGAACCAAAACAGCGCGTAGCCGATGCTGACCGTCGCCACCACCACGGCTACGACCGCCAGGACCAGAATGGGCACCCAATCGTCGACCATGCGGCGCAGGTTCATCCCTAAGGTCGCCTGAAACAGCAACGTCGGCAGGAAAACATAGAGGAAGACGTTAGACCGGATCGGCAGCCCCAGAATGGCGGCGGCCATCGGGTTCAGCGCATCGGTCAAATCCGTACGCAGCAAAAAGATCGCCGACGCGCCAATGAGGATCCCCACGACCGCAAGGATCACGCTGAACGGCAAGCGCAACCGTGCCGCCAAGGGTTCGGCCAAGCCGATGATCACAAAGAGCGACGCGATGATCGTAGTGACGAGGATGATGTCCATAAAGAATGGAATACCAGAGTTTACCTGAATTCGGGGCTCTTCTTGCTCCGCTCAGTGTTTACAGTTTTCAGCAGGGTTACTTTCGCGCGCGCCGCTCGGCTCGCCAGCGGGCAAATCGGCCCCGGCGCGCGGCGATATCATCCTCGAACGCTTCAATCTTTGGATCAAGCCGCGCCCGGCGGAACCGCCGCCAGCGTACCCAGATCGCATAGACCAGCGCCGCGAAGAGCAGCAGCACGACGATGGTGACAAAAGGAATGCCCTTGGCGGCGTCTGGCCCATCAACCGCGCGAAGCGAGATGGCATTGGGGTAGATCGACAAAAGCTCACTGCGCCAGCCGTAATGCTTAAGCGCGTAATACTGCGGCGCGCCTGTGGTGCTGCGGGCATCCGCCGCCTCGGCCTGAAGGTTGGCGGTGTCGAATTTAAAATAGGGCGGCCAGCCCCAGCCGGTGTCTTCGTTGCGGTAAACCATGACATCGCCTTCGGCGCGGCGGGTCTGGATGAAAAAGACATCGCGGTTTACCGCCTGCCCGGCACTATCCGTCGATGAGCCCGCCCAGAAGATCGAACTGTTGCCAAAGTCGATCCGCTTTTCATAGGTGTCCGTGACGCGGACGATATCGGTCTGCGGCAGGGTATAATGGAAGAACGCCGCCACCTGCACCCAGACGGTCACCCAGAACACCCATTTAACGATTCTCATCTTCGGCCCTTTCAATTGCGTCGCGTGGCCGAACAGGGGCCTTTGCCCCTCTGACATAGTGTTTCTGCGGCACTGCGGCAAATGCCTTACGTGCATTAACGCGAGGCATCTGCCGTAAAATGTGGGGCCTAGCTGCCCAATAGCGCTTTGGTCAGGTCACTGTCCGGCTCGCCCAGCGGGTCGATCACGTCGAAATGGTGCTTGCCATCGGCCACGACGTGCTTCGCACCCCAACTGCGGGCGAAATTCTCGGCCTGCTCAAGGAAGGCGGGCCGTTCCTGAGCGCCCACCCAGACGGTGACATCAACGCCGTGCGGCGGGGTCATGTTCATCGGGCTTTCGGCCTCGGCCTCGGCCTCGTCCAGCCGCAGGGTGTCGTTCATCTGGGTCTGTAGCAGCGGCGCAAGGTCAGCCACGGGCGAGATTGGCACGATCCGCGTGATCCGGTCGCGCACCTCGGCCCCGAGCAGCAGGGGGTCGGTCATCCGGGCCACCAGATGCCCGCCCGCCGAATGGCCTGACAGCACGATTGTGCCTTGCGTGCGGTTCGCCACTTCGGTCAGCGCGGCGGCGATCTGCGTGGAGATCTCAGAGATACGCACATCAGGGCAAAGGTCATAAGACGGCATCGCCACCGCATAGCCCCGCGCCAGTGGACCGGCGGCCAGATGGGACCAATAGCTCTTGTCGAACGCCTTCCAATAGCCGCCATGCACAAAGACCGCCGTGCCGCGCGAGACGCCCTCGGGCTGGAAGAAATCGAACTTCTGACGGTCCGAGGGGCCGTAGCGCACATTCAACTGCGCCCGCGCCCCCAATGATGCGCGGAATGCCTCCGCCTCCTTTTCCCAGCGGGGCGGAAAGCCGTCGGCCCCGTCGATATAGGCAGCATTTGCATAGGCGTCATCTAGCATCATTTGGGTCTCCCACCCCGGATTTGATCAAACTGAACTGGACAATCATACTCGTTGTTGCTTTGGAGGCTATAGAGAATAGCGGAGAGATGACATGACTGATGCTAAGACGGATCTGAAATCACTACTCAAAGACCCCAGCCTGCTGGAAACGCGGGCCTATATCGGCGGCCAATGGGTTGATGGCGACGACGGCACGTTCGACGTGACCAACCCCGCGCGGGGCGATGTCATCGCACAGGTCGCTGACCTGAGCCGCGCGCAGGTCGCGGGTGCTATTGCACAGGCGGAAAAGGCGCAGAAGGACTGGGCCAGCTGGACCGGCAAGGAACGCGCCGCCGTGATGCGCAAATGGTTCGACCTGATGATGGAGAACCAAGACGATCTGGGCACCATCCTGACCGCCGAGCAGGGCAAACCGCTGGCCGAGGCCAAGGGCGAGATCGCCTATGGCGCGTCCTTCATCGAGTTCTTCGGCGAAGAAGCCAAGCGCGTCTACGGCGAGATGATCCCCGGCCACCAGCGCGACAAGCGCATCATGGTGCTGAAGCAGCCCATCGGTGTGGCAGCCTCAATCACGCCGTGGAACTTCCCCAACGCGATGATCACCCGCAAGGCGGCTCCGGCGCTGGCGGCGGGCTGTTCCTTCGTGGCGCGCCCGGCGGCTGAGACACCGCTCTCGGCCATCGTCATGGGCGTGCTGGCGGAACGTGCGGGCATCCCTGCAGGTGTGTTTAACGTGCTGCCATCGTCGTCGTCGTCTGCCGTGGGCAAAGAGTTCTGCGAGAACCCCGCCGTGCGCAAGCTGACCTTTACCGGCTCCACCGAAGTGGGGCGCATCCTGCTGAAACAGGCTGCCGATCAGGTGATGAAATGCTCCATGGAACTGGGCGGCAACGCGCCTTTCATCGTCTTCGATGACGCCGATCTCGATGCGGCGGTCGAAGGCGCGATCATGTGCAAGTTCCGCAACAACGGCCAGACCTGCGTCTGCGCCAACCGGATCTATGTGCAAGCGGGTGTCTATGACGACTTCGCGGTCAAGCTGAAAGACCGGGTCAGCAAGATGAAGGTCGGCGACGGCCTTGAAGAGGGCACAGACCTTGGCCCGCTCATCAACCCCGAAGCCTCCGACAAAGTGCGCGAACACATCAAGGACGCGGTCGACAATGGGGCCGAGATCATTCTGGGCAATGCCAAGGACGACATGGGCGGCAATTTCTTTGGCCCGACCATCGTCACTGGCGTGACGCAAGACATGAAGGTCGCCAAGGAAGAGACCTTTGGCCCCCTCGCACCGCTGTTCAAATTTGATAGCGTAGATGACGTAATCGCCATGGCGAACGACACGATCTTTGGCCTTGCCTCTTACTTCTATGCCAAAGACCTGAGCCGTGTGTACAAGGTGGCCGAGGCGCTGGAATACGGCATCGTCGGCGTGAACACCGGTATCATCTCGACCGAGCTTGCGCCCTTTGGTGGGGTCAAGCAATCTGGCCTTGGCCGCGAAGGCAGCCACCACGGGATCGAAGACTACCTTGAGATGAAATACGTCTGCCTGTCGGTCTAAAACTTAAAGACCAGCTGAAACGATTTAGGGCCGCCGGGATCACCCCGCGCGGCCCTTTCTTCACAGTGCAAGTCGGGTGTGAGGTAACGGCCCCGACCCCCGGCACATAAAAAAGCCGACAGCACTTTCGTGCTGCCGGCCTCCGGGCGGGGGAGAGAAACGCCCTGGAAGTGACCCGTCTTAGTTGGTCCGGGTCTGCGCCGCGCTGCCCGCGTTCACTTGCTGGGTCAGGGCTGCAGCGAATTCTTCGCCTGTCATGCCGATGACAAGTTGGCCTTCGGCGTCAACATCTTGGTCGATCTGCACGACTGCGCGGTCGCTATCGGCGGCGAAATCATTGGCCAGATCGATGGAATAGCGCACAGAGCCATCGGCCTGTGGTTCCGCATTGGAAATCGTGCCGATGACAGTGTCGTCCGACGCGACGGCCACGGTGCTGCCATCCAGCGCGATATCGACATCCGTGTCGCTCTCGCTCGGCATGGTCTCAGCGACCCGGTCTTCGACGTTCAGATCGCTGTCGACGGAAATGGCGCTATCGGCGCCCGCCGCGATATCAGCACCGGTCGCAGTGTCGGCCATATCGGCGCCTACACCGGCGTTTGCTTCGGCATTCACATCAGCGCCAACGCCGACATCGGCGGTCTGAGCCTGTGCAGCAATCGGGGCGGCCATAAGCGCCGTGACAGCCGTGGTCAGGGTCAGTTTGCGTAGGGAATTTTCATAGTTAGTCATGGTTCTTCCTTTCATTGCGCGTGCGGTACTCTGCACGCTGTTGCCCGAGCACGCCTGCCCGGTCCCCCACTCAACCCGACAGCTTTCGCATGGTTTCCCCCACCCCGCTGCGCAGCAGAAAGCCGCCGTTTTCGCGCCCCACCTTCGGCAGATATTCTCCCACGAAGGGCCCCCCTCAAGCGCCAATGCCAACAAAAAAAGGCCCGCTGGATAGCGGGCCTTCACAAAGCTCGGAATGGAACTGCGCTTAGTTCACGGATTTGGCGTCGACCACATCCTTGTCGATCGCCTTCACTTCGGAAGAGATGGCGATCTGGCGCGGTTTCAGGGCTTCGGGCACCTGACGCTCAAGCTCGATATGCAGCATGCCGTTGGCATGGGCCGCACCGGTCACTTGAACGTGGTCCGCCAGATGGAAGCGACGCTCGAAGGCGCGGGTGGCGATGCCACGGTGCAGATAGGATTTGGCCTCATCCTCATCTGCTTTTCGGGCCGAAACGATCAGCGCCTTCTCACGCACTTCAACGCTCAGATCGTTGTCAGAGAAGCCAGCGACTGCGATGGAGATGCGGTAGGCATCGTTGTCGAGCTTTTCGATATTATACGGGGGATAGCTGGGGGTGGCCCCATCATTTGTCAGAACCCGGTCCATCATATTGGCGATCTGGTCAAAACCAACGCTGGAGCGGTAAAGGGGTGCGAAATCAAAGCTACGCATGTGTTCATCCTCATCTTTGAGCGATTGACATATCGGGCCTTCCACCATTGGACAGACCCGGTTTTTCAAGTGCCGAAGCCCTATAGAGGCACCTCGGCAAAGCTCATGTGGGAAGGGTTTTGCGCGCTTTCAAGTCTAGGGTCGCACATTTAGGGCCGGATGAATTTCGCACCGGTGCCGCGCTCTTCTCCGACCCGGATGCGCTTGCCTGCGGGGTTGGAATCCAGAAACACCCCTTTACCCGCGACCAGTTCCGCTTGCAGCAGCGCCAAGGGCGCACCCAAAGCAGTACCGAGCGAGACCTGCGTGCCTTCGACCTCCGCCTTGGCCGAAACGACCGAGACGATATGCGCCTCGCCCGCGACAATGCTAAAGATCGGCGCGCCGCTGGAGCCGAAATCGACTGAACAAGAGGTGACAAGAACCCCTTCTTGCTGCGCCAAAACCTTACAAACCTCTTGCAGGGACGGCGCTTCGGCCCGGTCACGGGCATAGCTGATCACGCCCACGCTGTCGCCGGGACGCGGCCGCGCGGCGGTGCCAAAGGGGCGGATCGTCGTGTTGCGGATGGGGCGCGACAGTTCCAAGAGCGCCAAATCATTGCGCACCCGACCCGAGGAAACCTCACCGTCATAGACGTAGTCGGGATGCACGACGGCGCGGCGGATATCGCGGTACGCCCCGGCGCGGCCATTGCGCCAACCGGCGAGGAACTGCACCTCGCCATGGTCGATCCGAGCCTTGGTTTCGCGGTCAAACAGGCAATGCGCAGCGGTCAACACCAATCGCGGCGCGATCAGCGTGCCAGTGCAAAAGCCGGTGCCGCCGATATCGAGGCGGCCCACAGCCTCCCAAGCGGCGGCGTCCACACCGTTGTCGAGCGCTTTGAGCGCGCTGTCTTGGGCCATCGCTGTCGTTGCGAAGGTAAAGACCCCGAGAATAGCCGCCAACAATTGTCGCAAAATGCACCTCAAAACCATGTCCACTTTGGCGGATATAGGGGAGTTGCGGCGAAAATACGGCGCAGGCTTAACGCAAACGCGGCACCTGCGCAGGCCCATCGGGGTCGCGGCTGAGCGCGGGCGGTTTCGGCCCTCCGCAGGCCCAATCGAGCAGTTCGACACTATGTACCACCGGCACCCCGGTGCCCGATCCGATCTGCATCATGCAACCGATGTTGCCCGCCGCGATCACATCCGGTGATTTGGCCGCCAAGGTCTTGATCTTGCGATCTTTCAGTTGGGCCGAAATCTCGGGCTGCATCAGATTATAGGTGCCTGCCGACCCGCAACAAAGGTGACTGTCCACCGGTTCCACCACCGTAAATCCCGCCTGTTTCAGCAGCGTTTTTGGTGTGGCCTTGATCTGTTGCCCATGTTGCAATGAACAGGCCGCGTGATAGGCGACGACCATGCCCTGCTCAGCCGGTTCGACAAAAGGCAGGTCTAGATCCGCGAGCAGCTCCGTCACATCCTTTGCCAAGGCCGAAACCCGCGCGGCGTCCTCGGCCAGCGGATCATTGCGGAACATATGGCCGTAGTCCTTTACCGTAGTGCCGCAGCCCGAGGTGTTGATCACAATCGCATCCAGCCCCCCGCCATCCATCTCGGCCCGCCATGCCCGGATATTGCGCGCCGCATGAGCGTGGCTTTCATCGGTCTTGCCCATATGATGGGTCAGCGCCCCACAACAGCCCGCGCCTTCGGCCACCACCACCTCGCAGCCCGCACGGGTCAGCAGCCGGATCGTGGCGTCATTGATATCGGTGTTCAGCGCCTTTTGGGCGCAGCCGGTCATCAAGGCGACACGCCGCAGCGGCTGGCCCTTGGCAGGGAAGCTCTGCGGATCGTCATTTCGGCTAACCGGGGGGATCGTCTTAGGCGCCATCTCAAGCATGGCGCGCAGCCGGGCGTCGGGCATCAGCCGCGCGAAGGGCCGCCCGATCTTGGCCCCTAAAAGCGCCAGTCGAAAGCGTGTCGGATAGGGCAGGATTCGCGCCAGCATCCAACGCAGCGCGCGTTCCCCCATTGGCCGCTTGTACCGCTCTTCGATGTAGCTGCGGGCGTGATCGACCAGATGCATGTAATGCACGCCCGAGGGGCAGGTGGTCATACAGGCAAGGCAGGATAGGCAGCGATCGATGTGCAGAACCGTCTTTGGGTCCGGATCGCGGTCATTCTCAAGCATGTCCTTGATCAGGTAGATGCGCCCGCGCGGGCTGTCCAATTCATCGCCCAAGACCTGATAGGTCGGGCAAGTCGCCGTGCAAAAGCCGCAGTGCACGCAGGCACGCAGAATGTCGTTGCTGCGCTGCGTGTCAGGATCCTGCAACTGTTCGGGGGTGAATGTGGTTTGCATGGATGCTCCGAAATTATGTGCTGCGCATCAGATTGGCGAGGACGAGGCCGAACCAAGGAACCGTGGTGCCCACGGCCCCCAGAACCCCGCTCCACCGGCGCATGGCGGGGCGCGGGTCAGCGCAGCGAAGCGCTTGGACCACCAGCGCGATCACCGCGATCCAAGCGGACCAGAGCGCGAGGGCAACTGCCCCCAGCAACCACAGGCTATCGGACCAGAAGCGCAAGAGGCCGTAGCGCAGGCCGATGGCGGTCAGAAAAGCGGCCAGAACCACGGCCCCCAACACACGGATGGCCCGCAGGGAGGGTGGCACGGCGATCAGCGCTTTGAACAGGAACGGGCCGATCAGAAAAACGATGAGAAAGACCAGCACCAATGTCATGTGGACAGCGCCAAGGCTTCGGCGTTGAAAATGCCACGCGGGTCGAACTTGCCCCTGAGCCCCGCCGTTAGCCGCGCCACGCCCGGTGCTTCGGGTTCCTGCCGGGGCAGCGTCTGCGCCGCATCCTCGGCCCGCAACAACGTCGCGTGGCCATCATACAGACCCAAGCGCGCGCGCAGGTCCGTTCCGGGGGCCATCCGCAGCCAGATCAACCCGCCGGCCCAGTCATAAAGATGCGCCTCCGCCCCGGCCTTTGCCGCCAGCGCCGGTGCCTCAGTCGGACGGCAATGCACTCGCCAGACATCCCCCTGCGCCCCATGAAAGGCCGCCACATCACGCAGGCCCCACCAGAGGGTGCGTGAAGGCTCCGCCGCGAGGCTCTCAAGCGCGGCACCGGTTGCCGCCAGCAAATCCTTCAGCCGCCCGATGCGGTAAGTGACTGAGGCCTCAAACCCCTCCAACCGTAGATACGTTCGGCGCCGTGCCGGGTCATGGGCGGCTGCGGTGACCTCGAAAGGGCTGCGCATTGCCTGTGCCATGGCGGCGATGGCTGCGGGGTCGTCTAGACCACAAAGCACGAGTGTCGCGCTGGTTTCCGGTTCGGGCAAAACCTTTAGCGAGACTTCGGTCAGCGCGCCCAATGTCCCGCGCGACCCGGCCAGCAACTTGACCAGATCATAGCCGGTGACGTTTTTCATCACCCGGCCCCCGTTCTTGATGACGTTCCCCTGCCCATCGACAAAGCGCACGCCCAACAGGAAATCTCGCGCTGCGCCGACGGCAAGCCGTCGCGGCCCGCTGGCGTTGGCGGCAAAGACCCCACCGATCGTCGGCTCTCCGGTCGCACCCATCAAAGCGCGGTGGTCCATCGGCTCAAAGGCCAGCCGCTGGCCTTCGCCGGCGAGGGTCGTTTCAATCTCTGCCACTGGCGTACCTGCCTGCGCGACAAGCGTCAGCGCGCCCGGCTCGTAAAGAGTGATCCCACGCAGTCCAACCAGTGACAGTGGAGCACCCGGCCCGGCCATCCCCCGCGTATTTCCGCCGCGCAAAGACAGCGGCTCTGCTGCGCTGCGGATCGCCTCAACCAGTTCGGCTTCGCTGGCGACCCTCACGCAGCCACCGACACGCCGCGCCCGCGCCGCCCTTCTGTGACATCTAATGGAAAGACCTTGGCGGGGTTGAGCAACCACGCCGGGTCAAAGACATCCTTCACCGCCAGCTGCGCCTTAAGATCCGCCGGGGCATATTGCACATGCATCAGATCGCGCTTTTCGATGCCCACGCCATGCTCTCCGGTCAGACAGCCGCCGACCTCGACACAAAGCCGCAGGATATCTGCGCCGAAGGCTTCGCATTTTTCCAAATCGCCGGGTTTGTTGGCGTCAAACAAGATCAGCGGGTGCATATTCCCGTCGCCTGCGTGAAAGACGTTGCCGACTTTAAGGCCATAGCTGTCCGACATCTCGCCAATGCGCCGCAGCACCATCGGCAGTTCGTTCACCGGGATCGTGCCATCCAGACACATGTAGTCGTTGATCTGCCCCATCGCGCCAAAAGCCGATTTGCGCCCCAGCCAGATCGCCGCGCTTTCTTCGGCGCTGGTGCTTTCGCGCAGTTCCACCGGGTTGTGGCGGCGGGCGATCTCGGTGATCAGGGCAAGCTGGTGGTCGATCTCGGCGTCGGAGCCTTCGACCTCGACGATCAGCAGCGCCTCGCACATCGGGTAGCCTGCATGGGCGAAAGCCTCCGTCGCCTCGATACAGGGGCGGTCCATGAATTCGATCGCAACCGGCAGCACCCCGGCCTTGATGATGTCACTGACACAGGCCCCCGCCACGGCGTTATCGTCAAAGCCCATCAGCACGGGCCGCGCGCCTTCGGGTTTGGGCAGGATGCGCAGGGTGGCTTCGGTCACCACGCCCAACTGCCCTTCGGAACCGCAGATCACGCCCAAAAGGTCCAGTCCACCCGCATCCATATAGCCGCCGCCGATCTCGACCACTTCGCCATCCATCATCACCATCGTGACGCCCAGCAGGTTGTTGGTGGTGACCCCGTATTTCAGACAGTGCGCCCCGCCTGAGTTCATCGCGATATTGCCCGCGATGGCGCAGGCCAACTGGCTGGAAGGGTCTGGCGCGTAGAAGAAGCCATCCTCCTCTACAGCGCCGGTCACGCTGAGATTGGTGCGCCCGGTTTGCACCCGCATGAGGCGGTTGTCATAATCGACCTCAAGCACCTCGGCCATGCGGGCCACCCCCAGCACAACACTATCAGCCGTGGGCAAGGCCCCACCGGCAAGCGAGGTGCCCGACCCGCGCGGCACGACAGGCACGCCTTCCTCATGACATATCCGCAGCACGGTGGAGACTTCTTGGGTGCTGGCCGGAAGAGTCACGGCCAAAGGGGGGCATTTATAGGCTGTGAGCGCGTCGCATTCATAGGCGCGGGTCTCATGCTCATCGTCGATGACGGCATTGCGGGGCAGCGCCGCACGCAGCCGCGCCACGACTCGCGCTTTGCGCGCAATGATCCCGGCATCGGGTGTTGGCATCTGCATCGCGGTCCCTCCTCTTGACCCGCAGCATAAAGACTATGCCGCCGGTTTGACCAGACTGCCGCGCGCTTGGTGCAATTGCACCACTAATTTGCAGCCTCACGGTGAATTGCGCGGAGCCGCGCTGTGCTTACCTTGGAACCCTTCCGAAATGCGCTATATTCAGTTTGTTGTTTTATTGGTGCCACATGTTCAAACGCAGCCTCATTCTCATCCTATTGGCTTTTGCCATGCCGGCCTTGGCCGATCCGCCCGACATTTTGAATGTCACGGTCGATCGACAGGGGGATCTGTGGAAATTTGACGTTACCATCCGCCACAACGACAGCGGTTGGGATCACTATGCCGATGCTTGGCGCATTCTGGACCCCGAGGGGGAGCCTTTGGGCACGCGCAATCTGGCGCATCCGCACACCAAAGAGCAGCCCTTCACCCGCTCGCTGTCGGGCGTGCGCATCCCGGATGGGATGACTGAGGTCAGCATTCAGGCGCGCGACAGTGTGAGTGGCTGGTCGCCGGAATTGGTGACGATCCCGCTGCCCTGATCCCCCTTGTTCCCTAAACCTCAGACCCGGTGATAAGGCCCGCCCGATAGGATCGCGGCGGCGCGGTATAGCTGTTCGGCCAGCATGACCCGCACCAGCATATGCGGCCAGACCATCTTGCCAAAGGACAGCGCGTGATCCGCCTCGGAACGGAGACTGGGATCAATGCCATCCGCCCCGCCGATGACAAAGGCCAAATCCCCCCGCCCGGCATCACGCCAAGCGCCAAGCCGTTCGGCAAAAGCAGGGGAGGTTTCGACTTTGCCGCGCTCATCCAACACGCAGATCACCGCACCCTGCGGGATCGCGCGCTGTAACAGGACGGCTTCGGCAGCCATGCCGCCGCCCTTTTTGTCTTCCATCTCAACCACGCGCGCAGGGCCAAGGCCCAGACCGCGCCCGGTCCGGTCGAACCGGGTGAGATAGTCATCGACAAGAGTTTTTTCGGGACCGGCGCGAAGCCGGCCCATGGCGCAGATATGTACCCGCATGGCTTAGTCCCGCGAAAGCAGGATCAGTGCGGCATGACCGCAGCCGCGTCTTCGCCGCCCAGCCACATCTTTTCGAGCTGGTAGAACTCACGCACTTCGGGCCGGAAGACATGCACAACAACGTCGCCTGTGTCGATCAAGACCCAGTCGCCGGTCTCGCGGCCTTCCATCTTGGACGTACGTCCGGTGGCGTCTTTGACGGCCTGTGCCAGCTTTTCCGAGATCGCCGAAACCTGCCGCGTGGAGCGGCCCGAGCAGATCACCATATAGTCGCCGATGGCCGTCTTGCCGCGCAGATCGATCTGCACGATGTCTTCGGCCTTGTCGTCATTCAGCGAGGAAAGGATAAGCGCCAGCAGGTCGTCGCTGGTTGCGATTTGCGAGGCGGCAGTCATTGCGGCCCCATGGTCAGCAGCCTGCGCTGCGTCAACGTTAAGAGACAGGACATTGTCCTCCTTCGTAATGCACCGCCAATGCTGAACGCTTGCCCCGGTGCCGAGCCCCCCTAATTTAGCGATATAGGCCAGATTTTTCAATGGACCCTATGCGCTCCGCGTGAACCGTGGCGCAAATCCCCGCCTAGTCAGGCAAATTCTCTGCCACCGCGGCCCGTGAGAGCGCCAATTGACTGTCTTCGATGATCTTCACCTCGCGCTGCGGGAAGGGGATCGAGATGTCGTTTTCCTTGAANGCATCCCAAAGCGCCAGATAGACATTGCCGCGAATGTTGGTCAGCCCGCCGGTCGGATCCTTGATCCANAAGCGCAGGATGTAATCCACCGACGAATCGCCAAAGCCNACGATNTGACAGACCGGCGCCTTGTAGCTCAGCACCCGGTCGACNCCNTTGGCCGCATCGACCGCCAGTTTGCGCACCANATGCGGATCGTCGGAATAGGCNGTGCCAAAATAGATATCGAGGCGCACAAAGTCATTGGAATGCGACCAGTTCACCACTTGTCCGGTGATCAGGTCTTCGTTCGGGATCANGTATTCTTTGCCGTCCCGCGTGACCACAGAGGCATAGCGCGCGCCGAGCGTTTGGATCCNGCCNAAGGTCTCNCCCAGNCTGATCACATCGCCNGGNTTNATCGACTTATCCAGCAGGATGATCACNCCCGAGACGAGGTTCGACACGACCTTTTGCAGACCNAAACCAAGGCCCACACCGATCGCACCCGAGAGCACCGCCAGCCCCGTCAGATCAATCCCCACGGCCCGCACGCCGATAAAGAACGCCAAACCNTAAAGCAGGATCTGCACGCCCTTCACCGCCAGCACNTGCATCGACGGGCTGATGTCTTCGTTNTTNCGGATCGTCGCNGCNGTTGTNGTGCTGGCNANNCGCGCCATNGTCAGCANCGCGCCGACCACNACCAAAGCCGTNAGGACGGTCANNACCGANAGNCGGAANTCNCCNATNGTCAGCGCCACGTCATCCANAAACACCGCCACATCGTCCGCGACATTCAGCATGTAGAGCGTGGCATAGATCCACAGCCCCCATGTCACCATGCGCCGCAGNGGNCGNTTGCGCACCAGNCGCGCGGCAAAGGCGATGCCGACATAGATNGCCGCNAGNGTCGCCGCCAANCCGATNAGATANGACCGCGATGGCCAAGTGACGTTCTGCATCACCTGATACAAAAGCCCCGCCAGCANNGCGAACCANATCAGCCCCAGCCGTCGCTTGACCTGCACCACCACCCGCAACTGCCACTTGGACCACCCTTCGCGCGAGCGGACCCAGTTTTGCAGCATCACNCCGGTGACCCGATGCAGGATCCACGCCAGCGCAACCAAGGCCAGCAAGATCAAAATCTGGTTCTGCCGCCANCCGGGGCTCAGGACGCTTTCACCAAAGCCGAGAACCCCATCAAACAAAGCCTGAAGCGATAGAAGGAAGTTCGAGAAAGGGTGGGACTCAGGGATCATGTACGGCCTTTGCAACTCAGGNAGATCACGGTTGCACAGGCTCCTCGCCAGAGCAAGAACCGCCGCGCGACCAGCCCCGNACACCGCCCCACGATGCCACCTTGCGAGACTCNCTCAGGGTCTATATCCAAGGCCCCATGATACTGGTGTTTGATCTTTGCGACCGTGCGCGTCTGCGCGAACGCTTTTTCGGCGCNACGCATAGCGTTCTNGCNCGACTATAAGCCNNCCCTCTCAGCCACACCCATAGCCATTCCAAACCACGGGAGAGGACCATCATGTCCCCCAAGACGCTTTACGATAAAATCTGGGACGCCCATGTCGTCCACGAAGCCGATGACGGCACNTGCTTGCTTTATATCGACCGTCACCTCGTCCACGAAGTGACCAGCCCGCAGGCCTTTGAGGGGCTGCGCATGTCGGGCCGCACCGTCCGCGCNCCGGACAAGACCATCGCCGTGCCGGATCACAACGTGCCAACCACCGAGGGCCGCGAAGACCCCGNNGCGATGACCGAAGACAGCCGCATTCAGGTCTCNGCNNTNGANAAGAACGCGCGNGANTTNGGCGTGCANTACTACCCNGTNTCGGANGTGCGCCAAGGCATCGTGCATATNGTNGGCCCCGAGCAGGGCTGGACCCTGCCCGGCATGACCGTNGTNTGCGGCGACAGCCACACCGCGACCCACGGCGCTTTNGGCGCNCTGGCNCANGGCATCGGCACNTCNGAGGTTGAGCACGTNCTNGCCACCCAGACGCTGATCCAGCGCAAGGGNAAGAACATGAAGGTNGAGATCACNGGCAAGCTGCGCCCCGGNGTCACGGCNAAGGACATCACNCTNTCNGTCATCGGCGCCACCGGCACCGCGGGCGGCACCGGCTATGTCATNGAATANTGNGGCGAAGCGATCCGCGANCTGTCGATGGAAGGNCGCATGACCGTCTGCAACATGGCGATNGAAGGCGGCGCNCGCGCGGGCCTNATCGCNCCNGACGAAAAGACNTTNGANTANTGCAAAGGCCGCCCCCACGCNCCGAAAGGCGCNCAATGGGAAGCGGCGATGGACTGGTGGAAAACGCTCTNCTCNGACGANGACGCCCANTNNGACAAGGTCGTNACGCTNAANGGCGAAGACATCGCACCAGTCGTNACATGGGGCACCTCGCCCGANGACGTGCTGCCGATCGACNNGACGGTCGTCCCTGCGCCNGANGACTTCAANGGCGGNAAGGTCGACGCGGTGAAACGNGCGCTGGANTATATGGANCTGANNCCNGGCCANAAACTGACCGACATCCAGATCGACACCGTCTTNATCGGCTCCTGCACCAATGGCCGCATCGAAGACCTGCGCGCCGCCGCTGCNGTGCTGAANGGCAANAAGATCAANGACGGNCTGCGCGCCATGGTCGTGCCCGGCTCAGGCCTCGTGCGTGCGCAGGCCGAGGAAGAAGGACTGGCGGACATCTTCCGCGAGGCCGGTTTCGAATGGCGTCTNGCNGGNTGNTCGATGTGTNTGGCGATGAACCCCGANCAGCTNGCCCCCGGCGAACGCTGCGCGGCCACNTCGAACCGNAACTTNGANGGGCGTCAGGGCTATAAAGGNCGCACGCANCTNGTNTCGCCCGGCATGGCCGCGGCGGCNGCTCTCACNGGTCANNTGACC
Organism: Sulfitobacter sp.; assembly: GCA_002703405.1. Taxonomy (GTDB): domain Bacteria; phylum Pseudomonadota; class Alphaproteobacteria; order Rhodobacterales; family Rhodobacteraceae; genus Sulfitobacter. The sequence continues at coordinate 12,224 of NZSX01000025.1, read as the reverse complement.
GACGTGCGCGAATTGGCGTGANCGACCGGGGCGTGGATACCGGGCGCGTTGCGCAGGGCTCAGTNGGCCTTGCGCAACTCGCTGCCAGACTTCAGCACTTCGCTGCCGTCGTCCTGTTCGATCTTATAGGCCGGTTCGTCATCGCTCGCTTTGCGGGTCACCTCGCTGCCCTGCAGCTTCAGCGTGATCTTCTGCGTGTATTTCTTGACGATCTTGCCGGTCCCGGTGCCATTGCCCCAGTCCCATTCCACTTTCGTGCCGGTTTGGTACGNCATGCCATGCCCTCCTGATNNCCNANTTGCNNANAACGCGCCGNTCNGCNGCGCNGTTCCCGCACTCTCCGAAGGATANCCCGATGGAAAAGTTTACAGAAATCACCGGCACCGCGGCCCCCATGCCGCTGGTGAACATCGACACCGACATGATCATCCCCAAGGTCTTTCTCAAAACGATCAAGCGCTCCGGCCTTGGCGTGAACCTGTTCGACGAAATGCGCTATGACCGCGAAGGCAACGAAATCCCCGATTTCGTGCTGAACCAACCGCAATACCGCGACGCGCAAATCCTCGTCGCAGGCGACAACTTNGGCTGCGGCTCTTCGCGCGAACACGCGCCTTGGGCGATCAAGGATTTCGGCATCCGCTGTGTCATNGCGCCCAGCTTTGCGGACATCTTTCANAACAACTGCTTCAAGAACGGCATCCTGCCCATCGTCCTCCCGCAAGAGCAGGTNGATGTGCTGATGAAGGACGCCGAAAAAGGCTCAAACGCGCGGATGACCATNGATNTNGAAGGNCAGACNGTNACNACNTCNGACGGTGAGAANTTNCCCTTCGAAGTNGANGCNTTCAAAAAGCANTGCCTGCTCAACGGNNTGGANGACATNGGCCTGACGCTNGAAAAGGGCACNGCGATCGANACCTATGAGGATTCGCTCAACCAGAGCCGTCCTTGGGTNTAANNGCTCANTTCTAAACTCAACTTGTGGGCGTAANTCNANCGCCCACAAGATGTTGCGGCCNGCCATCAANCNGCCANGNAATTGATGCAAGAACGCACCACCCTTTCCCTCAAAATACCCCAGNANNCTGCTCTTCTNCACGCGNAGCCTTGAGGCGNNCGCNGAAAGAAGGCANAAATTGGACAATAATGAGGCGAGCCCCAGCAACCGGGGCCATCAAGTTGGAACAAGCACGCGGCAATGNATCGCGTCTGGCCAGTTTGGAAGGGCAGAGCAGTGATCGGACGAATGACAGGCGCGGCGACGCGTGGCCTATTGGTGGCGCTATTGATAGCCNCACCTGCGCTCCTTTTGCCGGGTGCCNATGCGGANTCGAGCCAGATCACCGTGCTTCTCGCCTGTATCGCGTCGATTTTGACCTTCATGGAATACAACTCGCGCCAACCGAGCATCGTCGAATTTCGCGATGCGCCACCCTTCAATCGGCTGCGCTTCATNAGCCTGCTGTTCACCATCGTCGTTCTGTCNCTGATCGCACGGGGCCAAGCGGCCCCCACCCTGCTGACAGGCGCGCTGACCTCGCTCGGCGTGATTTTGGGCAACGCGCTTGATTTCCCCTATTCNCCGGTNCGNCTNGTGGTGCTGATGATGCCCGCCGATGCCNCCTATGAGGCGGTCAATCTGATCCGCACGGCAGCGGGGCTGGCCTACCTCGTTTCGCTCATCGCATTGGCGACCTTCGTGGTGCTGGTGCGGGTCATGGGCTGGCCNGCCCGCCAAGGCGCCTTTAACGTCTGGGTGAATCTGCCGCTCTTTGACCCAACNGCCGGGGGCGACGTGCTTTACCGTCTGCAACGCGANGCNCGGATCAACATCGCGCTTGGCTTCCTGCTGCCCTTNATCATCCCCGCNGTGGTCAAAGCCACNGCCGATCTGCTAGATCCNATCTCACTNAGCAATCCGCAAACCATGATCTGGACAATAAGCGCATGGGCNTTNCTTCCGGCCAGTATGATCATGCGGGGCATCGCCATGGGGCGCGTGGCCGAGATGATCCACGACAAACGCCGCCGCGCCTACGCCGAAGCGCATATGCAGGCCGCCTGATCNGNCTGCTGCTGGCGTTTTTCCTGCTGACNGGTTTCGCNCAGGCCGANCCGCTGCGCATCGCNACCTTCAACACCGAATTGTCACGCAAAGGGCCGGGCATTCTGCTGCGCGACATCCTGCGCGGCGATGACCCAAGCATCGCTTCGGTGGTGCAAACCATCGCCGCCGCCGATCCCGATATCATCGCCCTCCAAGGCATTGACTACGATCTNGAACGCAGCGCCCTCAACGCCCTTGCNGACGCCCTCACCNCTGCCGGNGCGCCCTANCCCCACCGCTTCGCCGCGCCNCCCAANGCAGGCCGNCAAAGCGGNGCGGACCTCNACGNNGANGGCAANCGCGGNGGCCCCCGCGACGCNCANGGNTACGGCCGTTTNTTNGGNCAAGGCGCNATGGCNATCCTCNCNCGCNATCCCNNTCATGACNGNNNANCTNCANGACTTCAGCNCCCTCCTCTGGCGCGACCTCCCCGNNNCNCTNTACCCNATNATCGACGGCNCCCCCTTCGNCGGANCCGANGCNCANGCCNCGCANCGNCTGTCGTCCAACAGCCACTGGTCCCTGCCNGTCCANCTNCCCNACGGCCCNATCACCCTGCTGACNTACCACGCCACCCCGCCNGTNTTCGACGGCCCCGAAGACCGNAACGGCCGNCGCAACCACGATGAAACAGCCTTCTGGTCTCACCACCTTGCCGGAGTGATCGGCACCCCGCCCCNAGATGCTTTCATNCTCCTCGGCGATGCCAACCTTGATCCCACGCGNGGNGANGGACGCGGTGACGCCATNGCCNNNCTGCTNNCNCACCCNNCCTTGCAAGACCCGCTNNCCGANCANNCNACAGNCNACTGGNCNCAAACCGGCCCGATGCGCGTCGACTACATCCTGCCCTCNCGCGACTGGCAGGTGCTCGACGCTGGCCTNATNTGGCCCGAGGGGGAAGACGCCAGCCGCCATGCNCTGGTCTGGGTCGACCTCACCCGCTGANGCGCCGCTATCTTGACCCTNCGGAACCCGCAGGCTACCCAATCNNCAACCGTATTTTCAGGAGTTNCCCATGGCCAACCCATCCTTGCTCATCCTCCCCGGCGACGGCATCGGCCCCGAGGTTATGGCNCAGGTCACGCGCATCATCGATTGGTTCGGCGAAAAGCGCGATCTGGCCTTCGACGTAGAGCANGATCTGGTCGGCGGTGCCGCCTATGACAAACACGGCACACCCCTGCACGACGACACGATGGCCCGCGCCCTCGAAGTCGACGCGGTNCTTCTGGGCGCCGTNGGCGGCCCGAAATACGACGACCTCGACTTCTCGGTCAAACCCGAACGCGGCCTCCTGCGCCTGCGCAANGANATGGACCTCTTCTCCAACCTGCGNCCNGCNCAATGCTTTGACGCGCTGGCNGATTTCTCCTCNCTNAAGAAAGACATCGTNGCNGGNCTCGACATCATGATCGTNCGCGAACTGACCTCNGGCGTNTANTTCGGNGAACCNCGCGGCATCTTCGANGAAGGCAACGANCGCGTNGGCATCAACACGCAGCGCTACACCGAAAGCGAGATNGAGCGCGTCGCCCGCTCCGCNTTTGAACTCGCCCGCCGCCGGGGCAACAAAGTCTGCTCCATGGAAAAAGCCAATGTCATGGAAAGCGGCATCCTGTGGCGCGAAGTCACCCANCGGGTNCGCGANGCCGAATACCCNGATGTCGAACTCAGCCATATGTACGCCGACAACGGCGCCATGCANCTGGTCCGNGCCCCCAANCANTTCGACGTNATCGTCACCGATAACCTCTTCGGCGACATCCTCAGCGACTGCGCCGCCATGCTCACGGGCAGCCTCGGCATGCTGCCCTCCGCCAGCCTCGGCGCGCCCAANGCCGATGGCCGNCCCAAAGCCCTCTACGAGCCCGTCCACGGCTCCGCCCCCGACATCGCGGGCCAAGGCAAAGCCAACCCGATCGCCTGTATNCTNAGCTTNGCCATGGCNCTGCGCTACTCCTTCGATCAANGCGAAGAAGCGGCCCGTTTGGAAAAAGCCGTCGAACAGGCACTGGCCGACGGCGCCCGCACCCCCGATCTGATGGGCCCCGANGGCGGCACCCCCATCACGACCGANGAAATGGGCAACGCGATCCTCNAAGCGCTCGACGCNAGCCTTTAAAGAACCGCGGCGGGGTTCACGCCCCGCCCCTTCCCCCTTCATNCTTTCTTAAATACCCGCGGGGGAGCAGCCAAAGGCTGCGGGGGCAGCGCCCCCAACTNCGCCCGATNTCNCCATCCGCACCGCAAAATCCCTACAACTGGCCAATTGCCAATTACGCCACGCTGCGCTATGCGCTGCACATCGGTCGGGCTGTAGCGCAGCCTGGTAGCGCACCTGCTTCGGGAGCAGGGGGTCGGAGGTTCGAATCCTCTCAGCCCGACCAGATATCCCCCTGANACCAGCCTACGCCCAAACCTCGGCGCGCCCCGATCCGCTTAGCCGTAGACCTTGATCAACATCCAAATCCCCATGCCCAGCATCATGANGTTCTCGGTGAGCGAGACGAACCCAAGCGGCACATTACTTGANCCGCCCACACAGGCGCATTTCAACTCGCGTTTGTCGACATAGACCGCCTTGATCACCGACACCGCGCCGATCGCGCCGATGACAATCGCGACGGGGGCCGACAGCCATGTCAGCGCACCGGCTGTCATCANGATACCNGCCAGCGCCTCGCCAAAGGGGTAGACCTTGCCATAGGGCACCCAACGCTGCGCCAGCAGNTCGTAGTTCAGNAACATNGTCGAAAAGCTCTCGATNTCCTGCAACTTCTGTACGGCGAGGAAACACATCGAGATCGAGATGAACCATTCAAANGCCCGCAGGGTGAAGATNCTGTCGAAGGCNTACCAAGAAAGGCCCAGTGCCATCAGGAAGGCCACGCCGAAAATGGCNATGACGGGCTGATAGCTGGTGTCCGACTGNTCTTCNTTGGGCTTGTCCAGACCGAAATGNACNCGCAGATCGTCGNAGCCGCCTATCCGCTCACCATCGATAAAGGTCTGCGGCGTNNTTTNCACACCCTCTTTTGCCATGAAGGCGTCGGTCTCTTCGCGCGTCGTCAGGTGGTGATCNTCGACGNGATAGCCCTGCCGCTCCAGCAGGTCTTTAGACTTCAACCCAAAGGGACAGAGGTGCTGCTCCATCACCATGCGGTAAAGCTTTGCGGTCTTGTCCTGTCCTTCGGCCATCCTAGCCTCCTATTGNTTTTNCAAACGACGTGTCTGGGGNAGGAACAAGTTTCCAGCGCAGGAGAGTTCCGCAAAAGCGCTACTTTGCGCCACCGGGAACGGCCCTTGCGGGCATACATCCCCCGAGGCGTAAGGTTTCGTGACCTTCAGGTCACCTTGCCAAGATGCGCGGCGGGGATCGTCACGGTCCAGGTCAGTGCGTCTTCACTGGTCACCGTATCCGCCGAGCCATCGACCATGGCNGGGGCCAATACGGAAAGCACCTTGCTGCCAAAGCCGGACGCTTTTTTGGCGGAGGGATCAAATGTGATGCCGGTCTCGACCCACTGGAAGCGCAGNCCGCCCTGTTCGGTGTGCGACCAATGGCACCGGATATCGCCGCCCCCGCCGCTCATCACACCGTATTTGGTAGAATTCGTCGCCAGTTCGTGCAGCGCCATGCCGATCAGCTGCAANGCCTGCGGCCCCAAAGCGACGGTGGGGCCTGCCACATCCACCCCCTTGCCTTGCAGATGCAAAAAGGGGTCCAATTGCGCCCGGACCAGNTGNGCAAGGTCCACGGAGGACCATCCACCATCGACCAGCAAATCGGTTGAACGNGCCAGCGCCTGAATACGGTCCCCGAAGGATTTGTTGAACTCCGCCAGAGANGCCGCCGAACTCGCCGTNTGNCGCTGCATCGCCGTCACCAAAGACAGCATGTTCTTGGCGCGGTGGATNACCTCCCGCGAGACAAGATCGCGCACCTCTTCGGCTTTGCGCGTCGCGGTCACATCGTGGTGGATGTTCGAGATCGAAACGATATCCCCCGACAGCGTCCGGATGGGCGTGCAGGCGATTGTGACATGCCGCTCGGTGCCGTCCTTGGCGACCCGCACNGCATCGAACTGGCGCAGCTTNCCCGCCATAATCTGATCGCGATATTCAAGCACCCGTGTCGGCCAATCCGGCGGATACAAAAGCTCGACCGACNGGCCCAATGCCTCCTCTTCGGTATAGCCATAAAGCCGCTCGGCGGCGGGGTTCCANCTGATGATACGGCCATCCATATCATAGGTCAGGATCGCTTCGCCCGTGGTGGCGACNAGGGCGGCAAAGGTTTCAGCACGCACATGGGCACGCTCGATATCATCATGGGCCATGCGGCGCGTGGTGACATTNCGGTGCTGCAACAGCAGGCAGGGCGCGCCTTGGATTGTCATGCGGTTGGCGTTCAGNTGAAACCAGCGCCGCACGCCCGGCCCATCACAGGGGTATTCCCCCTCAAAGGCGGCACCGGTTCTCAATGCCTGTCGCAGCCCGTCCANAACGGTTTCCGCCTGCACCACGGAATCCATCACCGCCGCTTTGCAGATGTCAAAGTAATTGGCCCCGACATAATGCGACCCGGCGTCCCCGCCGTTCTCTTCGCAAAAGATCTTCCACGCCATATTTACCGCGACAATCTCGCCGGTGGCGTCAAGGATGACCACTTCGTCGGTCATCGCCTCGATCAATTCATAATGGCTGGCGTCAAGCGTGACGCTTTGGCTGCTTTTCAACATATCCTCACCTTAGCGCGGATTCGGACTTGGCTAAAGTTAACTTAGGTTTAATCGTAAAGGCCAAATCCCNTATTTTAACNGGCTCTGACCGCGCCCCTCCTGCCCTCATGCCTGCGACCCGGCGCCGCTGCNCGGAAGGCTTGCAATCTGTGAAAATTCTGAAATAAGCCCCGCCATCCGGTCGCAGCCTACCCGGACATCAAAACAAGGGCCCCAGAATGAAAACACTTGTCATCTGCTCAGGCGGACTCGATTCCGTGTCGCTTGCGCATATNACCGCNGCNGAGCNTCACCTCACCCGGCTTGTCTCTTTTGACTATGGTCAACGCCACCGCAAGGAGGTCGACTTCGCCGAAGCCGCCGCCANNCGGCTNGGCGTGCCGTTCCACCTGATCGACATGCGCGGNATNGGTGCTGNGCTGTCAGGCTCCGCACTGACCGATGATATCGACGTGCCCGATGGGCATTACGCCGAAGACACGATGAAGATCACCGTCGTGCCAAACCGCAATGCGATCATGCTGTCGATCGGCTTTGGCATNGCNGCNGCNCAGGGNGANGAGGCCGTGGCCACTGCCGTGCATGGCGGCGANCATTTCATCTATCCCGANTGCCGCCCCGGNTTNACCCGCGCCTTCGANGCNATGCAGCAGGCCGCNCTCGACGGCTATGCCNANGTGCGNCTGCNCACGCCCTTCGTCGAGCAAAGCAAGGCCGAGATCGTCCGCCAAGGCGCGCGCCATGCCACGCCTTTCGCTGAGACGTGGTCTTGCTACAAAGGCGGCGCGGTCCATTGCGGGCGCTGCGGCACCTGTGTCGAGCGGCGCGAAGCCTTTCATTTGGCCGAGGTCACCGACCCGACGGTCTATGCCGACCCGGACTATTGGACCACGGCCCTCGCCACACGAGGGGAAGGCTGATGTTCCGTATTCGCAAGGAATTTCACTTCTCCGCCAGCCACCAGTTGACCCACCTGCCCGACGACCACCAATGCGCGCGGCTGCATGGGCACAACTATATCGTCGTGGTCGAACTGGCCGCCGAGACGCTCAATGCCGACGGTTTCGTGCGCGATTATCACGACCTGAAGCCGCTCAAGACCTATATCGACGATCACTTTGACCACCGGCATCTGAACGATGTTCTCGACGGCCCCTCCACGGCCGAGAATATGGCAAAGCATTTCCACGATTGGTGCGCGGCGCGTTGGCCGGAAACCTGCGCGGTGCTGGTCAGCGAGACCCCCAAGACATGGGCGGAATACCGACCATGAGCCTGCGCATAGCCGAGATTTTCGGCCCCACCATTCAGGGCGAAGGCGCGCTGATCGGGGAGCCGACGGTATTCGTTCGCGCGGGCGGCTGTGACTATCGGTGTAGCTGGTGCGACAGTCTGCACGCCGTCGACAGCCAATACCGCCATAGCTGGGCCCCCATGTCGACCGAGGATATCTGGCGCCGGATCCGCAAACTCTCCAAGGATCAACCGCTGACCGTCTCCCTTTCCGGTGGCAACCCGGCAATTCAGGATTTCGGTCCGCTGATCCGGATGGGGCAGGCCGCGGGATACCGTTTCGCCTGCGAGACCCAAGGCTCCATCGCGCGCCCGTGGTTTGCCGATCTTGATACGCTGGTGCTCTCTCCCAAACCGCCCTCAAGCGGTGAGACTGTCGATTGGGATGCCTTCGACGCCTGCCGGGCCTTCGGCGCTCAGGCGCGCCAACAGGTGATGAAGATCGTGATCTTCGATGAGATCGACTACCACTGGGCCCGCGAAGTGCATGCGCATCACCCCGATATCCCGCTCTACCTCCAGCCCGGCAATCCCGAGGTCGACCCCGCCACGCCCGTTGACCCGCAGGCGCTGGCCGACCGTCTGGGTTGGCTGACCAACCTTGCCATGACCGATCACTGGTTCGCCCCCCGCATCCTGCCGCAGCTTCATGTCCTGATCTGGGGCAACAAGCGCGGCGTCTGACCGATGGAGACACCTATGTCCGAAGACATCTACAGCAATCTCAAACAACTCGGCGGTGAGACCCGCATTCCCGCCAGCCCCGAAGAGGCCGAGTTGGAGCGGGTGCCGAACCCGCAGGCCGATGTCGCCTATAACGTGCGTTTCACCGCGCCCGAGTTCACCTCGCTCTGTCCGATGACCGGCCAGCCGGACTTTGCCCACCTGGTGATCGACTATGTGCCCGGCCCGTGGCTGGTGGAATCCAAATCGCTCAAACTTTTCCTGACCTCGTTCCGCAATCACGGCGCTTTCCATGAGGATTGCACGGTCTCCATCGCGCGCCGCTTGGCCGTTTTCCTTGATCCGCAATGGCTGCGGATCGGCGGCTACTGGTATCCGCGCGGCGGCATCCCCATCGATGTGTTCTGGCAGACCGGCCCCCTGCCCGAGGGCGTCTGGATCCCCGATCAGGGCGTGCCGCCCTACCGGGGCCGTGGCTGAGCGGGCACCGCCAACCCCACCCTCACCCCCAGTGCCTTCGGGGCGCGCGGCCCCCTGCGCGCCCCTGTTTTCGTGAAAACCGTGTGTTTTAGATCACATTCTCTTTAACAACGGCCTTCTTCCTTGAACCTCCGGCGGGGAAAGGCCGTTAGTCTTTCATACACGCATACGACCCTGCCCTGCGCAGAGAGGTCAACCACGGAGCGACCACATGCTGACAAGACGTCATTTCATCCAGACCACCACAGCGCTTTTTTCCGGCGCGATTGCCACTCCTTTGATGGCACGCACCCGCCCCAGCGAAGCGGAGAAAGCCGCATGGGACGCGCGGATCACCCCGACAGGGTTTGACCCGGCGACCAGCAACCCTTGGGGCGTCCACCCGCGTTTCCTGCCTCAGCGGGTTGTGGCGAACGAGAATCTGCGCGTCGGTGATGTCCACGTTGATGCCGTGGCGCGCTATGTCTACCATATCGAAGAAGGCGGCACCGCGATGCGCTACGGCGTGGCGATTGCGCGCGGCAACCTTTATGAGCCGGGCACCTATACGATCAAGCGCAAGGTGGAATGGCCGCATTGGACCCCCACTCAAAACATGATCAAGCGCGATCCTGAGCTTTACGCGGGCCTTGAAGATGGTGTTTCGCCCGGCCCTGAGAACCCCCTCGGCTCGCGGGCGCTTTATCTATTCGAAGGCAACCGTGACACCTATCTGCGTATCCACGGCACACCCGAGCCGCGCAGCATTGGTGGGCGGGCCAGCTCTGGCTGTGTGCGGATGATTATGGCGCATATTAACCAACTCTACCCGAATGTGCGGACCGGCTCGACGGCCTATCTCTATTCGGCAGAAGAAAGCGTCGTCGCGCGCAGCTAAGCCGCGACGCAGGACGGGGACCGCGAACAGGCGGTCCCCGCTCTCATTAGGCTTGACGTTTGGTGCAGATCGGATTGCCGCCCACCGCCCGCAGCGGCACCATCGTCGTCTCAACCGGACCGCTGTGCTGATACCAATAGCAGCCATCTTCGGGCAGCAAACGCGCCGTGGACAGGTCTTGGTTCGGCGCGGCAAGGCGCACCACCGACTCTGGCAGATTGCCCACCCGTTCCGACCCGCCCTGTGGCGCGGTCGCGGGCACCGTACATCCGGCAACAGCCAGCAAGGCCGCCCCGATCACAAAAGTTCCTGTTTTCATCAAAGCCTCTGCCATTCCTGATTATATCCCGCGCAATCTGACAGACCGGTTGGGGATTTCAAGCAACAACGGGGTGAATGAGGCAGATGTTGGCATCGTGCCAACGAAAGTGGATGTCTGCGCAAAGTGAAAAATTCCAAAAGGTCTGATGCCGTATATAAACGATATATCAATAGATTACGCCGCCATAAAAACGAATCAAAAAGACATAGCCTGCGCAAGGAACCGATAGTCTGCGCAAACTTTTTTGGATTTTTTCGATGGTCGCTGGGCTGTCCTATCGCACGACAAAGCCCGCCTCAGAGAGGCGGGCTTTGAAGCCTTAATCATCAGATCAAAACGAAGCTAGTCGGCAAGGGCCTTCTTGAAGGGATGATCTTTCCGGTACAGCGTCTTGTAACCACTGTGGGTGAACGGAGTTGCCACCCTTGAGACCTCGGTTTTTCCTACCCACCAATCCGTAAAATGATCCCGCATCAGGGTGTTCGCTACGGTGACCGCCGCTTCCCCGACCGCACCTTCTGTTACCTCTATTAAGAGCCCCCATCGATAAGCCGAAGCTGCGACCAAGCGGTCGAAAAAGTCCTGCGACATTAGGTCAGGGTCAACGTTCGTTTCCGCCCTAAGTGCGTAGCTGCCCACGATTTCATGAATGGTCCGGTAGTCGTCCGGGATATTGATATCGTTGAAACGAATGCGGTGAAGCATCCGATGGAGCTGAGGCTCCATCTCGATGTAGTCGTTCAGGTCAGGAACACCTGAAAAGATCAGCATCAAGGGCCAGTCATGAGATTTCATCAAAGTCTTGAAGAAGTCGAGAACCGCGAACCGGTCTGCATCACTCTTCTCGCGAAAGATATGCTGTGCTTCATCAAAATGAATGCCGATGACACCGGCGAGCTTGGCTTCCCGAACGACAATATCCCAGTTTTCACTCTGCGTCAGTCTTGCCTTAGTGCTCAGCGGATAGCCAATGGCCTTGGCGGTCGCCTTGCCGAGATCCTTCCAGGTCCCGATCCCTTTCAGAACGCACTCTGCAAAACGCGCCCGCGATCCATCGGGAAGCACGATCTTGTCCGCGTTGAACTGGCAGATCAGCGCACCGATTTCAGTGGTCTTACCAGTGCCGGAAGGTCCGGTCACGAGAAGCCCTTCAGTTTCGAAGCGCCCCCACCGATCAAATGCCCCAAATGAGCGCTGAAGACCCGGGCGAAGTCAGCCTTCAGTTTTGCAGCACGTACCAAGGGATATACCTTGCTGGCCGTATTGGCGGCAGCATCCCGATACGCCTCGACGATGAACTCGCTCATACCTTACTCTCCGTGATGGGACTGAACATGGGCTTAGTGTTGGCCTCCAACTCCTCGAAGTCCTTGGACACCGGCGGCGCTTCAGATTCAGTGAAAGGCGCTTCAGGCGGCGGATCTGCCACTTCCTCTGCCGGGGTTGGCACTGCGTAGCACGGACCCGAATGACCAGAGCGGTCCATGATGTTTCCTGGTCCTGATGTCTCCATCGACCGGGACAAGGGCGCCAGTTCCACATGGGCCATTTCGGCTGCATCTTGGCGGATCTTGTCGATTGTGGCGTAAGAGGACGGCAAATTGGAATCTGGGATGTTGATTGTCACTGAGAACTGACCCGGTATTTTCACCGAGATTTGACCCACCCTCAGTTATGCGTCGTGGTCTATGATGCGGTCAATGTTTTGGCCTC
>NZSX01000024.1 GCA_002703405.1 Sulfitobacter sp. | reverse complement strand
CCCGCCATGGCAAGCTGCTGTACCGTCATCTCCATCGCGCAGTGGTGGAAATAGGTGCCAAGCGTCCGCTCCGGCGCGTTAATGAGGTTGCCGTAGGATTTTAGAAAATGCGCCAGCGCAAAGTTGCGGTGGCCGAAATTGGTCTCTGATGCTGCGACGGTGTCGTTGATGTGGATGTCATCGGTGCCCGCAGCTTCACGCACGAAGCGCATGATCTCGGCCAGCGCTTCGCGCGGTTCGCGGTTGCCCAAGACTTCATCCGTTGTGACGATCGCGCCAGCGTTGATGAAGGGATTACGCGGGCGGCCCTGTTCTTGCTCCAACTGCACGATGGAATTAAACGCCCGTCCCGAAGGCTCACGCCCCACGCGGTGCCATAGTTGATCGCCTGAGCGTCCCAAGGCGATGGCCAGCGTAAAGACCTTGGTGATCGACTGCACCGAAAAGGGCACCTGCGTATCGCCCGCCACATGGCACTGGCCATCCGCCGTCACGACCGCGATGCCGAACTGTGCCGGGTCCACCTTCGCCAGTTGCGGAATATAAGCCGCCACATCTCCCCAATGGTCGTCTTCGCGCATCATGTCATTGAGACGCGGCAACACATCGGCAAGGTCGGGTTTCGCGGGGCTGGACATCTTTGGCGACCTCTGGCTTGTGATAGGCGCATCATGCCCCCATTCTGGGGTCAACGGGTAGCAGGGGATTGCAGATGATTCCAGTACAGGGCTTGGAAGGCGCGCGCGTTGCAGTGCTGGGATTGGGCCGCTCTGGCCTGAGTGCGGCGCGCGCGTTGCAGGCGGGCGGGGCCAAGGTTAGCTGTTGGGACGATGATCCGGCAGCACGCGCACGGGCCGAGCGGGAGGGGTTCGCCTGTGTTGACCTCAACAGTCCCGGCGCGCTCGATAAAATCACCCGGCTGATCGTCAGCCCCGGCATTCCGCATCTCTATCCCGCGCCGAACCCAGTGGTCGCCTCCGCACTCACCGCCGGTGTTCCGGTGGACAATGACATCGGCCTTTTCTTCCAAAGCTTTGCCACGCTGGCGTGGGATCATTATGACGTGGCGCCCCGCGTCGTGGCCGTGACCGGGTCGAACGGCAAATCCACTACCTCCGCGCTGATCCATCATATTCTTGAGCATGTCGGTCGGCCCTGCCAATTGGCGGGCAACATTGGGCGCGGGGTTTTGGACCTTGATCCAGCGGTTGATGGCGAAGTCGTCGTGCTGGAACTCAGCAGCTATCAGACCGAATTGGCGCGGGCGCTAACGCCGGACGTGGCGGTCTTTACCAATCTCAGCCCCGATCATCTGGACCGCCACGCGGGCATGGGCGGCTACTACGCGGCGAAGCGTCGGCTGTTCTCCGAAGGCGGGCCAGACCGCGCAGTGATCGGTGTGGATGAGGCCGAGGGCCGTTTCCTCGCTGGGCAGATGAGCGAGGGGCCGAGTGATGACCGGGTGATCCGCATCAGTGCAGAGACCAAACTCTCTGGCCCCGGCTGGCAGGTCTTTGCCAAAAAAGGGTTTTTGAGTGAATACCGCCGTGGCAAACAGGTCGGTTCAATTGATCTGCGCAGCATCCAAGGGTTGCCGGGCGCGCATAACCATCAGAACGCCTGCGCGGCCTATGCCGCCTGCCGCGCGCTTGGCCTCGCCCCGCGCGTGATCGAAGCGGCGTTCCACAGTTTCGGCGGCCTGCCGCACCGTTCACAGACCGTGGCCGAGGCGAATGGCGTGCGCTACGTCAACGACAGCAAAGCCACCAACGTCGACAGCGCAGCCAAGGCGCTGGCGGCCTTCCGCAATATCCGCTGGATCTGCGGCGGGTTGGAGAAAGAGGGCGGGCTGAAAGGTCTGGCGGAGGCCCAAGGGTCAGTACGCAAGGCCTATGTCATTGGCCGCGAGGCGGCGCATTTTGCCATGCAGTTGACGACCGATGCCGAAGTCTGCGGCACGATGGAAAAAGCCGTGGCGCGCGCGGCGGCAGAGGCGGAAGAGGGCGATGTTGTCCTGCTTGCCCCGGCTGCGGCGAGTTTCGATCAATATGACAATTTCGAACGGCGCGGTGAGGATTTCGTGGCACAGGTGCAAAAAGCGCTGGCGGAGTAGGGCGCGCCCTTATCCGCCAATCGCTCGCGCCGCGGCCATGCCCGAGGACCACGCCCACTGGAAGTTATACCCGCCCAGCCAGCCGGTCACGTCCACAGCTTCGCCAATGAAATAGAGGCCGGGCACCTCTTTCGCTGCCATGGTTTTCGATGAAAGCTCATCGGTATCCACGCCGCCAAGGGTCACCTCCGCCGTGCGGTAGCCTTCGGTTCCGCCGGGGTGCAATTGCCAATTCTGTAACGCTTCGACGAAGCTGGTCAGCCGTGCGTCCGACCAATCAGCGAGGTTGCCCGATAGATCGAACTCTTGCCCCAAATACTCAACCAACCGCGACGGCAAGTGTTGCGCGAGGATGGTGGTAAAGTTGCGCCGCCCCGACTGCTGCCGCTGGTCACGTAATGCGCCCAGAAGGGTGCCCTCAGGGGCGAGGTTCACCGTGATCGCTTCGCCCTCGTGCCAGTAAGATGACGCCTGCAGAACTGCGGGGCCTGAGAGGCCACGGTGGGTGAACAGCAGCGCCTCGTCAAAGCCCGTGGCACCGGCAGTGATACGGACAGGCGTCGCCACCCCGGCCAGCGGCGCAAAGCGGCCTTCGGCAAAGGTGAAAGGTACCAGAGCGGCGCGCGTATCGGTCACCTTCAGGCCGAACTGGCGCGCGATGTCATAGGCGATGCCGGTCGCGCCCATCTTGGGGATGGACTTCCCACCGGTGGCGATCACAAGGTTACGTGCGGTGACTTTCGCTGTCTTATCCGGTGTTTGCAGATCAAAGGTAAAGTGGCCATCGACCTTCGCAAAATTGCTGGCGCTGCTCTGCAATTGCAGATCGACCCCGGCCTTATGCATCAGCCCCCGCAGCATGGCGATGATCTCTTTCGCGCTGGAGTCGCAGAAGAGTTGGCCCAAGGTTTTCTCATGCCAAGCGATACCGTGACGGTCGACTAGTTCGATGAAATCCCACTGCGTGTAGCGTGCCAATGCGGATTTGGCGAAATGCGGGTTCTGGCTGAGAAACGCCTGCGGCCCGCAATGCATATTGGTGAAGTTGCAGCGCCCGCCGCCTGAGATGCGAATTTTCTCGCCCGGCGCTTTGGCATGGTCCACCACCAACACGCGCCCGCCCGCGTGGGCGGCGCACATCATGCCGGCGGCACCGGCTCCGATGATGGCTGTATCAACTTGCATGGGCGCGCTCTGCCCGAATGCGCAGGCCCGGTCAAGAAGACGTGACAACGGTTGCCTGATCACTGATGCGTCATAGTTGGGGAGCAGACACAAATGTAACAGGAGCAGAGAATGACCAAATTGACCGCAGAACAAGATTTCCCGAAAATGGATGTGGCCAAACTCGGCGGTGGCACGCTGACCTTGGGCCAACCGCAAGAGGGGCGCGATTGGCAATTGGTGGTGGTCTACCGCGGGCTGCACTGCCCGATCTGCAAAAAGTACCTCGCCCAGTTGGAAAAGCTGCAAAGCCAGTTTCATGAGATCGGTGTGGATGTGATCGCCGTTTCGGGCGACCCCGAGGAAAAGGCCAAATCCATGGCCGAGGAAGACAGCCTGACCCTGCCCATCGGCTATGATCTGAGCCTCGAACAGATGGCAGAACTTGGCCTTTACATCTCTGACCCGCGCAGCCCGCAGGAGACCGACCGGCCCTTCGCCGAACCAGCCACCTTTGTCATCAACGGTGAAGGCAAGCTGCAGATCGTCGACATCTCTAACGCGCCCTTCGCACGGCCCGAGTTGGAGGGGCTGTTGAACGGCCTCAAGTTCGTTCGCGACAAAGGCTACCCGGTGCGCGGCACCCACAAGGCCGCCTGATGAGCAGCCTGATACGGTGATCTGATCGCCTAGCGGCGGGGCCCTCCACGGCCCCGCCGACGCCAGCCACTGCCATGGGGTGAAATGCACTAGCTTCATATAACAATTCGGGCTATTCTTCCCGGATGAGACCCCGCAAAGGGGCCGTTGAGGCAGTTAAGGCAGATACCCATGACAGAGATGGTCTATGGCGCGGTCCCGGTACGGGATGGTGAACCGATCCTTCCAAAATGGTGGCGTACGGTCGACCGCTGGGCTTTGTCCTGCGTGTTGATTCTGTTTGCTGTCGGCATGCTTTTGGGGCTCGCCGCCTCACCGCCCTTGGCGGCGAAAAACGGCTTTGATGCCTTTCACTATGTGCAGCGGCAGGCGTTCTTTGGCGGATTGGCGCTTGTGGCGATGCTGCTGACCTCGATGATGTCGCCGACGCTGGTGCGGCGTTTGGCGGTGCTGGGGTTTGTTCTTTCATTCGTGGCGTTGGCGCTGCTGCCCTTTTTCGGCACCGACTTTGGTAAGGGGGCGACACGCTGGTATTCGCTGGGGTTTGCCTCGTTCCAGCCGTCTGAATTTCTGAAACCCGGTTTCATGGTGGCCGCCGCATGGATGATGGCCGCCGCAACCGAGATCAACGGTCCTCCGGGTAAGTCTTGGTCTTTTGCGCTGTGTATCTCCATCGTGCTCATGCTGGCGATGCAGCCCGACTTTGGGCAGGCCTGTCTTGTGCTCTTTGGCTGGGGCGTGATGTATTTCGTGGCCGGCGCGCCGATGGTGCTGCTGGTCGGCATGGCAGGGCTCGTTGTTCTGGCGGGCACCTTCGCCTACTCCAACTCCGAACANTTCGCGCGNCGTATCGACGGCTTTCTCAGCGTTGATGTCGATCCGACAACCCAGCTTGGCTATGCCACCAATGCCATCCGCGAAGGCGGGCTGTTTGGNGTNGGCGTGGGCGAGGGCGAGGTGAAATGGTCGCTGCCCGACGCGCATACCGATTTTATCATCGCCGTCGCTGCCGAGGAATACGGCCTTATCATGGTCGTCTGCATCATCGCCCTATATACTGTTGTGGTCGTCCGTTCGCTGTTGCGGTTGGTGCGCGAGCGTGACCCCTTCATCCGGCTGGCCGGAACCGGGCTGGCCTGCACATTCGGAGTACAGGCGATGATTAACATGGGTGTGGCAGTGCGGCTTTTGCCCGCCAAGGGCATGACCCTGCCCTTCGTGAGCTATGGTGGCTCTTCGGTGATCGCCAGCGGCATTGCCGTGGGCATGCTCCTNGCCTTTACCCGCTCGCGNCCGCAGGGTGAGATCAGCGANATTCTGGGCCGGGGCCGCCGCTGATGGCCGCNCNACTGCTGATCATCGCCGCCGGGGGGACCGGTGGGCATATGTTTCCCGCGCAGGCNTTGGCCGAGGTAATGCTGAAACGCGGCTGGCGGGTGAAGCTTAGCACCGATGCCCGCGGCGCGCGCTATACCGGCGGCTTTCCCGAAGCNGTNGAGATCAGCCAGATCAGCAGCGCCACTTTCGCCCGGGGCGGCGTGGTGGCCAAGGCGCTGGTGCCGTTCCGCATCGCGGCTGGTGTGGTCCGCTCGGGGCTGAATATGCTGCGCGACCGGCCTTCGGTCGTGGTGGGCTTTGGTGGCTATCCGTCGATCCCCGCGCTTGGCGCTGCATGGGCGCTGCGGATGCCGCGCATGATCCACGAGCAAAACGGCATTCTGGGCCGGGTGAACGAAATCTTTGCCAAGCGGGTGCACGCCGTGGCCTGCGGCATCTGGCCCACGAAACTGCCCGAGGGCGTGCAGGGCTGGCATGTGGGCAACCCTGTGCGCGCCGCCGTGCTGGACCGTGCCGGGGCCGCCTATATCCCGCCGGGGGATTACCCGATGGAAGTCTTGGTGATGGGCGGCAGCCAAGGCGCGCGCATCCTGTCCGACGTGGTGCCGCCCGCGCTGGCCGCGCTGCCGATGAACATGATCCGCAACATCCGCGTCAGCCATCAGGCCCGCGACGAAGACGGCCAGCGGGTGGCGGATTACTATGCCGAGTCTGGCATCAGCGCCGATGTGCGCCCCTTCTTTGACGATGTGCCGCGCCGCATGTCCGAAGCGCAACTGGTGATCAGCCGCTCTGGTGCCTCCAGCGTGGCNGATCTGTCGGTGATCGGGCGTCCGTCGATCCTGATCCCCTTTGCCGCTGCGGCAGGTGACCACCAAAGCGCCAATGCCCGCGGTCTGGTTGATGCCGGGGCCGCGATCATGGTGCCCGAACGCAAGGCAAACCCCGAAATCATGACCGACCAAATCCTCGCGGTGCTTGAGATGCCCGATGGGGCGTTGCAGATGGCGCGGGCCGCGCTGTCGGTCGGCAAACCCGACGCGGCCGAGACATTGGCAGATATGGTCGAACAGCTTGCCGCCCAAGGCACGCTGGCCCCCGCAGAAGAGGAAAACCCCCAATGAACGCCGCCGCCACCAAACTGCCGACCGATGTCGGCCCGATCCATTTCGTCGGCATCGGCGGCATCGGCATGTCTGGCATCGCCGAAGTTCTGCTGAACCACGGCTACAAGGTGCAGGGATCGGACCTGAAGACCACCAAGATCACCGTGCGGCTGGCCGAGTTGGGCGGGCGCATCTTCGAAGGCCAAGCGGCTGAAAATGTCGAAGGGGCGGCCGTGGTCGTGATCTCTTCGGCGATCAAACCGGGCAATGCAGAATTGGACGAGGCCCGCCGCCGGGGCCTGCCCGTCGTGCGCCGGGCCGAGATGCTGGCCGAGCTTATGCGGCTTAAGTCCAACATCGCCGTGGCGGGAACGCATGGCAAAACCACCACCACCACGCTGGTGGCCGAACTGCTGGTCGCGGGCGGCATCGACCCNACCGTCGTGAACGGCGGCATCATCCACGCCTATGGCTCCAACGCGCGGATGGGACAGGGCGAATGGATGGTGGTCGAAGCGGATGAGAGCGACGGCACCTTCAACCGGCTGCCCGCAACCATCGCCATCGTCACCAATATCGACCCCGAGCATATGGAGCATTGGGGCGACTTCGACACGCTGCGGCAGGGGTTTTTGAATTTCGTCTCCAACATCCCCTTCTACGGACTGGCGGTCTGTTGCACCGATCACCCTGAAGTACAGTCGCTGGTGGGCAAGCTGACCGACCGCCGCGTCATGACCTATGGGTTCAACGCGCAGGCCGATGTGCGCGCGGTGGGACTGCACTACAAAGACGGCGTGGCGCATTTCGACGTGCATCTACAATCCGAAGGCATGGTCATCGAAGACTGCGCCCTGCCAATGCCGGGCGATCACAACGTCTCGAACGCGCTGGCGGCGGTGACCGTGGCGCGGCACCTTGGGATGAAGCTGGAAGAGATCCGCGCGGCCTTGGGCAGCTTTGGCGGGGTGAACCGCCGCTTTACCCGCGTGGGCGAAGTGGANGGGGTNACNATCATCGACGACTATGGCCACCACCCGGTTGAGATTACCGCTGTTCTCAAAGCCGCGCGGCAGGCCAGCAAGGGGCGGGTGATCGNCGTGCACCAGCCGCACCGCTACTCGCGCCTNAGCCATCACTTCGACGANTTCTGCGCCTGTTTCAACGATGCCGATGTNGTGGGCATCGCCGATGTCTATGCCGCGGGCGANGAGCCGATNCCCGGTGCCGACCGCGACGGGCTGGTCGCCGGGCTGATCCAGCACGGGCATCGCCACGCCTATGCGGTCGAGGATGCCGAGGCGCTGACGCAATTGGTCCGGCGCGAGGCGCGACCGGGCGATATGGTGGTCTGCCTNGGGGCGGGTACGATCAGCGGCTGGGCCAATGACCTGCCCGAGGCGCTGCGCGCGGCCAAGGAGGCCGCTGCGTGACCCTCGTGTGGCTGTCGATCCTTTGGGTCTTCGCCGCCGTGACNGTGGCCATGCTGCCGCTGCGCTCTCAATATCTGCCGGGGGTGGTTTTGCTGATCGCCGCACCGGTGCTGATCATCGCCATNGGNGTGACGCATTCATGGGCCTTTGCGCTATTGGCNTTGATGGCTTTCCTGTCGATGTTCCGCAATCCACTGCGTTACCTCTGGGCGCGGCTGCGGGGCNAAAAACCGGNGCTGCCGAAATGAGCCTGTCTCTCGTTCTCGCCTGTTTTTGGTTTGTGATCGCCAATATTCTGGCCATGACCCCCAGCAAGGATTTCCACTGGCGCAGCGCCTATCTGCTGATCGCCGTGGGCATCCCCATCGTNGGTTTCGTCACCGCGCAGCACGGCCCNTGGCTGGGCATGCTGGTGNTGGCGGGGGGCTGTTCGGTGCTGCGCTGGCCGGTGGTCTATTTCGNNCGCTGGCTGCGCCGNGGGGCAGGGCGGNTCAAAGGNCCNGCGGAATGACCCTGACGCCGACNCTTGCNGCGCTGCTGACCGTCTTNGCAATCTGGATGATCGCCTGTCTCTGGACCGGNTATCGCGGCCGTGTGCTGTGGTTCTTTATCGTGCTGGCGGTNGGCCTTGGGCTTAACGCATCGTGGATGGTNTTCGGGCTGGATGCGCGGGTGTTTGAGCCTCATGCGCTATTGGCNCAGCTTTCGGTGCTGTTCTATGCNGTGGGCGGTTTCGGTCTGGGCTGGCTNGCCGGGCGGGTGGCGAAACGCTGGCGTGAGAGCCGCGTCGATCCGCCGTCTTCTTGATGGTTTGCCCCGCCTGTTAAATGCGCTAAGTCCGGCGCCATGATGACGCTGAATATCCCCGACCTGCGCGGCAGGCTNACCCCAAATCGCGCCTTGAGCGACCTGACATGGCTCCGCGTTGGCGGCCCTGCGGATTATCTGTTCCAACCNGCCGATNTNGAGGANCTGTGCCTTTTCATGCGCCGNTTGCCGCANGNNNTNNCGGTTTTCCCNATGGGNGTGGGCAGCAANNTGATCGTGCGNGACGGNGGGCTGCGGGCNGTGGTGATCCGGNTGGGCCGNGGCTTNAACGGGATNGAGATNGACGGNGANCNNGTGACCGCNGGNGCNGCNGCNCTGGATGCCCATGTGGCGCGCAANGCGGCGGANGCNGGGCTGGANCTNACCTTTNTNCGNACCATCCCCGGCAGCATCGGCGGNGCNTTGCGCATGAANGCGGGNTGNTANGGCANCTACACGGCGGATCATTTCGTCTCGGCNNAGGCCGTGACCCGCGCGGGCGANGTGGTGACNCTNACCGCAGATGACCTNAANTTCCGCTANCGNCANNNNGATCTGTCGCCCGGNGCGGTGNTGATCGGNGCNACCTTTGCNCCGCCCAANGGGGAGCCNGAGGNGNTNCACGCNCGGATGGAANAGCAGCTNGCCAAACGCGANGAAANNCANCCNACNAAGGACCGCAGCGCCGGNTCGACCTTTCGCAATCCGGCGGGGTTNTCNTCNACCGGGAAGGCGGACGATGTNCACGACCTGAAGGCGTGGAAGGTGATCGACGACGCCGGGATGCGCGGGGCCACCGTGGGGGGCGCACAGATGAGCCCGAAACATTCCAATTTCCTCATCAACACCGGCNGTGCNACGGCCCATGATCTAGAGTCATTGGGCGAAGAGGTGCGAAAAAAGGTTTACGCTTCAAGCGGTATAAGGCTAGAATGGGAAATTAAGCGCGTCGGTGAAAAATTGGGTGATCCGGTGTCGCAAAGCTAAGCCGTCGGGCATCAGCTAAGTCACGGCAAAGCAAAGAAAACAATGATAGGGGCCGCAAACGGTCCGAGGCGAAGAGGCACTTTGGTGGGTAAGTCGAGCGGACAAACCCCGACAGTGGCGGTATTGATGGGTGGCCCCTCGGCCGAGCGTGAGGTGTCCCTGTCCAGTGGGCGTGCATGCGCCGCTGCCTTGCGGGAACATGGCGGATATAACGTGATCGAGGTCGAAGCCGACCGCGACCTCGCTGCTGTTTTGACCGACCTCAAGCCCTATGCCGTTTTGAATTGTCTGCATGGCCGTTGGGGCGAAGATGGCTGTGTGCAGGGGCTGCTTGAGTGGCTCCATATCCCTTACACGCATTCTGGTGTGCTGGCCTCGGCGCTGGCGATGGACAAGCAGCGCTCCAAGGACGTGTTCCGCCACGCGGGGCTGCCGGTGCTGGAAAGCATCATCGCGCCCAAAGCCGATGTCATGGCAGGCCATGTGATGGCGCCGCCCTATGTGGTCAAACCCAATAACGAAGGCTCCTCGGTCGGCGTTTATCTCGTGGCCGAGGAAAACAACGGCGCGCCGCAACTGTCGGAAGATATGCCCGCAGAGGTGATGGTTGAAACCTTTGCCCCGGGGCGTGAGCTGACCACCACCGTAATGGGCGACCGTGCGCTGGCGGTGACGGATATCATCACCACCGGTTGGTATGACTACGACGCGAAGTATAAGCCCGGCGGCTCGCGCCATGTGGTGCCCGCCGATCTGCCGCAAGAGATTACCGACCTGTGTTTCGACTATGCCCGCCGCGCCCATGTGGCGCTTGGCTGCAAGGGCATCAGCCGCACCGATTTCCGCTGGGACGAGGCGCGTGGACCTGCGGGGCTGATCCTGCTTGAGACCAACACCCAGCCCGGCATGACCGCCACCTCGCTCTCGCCCGAACAGGCCGCGGCCTGTGGCATTTCATTCCCTGAGCTTTGCGCTTGGATGGTGGAGGACGCCTCATGCGATCGCTGATCCGCCGCCGCCCTGAAACAGGCAAGGCCGATCCCGCCCCCTCGCGGTGGTCATGGCGCATGCAGCGGCTGATGCTGACGCCGGGCTTTCGCTTTGCCCTGCGCGTGGGGCTGCCTTTCACGCTGAGCCTGCTGACGGGCACGATCTATATGGCCGATGAAGAGCGGCGCGGCACCGTGGTGCAGGCCATCGCCGATGTGCGCTCCAGCATCCAAGAGCGGCCCGAGTTCATGGTCAAGATGATGGCCATCGATGGCGGCAGCGATATGCTGGCGACGGAAATCCGCACGACGCTGCCGCTGGAGTTTCCGCTCTCCTCCTTTGACCTTGATCTGCCGCAAATCCGCGAAAAGATCACCGATCTCGACGGCGTCAAACAGGCCAATGTCCGCATCCGCCCCGGCGGGGTGCTGGAAATTGATGTGACGCCGCGCGTGCCCGTGGCTGTTTGGCGCAGTGAAACCGGGCTGGCGCTGGTGGACAATACAGGTGCCCATGTGGCAGGGATCAAGGCACGGCGCGACCACGCCGATCTGCCTTTGATCGCCGGGGCAGGGGCCGCCAAAGCGGTGCCCGAAGCGCTCAAGCTGATCGGGGCTGCCAATGTGCTGGGCGACCGTTTGCGCGGGTTGGTCCGTGTGGGCGGGCGCCGTTGGGACGTGGTACTAGACCGCAATCAGACGATCATGTTGCCCGAAGAAAATGCGCTACAAGCGCTGGAACGGGTGATTGCGCTGGAAGGCGCACAAGAAGTCCTCACGCGGGATGTGGCGCGTGTGGATATGCGGTTGGCGGCAAGACCAACCCTAAGAATGAACGAAGATGCCACCCGCGAATGGTGGCACATCAGGCAGCTTTCCGGCCAGTAAGATGGCCATTGGAATCGGGACAGTAACGAAATGATGGACCTATACGACAGTCAGCGTTCGATGCGGCACATGCGCAAATTGGCGATCCAACGCGGGGTGGTGGCCATTTTGGANGTGGGCAGTTCCAAGATCGCCTGTCTGGTGCTGCGGTTTGACGGCATTACCCATGACGGAGAGAATGGCGACATCGGCTCNNTGGCCGGGCAGTCGGGGTTTCGGGTCATCGGGGCGGCGACCACCCGCTCGCGCGGGGTCCGCTTTGGTGAGATCTGCGCCATGGGCGAGACCGAGCGCGCGATCCGCACNGCNCTNCAGGCCGCNCAGAAGATGGCNGGCATCCGNGTNGATCACGTTATNGCCTGTTTCTCGGGCGGGGAGCCGCGCAGCTATGGCCTCGACGCTTCGGTGGANCTGGAGGGGCANTCGGTCTCGGAGCAAGANGTGGCGCGCGTGCTGGCGGGNTGNGACGTGCCGGANTACGGCGAGGGCCGNGANGTGCTGCACGCNCAGCCGGTGAACTTTGCGCTGGATCACCGCAGTGGTCTGGCNGATCCGCGCGGGCAGTTGGGCAACAGCCTGTCCGTCGACATGCATATGCTTACCGTCGATGCCGATACGGTCCAACACCTCGCGCATTGCATTAAACGCTGTGATCTGGAACTGGCCGGGATCGCGTCATCCTCCTATGCCTCGGGCATCTCGGCGCTGGTTGAGGACGAGCAGGAACTCGGCGCNGCCTGTATCGACTTTGGCGGCGGCACNACNGGCGTGTCGATCTTTATCAAGAAACACATGATCTATGCCGACACCGTGCGNATGGGCGGGGATCACGTCACCTCNGACATCTCCATGGGNCTGCANGTGCCGATGGCCAANGCCGANCGGATCAAGACCTTCTACGGNGGCGTGCATGCGACNGGCATGGACGACCGNGACATGATCGAGATCGGCGGCGANACGGGCGATTANGANCANGACCGCCGNACCGCNAGCCGGGCCGAATTGATCGGCATCATGCGNCCGCGCGTCGAAGAGATCCTCGAAGANGTTCGCGTTCGGCTGGATGCTGCCGGTTTNGACCANCTGCCAAGCCAACAGATTGTACTTACNGGCGCAGGCAGCCAGATACCGGGGCTTGATGGGCTNGCCAGCAAGATNCTNGGCCAGCAGGTCCGTNTGGGCCGNCCGCTGCGNGTGCANGGGCTGCCACANGCNGCAACNGGGCCGGGNTTTGCCAGNTCGGTGGGCCTCGCGCTCTTTGCGGCGCATCCGCAGGACGAATGGTGGGATTTCGACATNCCCGCCGACCGCTATCCGTCCCGGTCGCTCAAACGCGCCGTCAAATGGTTTAGAGACAACTGGTGACCNCAATATCGGGTGAGACACCCGAGATANGGCGGAAACTGGCAAGTTTCTGCCCATATTTAGCGTCAAAACGATGTTTTTTAGGTGACGATCCGGCCCTAGCCCGGTAGGGTCGGGTAAATTTGGTCGAAAAAACNCCCGCNGNACGCGGNNAACTGGACAGGCGGACAGCACATGACACTCAACCTTTCAATGCCAGGACANGATGATCTGAAACCCCGTATCACCGTCTTNGGTGTTGGNGGGGCAGGCGGCAACGCGGTCAACAACATGATCGAGAAGCAGCTTGATGGTGTTGATTTCGTCGTGGCGAACACCGACGCTCANGCGCTGCAGCAGGCNCAGGCCGAAAACCGCGTCCAGCTGGGCATCAAGGTTACCGAAGGTTTGGGNGCGGGCGCCCGTGCCAGCGTTGGCGCCGCCGCTGCCGAAGANAGCATTGAGCAGATCGTCGACCACCTNGCCGGCGCGCATATGTGCTTTATCACCGCAGGCATGGGCGGCGGCACNGGTACGGGTGCGGCNCCGATCATCGCGCAGGCCGCGCGTGAACTGGGCGTGCTGACTGTTGGCGTCGTGACCAAGCCCTTCCAGTTTGAGGGCGCCAAGCGCATGCGTCAGGCCGAAGACGGCGTCGAGACGCTGCAAAAGGTCGTCGACACGCTGATCATCATTCCCAACCAGAACCTGTTCCGTCTGGCCAACGAAAAGACCACCTTCACCGAAGCCTTCTCGCTTGCCGATGACGTGCTGTACCAAGGTGTGAAGGGCGTGACCGACCTGATGGTCCGTCCGGGCCTGATCAACCTCGACTTTGCCGACGTNCGCGCCGTGATGGACGAGATGGGCAAAGCGATGATGGGCACAGGCGAGGCCGAGGGCGAAGATCGCGCCATCCAAGCCGCCGAGAAAGCCATCGCCAACCCGCTGCTGGACGAAATCAGCCTGCGCGGTGCCAAGGGCGTTCTCATCAACATCACCGGTGGCCACGACCTCACGCTGTTCGAACTCGACGAAGCGGCGAACCGCATCCGCGAAGAAGTGGACCCCGAAGCGAACATCATCGTCGGCTCCACGCTGGACGAAAGCCTTGGTGGCCTGATGCGCGTCAGCGTTGTCGCCACCGGNATCGACGCCACCGATGTGAACACCGAAATGCCGGTTCCGCGCCGCTCCATGAGCCAGCCGCTGCGCCAGAACGTGTCGGTTGACGATGTGGCGCCGGTCTCTGCCGCGCAAGCGCCTGCCGCCGCGCCGGTTGCTGCCGAAATGAAGCAGGAAGTTGAGCAAGCCGCCCTGTTCCAAGACCTTCAGCCGGTCCAGGATCAGTATGAAGAAGAGAACGTTGTCGAAGATGACGACGGTCTGCCCGCTCCGGCCTATCAGCCCGAGGTGGCCGCATTCGAGCCGCGTCAGGAAGAAGCCATTGAGGCCGAGCCCGAAGCCTTTGTTGCACCGCGCGCCCCGACACCCGGCACGCCGTCCCCCGAAGCACTGGCCCGCCTGCGCGCCGCCGCCCAAAAAGCAGCGCCCGAACAGCACCGTCAGGCACAGCAGCAGCAGGGTGAGCAGGGCGATAAAGGTCGCTTTGGCATCAACTCTCTGATCAACCGGATGACCGGCCACGCCGAAGGCGAAGCGCAGGCCCGCCCTGCGCGCCAGCAACCGCCGGTTCAGACTCGCGCTTCTGCAGCCGCTCCGCAGCCGCAAGAAAGCAACGATCCCGATCAAGAGCGCATTGAAATCCCCGCGTTCCTGCGCCGTCAGGCCAACTGATCCGATCACGATAGATGACGAAAGGGTCGCCTTAGGGCGGCCCTTTTTCGTTTTATAACAGGGTTTTGCAATAAGGTCGGCACGCTAGCGCCCAAATGTTACGGGCATGTTTCAGACCGTTGCAAAGATTGAGTTGAGCAAAACGAACCAGCGCCTTAATCCAGAGTTCAACACACAAGAAGATGTTCGAAGCTTGAGGATGACCCGGTGCAGACAACGATCAAATCAGCAGTAAGTTTTTCTGGCACAGGCCTGCACTCCGGTCAGCCTGCGACGGTGACTCTGCGCCCGGCCTCCGCCCACCATGGCATCTGGTTCTCGCGCAGCGATGTGGCCGTGGGNGACCGTCTGGTCCCCGCCCGCTGGGACGCGGTGAACCGCTCGCCGCTCTGCACCAAGCTGGAAAACCCCACTGGCCTGTCGATCTCTACCGTTGAGCATCTGATGGCGGCCATTGCTGGCTGTGGCATCCATAACCTTTTGATTGAGATCGACGGCCCCGAAGTGCCGATCCTTGATGGCTCCTCCCTGCCTTTCGTGCGCGGCATCATGCAGCGCGGTTTGCGTCAGCTTGCGGCCCCGGTGATGGCGTTTGAAGTGCTCAAAACCGTGAGCGTGCAAGACGGTGATGCAACGGCCACGATCTCTCCGGCGGACACGCTGCAGATCGACTTTGAGATTGATTTCGCCGATGCGGCCATCGGTCAACAGCACAAGTCGCTGATCATGAACAACGGCTCTTTTGCACGCGAACTTTGCGACAGCCGCACCTTCTGCCGTCAGGCCGATGTCGAAGCGATGCAGGCCAATGGTCTGGCGCTCGGCGGTGAAGCGGGCGAGAACGCGGTGGTTTTCGACGGCGATGCGGTGGTCAGCCCCGGTGGTCTGCGCCACGCGGATGAGCCTGTGCGCCACAAAATGCTCGACGCGCTTGGCGATCTGGCGCTGGCGGGTGCACCGCTGTTGGGCCATTACGAAGGCAAACGCGCGGGCCATTCGCTGACCAACACGCTGCTGCGCGCGCTCTTTGCCACACCGGATGCCGTGCGTCTGGTGGCCTGTGACGCGGCGCAAACGGCACGGTTGCCGGGCTCCGGGCTGATCTGGGGCGAAATCCCGCAGGTTGCTTGATCTGGCAGCAGGTCGAAAACACCGCGAACCGCAGGGCGCTTAGGCGGCGAAGTGCCATTGAACGCCCTGCCAATGCCTTGTATTCACTAAGCCGAAGTGACAAGTCTGACCCAGCGATGCGCCACCGCGTACCCGGCTGCGGGCGGGGGTGGAATGGGCGTTTTGCAACGCAGATTATTGTGCTAGTCACATGCGCAAGAGGGTCAAAGACCATGGGTTGGACGATGCAAGGGGTGCGGGCATGACGGTAGCAGGATCGCGCAAGCGGACGATCAGTGCGGTGCTTCTGGTCGCAACATTGGCGGCCTGCGGCGGTGGTGACGGACGATCGGACGGCAGCTTTTTCAACCCGCAGGAAATCCCGCTTGAGACCTATTCAGCCGAGCAGATCTTTGAGCGCGGCGAATATGAGTTGACCAACAACAACCCCGGTGAGGCGGCGTTTTATTTCGCCGAGATCGAGCGCCTTTATCCCTATTCCGAATGGGCCAAACGCGCGCTGATCATGCAGGCTTTCGCCTATCACAAGGATCAGGACTACCCCAACAGCCGCTCCGCCGCGCAGCGATTCATTGATTTCTATCCCGCCGAAGATGATGCCGCCTATGCGCAGTATCTCTTGGCGCTGAGCTATTATGACCAGATCGATGAAGTGGGCCGCGATCAAGGACTAACCTTCCAAGCGCTGCAATCCCTGCGCGCCGTGATCGAAGGCTACCCCGACAGCGAATATGCCCGCTCTGCGATCCTGAAATTCGACCTCGCGTTTGACCATCTGGCGGGCAAGGAAATGGAGATTGGCCGCTACTATCTGCGCCGCGATCACCATACTGCCGCGATCAATCGCTTCCGCGTGGTGGTCGAGGATTTCCAGACCACGACCCATACCGCCGAAGCCCTCCACCGTTTGGTCGAAGCCTATCTGTCGCTGGGTCTGAACCATGAGGCGCAGACGGCGGGGGCCATCCTTGGCCACAACTACCGTGGCTCTGAGTGGTATGAGGACAGCTACAAACTGCTGACCGGGCGCGGCCTTGCGCCGGCCTTCTACAAGGACAACTGGCTGGGTGCAGCCTATCGCCAGACCATCAAGGGCGAGTGGCTTTAAGGGGGGTGGGGTTGCCCATCCGACGGTTCTAGATGCTGCGCGGACTTGATATCTCGGACATGCTGATCATCGACCGGCTGGAGCTTGGCTTCCAACCGGGTCTGAACGTGCTCACCGGTGAGACCGGCGCGGGCAAGTCTATCTTGTTGGATTCACTTGGGTTCGTTCTGGGCTGGCGCGGTCGCGCCGATCTGGTACGCCAGGGGGCAGCACAGGGGGAAGTGACCGCTTGGTTCGACCTGCCGCCCGGCCACCCGGCCCATGCGGTGCTCGAAGATGCGGGTCTGCCTGCCGGGGATGAATTGATCCTGCGCCGCATCAACACCTCCGAGGGGCGCAAGACTGCTTGGGTCAATGACCGCCGCTGCTCGGGCGAGGTGCTGCGGCGCCTGTCTGAAACATTGGTGGAACTGCACGGCCAGCACGACGATCGCGGATTGCTGAACCCGCGCGGCCACCGCGCCATCCTTGACGATTACGCCGGGAATGACCGCGCGATTGCAGCGGTGCGGGAGGCTTGGACGGCCCTTGGTGCGGCGCGCAAAGCGGCCGCCGCTGCCGCCGCCGAGCGCGAGGCCATCGCCGCCGAAGAAGAGTTCCTGCGCCATGCGGTGGCGGAACTGGACAAGCTCGCCCCCGAAGCGGGCGAGGAAGCCACCCTCGACACCCGCCGCCGCCAGATGCAGGGCGCCGAAAAAATCCGCCGCGATGTGGTCAACGCTTATGAGTTGTTGGGCCAAGGCGGGGCAGAGACGGCCATGGGCGACGCGCTGCGCTGGCTTGATGGCGTCGCCGACAAGGCCGAAGGCGCGTTGGAAGGTCCGCTTGCCGCGCTGAACCGCGCTATGGTGGAACTGGACGAAGCAATGTCCGGCGTGGCCGATGCGATCGACGGCATGTCGTTCGACCCCTATGAGCTGGAAGCCTGCGAAGAGCGGCTCTTTGCGATCCGCGGCTTGGCGCGCAAGCATGATGTGCAGCCCGATGAATTGGCCGGTTTCGCCGACACGCTGCGCGCCAAGCTCGATGCGCTCGATGCGGGTGAGGCCGCGCAGGTGGGATTAGAGAAAACCGTGCGCGACGCACAGGCGCTTTACGACGAGCGCGCCGAAGCACTGACGACGAAACGCCGCAAGGCCGCGGTCAAACTCGACAAGGCGGTGGCGGCGGAGCTTGCCCCGCTCAAGATGGAGCGCGCGGTGTTCCAGACCCAATTGACCGACGAGCCCGCAGGCCCCGAGGGGCGCGATGCGGTGTCCTTCACCGTGGCGACCAACCCCGGCGCGCCTGCCGGGCCTTTGGGCAAGATCGCCTCGGGCGGGGAACTCAGCCGGTTCCTCTTGGCGCTGAAAGTCTGCCTGACACAAAGCCAATCGGGCCTGACCCTGATCTTTGATGAGATCGACCGCGGGGTAGGGGGCGCCACCGCAGACGCCGTCGGCCGCCGCCTGAAAGCGCTGGCGGCTGAAGGGCAAGTGCTGGTCGTCACCCACTCGCCGCAGGTCGCGGCATTGGGCGCGCATCACTGGCGCGTGGCCAAATCGGTTGCCAAGGGCATGACCACCTCAACGGTCACGGCACTCGCCCCCGAAGAACGGGTGGACGAAGTCGCGCGGATGCTCGCGGGCGATACCATCACCGATGCCGCCCGCGCGGCAGCCGAGGCATTGCTTAACGGGCAACAGGGCGCGACGACTTCTTAAATGGCGGTTTTACCCAAGGTCAGCTTGCCCTAGACAGAAAGGGTCCAACTGGTCCAAGTCCCATGCCTCCGCAAGATAACGCATTCTTTTCCCAACAATTGCATCAGGCGCTCTGCGGCTGCAAGCAGGGCTGGACGGTGCTGCGCACCCGGGGGCCGGGCAAGATCACCTTTTGGTTCATCGCGTTGTTGGTGGGCATTGCGGCGGGCTTCGCGGCCTTGTTCTTTCGCAAAGGGATCAACTGGTTACAGGCCACGCTTTACGGCACGGACGACGTGCAATTTCTGCACAGCTTTCTCGCCGGGTTGCCATGGTATTGGGTGGTGCTGATCCCCACGTTGGGCGGGCTACTTGTTGGGCTGATCCTGCACCGCTTTACCCGCGACGGGCGTGCCCGCAGCGTNGGCGATGTGATCCTNGGNGCNGCCNTGCACGACGGTCGGGTCGAAACNCGCGCCGGGGTGGCNTCGGCACTGGCNTCGCTNATCACCCTCTCGACNGGCGGCTCNTCNGGNCGCGAAGGGCCGGTGGTGCATCTGGCCGCNGTGATNTCGACCAAGGTCAGCCGCTTTATCAAGGCCGATGGNATCACCGGNCGTGANCTNNTGGGCTGCGCNGTGGCGGCGGCGGTTTCCGCGAGCTTTAACGCCCCCATCGCCGGCGCGCTTTTCGCGCTCGAAGTCGTGCTGCGGCATTTCGCGGTCCATGCNTTCGCCCCNATCGTCATCGCTTCGGCTGCGGGNACGGTGATCAACCGGCTGGAGTTCGGCGGCTTGACCGAGTTCGTCTTGCCCAGCCTTGGNGATGTGCAATTNTACGTCGAACTGCCCGCCTTCCTGNTNNTGGGGCTGACCTGCGGTCTGGTCTCTGTCGTGCTGATGCGGTCANTCTTTTGGGCCGAGGATTTNGGCAACTANCTGCAAGCCC
Organism: Sulfitobacter sp.; assembly: GCA_002703405.1. Lineage (GTDB taxonomy): Bacteria > Pseudomonadota > Alphaproteobacteria > Rhodobacterales > Rhodobacteraceae > Sulfitobacter. The sequence goes on along the minus strand of NZSX01000024.1, from coordinate 53,646 downwards.
GGACCGGGCTGGCGCGTTGGCTGCGCCCGGCGNTGGCNGGGGCGATCCTTGGCATCATCGCNCTCTGGTTCCCGCATATCATCGGTGTCGGCTATGAGACGACCTCCCGCGCGCTGGTGGGCGAGNTGGTNNTGCATGAGGTGATCATCTTCGCGGTTCTCAAAGTCGCCGCCGTNGCGATCACTCTGGGGGGGCGNATGGGCGGCGGTGTCTTTTCGCCCTCGCTGATGGTGGGCGCNCTCACAGGGCTGGCCTTTGGCTTGATCGCCACCGGCGTTTTCCCTGAGATCTCCGGCTCTTCCTCGCTCTATGCNCTGGCGGGGATGGGCGCGGTGGCCGCCGCCGTGCTGGGCGCGCCGATCTCCACNACGCTGATCGTTTTCGAGATGACNGGCGACTGGCANACCGGTNTGGCGGTGATGGTTGCCGTCAGCATGTCGACGGCGCTGGCCTCCCGTTTGGTCGACCGGTCATTCTTCCTCACCCAGATGGAGCGGCGCGGCATTCATCTGGCCGCAGGCCCGCAGGCCTATCTGCTATCGATGTTCATGGTGGGCCGGATCATGCGCCGCCCCGATGACGAAGACGCGGCTTCGGAGGAGGCCTGTTGGGATTTGATCGACAAGGGCACCTATATCGACGGCAGCGCCACGCTAGAGGCCGCCTTGCCGTTGTTCGACCAGACCCATTCCAACTTCATCCCGGTGGTCACCCTCAGCGCCGATGCGCCGCCCGAACTGCTGGGCGCGCTGTTCCACGTCGATGCGCTGAAGGCCTATAATCGCGCCCTCGCCGCCACCGCGGCAGAGGAGCATTCCTGAGCCGCGCTCAGATACGTTCGATGGCGATTTCGTCCATCGGCGTGAAAGCCAGATACCCTTTGATCTCGGCCACATCCGCTTTCGGGTCTTCATAGGACCAGACGGCATCTTGCAAGGTACGGCTCTTGGTCACGACCGAGAAATAGCTGGCGTCGCCCTTGTAGGGGCAATGGCTGGTCTTGTCTGAGCCATCAAGGAAGGCCATCGCGATGTCGCCGCGCGGGAAATAGATCACCGGCGCGTGGTCCCCTTCGCGCAGCTCCAGCGCGCCTGTGGTCTCGCCCAGCACGGCCCCGCCAGCGCGAACAACCCATGTGCCTTGGGCCGGAGTAATCGTAATATGGTCGGACATGCCGTACCCCCCTAGCTTACTGAAATCGGACGCTCATAGGGGCGCCGTTGCCGCATCCAACCACAGTTTTGTAACAGGTGATACCCGCGGCCCGATCTTTTCCGCAACGTCGCGGTGATAAACGTTCAGCCATTCGCGCGCCTCGGGGCTAAGCGCCTCCACATCGATCAATCGCCGGTCAATCGGCACGAGCGTCAGGGTGCGCCAATCGAGCATCTTGCGATGCGCGTCACCGCCGGGCAGGGCGGGGGCCTCCTGCACCACCAAAAGGTTCTCAATCCGAATGCCAAACGCCCCTTCGCGGTAATAACCCGGCTCATTGCTCAGGATCATACCCGGTTGCAACGGCACATGGCTCATCCGGCTCAGCCGCTGCGGCCCCTCATGCACCGACAGGTAAGCGCCAACGCCATGCCCCAGGCCATGATCGAAATCCTGCCCCGCCATCCAAAGCGGCAGACGCCCGAGCATTTCAATATCCCGCCCGGCCAGCCCGCGCGGCCACCGTAGACGGCTCATGGCGATCATGCCCGACAACACCCGCGTAAAGGCGCTGCGGGCATCCTGATCGGGGCTGCCGATGGCAATGGTGCGGGTGATATCCGTGGTCCCGTCAAGGTACTGACCGCCACTGTCGAGCACCAAAAGATGTCCGTCCTGCAGCAGGCTGTCGGTTTCCTCATTCACCCGGTAATGGATGATCGCCCCATGCGGCCCGCTGCCCGAGATCGTCTCAAAGCTGATGTCACGTAAGGACGGATCCCGGCGGCGCAAACCTTCCAACTGCCGCACCACCTGTGTCTCTGTGATCGTGCCGGGAGGCTGCGCATCCAGCCAGGCGAGCAGCTCCGCCATTGCCGCGCCATCGCGCAGGTGCGCCTCCGCCGCGCCGGCAATCTCGGCGTCATTCTTGCAGGCTTTGGGCAGGGCACAGGGGTCATCCCCCGCCTGCGCGCGGTCCCCCAGCAGGTCCGCGAACAACACCGGCGCCGACTGCCGATCAAGCCGCACCGGCCCTTCCAACGCGCGCAGGTAATCAGGCAGGCCCGCGGGGTCATGCTGCACCACCTCCGGCCCCAAATGGTCCGCCACATCCGCCAGTTTCTCAGCCGCCATAAATAAATCAACCCGCGCGTCGTCATGCAGCACGGCAAAGCCATGGGCCACGGGATTGCGCGGAATGTCCTGCCCGCGAATGTTCAACAACCAGTTGTGGCTGTCGGGAAGGGTGATCAACGCCGCCTTCTGCCCCGCCGCGCGCAGGTCTGCCGCCAAACGTTGCCGTTTGGCGGCATGGCTTTCCCCGGCAAAGCGCTCAGGGTGGGCCGCCACCTGGCCCATCGGTGCCGCAGGCTGGTTCTCCCAAACCCGATCCACCATATTTTCGCTGCGTCGCAGCTCAATGCCAGAGCCCGCCAATGCTTCCACCAAAAGGTCCATCTGCCCGGGCGTATGCAACATCGGGTCGAAACCAACCACACCGCCCTCAGGCAATTGGTCCTTCAACCAATCGGCCAAAGACACCTCGGGCCAAGGCACAGGCGTAAAGACCTCCGCCACCTGCGCCTTGACCTGCGTGCGGTAACGCCCGTCGATAAAGACCCCCGCCACATCCCGCAGTGCCGCACAAAAGCCTGCCGATCCGGTAAATCCCGTCAGCCATGCCAAACGATCATCGCGCGGAGCGACATATTCCCCCTGATGCGCATCGGCACGCGGCACCAAAAATCCATCCAACCCTGCCCGCACCAACTCCCCGCGCAGCGCTTCCAGCCGTGGCGGCCCCTGCTCAGGACGCGCGGTGACCTCGAAACTCTGGAACACACGCCCCTCCTTCATCCTTTTTCAAATACCGATCCTGCAGCTTCAGCCCACGCGACGCATGCCCATGACACGCGCCCGTTTCCGCGGGTCGCTGTCAAAGAGCGCGGCAAGCTGTTCGGTCATCGCCCCGGCCAACTGATCCACATCCGTGATCGTCACGGCGCGGTCGTAATAGCGCGTCACATCATGGCCGATGCCGATCGCCAAAAGCTCCACCGCGCGGCGCTTTTCAACCATCGCAATCACGTCGCGCAGATGTTTCTCCAGATAGTTGGCCGGGTTCACCGAAAGCGTGCTGTCATCCACCGGTGCCCCATCGGAAATCACCATGAGGATCTTGCGCGCCTCATGCCGTGCCAACATGCGGCGGTGCGCCCATTCCAGCGCTTCGCCGTCGATGTTCTCTTTCAGCAGGCCTTCTTTCATCATCAAACCCAAGTGGTCGCGGGTCCGCCGCCATGGGGCATCAGCGGATTTATAGATGATGTGGCGCAGGTCATTCAGGCGTCCCGGCTGGGCAGGGCGCCCGTCATTCAGCCATGCTTCGCGCGCCTGACCGCCCTTCCANGCGCGGGTGGTAAAGCCGAGGATCTCGACCTTGACGTTGCAGCGCTCCAGCGTGCGGGCCANNACATCNGCNCAGATCGCGGCGATGGAGATGGGCCGCCCGCGCATAGAGCCGGAGTTGTCCAGCAGCAGCGTCACCACNGTGTCGCGGAANTCGGTGTCCTTCTCAACCTTGAAGCTGAGCGGCGTGGTGGGGTTGGCCACGACCCGCGCCAGACGGCCCGCGTCCAGCGTGCCTTCTTCGAGGTCGAACTCCCACGAACGGTTCTGCTGCGCTTGCAGACGGCGTTGTAACTTGTTGGCCAAACGGCCCACAGCGCCTTTCAGCGGCTCAAGTTGCTGATCCAGATAGGCGCGCAGACGTTCCAATTCGATCGGTTCGGCCAATTCCTCGGCCCCGATCACCTCGTCATGCTCGCCGAGATAGACGCGGTATTCAGGATCGGCATCAGAGACAGGCGGCGGGGGCGGCGGGTCCATGGGNGCNTCGCCCTCGGGCATATCCGCCTCATCGCCCAATTCTTGATCCGCCTCGTCATCCATCGAGACCTGCGCCTGACTTTCNTCCTGCTGCTGCTCTTGNNNGTTNTCGGGCGTGCCTTCNGCCTCTTCCTCGTCCTGATCGTCTTGNCCNGTGCTGTCGGGGTCTTGCTCNTCNTCNGANCCCTCTTCGGCCTGATCCTCNTGNTCNTCNTCNTGNNNGTCGGGGTCNTCNCCCAANTGATCGCCNTANCCAAGGTCNGAGATCATCTTGCGCGCCANNCGNGCGAAATCGGCCTGATCGGCNAGGCTGCCGTCGANCCCNTCNAGNGTGCCGCCCGCCTGATCNTCNATAAAGCCGCGCCANAGNTCCATGGCGTTCTCGGCNCCTGCNGGCAGNGGNCGCCCGGTNGCNANATGNCGCACCATATAGCCCGCCGCGACCGANAGCGGCACGTCNCTGGCCTGTTTNGCCTGATCGTAGCCNNNGCGCAGGGCNTCNTGNTTGATCTTGACGTCGATATTGCCCGCGGTGCCGGGCATGTCGCGCGCNCCCATGGCCTCGCAACGGGCGGTCTCCATCGCCTCATAGAGTTCGCGCGCCATGTCGCCNTGCGGGGCATAGCGGGCGTGGGTAGCGGCATCATGGTAGCGGCGGTTCAACGCCAGGGCGTCGGCGGTGCCACGGGCCAGNANAACCTCNTCNCGGGTCATCCGNCGGCTGACCTGCGGCAGGCGCATCGCGTCACCAGAAAGCCCTGACGGATCAACGGAGTAGCTGACGTTCAGCTCGGCATCATCGGCCATCACTTTGGTGGCCTCTGCGAGGGCCTTTTTGAATGCGTCAGCGGGGTTGTCGGATTTNTTCATGAGCCCATGCCTCTGTCAGCTTCGACATGAGGTTTGGCAGGTTTTCGCGGAAGGGTCAAAGGGGCAGGGGCGNGCNGATCAATACGCCAGTTTCCGCCCATAGCACCCGCTGAGCGGGAACCCCCACCCGCAGATCGGCATTTCNCCAGCAGTCGACGCACCGGTGCCTCTCTGAACCCTGGCAGCAANGCGTCTCAGCAAGTAGGAGTAAGGAAATGACCAANTTNATGCAANATGCGAGCCGTCTGGCNATGATCGCTGTNTTGGGGGCCGCGCCTTTGGCCGCCACCGCACAGGANGCGACAAAACCCGCNTCAGACGAGGCCACTGCCGAAGCGCCTCAGACCGATGAGGCGACACAGAGCAGCGNNGCCANNGCNAGCGATGATGCGGTAGAGNCCGANACNGANACCGACACNGCTGAAGCGCCCGAAGGCGAAGCCGAGATGGAAGCCGACACGGCTGAAGCNCCTGAAGCTGACGCCGAGATGGAGGCNGANACNGCNGNGGCANCCGACACGGANGCCGCCACCGACANNGCCGANGCACCGGCCACNACCNAGCCGATGACCGAAGACACGGCAGAGGCCCCGGCAACGGAGCCGTTGGGCGACACCGTCGCCCCCGCTGACACAACCGCCGAGGCGCCGGCAGAAGAGCCTGCAAAGCCGGTTGAAGGTCAGATCACCATGCAAAGCGAGAACACGATNCTCGCCGACGANCTGATTGGCAGCAACGTCTATTCCGACGCAGGTGAAAAGATCGGCGATGTAGATGACCTGATCGTCAATCTTGATGGCACCGTCGAAGGTGTCGTGATCGGTGTNGGTGGTTTCCTCGGCATGGGTGAAAAATGGGTTGCCGTGAAAATGGACAGNCTGTCGACCATGACTGACGAAAGCGGCACGCTGCGTCTGGTATCCTCGGCCACNAAGACCGACCTTGAAGCCGCAGAGGCCTTTAANACCGCGCAGGATATGGAAGCCGAGCAGCANGCGCTTGAAAATGCTGCCCCGCAAGACCCCAACGCGGTCACCACTGAGCCCGCACCTGTCAACTAAGNACGGGGCCACAGCCTGAACGANAAAGGGGCGCTGATATCAGCGCCCCTTTATGCTTGGNTNAGTGGTGNAANCGNCTTAGCCCAAGCTNAGGCTGGCCGCGCTTTCGGGCAGTTCCTCGTCAAACAGACGCTGGTAGAACTCGGCCACGGTCTGGCGCTCCAACTCATCNCATTTGTTGAGGAAGGACAGNCGGAANGCATAGCCGACNTTGCGGAANATTTCNGCGTTCTGNGCCCATGCGATNACNGTACGCGGGCNACATNACNGTNGACAGTTCNCCATTCATNAAGGCGGTCCGNGTNAGGTCNGCCACNGTNACCATNTGCTTGAGGGTCTTGCGGCCCTTNTCGGTGTTGTAATGCGGGTTCTTGGCCAGCACGATNGCGGTNTCNGCGTCGATGCTGAGGTAGTTCAGCGTGGCNACNAGCGACCAACGGTCCATCTGCGCTTGGTTNATCTGNTGGGTGCCGTGNTAAAGNCCGGTGGTATCGCCCAAGCCNACGGTGTTNGCCGTGGCGAANAGNCGGAAATAGGGGTGCGGGGTGATGATCTCGTTCTGATCCATCAGCGTNAGCTTGCCGTCATGCTCCAGCACGCGCTGGATCACGAACATCACATCGGCGCGGCCTGCGTCNTATTCGTCAAANACAATCGCNGTNGGATTGCGNAGCGCCCANGGCAGGATGCCTTCGTGGAATTCGGTNACCTGNTTGCCNTCGCGCAGTTTGATCGCGTCCTTNCCGATNAGGTCNATCCGGCTGATGTGGCTGTCGAGGTTGACGCGCACNGTGGGCCAGTTCAGCAGCGCNGCGACCTGTTCGATATGGGTCGATTTGCCGGTGCCGTGGTAGCCTTGGATCATGACGCGGCGGTTGTGNGTGAANCCTGCNAGGATCGCCANCGTGGTGTCAGGNTCNAACTTATAGGTGCTGTCGATGTCCGGCACGCGGCTGGTGCGCTGCGGGAANCCTTTGACGACCATATCGGTGTCGATGCCAAAGACATCGCGCACCGAGANNTCTTCGGTGGGTTTCATGTCATGTTCCAGTGCACCGTCGGCCATCGCTCGTCATCCTTTTCNTTAGGCGCGCGGTCGGGGCCGCGCGCGTATCTGGTGCAACATATCGTGCATATCCGCAAGGGGAAGGGGCAACTGGCATTATCCGCAACCGGCCGCTGGTCCGNTNGNGGGATCAGTCCTTGAAGTTGCGGCTGCCCTTGATNTGNTCCCATGCCCAGACGACNAGCTGCAACTGCTCTTCCTGACTGCGGTCGCCGCCGTTCATATCGGGGTGCAGNACTTTGATCAGCGCTTTGTAGGCNTTGCGGACCTCGGGTTTGGTCCANGTGTCCTTGGCTTCGAGAATCTCGATNGCGCGGCGCTCGGTCGGGGGCAGGCGGCGGCCCGCTTGNTGGCCCTTGCCGGGGTTCTGGGTCGCGTTCTTGCCCAAAACCTGATGCGGGTCTTCGATGCCNAGGCGNGCCCATGCACGCTGCTCGGGNTCNCCNAGCGGCTTGGTGGCGCGTTCCCAGACCTTGTCCTTGGACATNTGNGCGTTCAACTCNGCNTCGGTGGTGCCGTCAAAGAAGCTCCACTTCGCGTTGTATTCGCGGACGTGTTGCTGGCAGAACCAGAAGTAATCATCGAGCACATCGGGGGCCTTGGGCGCGCGGAACTTGCCCGGCTCGTCGCAGCCCTCATGNTCGCAAATCCGGGTCGAGGTTTCCGACGCACCGGACATGCCGCGGCGGCCGCGGGGGTTTTTCTTTTTGGAGGACGACACGGACATGTCGAATCCGAAGGGATCAGCTTTTGGCATGTGGATAGACCTTTCCGACTCAGGCCGGTCACCATATACCCTGCGTCGCAGGATTGAAGGGGGCCGAGGTAAAAAACATGTCGACAACACAAGAGATTTCAGACCGGCTGGAAGCCGCTTTTGCGCCGCGAGAATTGGATGTGGTGGATGACAGCGAAAGCCATCGCGGTCANGCCGGGTTTCAAGAGGGGGGCGAAAGCCACTTCAACGTGCGCATCCGCTCAGAGCGTTTCAAGGGTCAGAACCGGCTGGCGCGGCACCGNGCGGTGCACAGTGCCTTGGGGCCGGATCTGATGGGGCGCATTCATGCGCTGGCGCTNGATNTGGANGAATAAGNCCCNCGTTTAGGGCTTTGANTTNTCGCTNGTCTTCGTCGGTTTTNTCCGGCGAAGAANCTGTNCNGACGTTTCGCTCTGNNGNGGTNCNNGAGAGGAANGCAGGNGGCGTTGCCAGCTTGGCAGGTTCCTCTTTGGCNGGCTCCNCTTTCNCGGGTTCCACTTTCGCGGGCNCNTCATCNTCGGGNGTGATGGANGCNGGNGCATCNGCNNGAAGNGCCGTCTCNTCGCCCTCNATCGTGGCNGNCANTGCAGGNGTTGCNGCGGCGGCAGGAGGGGGCANNAGATCNNCGTCNTCNNGNTGGNTGNTNGCGNNGGCNANNCGGCGGAACACCAGCACATTGCGCCANTCNGTNNTNGTNGAGGTCAGGCCAGANCGTTCTTGCGANGGCANNGTNTCGGCCCGCTGGTACTCCCAGCCCTCGGCNGCNTGNTCGTTCAGGCACTCTTCCAACGTATTGGCAAAGCGCGCTTCGGGGGCTTTCAGACCTTTGGCTTTCTGCCCTTTGGTGGGGGCGGGAAGGATCTTGTATTCGTAGCGCATAGGGGCCTCGGCTGGGTTGGCGACATGAGCCGCGTCAGGTNAGTTTCAGGCGGATTTGCGGCGGATGCTGATGCNGCGNCCGGCCTGCGCCGGTGTGGGCANTTTGGCATGGCTGCGGCGCATCGCGTCAAGACGGGNCAGGATATGCTGCGGCATNGGGGCNACACGCGGGCCGGATTGGTCCACATGCAGCGTTAACCCTTCGGCGGTGGCGGCNAGCCAACCGTCGACGTGCCACAGCTCTTGAAAGCTGTGAAANCGNTTCTCGTCATGGTCGAGCAATTGGAAGGTGGTGTAGACGCGGTCNCCCTCATGCAATTCGCGCANGTAGCAGACGTGGAATTCGGCCACATAGGTGGTGCAGCCCGTGCGTTGATACTCCGGCCCCAGNCCNATNTCGCCATAGGCTTGGTCAACGCCCTGATCGAACAGGACGTTGTAATAGGCCATGTTCAAATGACCATTGAAATCAATCCATTCGGGGAGAACNTTCATCTCNCTCGAACGGAANGGGGCCGGGGTCTCGCTCATTGCTGGGCGAGCTTGCGCGACACGATTTCGTTGACGGCCTTGGGGTTGGCCTTGCCGCCCGTGGCTTTCATCACCTGACCGACGAACCANCCCGCAAGTTTCGGGTTCTGCTGCGCCTTGGCGACNTGATCGGGGTTGGCGGCGATNATTTCATCNACNGCNGTTTCAATCGCCCCGGTGTCTGTGACCTGCTTNAGGCCCTCGGTCTCNACGATCTCTGCCGGGTCGCGGCCAGTTGTGTANGNGATTTCAAAGACTTCCTTGGCGATCTTGCCGGAAATCGCATCNGACGCGATCAGATCNACGATGNNNCCAAGCTGCGCCGGGGTGACCGGGCTTTCGGTGATGCCCTTGTCGTCTTTCTTNAGACGNCCGAAGAGTTCGTTGATNACCCAGTTCGCNGCCATCTTGCCNTCGCGNCCCTNCGCCACGGCNTCNAANTAGCCCGCGCTGTCGAGNTCNGCNGTCAGCACNGAGGCGTCATAGTCNNNCAGNCCGAAGTCANNGATNAANCGNGNTTTNTTNTNGTCCGGCAGTTCNGGCAGNTTNGCNNNNATCTCATCCACCCANGCCTGNTCNATCTCNAGCGGCAGCAGNTCGGGGTCNGGGAANTAGCGGTAGTCATGCGCNTCTTCCTTGGANCGCATGGAGNGNGTNTCNTGCTTNTCGGGGTCNAAGAGNCGCGTTTCCTGCACCACTTCGCCACCGGCTTCGACAATTGCGATCTGGCGTTTGGCTTCGATTTCGATGGCCTGCTGGATAAAGCGCATGGAGTTCATGTTCTTGATCTCGCAGCGGGTGCCCAGATGCGAGAAATCCTGCGTTTCCTGATACTTCTCATATTGGCCCACGCGGCAGATCGACACGTTCACATCCGCGCGCATCGCGCCTGACTGCATGTCGCCGTTGCAGGTGCCCAGATAGCGCAGGATCTGCCGCAGTTTGCCAAGGTAGGCGGCGGCCTCTTCGGGGCCGCGAATGTCGGGGCGCGAGACGATTTCCATCAGGCAGACGCCGGTACGGTTGAGGTCCACGAAGGACATATTCGGATCCATATCGTGGATCGATTTGCCCGCGTCCTGTTCCATATGGATGCGCTCGATCCGCACCAGACGAGCGGTGCCGTCGCCAAGCTCCACCAGCACTTCGCCTTCGCCTACGATGGGCTCGTAGAGCTGGCTGATCTGATAGCCCTGCGGCAGATCGGGGTAGAAGTAGTTCTTGCGGTCGAAAGCGGACTTCAGGTTGATCTCGGCCTTGAGGCCCAGCCCGGTGCGCACCGCCTGTTCGACGCAGTATTCGTTGATCACCGGCAGCATGCCGGGCATCGCGGCATCGACGAAGGCCACGTTGCTGTTGGGCTCCGCGCCGAATTTGGTAGAGGCGCCGGAGAAGAGCTTCGCGTTCGACGCGACCTGCGCGTGCACCTCCATTCCGATGACCAGTTCCCAGTCATGTTTGGCACCGGCAATCACGCGCGGTTTCGGGGTGTCGTAACTCAGATCAAGCATCGCGGCCGCCTTCGGTCAATTGGAACTTGGCCGGTCATACTGGAGCGCACCACGCGCTTCAAGAGGCAGGCTTAGCCCGGCATGGCAATCTGGCGGCGGCCTTCGGTGAAAATGACCCGTTTGCCGGCATCAATCTCGCGCTGGAACAGGCCGGTGATGATGCGCATCGCCTCATCCCGGCCCGAGGCGGCAAAGCGCCGGGCGGAGCGGACGCGCAGATTGTTGTCGAAGCCGCGCGCGGCATGGGCCCAGAGCATCGGGTGCAATTCCGTCATATGATCTCGCACGATCCAGCGGGCGCAATCGGCGATCTCGGCGCGCACGGCCCCTGCGGCATCCTCAGACGGGGTGGCTTGACCGATGGCGCTGGCACAATAGGCGGCCAATAGGTTGGCGGTATGCGGATCGGGGCGACGCGCGAGGATATCGCGCAGCCCTTCGATGAAAAACGGCACATCAAGATTGGCACAGGCCCGCGCATCGCAGCTGATCGCGTCGAATTGCACCCATGTATAACCGCCCGCGCCCCATGTCTCTTCGGTCCGCGCGGCAGTGCGACGGGCCTCGAGTTCCAATTGGTCATATGAGCCATGCCACCGCGGCAGAAGGTGGTTGCCCATGGCCCGCATGGGGCGCGGGTTTTCGGGGTTCAGGTCGATGAGCCGCGCGTAGCGATCCGCCACGGCGCGGGCGTCACCGCCGGTCCCCCCCAGCAGGGCACAGTGCGTCGCCGCGAGCAGGGGCGAGGCGGCTGTGTCCTTGTCGAATGGCGCGAGGATTTGCTCCGCGCGTTCAAAATGCGCCGCAAAGGCCGCATGGTTGCGGGCGGGCACGTCACTGTCCCAGCCCGTGCCGCGCCAGGCCCAGCCGATGTCCATATGCGCTTGGGCCACGATGGCCGCGATCACCGGGCTTTCGGCATGGTCGGCCAGCACATGTTCCAAGGCTTCGATCCCGGCCATCAGCGGCGCGTCGCTGGCCGGTTTGCCGTCATAGAGCGCATGTTCGGCAGCAAGAATCACATCCGCCCGCGCGCCAAAGGCCATCAGTTCGGCCACCGGCATGGCGCCCGGTGTCATTTCGCGGCGCATATCGGCGTCATGCAGCAGGGTTGCCATCTCATCCCAGCGTTCTTGGCGCACCAGCCATTGCGCGCGGTATTGGTGGCGGTCGCGCTGCAACTCTTCGGCGGTGGGATCGGGGCAGGAAATGCGCAGCAGGGCATCGCGCGGCGCACGGCGGCGCAGCAGTGGCATTTCCAGCGGTTCAAGCTCAGGCGCTTGGGGCGCGGGTTTGCCAAAAAATCCCTGCAAGGCGGACGGGATCATATGCGAGAGTTTCTTCATCTGGGGCCGGTCCTGCCTGCTATTTGTCGATGATTTAGGTTTGACCGGGCAATGGGGCGGAACCGTGTCCGGGGCGCGGAGCTTTCGGGAAAATTCTGCAGCGGGGGCGGGCATGAAAGCGTAACCACAGGCCACAATCTGGCATCTAGGCGGGGCGCTGTTTCCCAATCAGAGGAAATCTGCCGATCTTGCGAGGCCGTCATGCTTGCCAACTGCGTTTTGGGGCGGTCTTATGCGCGTCATGAGACCTGCTATGATTGCCTTGCTGCTCTGCACGAGCCCCACATTGCTTTGGGCCGAGCTTCCCAATCAGCCCGCCCCCGTGGTGGAGGTGGATAACGTGGTGCAGACCGCTGCGACCTCTTTGTCTTTCCCCGATGCGGTGGAGGCTGACGAGGAACCGCCCGCGCTTGAAACCGCGCCGTTCACCACGACGCTGCGCCCGCCGGCGCGCCCGGGCAATCTGCCGCGCACGCGCTGGCAACATATGCGGGGGCATTCGCTTTGGACGCGGGCCGCTATTTCGGCGCTCAAGTCGCATGGCAAGCCTTTGGTCGATATGGTGCCCGCCGATATCGAAAGCTGGTGCCCGGCCTATCCGAACGCATCCGAGAGCCAGCGGCGCGCCTTTTGGGTCGGCTTTATGTCGACGCTGGCGAAACATGAAAGCACCTATCGGTCTTGGGACGTGGGTGGGGGCGGTCGGTGGTATGGGCTGCTGCAAATTCTGCCGGGCACGGCGCGGGGGTATAAATGTAACGTTGGCAGCGGCGATGGGCTCAAGAATGGGGCCGCGAACCTCAGCTGTGCCGTGCGGATCATGGCGACGACCGTACCGCGCGATGGGGTGATTGCCGGAAACGGCAGACGTGGTGTTGGGGCGGATTGGGGGCCAATGCGCAGCGCCTCCAAACGGGCCGATATGTCTCGCTGGCTGCGGCAGCAGTCCTATTGCAAGCCGTTGAACGCGACACGGCCCCGCAGCCGTCCGTAAATTATTGGATCAACGTGAAGTGATGTCGCTCTGTGGTGATGCCGCGCGCATGTAGCGCGGTTTCCAGTGCGCGGTGCGGTGGGGTGGCCTCGAAGGGCAGTTTGATCTTGCGGCCCGTCTTTAGAATGACTGTGGCCCGGACCGACATATCAAGCCGCGTATCAAGCCGAACGTGGTCGATCTGCGCCAGCGCGATTTTCGCGTCGCGCTTGCCGGTGACCCATGACAGATTGTCGTGGTCAAGCGTCAAGCCGCTGATCGGATTGGTGAAAAGCTCCCAAAGCGCAGGCAGGGTGAAGAGCCCCAGCAGCCCCACAAGCCAGCCCGAAGCATCAAGCCAGAGCCACCCCGCGCCGAGGGTCGCCCAGATCGCGGGCAACACCAGCAGCGCCGTCCGGCTGCGGGCATGGCGGCAGTAGGTATAGGCCGCCATGCTTTCTGTCTGGGGTGCCGCGTCAGGCACCGCGAATGCGGCTNAGCATCTCTGACGTGTCCCGGCTNAGGTCNGGGNTGGCGAGGATGCGGTCCANTTGCGTNTNGATCATCTCTTGCCGCGCCGCGTCATAGCGCCGCCATGTCTGGAANGCNGAACACATCCGCGCCGTGGTCTGCGGGTTCACCGGGTCGAGNTTGATCAGCCNNTCNGCCAGNAGCGCGTAGCCNTTGCCGCTTTCNTGGTGGAAGCCCGCATGATGCNTNGCAAGGCTGCCAAAGACCGCGCGGAAGCGGTTGGGGTTCTTCCAGTTGAAATCCGCGTGCTGGGTAAGCTTGCGCGCCACCTCGGCGGCCTTTTCCGGCGCGGCTTGGCTGACTTGCAGCCCGAACCATTTGTCCATCACCAAACGGTCATCGCGCCATTGGACTTCGAAATCCTCCAGCGCTTTGTCGCCATGGCCTGCGCGCAGCAATGCGGCCAGCGCGCTGAGTTGCTGGGTCATGTTGTCGGCCTGATCGTACTGCGCCTGCGCGCGCTCTGGCCCCTGCACGCGGGTCAGCAAGGCAAGGGCGGCATTGGTCAGTGCGCGTTTGCCCGATTGCGCGGCATTGGGTTGATAGGGGGCGTCGACCTTATGCCGATCGTAAAGCGCGCTCAGCAGCGGGGCAAAACACTCGGCCATGGCATCGCGCGTGGCTTCCACCGCCTGATGGATCGCCGCCGGATCCGGGGTCTTGCCCGCGTCATGAAGGGCGCTTGCCAGATCGGCATGGCTGGGCAGGCCCAGCATCAGCGCGCGGTAGGCAGGCTCCAGCGCCTCATCCTCCAGCACCGCCCGCAATGCTGCGAGCCATTCGTCATCCGGCGCGCTGTCTTCGGTGATCGTGGCCAGCAAGGATTGCCGCGCCAAGGTGCGCCCGGCCTCCCACCGGTTGAACGGATCGCTGTCATGGGCAAGCAGCAGCAGGCGCTCTTCTTTCGAGAGGTCTTGATCCAGCACCACCGGAGCGGAGAAGCCCCGCAGCACCGAGGCCACCGGGCGCGCATCCAACCCGTCGAAGGCAAAGCTTTGCTCCGCTTCGGTCATTTCCAGCACGCGAGAGGGGGCCACTTCGGCCCCGTCCGCGCCGATCAAACCCACGGTGATGGGCAGAACCTGCGGCTTGGGCTCAGGCGTGGCTGCGCTGGCCGGGGTGTGTTGGGTGAAAGTCAGCGTGAAAATGCCTTTGCCCGCGTCCCATGCCTCTGTCACCGACAGACGCGGCGTGCCCGCCTGCGCATACCAGCGTTTGAACTGGGTAAGGTCACGGCCCGTGGTGTCTTCGAACACCTTTAGCCAATCTTCGATCGTTGCCGCATCGCCGTCGTGACGTTCGAAATAGAGGTCCAGTGCCTTGGCATAGGCGTCATCGCCTACCAATGTCTTGAGCATGCCGATCACCTCGGCGCCTTTCTCATAAACGGTGGCGGTGTAGAAGTTGTTAATTTCCTGAAAGCTTTCGGGCCGTACCGGATGGGCCAGCGGGCCTTGATCTTCGGCGAACTGGCGCCCGCGCAGGTCGATCACATCGCTGATGCGTTTCACCGCTGGGGACCGCATGTCGGAGGTGAACTGGCTGTCACGGTAGACGGTCAGCCCTTCCTTGAGGCAAAGCTGGAACCAATCGCGGCAGGTGATGCGGTTGCCGGTCCAATTGTGGAAATACTCATGGGCGATGATCGCTTCGATCCGCTCGAAATTGTCATCCGTAGAGGTCTCGGGTGAGGCAAGCACGGCGGCGGAGTTGAAAATGTTCAGCCCCTTGTTCTCCATCGCGCCCATGTTGAAGTCATCCACCGCGACGATGTTGAAAATATCGAGGTCATATTCGCGGCCATAGACCTTCTCGTCCCACTTCATCGACGCCTTCAGCGCCTCCATCCCAAAGGCGCATTTGCCCTCATCACCGGGACGGACATAGAGGTTCAGATCGACTTCGCGGCCCGACATGGTGGTGAAGCGATCGGAATGGGCGACCAAATCGCCCGCCACCAGCGCGAAAAGATACGCAGGTTTGGGCCATGGGTCGTGCCATTCGGCGTGGTTCTGCCCCTGCGCCACGGGGTTGCCGTTGGACAGTAAAACAGGATGCGGCCCGTTGACGGTGACGGTAAAGACACTCATCACATCGGGGCGGTCGGGATAATAGGTGATCTTGCGAAAGCCTTCTGCCTCGCATTGGGTGCAATACATGCCGCCCGACATATAAAGCCCTTCAAGGGCGGTGTTGCCCTTGGGATCAATCTCAACCTCGGCTTCCCAGATAAAGGGGCCGTCTGGCACATCGCAGGTCAAACCCCGCTCCGTCACCTTCGGGGAGGCGGGCTTGCCGTCAATCTGCGCGGAAATCAGCGAGAGTTCTTCTCCGTGAAGGAAGAATTCCGCCGTCTGCGCCGCAGGATTTGGGCGAAAGGCGATGCGGCTTTTGACCCGCGTCTTGTGGGGATCAAGCTCAAAGGTCAGTGCCACCTCATCCACAAGGAAGCCGAACGGCTGATAGTCGCTGAGATAGATCGTTTGGGGGGTGGCGTCGCGCATTGGGCCTCCAGTCGGGGGAACGTAATTGGTCTGGGAAAGGTTATGTCTCTAGAAGGCGGCCTGCAAGCCGAGCCGCCCCAACTTCGAGCAATGAGGTGTATCCATGTCCGCCCCCGACAACGATACCGAAACGCAGAAGAAACGTCATCGCCCCGCTTTGATCGGTATCAAAACCGCTATCATCGCGGGCGCGCTATTGATGATCGCTGGCATCGTTTACGCGGTGTTGCAGGCCACCGACCCTTCGCCAGAAGGAGAGGTGCAGCCCGTGGACGGCCCGGCGGACGCCGAGCCTGTGATCGCCACCCCAGAACCGACGGTAAAATAACGCCATGCCTCGCCGTCCTTCACGCGCTTGCGCCGCTTTGCCTTTCTGCTAGACATTTCGCAAAGGTATTCAGCGCGGGAGAGGGCAGAGAATGACGGGTAGAATTGACAAAAACGGTTTGCAGGTAGACCCCGAACTGGTTGAGTTCATTGAGGGATCGGCTCTGCCGGGCACCGATGTAGAAGCGGATGTTTTTTGGGCGGGCCTGTCGGACCTCGTGCATGATCTGGGGCCGAAGAACCGCGCGCTGCTCGAGAAACGTGCCGAGCTTCAGGCCAAAATCGACGACTGGCACCGCACCCGCGCGGGTCAGCCGCATGACGCGGAAAGCTATACCGCCTTCCTGCGCGAGATTGGTTACCTCTTGCCCGAAGGGCCGGATTTTCAGATTGAGACGCAGAACGTAGACCCCGAGATCGCGCAGGTGCCCGGGCCACAGCTTGTGGTGCCGATCACCAATGCTCGTTTCGCGCTCAACGCCGCCAATGCGCGCTGGGGGAGCCTTTATGATGCGTTCTACGGCACCGATGCGCTGGGTGATTTGCCGATGGGGAAGGGCTATGACGCCGAACGTGGTGCGCGGGTGGTGGCGCGGGCAAAGGCCTTTTTGGATGACGCGGTGCCGCTCTCTGCGGGCAGCCACGCAGATTTGGCGGGTTACCGCGTTGTGGACGGGCATCTCGAAGGTGTGATGTCTCAGGACGCGGCNCCCTGCGGTTTGGCCGATCCGGCGCAGTTTGCAGGCTACCGGGGCGCGGCAGAAGCGCCAGATGCGATCCTCTTGCGCAACAACGGGCTGCATATTGAGATCAAAATTGATCCGGACCATGCGATTGGCAAAGACGATCCCGCCAGCGTCGCCGATGTGGTCATCGAATCCGCGCTGTCGACCATCATGGACTGCGAAGACAGCGTCGCGGCGGTGGACGCCGAGGACAAGGTGCTGGCCTATGGCAACTGGCTGGGGCTGATGAAGGGCGATCTTGCAGAGACCTTTGAAAAGGGTGGCCAGACCGTCACCCGCCGCATGGCCGATGACCGGAGCTATACCGCGCCGGATGGCGGTGAAGTGACGCTGAAGGGCCGCTCTTTGATGCTGGTTCGCAATGTCGGTCATCTGATGACCAACCCCGCCGTGCTCGACCGCGCGGGGCATGAGATCGGCGAAGGGCTGATGGATGCCATGATCACCACATTGATCGCGATCCACGACCTTAAGCGCGAAGGCGGNAATTCGGTCACCGGCAGCGTCTATGTGGTGAAACCCAAGATGCATGGACCCGAGGAAGTGGCCTTTGCCGATGAGATTTTCACCCATGTGGAAAAGACGCTCGGCCTGCCGCAATATACCGTGAAGCTGGGCATCATGGANGAAGAGCGCCGCACCAGCGCGAACCTCGCCGAATGTATCCGGGCCGCGAAACATCGTGTGGCCTTTATCAACACCGGTTTTCTTGACCGGACNGGGGATGAGATNCACACCAGCATGGAAGCNGGGCCGATGGTGCCCAAGGGCGAGATGAAGAACAGCGCTTGGATCGCNGCCTATGAAGACCGNAANGTCGACATNGGCCTTGCCTGCGGATTGCAGGGNCGGGCGCAGATCGGCAAGGGCATGTGGGCCATGCCAGACCGTATGGCCGAGATGCTGGAGGCCAAGATNGGNCACCCCCAATCCGGNGCCAANTGCGCNTGGGTGCCATCGCCCACNGCNGCCACGCTNCANGCNACACATTACCACAAGGTTGACGTGTTGGCGCGGCAAGAAGANATCAAAGNGGGCGGCGCGCGCGGCACGCTCGACGCGCTGTTGACCATCCCGGTGATGGAAGGNCGNAACCTCAGCACCGAAGAAATCACCCGCGAGATCGAGAACAACGCGCAGGGTATTCTGGGCTATGTCGTCCGCTGGATCGATCAGGGGGTCGGCTGCTCNAAAGTGCCCGACATCAACGACGTGGGCCTGATGGAAGANCGCGCCACCTGCCGCATCTCGGCCCAAGCGCTGGCGAATTGGCTGCATCACGGNGTCATCAGCCGCGAAGAAGCCGANGCTGCGCTTAAAAAAATGGCAGCCGTGGTGGANCGTCAAAACGAGGGNGATCCCAGCTATCGTCCNATGGCGCCCGGCTTTGACGGGGTGGCCTTTCAGGCNGCNTGCGATCTGGTGCTGAAGGGGCGCGAACANCCCTCGGGCTATACCGAACCGGTGCTNCANGCGCGGCGTTTGGAGTTGAAGGCGCAGAGCCGAGGTTGAGGCCGCGGNGCGAAGCGCCTATGTTCGGGCCATGGTGAAAAAGAGGTAACTCATGGCCCGACCCGTCGTTGGTATCATTGGCAATTCCTACCTGCTGAACGATCAATACCCCGTCCACGCGGGCGGGCAGATGAACACCGAAGCGATTGCCGAGGTGTCGGGCTGCCTGCCGCTGATCGTGCCGAGCGATCCGCGCTTTGTCTCGGTCGAGGANTTGCTGGAGGTCTGCGANGGCTTTNTGTTGACCGGCGGGCGCCCCAATGTGCATCCCGAAGAATATGGTGAGCCNGANACAGAGGCCCATGGTGCTTTTGACCGCGCCCGCGATGCCGTGGCGCTNGCGCTGGTNCGNGCCTGTGTGGCGCGNGGNCANCCGTTNCTNGGNCTGTGCCGCGGNTTTCANGANGTNAACGTGGCCATGGGGGGCTCNCTCTACCCNGANATACGCGATNTGCCNGGGCGGATGAANCACCGGATGCCCCCCGANGGCACCATCGAAGAGAAGTTCGAGCNGCGCCATGACGTGAGCTTTACCGAAGGCGGCGTNTTNCACCNTGTGATGGGNGCATCNAAGGTNCTGACCAANACNCTGCACGGGCAGGGNATCAANGANCCNGGNCCGCGCGTGGTGATCGACGGCCACGCGGANGANGGCACGCCCGAGGCGATCTACATCAANGACGCGCCGGGCTTTACCCTCGCGGTGCAATGGCATCCTGAGTGGAACGCGGCCAGTGACCCGGTCTCGCGNCCNNTGTTCGAACATTTNGGNGCNGCGGTGCGGGCTTGGGCNGCGGATGGNTCGGCCCTGCCGGTGATGACTGCCGCGCAGTAGAGCGGGGCGGCGGGCCGCGGAGTTTTCACGGGGGCGCGNGGCCCTGNCCGAATAAGCGCGGGCCGCGCATNCTNTGGGCGCTGCGGGGCTGNTGTCACTCANGCGAGNGTGCGANGCAGGGCTACGCAACGATAAANCCCCAATCCCCTATCGAAAACGGGCCATGTTACAGCGGGCCACGATACCGTCCNCCACTGTGATCTNCCGCCAAACAANTCAACTGTGCAGGCGGTTCGGGGGCGCGNGCGACATCGCNTGGCNGAGCGGCGTTACATCATCGTCCAAGACCGCCTCNTCCGCCAGNTGGTCCGNNTTCNGATCCNGCGGCNGGANCTCACGAGAACAGGCGCGGGAATAGGAACTGTAGGGCCAAGCCTCGGGTCGCTGACAGTATCCTGCATGCACCGGNCTNAGGTGCACCAGATCGCAGTGNCGCTCGAAATCCGCGTGATCGCGTATCCGATGCTCCCAAAAACGCCGCTGCCATATCCCTTTNTCNCCCCGTTTGATCTGCTGCANNCTGCGATGNGGGGCTGGGGGGAGGTGTCTGGANAAGCGCCCTTTCCACATACCAATGCGGTTGCCGTAGTCATTATCATTCGGGGGCAGGGTCCAAACCGTGTGGATCACATCCGGCAAGACCGCGATGGCATCAATCNGAAACGGNNTGCGCGCCAAAGTCTCACGCATCGCTTGGCGCAGGGCNGTGATATGCCGCAACAGNGCATCATCGTCCNGCTTTGCAAGGCGCAGGGTNAAGAAATAGCTGTTCGGGCCATGGGATGAAATGCGGTCACTCATGGCCCCNTGTTTGGCGCAGCTTGGTTAAACTNCCCNTAACGCTGCTACATCTGCCCGCCTGCAATCTCGATCGACTGNCCGTTGACGCTTTCCGANCCTTCGCCAACCAGCCANGCCGCTGCCGCCGCCACTTCAGACGGGGCAATNAGNCGNTTGTGNCGGTTGGCGTTGACCATGACATCACGAGCCTTTTCCTCGGACAGCCCGGCGCGTTTGGAGATCGCTTGCGTGTTGCGCGCGATGATCTCGGTATCGACATAGCCGGGGCAGAGGGCGTTGAAGGTAAAGGGCTGGCCCATGTAATCCTCACTGAGCGAGCGGATCAGCCCGATCATCCCGTGTTTTGAGGCCGAGTAGCAGGCCGCCCCCGGCAGCCCGCGCAGGCCCGCCATGGAGGACACTGCGATCACCCGGCCCCAATCGGTCTGGCGCATGGATTTCAGGCTCTCGCGAATGGTGAGAAANGCGCCNTCGAGATTGGTCGCCATCATGTCGCGCCAGAAATCGAGGTCGGTTTTATGCAGCGATCGCCCCTCGGCCACGCCNGCGTTTGCCACGCAGATTTGCACCGGCCCGTTGGCCTCTACCGCGCGGGCGATCGTGTCNATGACCTGCGCCTCGTCGCGGACNTCCATCGCCANGCCGGTGATNCCATTGCCCGACACNGCGTCAAGCACCTCCTGCCGCCGCCCGGTGATGGTGACCCGNGCNCCCTTGGCCGCCAGATCCTGCGCGATGGCGAGCCCGATGCCGGTGCCNCCNCCGGTGATGAATGCGTGTTTGTCTTGCAATGTCATAATGCCTCCCNTTTGCGGGCAGGGTGGCGCGCTGGCGGCGNCAGGACAAGAGGCAGNTTCGGATGACGGGGCGTTATTTGAAGGGCAGCACAGGCGAGNGGCGCAGGGTAGTGGCNGCGCAGACACAATTNTCTNGGGCGGGCACAGCCACCCTTGCANCNGCGNNAACATTCCCTCACAGGTTGCAGCAGGTAACCTGATCACAGGGCCTTGTTTTGTATTGGAGCAGTATCATGAATTTTTCGCAAATTTCCTCNNTGGCGCTGGCCGCGTCCTTNGCATTGGGCGCGACAACGGCAGGNGCCGTNGAAGTCACCGGCGGGTCGGTNGGGCTGTCTTATTCGGCCTTNGCCGAAGACACCGATTTNAANCACTGGGGTCTCGAAGGCGCGATGGAACTGGGGTTCAGCCGCGATTTCAGCCTGCAAATCGATGCCGCCTATCANGATTTTGGCTTTACCGATATCGACAGCACGCTGCTGGGTCTGCACGGCATCTATCACCTGAACGACGCGACCTCTTTCGGCGCTTTCTACACCTTTGAAGACGTCGAAGGCGATGAGGCCGATATCTTTGGGATCGAGGCTGGCNATGAAGTCCGCGAATGGGAGTTCGANGGCTATATCGCCAATGTCGACACNGATCTGGGCGATGCCACGCTTGGCGGNATCAAAGCNCGCTATGAGATGCAGGAGGGCTTTGGCCTGACAGGCTCTTATGACATGGCCGACGATGACACCGGCGATCTGTCCCGGTTCGCAATCCGTCTTGACCGCGACGTATCGGTTAACACCAATCTGTTCCTTGAGGTCGGCTCGGCCAAGGCCGAAGCGGGNGGCGTNAACGTCTCNGAACCCTTCGTCGGTTTGGGNGGCGAGATCGCCTTTGGTGCAGATCGTGGGACCACCTTTGACCAGCGCGGGTTGGCCCGGCTGATCCCCGGTCTCTGATACCCACNCATTGGNTNGGCGATTTGGTATGGCCTTCGGGCCATGCCATTGGCGCGNTCTAGAACGGCTGTTCTATCTCCGCTCCGAAAACAGCAAACCGTTCTCTCNGTGTCGCAGCGCAGCAATTTTGCTCCGTTTCACGTAGCGGNTTGCTTGTACTATTGCTGCGCGCGCGCTATCGCTCTGACTAACAAAGTTGCGCCAAAGCGGCGTGACGGGCCAGCAAAGGGGGACTCTTGGTTTGAAGATCGGGACACCAAAGGAAATATTTGAGGGCGAGAACCGGGTCGCAATGACGCCGGACAGCGCGCTGCAACTGCAAAAGCTTGGGCATACATGCGTNATNGAAACCGGCGCCGGTGCGGCTGCGGGCTTTGACGATGCNGCATATGAGGGCGCAGGCGTCGAGGTGGTGAACACCGCCGCTGCTCTCTACAAGGCCGCCGATGTGGTTGCCAAGGTGCGCCCGCCGTCTGANGCCGAGGTCAAGCGCCTGCGCGCGGGCCAGACGCTCATTTCCATGTTCAACCCTGCGGGCAACAAAGANCTGATGGAGGCCGCCGCCGCCAAAGGCGCGACCGTCATGGCGATGGACATGGTGCCGCGCATCAGCCGNGCCCAGAAGATGGACGCGCTGTCNTCCATGGCNAATATCGCGGGCTACCGNGCGGTNATNGANGCGGGCAACAACTTTGGCCGTTTCTTCACCGGTCAGATCACGGCGGCNGGCAAGGTGCCGCCTGCNAAGGTTCTGGTCGTTGGCGCGGGCGTTGCGGGCCTTGCGGCCATCGGCACATCGACCTCNNTGGGTGCCATCACNCTNGCNTTCGACGTGCGCCCCGAAGTGGCCGAACAGGTCGAATCGATGGGCGCTGAGTTTGTCTATCTCGACTTTGAAGAAGAACAGGCCGATGGGTCGGCTTCGGGCGGNTANGCCTCTGTTTCCNNNCCCGAATTCCGCGAAGCGCAATTGGCCAAGTTCCGCGAATTNGCGCCTGATGTGGACATCGTCATCACCACGGCGCTGATCCCCAACCGCGAAGCACCCGAGCTTTGGACCGAGGACATGGTGCAGGCGATGAAGCCCGGCTCCGTNATCGTCGATCTCGCGGCAGAGAAGGGCGGCAACTGNAAGCTCACCAAGATGGACGAGAAGATCGTCACCGACAACGGTGTCACGATCATCGGTTATACCGATTTCCCCTCGCGCATGGCGACGCAGGCNTCGACNCTTTANGCCACCAACATCCGCCACCTGATGACGGATCTGACGCCCGAGAANGACGGTGTCATCAACCACGANATGGAAGATGACGTGATCCGGGGCGCGACCATNACCCACNAAAAAGAAGTGACCTTCCCNCCGCCACCGCCCAAGGTCGCAGCCATCGCGGCCGCGCCGAAGAAGGAAAAGGTTAAAGAAAAGACCCCGGAAGAGAAGCGTGCTGACGAATTGGCTGCTTTCAAAGCGCAGACCAAGAACCAAGTCACGCTNTTGGCCGTAGGCGCGGCGCTGCTGCTCGGTGTCGGCCTCGTCGCNCCNGCCAGCTTCATGCAGCACTTCATCGTCTTCGTTCTGGCGGTCTTNGTCGGTTTCCAAGTCATCTGGGGCGTGGCGCACAGCCTGCACACNCCNCTGATGGCNGTNACCAACGCGATCTCCTCGATCATCATTNTGGGCGCGCTGATGCAGATCGGCTCTGGCTCGTGGCTGGTGATCCTTCTTGCTGCCCTGTCGGTCTTCATGTGTGGGATCAACATTTTCGGCGGCTTCCTCGTGACACGGCGCATGCTCGCCATGTTCCAGAAATCCTGAAGGAGCGAGCATCATGGAATACGGATTTACGACAGCNGCCTATGTGGTTGCAGCGGTTCTCTTCATCCTTAGCTTGGGCGGTCTGTCAGGTCAGGAAAGCGCNAANCGCGCGGTATGGTACGGTATCGCCGGTATGGCGCTGGCGGTTGTCGCCACGCTGATCGGGCCGGGGGCGGGGTTCTGGCTCCTNTCGCTGATCCTGATCGCCGCCGGTGGCGCGATCGGCTACCAATTGGCCACCCGCGTGCAGATGACGCAGATGCCCGAACTGGTCGCGGCGATGCACAGCCTTGTGGGCCTCGCGGCGGTTTTCGTTGGCTATAACGCCCATATCGAACTGGGCAACGTGCTGGCGATGGACGAGGTGGCGCGNGCGTCGACCGAAGGCTTCGCGGCGCTGNTGGCCAAGAAGGACAGTGTCGAGATCGCAATCCTGCGGGTCGAACTCGTGCTCGGCATCTTCATCGGTGCCGTGACCTTNACCGGCTCTGTCATTGCCTATGGCAAACTGGCGGGCCGCGTCAGCTCNGCNGCGACGAAACTGCCGGGCGGTCACATGCTNAACGCNGCTGCNGCNGCNNTCTCNNTGNTCTGNCTNATCTGGTACTTCAACACNGGGGGCTTCNTGCCGCTGTTCNTNNTGACGCTGGCNGCNCTNTTNATCGGNTATCACCTGATCATGGGCATCGGTGGTGCNGACATGCCGGTGGTTGTGTCGATGCTCAACAGCTACTCCGGCTGGGCNGCGGCGGCGATTGGCTTCTCGCTTGGCAANGATCTGNTGATCGTGGTNGGNGCNNTNGTCGGTTCTTCGGGNGCGATCCTGAGCTACATCATGTGTAANGCGATGAACCGNTCGTTCNTCAGCGTGATNNTNGGCGGNTTNGGCGGNACNTCNGGCCCGGCNATGGANGTCGANGGCGAGCAGGTGGCGATNGAGGCCGACGGTGTCGCACAGGCGCTCAACGAGGCCGACAGNGTCATCATCATCCCCGGCTACGGCATGGCGGTNGCTCANGCNCAAGGCGCGGTCAGCGANNTGGTCAAGAAGCTGCGNGCCNNNGGCAAGAACGTNCGCTTNGCCATCCACCCNGTNGCGGGCCGTCTGCCCGGTCACATGAACGTGCTGCTGGCCGAGGCNAANGTGCCCTATGACATNGTGATGGAGATGGANGAGATCAACGANGATTTCCCCNANACCGACGTNGCGATNGTCATTGGCTCCAACGACATCGTNAACCCNGCNGCNCANGANGACCCCAACAGCCCCATCGCTGGNATGCCGGTGCTGGAATGCTGGAAGGCNAANACNGTCTTCGTCTCCNAGCGCGGGCAGGGCACNGGNTATTCGGGNATCGAGAACCCGCTGTTCTTCAANGANAACACGCGNATGTTCTACGGTGANGCGAANGCCAGCCTNGANAANCTGCTGCCNCTGATCGACTGATCGTTTTCTTTAAAAGAAAACGACCGGGAATTTTNAAAAAATTCCCGNNCNANACNNCTNAAACGCCCCGNCGGAAACGGTGGGGCGTTTGCCGTTTCTANGGGCGGTATACGTCGGTATGCAGTAAGTNTNTGAAAANNNGTCATTTTTTATCTGTTCATNGGCGNCNNTGGCGCTATTCTNNNNGGAANATGACNCTCTNNAGCAGCGGANCCCNNCATGGCCCCGATCAAAGACCANCCNCAGCGNCTTGCCCTCACCGGNGAAATGCACGCNCGCCCNTTNCCGCAGCTNNCNGCNCCNTCGCGGGTNGCNTTTCTNGCNGTGAANCNGNCNCCGGNNGCNGNNNCNCAGGNNGAGTTGAACGCNCTNNTGGCCCANTACGGCGCNCCGNGNGCNGATGCNGNNGCNACGCATTANTANGGNGAGATGGGNCGNTTCACCCTGAAATGGGAGCAGCATACNGANTTCGTCACCTATACGGTNATNGCCCCNNCNGGNCGNNGCCTGCGCCTTNTGCCGCNNCGGATTTCGANGCCTTNCCNGANGATTGGNTGNCNGAGNTNNAGGGNGANCGGATCACNTCGGCNCTGCTNGCNGTNNTGNCGAANNCNNNNGNNGANGANGAGATNGCNGNNCANNTGCAAGACTGGTTCGTNCCNGAAAGCCTCGCCGTGGCNGAGGTGCTGGACGGNGCGGCGGTGGTGGCCAGNGANTTNCGNATTGATCCCGCNGGNCATCTGCGNCTNGCGCTNTTNACCGANGCGNCGACCGGNCAGCGGCGGATNGGGCGGATCGTGCANCGGCTNTGCGAGATNGAGACCTATAAGGCNATGTCGATGCTGGGNTTCATGCAGGCNCGNGANATGGCNGNGGCGNTGAANGATCTGGANGGGCANCTCTCNACNCTCATGGNNGCNATGCGCAGCGGGGCGGGCACGGCNGCNGANGANACNNTNCACGCGCTNTTGGACGTNTCGGTNGCGCTNGAGGCGCTNACNGCNGAGACNGCCTATCGNTTNGCCGCNACNGGNGCNTATGAGGCNATNGTCTATGANCGTATCTCNGCCCTGCGNGAGGCGCGTTTNNTGGGGCGGCAGGGCTTTGGCGAGTTNATGATGCGCCGCTATGCNCCNGCNATGCGCACGGTCAAATCNACCGANACGCGGCTGCANACCATCGCNGCCCGCGCGCTGNGGGCNGCGGANCTTTTGCGCACGCGGGTGGACGTGGAACGCTCGGCCCAGAACCAAGCGATCCTTGCCAGCATGGACCGCCGGGCCGACCTGCAACTCAGGCTGCAGCATACGGTCGAGGGGCTGTCAGTGGTGGCAATCAGCTACTACGCGGTGTCGCTGGTGGGCTATCTGCTCTACCCGCTGGCCGAGCCTTTGGGGGTCAGCAAAGGGCTGCTGACCGCCCTTGTCACTCTGCCGGTTGTACTTGGCGTGTGGTGGACCCTGCGCCGTTTGCGGCGGAAGATCGGCTAAGCAGCGCCTGCATGGTCAGACCGCCCAATGCGATCATCACGATAGCCTCTATCGCCGCAACCGAAAGCGTGGGGACACCCGACAGACCTGCGCCCAAGGTGCAGCCGCCGGCCAGCACACCGCCCACGCCCATCATGGCCGCCCCGGTCAGGTAGCGTCCGGTTTGGCGCGGGGCGTCAAAACTCTGCCAATGGAACTCACGCGCGATGAGGCTGGCGACCAGCGCGCCGACAAAGACGCCGCCCAAAAGCCCGGTGCCAAAGCCCGCAGGGATGGAACTGCTGGCGATGGTCCAAAACAGGGTGTCGGCGGAAGGTGAGGTGAAACTGAGGCTTTCCATCGCGATCGGATCGAACTCATCCAGCAGGATAAACCCGGTACCGACCCAAGCGGCAGGGACCAAAAGCCCGATCAAAGCGGCCATCACCAGCTGCCCCGGACGGTTGCCCGAACGCAGCGCATAGGCCAGCGCCGCCACAGCAATCAAACCGCCCCAAACCAGCGCGCCGCCGGGCAGGGTGGCAAGGCTCACGCTCTCCCCCATATCGACAGTCACCGAGCCGAGAGCCACGCGCAGCGGTGCTAACACACCTTTCAGCGTCGCATGGGCTACCACGGCAAAGACCAGCACCACCAGCGCAGCACGGAGGTTCCCGCCGCCGGTTAGCACCGTCAGCCGCGAGATGCAGCCGCGTGTCAGGACCATGCCCGCGCCGAACAGCAAGCCGCCGATGGCAATCGCCAGAAACGGCACTTCAGACGCCATGAAACGATGTGCATCAAAGTTGATCCACCCGGCGGCCACGGCGGCTAGGGTGCCGATCACCGCCAGCGCCAGCGCGGTCAGCCAGACGCCGAGCGCTTGGCGTCGGTCTTCGCCCACAAGGCTACGACGGAAGCAAAAGCGCGTGCGCTGTGCCAAGACACCAAACGCCAGCCCGATGAGCGCGGCCAACAGAACGGACGCCTCTTTTGCTGTCGTCTCTTCAAAGCCGAAAGACTCAAACATCGCGAAAACCCTCGAAAACGGAATTATTTCCCATTTGGAGCGGCTGGGGGTCACAATCAAGTGAAAGCTGACGTTGGGGTCACCAGCGCCAGCGGAATTTATTCTGTTTTGATGGAAAAAGCGGCGACGATGTTCACCCTGCGTCAAGGGGCGCAAAACAACTGGCCCCCGCGCAGTCGAGCGGGGGCCGGTCGGTCCTTATTTCGCTCAGCGTCCGCGAATGCGCGGATCAAGCGCGTCGCGCAGGCCATCGCCAAGGTAGTTCACCGCCAGCACGGTCAGCGAGATGGCGATGCCGGGCAGCATTACCCGCTCGGGGAACTCCTGCATGCGGTCCACCGCATCGGCCAGTTGCTTGCCCCATGTCGGGAAGTCCGAGGGGAAGCCGACGCCCAGAAAGCTCAGCGCGCTTTCGGTGATGATCGCCGTGGCCAGACCTAGCGTGGCCGAAACCATGATGGGCGAGATCACGTTGGGCAGCAGGTGCCGGCGGATAATCTTGCCCGGCGTGGTCCCGATGGAGCGGGCGGCGAGGATGAACTCGCGCTCCTTCAGCGCCAGAATATCGCCCCGCACGATCCGCGCGGTCTGCATCCATGAGGTCAGGCTGATGACCGAAACGATGAGGATGAACATGCCGCCCTCGGGGCCGAACTGAGACCGCAGCGGTTGCCCAAAGAGCGTCACGGCCAAGAGCACCA
Organism: Sulfitobacter sp.; assembly: GCA_002703405.1. Lineage (GTDB taxonomy): Bacteria > Pseudomonadota > Alphaproteobacteria > Rhodobacterales > Rhodobacteraceae > Sulfitobacter. The sequence goes on along the minus strand of NZSX01000024.1, from coordinate 25,142 downwards.
ATGGCAGAATTGGCAGGCTGAGGATCAGGTCGGTGAAGCGCATCAACCAGAAGTCCATGCGCTTGAAGAAGCCCGAAAGCACGCCGATTGCGGTACCAATAACCANNGCCAGCGCCATGGCCATCCAGCCCACNGCCATCGACACGCGCCCGCCAAANAGCATCTGCGCAAGGATGTCGCGGCCCANNTGNTCGGTGCCGANNGGNTGGNTCCANCCCGCCTTGGCATCGCCGTCCCACAGCAGCGTATAGATCGGNCGCCANTNCTTGTTGCGNATGTCNAGCTTCTTGGCGTCNATGTCCCANANATAGGGGCCAAAGATCACCGCNAGCGTGATNAANATCAGGAANNNNCCNCCNAAAAGCGCGCCCTTGTGCTTGCGGAACTGGTCCCAGACATCGCGCCANTGGCTGCGCGGNGGNTTCTGCGGGCCCTTGTCTTGCAGGGCTTTCATNAATTCGAGGTCGGCTTCGANNGGGCTGGCGGGNATGGGTTGCTCAGTCATAACGGATCCTNGGGTCAAGCAGGCCGTANAGGATATCTGCGATCAGGTTGAANAGNACGATCAACACCGCAAAGATNAAGGTCAGGGTCATNACCATNGGCANNTCNTTGGCGCGCAGCGCGGTCANCANNAGCTGGCCGATGCCANTCACCTTNAANACGTTCTCGGTGATGATNGCNCCGCCAAAGATGGCNGGCATNCCNAGCGCNATNATNGTGACCACCGGGATCATCGAGTTGCGCANCACATGNACCATGACGACAACGCTTTCCTTNAGCCCCTTGGCGCGGGCGGTGCGNACGTAGTCTTGGTTNAGGTTGTCGAGCATNGCNCCNCGCATNTANCGGCTGATNTGCGCCGTGGTTTGCAGCGCCAGCACCATNACNGGCATGATCATNTGNANGAANTGNACCTTNAAGCTNNCCCAGTCNNTCACNACATGNGTCGTNTCATAGATNGACGGNAGCCANCCCAGNNAGACCGANAAGATNACGATCAGCAGNGGNCCNGTAAAGAANGGCGGGATCGANAAGCCGATCATGGTGATGAANGTNCCGGCNTGNTCGAAGACCGAGTAGTGNCGGTAGGCCGAGTAGATGCCGATCGGAATGGCGATNACGATGCCNACGATATAGGCCAGCCCCACNACCCANAGGGTCTGCGGCATNCGCTGGATNACGATNTCCATNACNGGCGAACGGGTCTGCCAAGAGATCACGCGCAGCTTGCCGTCNGANAGGTTGGTGTCGGGCANCCAGCTAAANAGNGNNGANCGGTTGGTNAGATAGTCGATGAANACCTGCGGNTCGATCCANAAGACCTGNACNAGCCATTTCCAATATTGGATATAGATCGGNTGNCCNAGGCCNAGCGCCTCGCGCATNTTCTCTTTCACCTCNGGCGGGACCGTNAGNGGCACNTGGGCCATNGGNTCGCCGGGGGCGAGTTGNAGCAGCAGGAAAATCACCAGGCTGATAAACAAAAGCGTCGGGATCGACAAAANNAGTCGTCGGATGGTGAAGGTCAACATGGGCGTCGCCTTTGTANGTCAGTCTGTGAGGGGGTGGGGGCGANAGGGGGGCGTGCGGATGGCGCACACCCCCNAAAGGTCGGTGAAGGGAGGCGCNNNATNNCNCGCCTCCGTCCTANNTNANTCTNCCNTGCGGTACCAATCNGCGNCATTCCACANCTCGGANTCCCATGTGTTCAGNACNACGCCACCNAGGGTGTTNGCNGCAGCNGAAACGCGACCACGGTCAACCAGCGGCAGGATCGANTAGCTGTCTTTGGTCAGCATGTCGTTCAGCTTTTTGGCCAGTTCGCCACGCTTTTCCATTTCGCCGGTNCGGCCNAGNTCGGCCACCATCGCGTCATACTCTTCNTCGCAGAAGCGGTTGATGTTCTCACCCTGCCACTGCGATTCCGGGCTTGGGAATTTGGCGCAGGTCCGCTGAGCNAGNTAGCTTTGCGGGTCGGTGCCATCGAAGTTGTTGGCGTACATTTCAACGTCTGCATAGAAACGCTGGAACGTGTCGGTCGAACCNGGNTCNNCCCCAAAGAAGACCGAAGNGTCGATGTTGCGCAANTCGGTTTCAACACCGATCTGGCTCCACCAATCNTTGATCAGCGCTTGGAANTCCTGACGCACGGCGTTGGTCGAGGTCTGGTANAGNANNNCCAGCTTNNNGCCGTCNTTNTCNCGNANNCCGTCGCCATCGCTGTCNNNCCAGCCCGCTTCGTCCAANAGCGCCTTGGCGCCTTCGATGTCTTGGGTCAGNCAGTCGGTGTTGTCGGANGCNTAAAGCTCTGGNGCGGGCACCATGTTACAGGTGGCGCGNCCCGCTTGGCCGTAGCCGACTTCNACCAGCAGTTCGCGGTCNATCGCCATNGANAGNGCNCGGCGNACNNTCTCATCGNTNAGGANCGGNTGCGGGTGNTTGGCTGTGGCGCGCTCACCTTCNGGCAGGTCNGGGGAGGNGTCNGTCATGTTCAGNTCNAGACGCTCNACCANCGTNCCGAANGCNGACATNGGCTNGCCNTTGCCGCCTTCGGCCATCTTGGCGATGACATCGGGGGCCANNTGCANGTTCCANGCGTAGTCNAATTCGCCNGTTTCCATNACGGCACGNCCNGCNGCNGTCGCGTCACCGCCNCCTTTNAAGGTCAGCGTNGCNAAAGCAGGCTTNCNCGNATCGCGGNAGTTNTCGTTNGCGGCCATGGNGATCACGTCNTTNGGNCGGAANTCNGTGACGGTGAAGGGGCCGGTGCCGATGGGGTTNAAGTTNGCTTCGGTNCACTCGGGCGCNTTGGCGCCGGTACAATCNGCAAACTGNGCCGCCTGAATGATCGGNGANTGGCCGCCCATGAAGGGNCCNTANGGGTTNGGCATCGGCTCNGAGAAGGTNACCTTGANCGTCTGNTCNTCNACNACNTCNACCGAGGANACGCCTTCNAATTTNGCCANCTGCGCNCAGCCGCCTTCGGGNTTCATGCAGTAATCAGCGGTGAATTTNACGTCATTNGCGGTGANGGGNNTGCCGTCNGACCANANCAGCCCGTCTTTNAGCTTCCATGTGATGGTCTTGAGGTCTTCGCTCACGCCGCCGTTTTCCAGCGTCGGNATTTCAGTTCGCCAGATAGGGGACCAGCGCGCCGGTTTCGTCATAGCGACCAAGGGGTTCGAGGATCAGCGAGGACGCTTCGACGTCCTTCGTNCCGCTCGACAGATAGGGGTTCAGGATCGAAGGCGCNTGCCAATAGATGATTTTGACTTCGCCGTCGCGGCCACGCTCGCCCTCATGGGCTTCTGCAAAGGCCATAGGGGCAAACGCAGTCGATGCGACAGCCCCCATCAATAGGGTCTTCAATTTCATATCTTACTCCATGTTGGACACGTGGGCGTGCCGCTTTTTGTCGACGGGATTGCCCCCGCCTTGTTGTTGTTGTCGCCCCNGAAAGAACATGAGCTTCACCAGCTAAACATAACAAAANAAGNAATATTCAACCTNTGATCGAAGCGNTCTTTCCAAACCGCATGGGNNATATCGAAACAGGTTTNCCNAAAATTGCAAGGNCGGACATGGCGCAAATATGACAAAGCGCNAACTGCCNGCGTCAGGTTTGACAGTCTCATGACATTCGCCGTAGCGTCGGGCAAAATCTGCGCCAATAAAAACAACAGGGAAACAGATGCTGGATCACGCAAACGGGGCGCCAATCGCCCAAATTCAGGGCCTGCGCGTCGAATTTCAAACCAAAGANGGCCCCGTTGTCGGCGTCGAAGATGTCAGTTTCGACATCAACCCCGGTGAGACGGTTTGCGTNGTCGGGGAATCGGGATCGGGCAAATCGGTGTCTTCGCTGTCGCTGATGCGGCTGGTCGAATACGGNGGCGGTGAAATTGCAGGCGGGCGCCTNCTTTTTGAGCGTGGTGAAAAGGGGCAGGTCGATCTGGCGGCCAGCAGCGGCAGCCTCATGCGCAAGATTCGCGGCAATGAAATCGGCATGATCTTCCAAGAGCCGATGACCGCGCTGAACCCCGTTTTTACCATCGGCAAGCAGATGACCGAGGGCCTGCGCCTGCATCTGAACATGTCCCGGCAAGAGGCCGAGGAACGTGCGTTGGAATTGATGCAGCAGGTCCGCATCCCTGAGCCTGAGCGCCGGTTGAAGCAGTATCCGCATGAGCTTTCGGGCGGTATGCGCCAGCGCGTGGTGATCGCCATGGCGCTGGCCTGCGAGCCGCGCCTGTTGATCGCGGATGAGCCCACCACCGCGCTCGACGTGACGATTCAGGCCGAAATCCTCGCCCTGATGGACCGGCTAAAGCGCGAAACCGGCACGGCGGTGATGTTCATCACCCATGACATGGCCGTGGTGGCGCAGATGGCTGACCGGGTTGTCGTCATGTTCCGCGGCAAGAAGGTCGAGGAAGGCACCGTCGAGGAGATCTTTGAGAACCCGCAGCATCCCTATACCAAAGCGCTCTTGGCCGCCGTGCCGAAATTGGGCGAGATGACGGGCAAGCCATACCCCGAGCCGATGAAGCTTTTGGGCAGTGAGGACAAGGAAATCGTTCCGATCAAGGGCCGCGAAGAGGTGCTCTTGTCAGTCAAGAACCTGACCACGCGCTTCCCGGTGCAGGGCGGTTTCCTGCGCCGCACCGTGGCCAATGTGCATGCGGTCGAAGACCTGTCTTTTACGCTCAACAAAGGTCAGACGCTGAGCCTCGTGGGCGAATCGGGCTGTGGCAAATCCACCGCCGGACGGTCGATCCTGCGGCTGGTGGAGCCGATGTCGGGGGAGGTGAACCTTGACGGTGTCGACATCATGTCGCTGGACCAATCGGCCCTGCGCACCGCGCGGCTCGACATGCAGATGATCTTTCAGGATCCCTTCGCCTCGCTCAACCCGCAGATGCAGCTGGCCGATCAGGTGGCCGAGCCGATCCACAATTTCGCGACCCTCAAGGGGGCCGAAATTACCAAGCGGATCGAGATGCTCTTCGACCGGGTGGAATTGCCGCGCAGCTTCATGCGCCGCTTCCCGCATGAGCTGTCGGGTGGCCAACGCCAACGGGTCGCCATCGCCCGCGCGCTTGCGCTGAACCCCAAGCTGATCATCGCGGATGAAGCGGTCTCGGCTCTCGATGTGTCTGTGCAGGCGCAGGTGCTCAACCTGATGATGGAGCTTCAGGCCGAGATGGAGCTGTCGTTCCTCTTCATCAGCCACGACATGGCGGTGGTGGAGCGGGTGAGCCATTACGTCGGCGTCATGTATCTGGGGCGCATCGTCGAGATGGGCTCGCGCCAGCGGGTGTTTGAGAACCCGCAGCACCCCTATACCCAAGCGCTGATGAAGGCCGTGCCGATCGCCGATCCGCGGCGCCGCAAGTCCGAGAAGGACTTGAACTTCAAACCGATTCCCTCGCCGATCCACCCTGTCAGCTATCGGGCCGAGCCTTCGGTCTACCGCGAAGTGGAGCCGGGGCACCATGTGCTGACCACCGACAGTGGCTATTGAAAGAAGACCCATGACCGAACGCCTGACCCCGCTTGAGTTGATGACCAAACTCATTAGCTTTCCCACCGTGTCGCGGGACACTAACATTCCGCTGATCGACTGGGTGGCCGAGTACCTCGCCTCCCACGGGATCGAGAGCCACCGCTACGTCGATCCCGATCAGCCCAAACATGCGCTTTTCGCCCATGCGGGCCCGTGGGAGGAGGGGGCCGTCGTCCTGTCGGGCCATACCGATGTGGTGCCGGTCGACGGTCAGGCATGGGACACCGACCCTTTCACCGTGACCGAGAAAGACGGCCGCTATTACGGGCGCGGCGCCTGCGACATGAAGGGCTTCGACGCGCTGGCGATCTGGGCTTTGGTCGAGGCGCATTATGCAGACGTCAAACGCCCCCTACAGATCGCGCTCAGCTTTGACGAAGAGATCGGCTGCACCGGTGCCCCGCCGATGATCCAAGCGATGCAGGGCGTGGTGCCCAAGGGCTCGGCGGTGATCGTGGGCGAGCCTTCGACCATGCAGGCGGTGACTGGCCACAAGGGCGGCATTGGCTTTAACACGCACCTCGTGGGCTTTGAGGTGCATTCCTCGCTGCTGCACACCGGGGTCAACGCGATCATGGCGGGCGCCAAGCTCATCGAATGGGCCAACGACGTAAACAGCGACAACATGGCCGCCAAACCGACCGAGACGGCGGCGATGTTCGACCCGCCCTTCACCACCGCCCATGTCGGTGTGATCGAAGGCGGCACGGCCCACAACATCACCGCCAAGGACTGCAAATTCGCCATGGATTTCCGCGTGGTGCCGGGTGAAGACAAAGACAAATGGGGCACCGCCTACCTCAAGAAGGTCCGTGAGGTCGAAAAGCAGATGCAGGACGTGGTGCCCGAAACCTATATCGAGACTTCGACCCGTTTCGACGTGCCCGCGCTGCAGCCCGAAAAGGACGGCGAGGCCGAGCAGATCGTGCGCCAGATCACCGGCGACAATGCCAGCCACAAAGTGAGCTACGGCACCGAAGCCGGGCAGTTCCAAGAGGCAGGGTATTCCGCCGTGATCTGTGGGCCGGGCGACATCGCGCAGGCGCACCAGCCCAATGAATTCATCGACGTGGCGCAATTCGAGGCCGGTCACGACTTNATGCGCCGGCTGCTGACCCGCTTGCAGGGCTGAGCCATCCCTGACAGACCTANGGCAGGCCCCCCGNNGGGGCCTGTCCTTTCCACGGCCGCCCGGTGCAGCCGCGCGGTCCCAGCCTCCGGGGTTCGCATGTCCGTTTTTCCTATCACCCTTGCCACCCCTGCCAGCTACCCCCGCACCCCGCCGCGTGACAGCGAGGTGGTGGTCATCGGCGGTGGCGTGATCGGCGTCTGCACCGCCCTGTTTCTGGCGCGNGCNGGCAAACAGGTGACGCTGCTGGAAAAGGGCCGCATTGCCGCCGAACAATCCAGCCGCAACTGGGGCTGGATCCGCCAACAAGGGCGCGACCCGGATGANNTGCCNATCATGGTCGAAGCCGCGCGGCTTTGGCGCGAACTGGCCCCAGAGCTNGACCGCGACATCGGGCTGAAACAGACCGGCGTGACCTATCTGGCAAGCTCGGACGCCAAGATGCAAAGCTACGCNGACTGGCTGCCCCACGCCAANGCCAATGGGATCGACAGCCGGTTNATGGACGCNGGCNAGGTGGCTGCNGCTTTTCCGGGGNTGAGCAAAGGCTACACCGGGGCGTTGATCACCCCTTCCGACATGCGGGCCGAACCTTGGGTCGCGGTGCCAGCGCTGGCCGCCTTGGCCGTCAAAGAGGGCGTGCGCATCATCGAGAACTGCGCGGTGCGCAAGCTTGACCTCGCCGCGGGCCGCGTGGCGGGGGTGAGCACCGAAGCGGGGGNGATCCGCACGACATCGGTGGTGCTGGCGGGCGGGGCATGGTCGGCGCTTTTCCTGCGCGCGCATGGCGTCACCCTGCCGCAGCTATCNGTACGNGAAAGCGTGGTNGCGACCAANGTNCTGCCCGAGGTGCACGCCGGTGCCGTGGCCGANGCNNGGCTGGCCTTTCGCCGCCGCGCNGATGGGGGGTATACGCTGGCTCCGGGGGCGGCGCCCGACCTCTATGTCGGGCCAGATGCCTTCCGCGCCCTGCGTCACTACCTNCCACAGTTGCGCGCCACCCCCTTTGGCCAGCGGCTNCGGATGTCNGCNCCTAAGGGCTTTCCTGACGCATGGCNCACCCCGCGCCAATGGGCCGCGGACAGNGTCAGCCCCTTNGAAGCGATGCGCATCCTTGATCCNGCCCCCGATCACCGCCGGTTGCGCCGCACGATCAAGCAGTTCGCAGCACTTTATCCCNAACTGCCACCCATCACNGCGCGCAATTCATGGGCGGGCATGATCGACACAATGCCCGATATCGTGCCGGTGGTGGACNGTTGCGCCCAAATTCCGGGCCTNGTCATTGGCACCGGCATGTCGGGCCACGGCTTTGGCATCGGGCCGGGCATGGGGCGGGTGCTGGCCGCACTGGTCATGGGCGATNCGCCGGGGCATGATCTGAGNAGATTTCGCGCCGACCGGTTCAGTGATGGCACGCCCATCCGCCCCGGTCCGGCGCTTTAACNCTATTGTTTCAAAGGACATAGCCCATGCCGATCAAGAACCGTTTCGCCGAGACCCACGCCGAGATCACCGCATGGCGCCGCCACCTGCATCAGCACCCTGAACTGATGTTCGACCTGNCCGAAACCTCNAAATTCGTCGAAGACAAGCTGCGCAGCTTTGGCATCACCGACATCACNACCGGCATCGCGCAGACCGGCGTGGTCGCGGTGATCGAGGGGCAGAGCAACACATCANNCCGCACCATCGGGCTGCGCGCCGATATGGATGCGCTGCCGATCATGGAAGCGACGGGGCTGCCCNATGCCTCCAAGANCCCCGGCAAAATGCATGCCTGCGGCCATGACGGTCATACGGCGATGCTGCTGGGTGCTGCGCAATACCTTGCAGAGACGCGCAATTTNGATGGCCGCGTNGTGCTGATCTTCCANCCNGCNGANGAGGGCGGCGGCGGTGGCAATGTCATGGTGCAAGAGGGGCTGATGGACCGTTGGGATATCGATGAGGTTTACGGCATGCANAATATGCCCGGCCACCCCACNGGGCATTTCGCAATCCGNGAGGGCGCGCTGCTGGCTGCGGCGGATGAGTTCAACATCACGCTGACCGGGCAGGGCGGCCATGCCGCGGCCCCGCATGAGGCNATCGACACCAACCTCGCTGCCGCCCATGTNTTGATCGCGCTGCAATCCATCGCCAGCCGCAACACCGACCCGCTGAAACAGGTCGTCGTCTCGGTCTGCACCCTGCGCAGCGATACCGACAGCCANAATGTCCTGCCGCATCAGGTGCTTCTGCGCGGCACGGTGCGCACACTTGACCCCGCGGTGCAGGATNTGGCCGANCANCGCNTGCACGACNTCACNCGCCTNACGGCGGAGGCGCATCAATGCAAGGCNGAGATCGACTATCAGCGNGGCTATCCCGTCACNCGCAACCACANCGACCACACCCNCTATGCCGCNGAGGCNGCCGACAAGNTCACCCCCGGCACCGACCGNGACACNCCGCCNATCATGGCNGGNGANGATTTTTCCTATATGCTCAANGCGCGACCGGGNGCCTATATTATGATCGGCAATGGCGAGGGGGCGACGGTCCATCACCCGGCATATGACTTTGACGATGCCGCGATCCCGGCAGGCTGCTCATGGTTCGCGCAGGTGGTTGAGGACCGGCTAGCAAGGGCGTAAGCATGTGGCAGATAAATGCGACTGCATGAAAACAGCGCCCAACCCAACTCCGGAGGATACTTCCTAAATGCCCGTTAAGAACCGATTTGCCGAGCTGCATGACGACATCACCGCATGGCGCCGCGATCTGCATGAAAACCCCGAAATCCTNTTTGAGACCCACCGCACCTCGGCCACCGTGGCCGAGAAACTGCGCAGCTTCGGCTGCGACGAGGTCGTCGAGGGCATAGGCCGCACCGGCGTCGTCGGCGTGATCAAGGGCAAGGAAACCGGATCGGGCAAGGTCATCGGGCTGCGCGCCGACATGGACGCGCTGCCGATCCACGAACAGACCGGGCTTGACTATGCCTCCAAGACCGACGGCGCGATGCATGCCTGCGGCCATGACGGCCACACCGCGATGCTGCTGGGGGCAGCGCAATATCTGGCCGAGACCCGCAATTTCGACGGTACCGTCGTGGTGATCTTCCAGCCCGCCGAAGAGGGCGGCGGCGGTGGCCGTGAGATGTGCGAGGACGGTATGATGGACCGTTTTGGCATCCAAGAAGTCTATGGGATGCACAACTGGCCGGGCATGCCCACGGGCTCTTTCGGCATCCGCCCGGGGTCTTTCTTTGCTGCCACGGACCAGTTCGACATCACCTTTGAGGGCCGCGGCGGCCATGCCGCCAAGCCGCATGAGACCGTCGACACAACCGTGATGGCCGCGCAGGCCGTGCTCGCGCTGCAAACCATTACATCGCGCAATGCCGACCCGGTGGAGCAGATCGTCGTCTCGGTCACCGCCTTTGAGACATCTTCCAAAGCCTTCAACGTGATCCCGCAACGGGTGCAGATGAAAGGCACCGTGCGCACGATGTCGGCGGATATGCGCAGCCTTGCCGAAAAGCGGATCAACGAGATTTGCAACGGCATCGCGGGCACCTTTGGCGGCACAGCGGATGTGACCTACCACCGCGGCTATCCGGTCATGGTGAACCACGAAGAGCAGACCGAGTTCGCTGCCGATGTGGCACGCTCAATCTCGGGCGATTGCGTCGAGGCGCCGTTGGTCATGGGGGGGGAAGACTTCGCCTTCATGCTCGAAGAACGCCCCGGTGCCTATATCCTCGTCGGCAACGGCGACACGGCGGCGGTGCACCATCCGGAGTATAACTTTAACGATGAGGCGATCCCGGCAGGCTGTAGCTGGTGGGCGGGTATCGTCGAGCAGCGGATGCCCGCGGCCTGATCCCACAATTGCTAATGTTGAAAGCGCGCCTCCCTCGGGGGCGCGTTTTTCTTTGGCGGGGTTAGCCGCGTTCCCAAAGCGCGTTATAGACGGCTTCGATCCCATCGGCCTCGGCCCGCGCGCTAAAGCGGTGTTCGGCCCAGTGGCGTGCGGCCTCTGACAGCGCGGTTTGGTCCTCTCGCTCAAGCAGGGAGAGCGCGGCCTGGGCCGCAGCCTCCGCCGCGCCAAGCGGCACGACCTTGCCCACACGGCCACCATTCGAAAAGGCGCCGTAATATCCCGCATCGCTGCCCACGAAGGGCACGCCCGAGGCCAGCGCTTCGAGCGGGACCATGCCATAGCCCTCGTAGCGCGGCAGTTGTACCACCAGCGACAGCGCGCGCATCAGTTTGGGCAGGTCGGCGGCCGGGTATTCGCCCACGAAAAGCAGCCGCCCTGCTAGGCCCGCCGCCTCGACCTGCGCCTTGAGCTTGGTCAGAAACGCCTCATGCTTGCCGCCCGCGCGGCCAATCACCAGCGCCACCGCGCCGGGGCGTTCGGGCAGCAGGCGCAGCATCGCCTCCACGAAAAGGTCGGTGCCTTTCTCGGGCCGAATGCGCCCCACGGTGGCGATGCCATGGGTGCCACCAAAGCCCAATTGCTCCCAAGCGGCGCCCCGGTTGGTGGCGGGAGAGAAGACATCGGTATCCACCCCATGCGGCACCACGGCGCGGACATGGGGCACGAACTCCGCCGCGCGTTCGGTCGTGGCGATGACCGCGTCCATTTGCCGGATCAGCCAGCGTGGATAGGCTGAATGCAGGCGCTGCGCGGCAGAGGTGAAGACGATCCGGATATTCGCCCCGCGCACATCGCGCAGCCAAAGCGCGCTGCGCATCTCGGGGTTGCGGCGGACGTGCCAGATGGCGAAGGGGCGGTCTTGGGGGGGATGTTTTCGGGTGATCCGCCCTGCGGCGGCACGGGTCAGCGGCACCGGGCAGCCGGGCAGGGGTTGGCCCACCAACACCAACTCGTGCCGATTGACCTGTTGGCGCAGCACATTGGCTGCCGTTGCCGAGACGCCGGTGAAATTGCGGTTGTAGTTGGTGACGAAAAGCTCAGGCATCGGCGCTGTCCTCTCGCAGGCGCAGGGCCGTGATCAGCCGCTCGGCAATACTGTCGAGTTTATCGGTCTGCGCTGCGGCATAGGTTTTCGACGCGGCCACACCGCTGGCGCGGGCAATATCGTTGCGCAAAAGATCCGCCACACGGTCCGCCAAATCCTGCGTGCCCGCCACCAGACGCGCGGCACCTGCGGCCTCCATCTCGGCAAAGGTTTCGGCGAAATTGGCGACATGGGTGCCCGAAAGCACCATCGCCCCGGCCTGCGCAACCTCATAGGGGTTATGCCCCCCGATGGGGTGTAGCGATCCGCCCAGAAAGACGATGTCGGACAGCGCGTACCAGGTGCCCAGCTCGCCCAATGTGTCGGCCAGATAGACCTGCTCGCGCGGCATGTCGCCCCGCGTCCGGCGGCCATGGGTCAGTCCGACGCTGGCGATGAGACCGGCCACCTCGTCCCCGCGTTCCGGGTGGCGGGGGACAAGGATCAGACATAGGTCGGGGACCTGTTCGAGCAGTTGCCGATGCGCCTCTAATACCGCTTTCTCCTCGCCCGGATGGGTGGAGGAGGCGATCCAGACCGGGCGCTCGCCCAAGGCCGCACGGGCCTGCGCGATGGTGTCATCGTCCTGCGGCAGGGGGCCTGCCATAGACTTGAGGTTGATCCCCGGAGCGACCCGATCGGCGGGGGCGTTGATGGTGGTCATGGCCCGCGCCATTGCGTCATTCTGCGTCAGGATCAGGTCAAACACACCAAAGAGAAACCCCGCCAGCGCGGGCTGTTTCTGCCAGCGTTCGATAGAGCGTTGCGAGAGGCGCGCGTTGATCAGCGCCATTGGCGTGCCACGCGCATGGGTCCGCCGCAGCATCTGCGGCCAAAGCTCGCTCTCGACGAAAAGCGCCGCGTCGGGTCGCCAATGGTTGAGGAACCGCTTTAGCGGGCCGGGGGCGTCGAGCGGGGCGAATTGATGCCGGCTGCGCGGCGGCAGGCGTCGGTCCACCAGCCGGGCCGAGGTCGCGGTGCCGGAGGTGATGAGGAAATGCGCCTGCGGCAGCGCGCGGCCCATCCGGTCAATCAGCGCCAGAACCGACAGGCTTTCCCCGACAGAGGCGGCGTGAAACCAGATCAGCGGCCCCTCGGGGCGCGGCTGGCTGGCGTGGCCAAGCTTTTCGCGCGCGCGTTTCGGATCAACCTCGGCCCGGCGCAGCTTGGCCATGGACTGCCGTCCGGCGATGGGCAGCATCACAGTGCTTGCCGCGACCCATGCCCGGTAGAGGAACGGCGTGGTCATCGGGCTCAGCCGCCCGTGTGGCTCATGTGGCGCGGCATCTGCCCGTCGACGCGCTGGCGGGAATAGTCGAAATCATGCCCCTTGGGCTTGCGGTCGATCGCCGCGCGGATCGCCTCTTGCAGCGGGACATCCGTATCGGGGTGATCGCGCAGTGGGGCGCGCAGATCGGCCACGTCTTCTTGGCCCAGACACATGAAAATCTCACCGGTGCAGGTGACCCGCACGCGGTTGCAGCTTTCGCAGAAATTATGGCTCAGCGGGGTGATGAAGCCGATCTTCTGACCTGTCTCTTCGAGCCGCACATAGCGGGCGGGGCCGCCGGTCCGCTCAGCCAGATCGGTAACGGTATAATGTTCGGCATAGCGCGCGCGCACGTCTTTGAGGGACCAGAACTGACCAAATCGGTCTTCGTTGCCCAGATCGCCCATCGGCATGACTTCGATCCATGTCAGGTCAATCCCACGCTCGGCGCACCACTCGGTGATGCGCGGCAGTTCGGGTTCGTTAAAACCTTTGAGCGCCACGGCGTTGATCTTGATCTTCAGGCCCGCGCGCTGCGCCGCGTCGATTCCGCGTAGCACCTGCGGCAGGCGGCCCCAGCGGGTGATGTCCGCGAATTTCTGCTCGTCCAGCGTGTCGAGAGAGACATTCACCCGCCGCACGCCCGCAGCATAGAGATCATCGGCAAAGCGTTCAAGCTGGCTGCCATTGGTGGTCAGCGTCAGCTCCTTCAGCTTGCCGCTGTCGAGGTGCCGCTTCATGCCGTCGAAGAAGGTCATGATGCCGCGCCGGACCAGTGGCTCGCCACCGGTGATGCGCAGCTTTTCGACGCCGAGGTTGATGAAGTTGCTGCACAGGCGGTCCAGCTCCTCAAGCGTTAGCAATTCCTTCTTGGGCAGGAAGGTCATGTTTTCCGACATGCAATAGACGCAGCGAAAATCGCAGCGGTCAGTGACGGAGACGCGCAGGTAGGTGATTGCGCGCATGAAAGGGTCGATAAGGGGTGCTGTCATGCCTCATAGGTAATGCCCCGCCCACTGCGGGGCAAGCGGCATTTGGACGATTGTTAAGGGGGCAGGGCGCGGATAGGCTGCGCGGATGACACGTATTATCTTACCGCTTTTCATCGTCGCCGCCACGGCAGGCTGCAGCACCCTGTCGGACCGTTTCGGCATGGATGCCTCCCAGTCCGAGCCTGCGGCCGCATCTCGCCCCGACCGAAGCCCCGGCAGAGGCCGCGACCGCGCCGGCCGCTGCGACGCCGCCTGCCGCCTCTCCGATCGCGACCGGGGGCAGCAGTGCCGAGGCGCTTGATACAACCACCGCCGCAGAGCGCGAAGCAGCCAGCCGCGCGCCCGCCAGCACCGGTGCCGCCTTGGGGACGACAGTGGTCAGTCTGGGCAGCGCGACAGAGCCGGGCCTGTGGTTGAAAACACCTCTNGTCGACGCCGAACAGCCGGGNCGGGTNACCAANCCNGCNACNGGCAAATCNGCCGCCGTGACCCTGATCCCGCTGGAGGGGCCNGCAACCGCAGGCAGCCGCATGTCGCTGCCCGCNTTGCGTTTGATCGGCGCNTCCNTGACNGACCTNACCACGGTCGAAGTCTCGACCGNNGGGTANNGCGCGGGGTCAGCCTNCGCCGTCTGACTTTTTCAGCAGGCGCAGCGCTTCTTTCACCGCGAAAGGTTTCATCGCCTCCCCATGGGTGGCGACAAAGGNGCGGGTGCGNTCGGGATCGTGTTTCGACAGGTCGCGCANCCACCAACCGATCGCCTTTTGGANGAACCAACGGTGATCCGNCACCATCGTCGCGGCCCAGCCAAGGATGCGNTCNCGNGCNNCNAGNTCNTCNGGNTTNGGNTTGTTCTGCTTGGTCCACGGCAGGGTCGAGACCAAAGCCGCCCGCCGCGTCCAGAGNTGATCNGAGGCGACCCAGNCTTCCACTTCGTCCAGACGTGTTGGATCGGCCACCAGACGTTTCTGCGCGGCCATGCTGGCATGGTCGGCAATCGCCNAACTGTCGAAATCCGCGGTCCAGCTTGCNATCANCGCCCANGCGGCTTGATCGTCGGGGCGCAGNCGNGCTTGGGTCAGCAGNTTTGCNGCCGCGACNCGCGCCTCGAAAATATCCGACTGCCACAGGCCGTCGGCAAGGGCGACACGGCCCTCAACATCNAGTGCGTCGCGCCAGTTCTGGGCAAGCTCTGCAATCTGCGGNTTGGTGAGGCCAAGGTAGCGCCGGTCGGCTTTGTGATAGGCGCGCATCTCTTCGGCGCGNGCNGGGTTGGCCTGCGCTTCGAGNTCCTCAAGGGCGGTTTCNAAATTCATTCCACCGTCACCGATTTCGCCAGNTTGCGCGGCTGNTCCACATCCGTGCCTTTNGCNACGGCGGTGTGATAGGCCAGCANCTGCGCNGGAACCGCATAGAGGATCGGNGCNAGNGCATCCGGGACGGGGGGCATTTCGATGCTGAACCANACGCCNTCATTGGCTTCGGCCTGNCCTTTGGAGTCGGAGATCAGGATCACCTTGCCCTTGCGCGCCATGACCTCTTGCATGTTGCTGACGGTCTTGTCGAANAGCGCGTCNCGNGGCGCCATNACGACCACCGGCACATGCTCATCCACCAGTGCGATNGGGCCGTGCTTCAGNTCACCNGATGCATAAGCNTCGGCGTGNATNTAGCTGATTTCNTTGAGTTTCANTGCGCCTTCNAGNGCGAGGGGNTACATCTGACCTCGGCCAAGGAACAGCACGTCNCGGGCATGNGAGAGCTTNAGCGCNGCCTCNTGCATTGTGTCGTTNTGTTCAAGCGCCGTGCTGATGATNGCGGGCANCCCCCGCAGNNTTGAGATGTGATCGGCGAATGTCTCGGCGCTGANCGCGTCGCGGTCCCGNGCGGCCTTGAGAACCAGCGCAAAGAGNACGACCAATTGGCAGGTGAAGGCTTTGGTTGAGGCGACGCCAACCTCGACACCGGCATGGATCGGCAAGGCCAGATCGCTTTCGCGGGCGATGGAGCTTTCGGGCACGTTGACGACNGAAAGGATACGCGCGGCNTTGCCCTCGCAATAGCGCAGGGCGGCCAGCGTATCTGCGGTTTCCCCTGATTGGCTGACGAAAACCGCCAGCGTACGCGGCGGGATCGGCGGCTCACGGTAGCGGAATTCCGAGGCGACATCGACTTCGACCGGCAGACGGGCGATCTTTTCAAACCAGTATTTCGCGGTGAAACAGGCATAGGACGCAGTGCCGCAGGCCACCATGATGATCCGGTCAAANTNCGTNAAATCAATATCTTGCGCGCTGATGTTGATCTCGCCTTCGGGGGTCAGGTAGTGGCCGATGGCCGCACCGATCACGCCGGGTTGCTCGGCGATCTCTTTGGCCATGAAGTGCTTGTGCCCGGCCTTGTCGATGCGGGTGCTGTCAATCTGCACGGATTTGATTGCGCGGTTGGCCAGCGCCCCGTTGCGGTCNGTGATCTCTACCGACGTGCGGGTGATTACGGCGCAATCCCCCTCTTCGAGATAGGCAATTCGGTTNGTNAGCGGGGCCAGCGCGATGGCATCGCTGCCCACATACATCTCACCCTCACCATAGCCGATGGCCAAGGGNGANCCCTTGCGCGCCGCGATCATCAGGTCTTCGTGCCCGTCAAAAAGGAATGCCAGNGCAAAGGCGCCTTCGAGGCGGGCGAGGGTCTGTTTGGCGGCCTCCACCGGGCCTGCGCCCTGCGCCATATGATGCTGNGTCAGCAGGGCGACGGTTTCGGTATCGGTCTCGGTNACGAAATGCGCGCCATGTTCGGCCAGNTCTGCCCGCAGTTCGCGGAAGTTTTCGATGATCCCGTTGTGCACCACGGCCACCGGCCCGGCCTGATGCGGGTGGGCGTTGGTCACGCTCGGCGCGCCATGGGTGGCCCAGCGGGTGTGNCCGATGCCGGACTTGCCCGCCAGCGGCTCATGCACCAGCGCGTCCGAGAGGTTCACCAGCTTGCCCAAGGCGCGACGGCGGTCGAGTTTGCCGTTGTTCAGCGTGGCAATGCCAGCACTGTCNTAGCCGCGATATTCCAGCCGTTTCAACGACTCTACCAGAATGGGAGCGACTTCATGGGTGCCAAGCACCCCTACAATTCCACACATGTTTAGCTGCCCCTCTGCATTTTCGCCTTNTTGGCCTTTAGAATTTCGAACATTTTGCGGGCCATGCCCGGTTTTTCGATCTGNGGCGCGCGCGACAGGGCCAGNGCCTCTGGCTCCACGTCCGAAGTGATGACCGANCCNGAGCCGGTCATCGCGCCNTCNCCGATTGTCACCGGGGCCACCAGCATGGTGTTCGACCCGATGAAAGCGCCCGCGCCGATGGTNGTGTGATGTTTCATCACGCCGTCATAATTGCAGGTGATCGTGCCCGCCCCGATGTTGCTCCGCGCGCCNACGGTGGCATCGCCGATATAGCTCAGGTGGTTGACCTTGGCCCCTTCGGCGATCTGCGCATTCTTCACCTCAACAAAATTGCCGATGCGCACATCNTCGGCCAATTCCGCGCCGGGGCGCAGGCGGGCNTAGGGGCCGACCACGCCGCCGCGTGAGACATGGCANCCTTCNAGATGCGAGAAGGCGCGGATCGNGCTGCCGGATTCCACGGTCACATTCGGGCCGAAGACGACGTTGGGTTCNACCACCGTGTCGCGGCCNATATAGGTGTCGCGGGATAGAAAGACNGTTTCGGGGGCGACCAAGGTNACGCCGTCTTCCATCAACAGCGCGCGGGCGCGGGATTGGAACGCAGCCTCGGCCCGGGCGAGGTCGCCGCGGGAGTTCACGCCCATCGTCTCGGCCTCGGTNCAGGTGACCACGGTGGCGCTGCGCCCTTCGGCGCGGGCAAGGCCGATGATNTCGGTNAGGTAGTATTCTTCNGANGCGTTGTCGTTGCCCACTTTGTCGATCAGATCGAACAGNAGCTCGGATTTGCAAGCCACCACGCCGGAATTGCACAGGGTAATGGNGCGTTCCTCGGGCGAGGCGTCCTTGAACTCAACGATACGCTCCAAGGTGTCGCCCTGCATCACCAGACGGCCATAGCGGGCGGGGTCGGCGGCTTCGAACCCCAGCACCACCACATCATGTGTCGCCAGCGCCTCCTGCATCTTTTCCAGTGTCTCGGGCTGCACGAAGGGCGTGTCGCCGTAGAGCACTAGCGCCATACCGTCGAAACCTTCCAGCGCCGGGCGGGCCTGTGCCACCGCATGGGCCGTGCCAAGCTGTTCGGTCTGTTCGACCACCTGCGCGTCCTCGTCAAAGAGGGTGGCCGCAGCACGCACTTGATCCGCCCCGTGGCCCGCGACGACAACCGTATGGCGCGGCGCCAGCATGGCACCAGCCGCCATGGCGTGTTCCAGCATCGGGGCGGAGGCGACGCGGTGCAGCACCTTTGGCAGGTCCGAGTTCATCCGTGTCCCCTTGCCNGCGGCNAGGATGATCAGTGCAGTNTCCATGTAAATCTCTTTGTCCTTCAGCTTGCATTCTCTTTACGCGCTTCGCACAAAGGCGCAAGGTTGNGGCCCATCAAACTAGGTTGCGGNCTGCAACACGATNCCATTTTGCAAGGCGGGGTTCCGCCCAAGGAGTACCCAGTGAAGACAGTCGTTTTCGATCTCGACGGCACNTTGGCCGATACCTCNGGCGATTTGATCGCCGCCGCCAANGCCTGTTTCCGTGACATGGGCGAGGGCGATGTGCTGGTCCATGCCGAGGATGCGGGCACCGCGCTGCGTGGCGGGCGNGCCATGCTGACGCTGGGAATGCAAAAGCTGGGCCGNGCCGATGANGCGGCGANGATNGACCGNTANTANCCNATGCTGCTCGAAGCCTANGGGCGCGACATCGACACCCATACCATNATGTACCCCGGCGCGATGGAGGCAGTGGCCGCGCTCAAGGCCGCAGGCTACCGCGTGGCGATCTGCACCAACAAACCCGAGGCTTTGGCAGAGTTGCTGTTGACCCGGCTNGGCGTGCGGGATGCATTCGGCGCGATGCTGGGGGCCGATAGTCTNGACGTGCGNAAACCCGACCCCGAGCATCTGTTCGAAACCGCCCGGCGTGCNGGCGGCGATCCGGCNCAATGCGTGTTGATCGGNGACAGCGACACCGACCGNAAAACCGCNAAAGCCGCCGGGGTGCCNTGTGTGNTNGTAACTTTTGGCCCCTCGGGNGAGGACATGGCAGCGCTGGAGCCCGAAGCCCTGTTGGACGATTTTGCCGACCTGCCGGAGGTCATCGAGCGGTTGATCGGNAAGGCCGCCTGACAGAAGAACGTTTCACCGGCAGTCTCGCGCAGCGCGANCNGATCNCTNAAGGCGCGATGAAGGCGTCGGCGGNGAAACGGCNCGGGCGGTNGCACCGGTACAGGANGACCCCCGCCGAGGTCGCCTTACTGGAACAGGAATTCGCCNCGTCAATGGGAGCGAATTCCTGCCTCACCNTGGCCTCGGGCGGCTAGGTTTAGAAGCGGATNNTGCCNTGTTTGCCCATATCGGGTTTCTCGCCGGTCAGTTGGGCTTTGCCGATCTCATAGAGAAATTTGAANCCGCCATCGGTGGCCCAGACCTCGGCTTCGGTCAGGTCGAAGCGGATCAGTTGCACATCGGGGTCTTGTTTGCCGTCCTCGAACCACGCGCCCGCAATGGCGTTCCAGATCTTGTCCAACTCAGTCGGGTTGGTCACGGCAGAGACATGACCGTCGATCCGTGCCCANAGNGATTCGTCCTTGCTNGCGATCAGATATTCCGCAGCGGCNCGNCCCTCGGCAGACTTCGCCAAATCGGTGCCTTTGGCGGTGATAAACCAGAGCACGGCGGAACGGTCGTCTTCGTCGATGTAGTGGGTCATCGGGATCGCACGGGCGGTCTTGGTTGCCAGCATCCCGGCGCGGGTGTCGTCCAGACGGTCCCAGAACTCTTTTTTCAGATCATCGCTCATTTGCATCTCGCTTTGTTGTAGTGTTCGCTTGGTCGCAGGGCCAACCCGCCGCGGCGCNGNGCGGTTCCACATCGCGCCGCTTGACGCAAAGCGGGCGGGGCGGTAGGTAATGAACAAGCGTTCAATAAATCGGGGGGAGAAGCCGTGTTCAACGCAAGTATGCAGTTTGATCTGGGAGAAGACGTCGCGGCCATGCGTGAGATGGTGCACCGCTGGGCGCAGGAGCGCGTCAAGCCGATGGCGGCNGAGATCGACACGAAGAACGAATTCCCGCCNGAACTTTGGACCGAGATGGGCGANCTGGGCCTNTTGGGNATGACCGTCGAAGAAGAGTTCGGCGGCTCCGGTCTTGGCTACGTNGCCCANACNGTCGCGGTCGAAGAGATCGCCCGCGCCTCGGCCTCGGTCTCGCTTTCCTACGGGGCGCATTCCAACCTCTGCGTGAACCAGATCAAGCTGAACGGCACGCCGGAGCAAAAGGCGCAGTTCTTGCCGAAACTCTGCTCGGGCGAGCATGTCGGCGCGCTGGCCATGTCCGAAGTGGGCGCGGGCAGTGACGTGGTGAGCATGAAGCTGAATGCCGAAAAGCGGAACGACCACTTCCGGCTGAATGGTAACAAGTACTGGATCACCAACGGTCCCGATGCGGAGACGCTGGTTGTCTATGCCAAGACTGACCCCGAAGCCGGCTCTAAAGGCATCACCGCCTTCCTGATCGAGAAGTCGATGAAGGGCTTTTCGACCTCGAACCATTTCGACAAGCTCGGCATGCGCGGCTCAAACACCGCGGAGTTGATCTTCGAGGATTGCGAAGTGCCCTTCGAGAACATCCTCGGCGAAGAGGGCAAGGGTGTGCGCGTGCTGATGTCGGGCCTTGATTACGAGCGCGTCGTGCTGGCAGGCATCGGCCTTGGCATCATGGCCGCCTGTCTCGACGAGATCATGCCCTATATGGCCGAGCGCAAGCAGTTCGGTCAGCGCATCGGGGATTTCCAACTGATGCAGGGCAAGATGGCGGATATGTACACCGCGATGAACTCCGCGCGTGCCTATGTCTACAGCGTGGCGCAGGCCTGCGACCGGGGCGACGTGACACGTCAGGACGCGGCGGCTTGCTGCCTCTATGCCTCGGAACAGGCGATGGTGCAGGCGCATCAGGCCGTGCAGGCAATGGGCGGGGCAGGCTATCTCAGCGACAACCCCGTGGGCCGCATCTTCCGCGATGCCAAGCTGATGGAGATCGGCGCGGGCACCTCGGAAATCCGCCGCATGTTGGTGGGCCGTGAGATGATGGGGGCCATGTGATGCGCGCCGCGCTGCTGGCCTGTGCGCTTCTTGCGGGGCCGGTGGCCGCGCAAGAGATCACCTATTCCGACGCTGCCACCGCAGAATGTCTGGCCGGGGCGCAAGAGTTCACCGACCAGCGCGCCTGTATCGGCTTGTCGTCAAACCTCTGCATGGAAGCGCCGGGCGGCTATTCGACCTATGGCATGGGAGGCTGTCTGGACGCGGAGCTGACCTTCTGGGACGGCTTGCTGAACGAGAACTACCGCGCGCGGATGGTGCAGTCCAAATCTGCCGATGAGGATGCCGCGCTCTACCAGCCGGAATTGCCCTCTCAGGCCGAGGCCCTGCGTGACATGCAGCGCGCGTGGATTACCTTTCGCGATGCCGCCTGCGATTATGAACGCAGCCAATGGGGCGGTGGCACGGGCGGCGGGCCTGCAACCTTGGCCTGCCTGATGCAGATGACGGCCGAACAGGCTCTGCGTCTGGGGGCGGCCTATTAACCGCGTCACGAAGTGTCGGCCTGACAGGACGGAGGGATCAGGATGGAGAACCTGATAGAACTGGAGACAGAAGGCGGTGTGATGCACGATTTTCTGCCGTGGCTGATTGAGGGGTTCGAGATCCTCGCGGCGGTCATCGACATCGCGGCCATCATTCTGCTGCTGATCGGCGCGGCGCGTTTCCTGACCGGGGTGACGATTGCCGAGATCGCCAAAAAGGGCGCGGAGCGGGTGCGCCGCACCAACCGCGAGCGCATCGAACTGGGGCGCTACATCCTTGCGGGGTTGGAGCTTTTTATCGTGTCGGACGTGATCCACACCGCGATCAGCCTGCGGTTTGCGGACCTGCTCTTCCTGCTGATGCTTGTCATTATCCGCTCCATCACCTCTTTCTTCCTCGACCGGGAGTTGGAGCAATTAAAAAAGGAACTTGGCGATGACTGACTTTTCCGACCTCAAAGCACTCTATGTGAACTGCTCGCTCAAAAAGACACCGGGCGACAGCCATACCCAACTTCTGATGAACGCCAGCGCGGGCATTATGGAGGCGCAGGGGGTGAGCGTCGAACACCTCTACCTGCTCGACCACCAAGTGCCACCGGGCGTCTATCCGGACATGACCGAGCACGGCTGGGACCGGGATGATTGGCCCGCGCTCTGGGAGAAGGTGCTGGCCGCCGACATCCTGATCATCGGCACGCCGCTCTGGCTGGGTGAGGAAAGCAGTGTCTGTCGGGTGTTGATCGAGCGGCTCTACGCCATGAGCGGCAAGTTGAACGACAAGGGCCAATCGGTCTTTTACGGTAAGGTGGGCGGCACGGTGGTCACGGGCAACGAAGACGGCATCAAGCATGTCGCCATGACCACCGGTTTCGCAATGAACCACCTTGGCTACACCATCCCGCCACAGGCCGATTGCGGCTGGATTGGCGAAGCGGGGCCGGGGCCGTCTTATGGCGATGATGTGGACGGCAAGCGCGCGGGGTTCGACAACGAATTCACGCAGCGCAACACCACGATCATGACTTGGAACACGATGCATTTGGCGCGCATGCTGAAAGCGGCGGGCGGCTATCCGCAAGAGGGCAACGACCGCAACGCTTGGGATGCGGGCGCGCGGTTCGATTTCGAAAACCCGGAGTATCGAAGCTGATATGACACAGGACGATTGGCCGATCTGGCAGGGCAACATGGCCGCGCAGTGTTTGGCGCAGCCCGATGACGCCANNGCGATCATTGATCTGACCGGCGNGGNCCGCCGCGACGTNAGCTATGGCGCGCTGCATGAGATGGTCGATGGGCTGGCCCGNGCGCTGAANGCCGAAGTGGCCCCCGGTGACCGCGTGGGTGTCTTGCTNAGTCAATCGCCATGGTGCGCGGCGGCGCATCTGGCGATCTGGAAAATCGGCGCNATCTCTGTGCCGCTGTTCAAGCTNTTCAAACGTGACGCGCTGGCCAGCCGGATTGGCGATGCNGGCTGTGCGATTGTGCTGACCGATGCCGAAGGCGCGGACCTGCTGGGNGATCTGGCNNCCCCGTGGATGGCNGCTGATGTGGGCACGGCAGNCGGCCCGGTCGACTTNGCCGATGTCGGCCCCGAAGACCCCGCCGTGCTGATNTACACCTCCGGNACCACCGGCACNCCNAAGGGCGCGCTGCACGGNCATCGGGTGCTNTCGGGCCATTTGCCGGGCGTTTCGGTCAGTCATGATCATCTGGGGNANGNNGGCGATTGCCTTTGGACGCCCGCGGATTGGGCNTGGATCGGCGGGGCTCTTCGANGTNGCGATGCCTGCGNTGGNACTTGGCGTGCCGGTGGTGGCCGCACGGATGCCCAANTTCACCGTCGAAGGCTGCGCCGATGTGATTTCNCGCGGTGAGGTGNNNAANGTCTTNTTCCCGCCCACGGCGCTTCGNATGCTGAAAGCCGCGGATGTNTCCTTGCCCGGCCTGCGTTCNGTCGCCAGNGGNGGCGAGCCTCTGGGNGCCGAGATGCTGGCATGGGGNCGCAAAGCCTTCGGGNTNGANATCAACGAATTCTACGGCCAGACCGAATGCAACATGGTNGCCTCNAGCTGCGGNGNNGANTTCCCNGNNCAGCCGGGCTGCATCGGCAAGCCGGTGCCCGGTTTCGAGATCGCTGTGCTCGACGCCGACGGCCAGACCACGGATGCCGAGGGTGACGTGGCGGTGCGCAAAGGGGCCCCCTCGATGATGCTNCGCTACTGGAACCGGCCCGAGGANACGGCGGCCAAATTCCACGGCGACTGGCTGCTGACCGGCGACCGNGGCATCTGGGAGGGCGACTACCTGCGCTTTGTGGGCCGCGAGGATGATGTGATCACCTCCGCTGGCTACCGCATCGGCCCGGCGGAGATCGANGANTGNCTGCTGACCCATAGCGCNGTNGCGACCTGCGGCGTGGTCGGCAANCCCGANGCGCTNAGGACCGAGATCGTNAAGGCCTANGTGGTGCTGAAACCCGGNGCTGAGGTGGAGGCGAAGGAGTTGCAAGACTGGGTCAANAACCGGCTCGCAAGCTATTCCTACCCGCGCGAGATNGCATTCGTGGAGGANCTGCCGATGACCGTCACCGGCAAGGTAATCCGCAANGAACTAAAGCGTCTGGCGGCGCGAGAGAATGAGGACGTAACATGAAACTGACATCCCAAGCCCTGCCATCCTCGGATGCCTATANGGCNAATGAGATGGCGCATCTCAAGGCGCTGAGCGAAGTGCGTGACGCGGCNGAGGCTGCAGCCCTCGGCGGTGGCGAGAAATCCCGCGCACGGCACGAGAGCCGGGGCAAGATGCTCCCCAGAGAGCGGGTGGCGAACCTGCTCGACCCCGGCAGCCCGTTTCTGGAAATCGGGGCCACCGCGCCGCATGGGCTTTACGACGGTGCGGCCCCCGCCGCCGGTGTGATCGCGGGCATCGGTCGGGTACAGGGCCATGAGGTCATGGTGGTCTGCAACGATGCCACCGTGAAGGGCGGCACCTATTACCCGATGACGGTGAAAAAACACCTGCGCGCGCAGGAGATTGCTGAGGCGAACCATCTGCCCTGCATCTATCTGGTGGACTCAGGCGGCGCCAACCTGCCCAACCAAGACGAGGTTTTCCCCGACCGCGACCATTTCGGCGCAATTTTCTACAACCAAGCGCGGATGAGCGCCAAGGGGATCGCCCAGATCGCTGTGGTAATGGGCTCTTGCACCGCTGGCGGGGCCTACGTTCCGGCGATGTCGGATGTGACGATCATCGTGAAGGAGCAGGGCACGATCTTCCTCGCTGGTCCGCCGCTGGTGAAGGCCGCGACGGGGGAGGTGGTGAGTGCGGAGGATCTCGGTGGCGGCGATGTGCATACACGGCTCTCGGGTGTTGCCGATCATCTGGCCGAGGAT
>NZSX01000023.1 GCA_002703405.1 Sulfitobacter sp. | reverse complement strand
GTCTGACAGATGGAGATTGGGGGCTATGATATTCAATATCACCGCCCCTTTGGGCCGGAGCCCCGCGATATGTCGCCGATGCGATCACTGGGGGCAGCGCCCCTGAAAGGTCAGCGCCCCGCCATCGAACCGCAGCGCGCTTGCCGGGGCATCGGGGCCAAAGGTCCAGTCGATCTTAGAGTTGCCGTAGTTGCCGACGCAGTATTTCACCGCNTCATANCGCGCNGCTGCGCGNGCNCCGTCGATGGATTTGCCAGCATCCTTGACCGTCACCTGAAATACGTCGCGCTGGCCATCCACCTTGCGCAGCTTGGTGCTGAAATACTGCCCGTCAAAGGCAACACGCTCACCATNATTGGCNCAGCCNGCCAGCAGAGCGCTGACCGTCAAAACCGTCAAAGCATATTTCATAGACCTACTCCGCTGCGCNTTGGGCCCGGCTTTGCCGACCGCCCCCGCGCCTNTTGTGGACGGACGCGCCTGACACGCGCCCGCTATCGCCGCTCCTGCGCCAAGCGTCAAGCCATCGGGCCTGCCGCCGCNCAGGGTTTCACTCTGCCGCGACCGCGCTGACACGGCCNGTGCGCTTGTNTTTGATCCGGTCTTCGATNTCNTCCCGGAAGTGGCGGATCAGACCNTGGATCGGCCAAGCCGCCGCATCGCCAAGCGCGCAGATCGTGTGGCCTTCGACCTGNTTGGTCACGTCGAGCAGCATGTCGATCTCTTCGGGTTCNGCATCGCCGGAAACCAGACGGTCCATCACNCGCATCATCCAGCCGGTGCCTTCGCGGCAGGGCGTGCANTGGCCNCAGCTTTCGTGTTTGTAGAACTTCGACAGACGCCAGATCGCTTTGATCACGTCGGTCGAGTTGTCCATCACGATCACCGCNGCCGTGCCGAGGCCGGAGCGCTGTTCGCGCAGATANTCAAAATCCATGATCGCGTCGCGCATGTCTTTGCCGGGGATCAGCGGCACCGAAGAGCCGCCGGGGATAACGGCCTTNAGGTTGTCCCAACCGCCGCGAATGCCGCCGCAATGTTTTTCGATCAACTCTTCAAACCCNATGCTCATCGCCTCTTCNACAACGCANGGGTTNTTGACGTGGCCCGAGATNGCAAANAGCTTGGTGCCCGCGTTGTTGGCNCGGCCAAAGCCCGCGAACCACTCNGGNCCACGGCGCAGNATGGTCGGCACCACGGCGATGGATTCGACGTTGTTCACNGTNGTCGGGCAGCCNTANAGNCCCGCGCCCGCNGGGAACGGCGGNTTCATCCGGGGCATGCCCTTCTTGCCTTCGAGGCTTTCCAGNAGNGCNGTTTCTTCGCCNCAGATATAGGCACCNGCNCCNTGGTGCAGNTAGATNTCNAAGTCCCAGCCNGANTTGGAGGCGTTCTTGCCCACNAGNCCNGCCTCATAGGCNTCNTCAATCGCNGTCTGNANCGCTTCNCGNTCGCGNATNTATTCGCCGCGCAGGTAGATNTAGCAGGCNTGNGCNTTCATCGCGAANGAGGCGATCAGGCAGCCTTCNATCAGCGTATGCGGATCGTGGCGCATGATCTCGCGGTCTTTGCAGGTGCCCGGCTCGGATTCGTCGGCATTNACCACCAGATAGGACGGGGCGGCCATCGCTTTCNTTNGGCATGAAGGACCANTTNAGCCCNGTNGGGAAGCCCGCCCCGCCCCGGCCCCGCAGGCCAGAGGCTTTCATCTGGTCCACGATCCAATCGCGGCCNTTNTGNATGATNCCGGCNGTGCCATCCCAATGGCCGCGCGACTGCGCGCCTTTTAGGGTGCGGTCATGCATGCCGTAGATATTGGTAAAAATGCGGTCTTTGTCCTGAAGCATGATGCCTACCTTTGGTTCTCACGGCTGGCCCGGCGGGCCTGCCACATTTGATATATCACGACCATCGCCCAGAAAAGCGCGGCCAGTGCAGCAAANTCGAAGAGCAGCGCATAGCGNCCCGGCAGGCCNAGCGCCGGGCCNGCCCATTGNATGGCCAGCCACAAACACATGGTCACGGCAATGACCAGCCCTGCGGTGCGGCCCTTNCGGGCNAGCGCTCTGTCTTCGGCTTCGCTCATGTNTCTNTCTTACCCCGATCANCCNTNNGNCTTGCCGTNATTGGCAAAGGCTTTGGCTTGACCGATCCAATCGTCNCGNCGGATNCGGCCCTTGAANCGCAGGCGGGANTCGACCCAGTCGATCTCATCCCCCTGAAGGGCTGCGATCTGNTCGAAATGGNANATGCCCAGTTCATTCAGGGTCTGTTCCAACTTCGGCCCGATGCCGCCAATCCGCTTNAGGTCATCNGCCCCGCCCGCACGCGGCGCGTCGAGCANCGCGGGTTTGCCATCGGTAGAATGGCTATCGGTCGCGGGCACTGGTGCAGGCTCGGCCTTCGCAGGTTCGGCGGGCGCTTCGACGACCTCTTGCGGGGTCTTCACGACAGCGGGCGCTTCTTCGGCCTCGATGACCTGTTCTGGTGCGGCTTCAACGGCAGCGGTATCGGCCACGGGCGCTGTCGGCTCCTGAAGCGGTGTTTCCTTAGAAGGCGCGGAAGGGGTTTCGACGGCCTCCTTCGGGGGCGTCACTACAGCAACTGCTTCTTCCGCCTTGGCGACCTGTTCCGGTGCCGCCTCAACGGCAGCAGTATCGGCCACGGGCGCTGTCGGCTCCTGTGGCGGTGTTTCTTCAGCGGGTTCAACCGGCGCGCTTGCCTTGCGCGCCGCCCCGATCCCGGCGTCCCCCGCGGGGACTGAACCCACAGCAGAAGAAACGCTTCCCGATGCCGTTGAAGCCCCTGCGACCGATGCAGCCGCCGCGCTGCGCGTGCTGTCTTGGGGGGCAGCGGCGGGCACGTCTTTGCACAGCAGGGTCAGCGCCAGATAGCCCACGATCACCGCCACCAGCACACCGGCCACGATCGACATCAACAGCCCCCAGATGCCGAAGGCCAGCAATAGGAATGCCACCAGCAAACCGGCACCGGCACCCAGCCACCAACAGCGCTTGGTGCAGGCCTCTCGTTCCGAAATATCCGTCATGACTGTCCTTCTCTCCCTTAATGCGGGCGATGCGGCTTATGGCTTTGCGGGGTGGTAATGGTGCCGTCCTTGGCCCGTTGNGAAATCTCCGTCTTTAGTCTTTGGCGAGGCGCGCGGCCTGCTCTNCCCAATTGTCGCGGCTGACGCGNCCTTTGAANCCTTCGAGGTTCTGATCNACCCANGCGACCTCNTCTGGGCCCCANTGGGCGATCTGGTCAAAGTGGTANAANCCCATGCCGTTCAGCATNTGCTCCAGCTTCGGGCCGACGCCTTTGATCTTTTTCAGNTCNTCNGCACCGCCCTCACGCGGGNCGTCCAACTGGGCNGGCTTTTGGCCNGGCGTNGCGGGGGCGCTGGTCTCGGCCTTTGCCGCATCGGNNCTCTCNCCCTTGGGGTCNCGTTTGGAGCGNGGTTTGCTCTTTGACGTGGCTTCGGCTTCTTGNTCGGTNACGCCGGTTTTGTCGGTGGCCTCNCCNTCGGCGGGACGCGGCTCTTCGGCTTCGACNTCTTCCACNGTTTCAGGCTNCGGCGCCTCGGGCTGGTTTTGCCACGGGGTNAGCAGCGGCACTTCGGTGCCGTCGATGCGTTTGACGGTATCGCCGATNTCNACCGCAGCCTGCNCGCTGGCATTNTANTGCGTGCGCCCGCTTTCGTGGTCCGTGAGGCTGGTCAACCCGCCCANAGGCTCNGACGCATAGCGCCCGTTCTGCGGGCCGGGNACCGGCACGCGCCCATCGCTCAACTCATCAAGGATTTCGTTCAGCCGCGCGGTGGTCAGGTCTTCGTAATAGTCTTTGCCNATCTGNGCCATGGGCGCATTAGANCAAGCGCCAAGGCATTCGACCTCTTCCCACGAAAAACGCCCATCCGCTGACAGCTCATGGGGTTTGTTGGCGATGCGCTCTTTGCAGACAGCGACCAAATCTTCGGCCCCGCANATCATGCAGGANGTGGTGCCACAAACTTGGATATGTGCNACGGAACCAACGGGNTGCAGTTGGAACATGAAGTAGAATGTAGCGACTTCCAGACCGCGGATATAGGCCATGCCCAGCATTTCCGAGACATGCTCGATCGCCGGACGGGTCAGCCAGCCCTCTTGCTCCTGCGCACGCCACAACAGCGGGATGATCGCACTGGCCTGACGGCCTTCGGGGTATTTGGTGATCTGCGCTTCGGCCCATTCTTGGTTGGCGGGCGTGAAGGCAAAACTGTCGGGCTGGTCAGGGTGTAGACGGCGGAGCATTAGTTCGAACCTATGGTCAGGCGGAGGCCAATGATGCCTCCGGCGTAAATTTCTTCAAAATGGAGCAATGCGGCCTGCATCACCGGTCGATCTCTCCAAAGACGACGTCCATCGTACCGATGATCGCGGCCACATCGGCAAGCTGGTGGCCGCTGGCCACATGGTCCATCGCCTGCAAGTGCAAGAAGCCCGGCGCGCGGATCTTAGAGCGGTAGGGTTTGTTCGAGCCATCGGCCACGAGATAGACACCAAACTCGCCCTTCGGCGCTTCGACCGCACAATACACTTCGCCCTCGGGCACGTGGAAACCTTCGGTGTAAAGCTTGAAGTGGTGGATCAGGCTTTCCATATCGGTCTTCATCGCGGTGCGCGATGGCGGGGTGATCTTGCCACGGGCGAGGATATCGCCCTGCCCTTCGGGGGCGCGCAATTTCTCGATCGCCTGCTGGATGATGTGGGTCGACTGGCGCATCTCTTCCATGCGGCAGAGGTAACGGTCAAAGCAGTCGCCGTTCTTGCCCACGGGGATTTGGAAGTCAAATTCGTCATAGCATTCATAGGGTTGCGAACGCCGCAGATCCCACGCCAGCCCCGAGCCGCGCACCATGACGCCGCTGAAGCCGTAATCGAGAATTTCCTGCTCGGACACGATGCCGATGTCGACGTTCCGCTGTTTAAAGATCCGGTTTTCGGTCAGCAGCTCGTCAATATCGACCATGAATTTGGTCAGGAATTGCGCGCACCATGTTTCGATATCGTCCAGCAGCGCCGGCGGCAGGTCTTGGTGGACACCACCGGGGCGGAAGTAGGCCGCGTGCAAACGCGCGCCACAGGCCCGCTCGTAAAAGATCATCAGGCTTTCGCGCTCTTCAAAACCCCAGAGCGGCGGCGTCAGCGCGCCCACGTCCAGCGCCTGCGTGGTGATGTTGAGCAGGTGGTTCAGGATGCGGCCAATTTCGCAGAACAGCACCCGGATCAGCGAGGCGCGGCGCGGCACAACGGTGCCGGTCAGCTTTTCGATGGCCAGACACCAAGCGTGCTCTTGGTTCATCGGGGCCACGTAATCCAACCGGTCGAAATACGGCAGGTTTTGCAGATAGGTGCGGCTCTCCATCAGCTTTTCGGTGCCACGGTGCAGCAGACCGATATGCGGATCGCACCGCTCTACAACCTCGCCGTCAAGCTCAAGCACCAGACGCAGAACACCGTGTGCGGCAGGGTGTTGCGGGCCGAAGTTGATGTTGAAGTTGCGAATCTTCTGCTCGCCGGACTCAAAGTCGGTCGACCCGTCGTCAAAGGCTTTTGTGCGAATGTCGCCGTCCATTACCGTTTCTCCAGTTCTTGCAGCTTCATGCCCATCCACCACAGCAAGGCGATCGTGCCCAGCGGGATCAGACAGGCCGCCGCCCAGTATTTATTAATGCCAAAGAACGGCAGCAGCTTGACCATTGGAATGGCCGTCAGCGCCGAGAGGATCAGCCAGCCCAGCCCGCCCATTACTTCGCGTCCTTGCTCACATGGCCATCAGGCGCGGACTTGTCGTCGCCGGGCAGAATGTAATCGGCCCCTTCCCAAGGCGACATAAAGTCGAACTGGCGGTATTCCTGCACAAGGCTCACCGGTTCATAGACCACGCGCTTGGCGGCTTCGTCATAGCGCACTTCGGTATAGCCCGTCGTCGGGAAATCCTTGCGCAGCGGGTGGCCGCGGAAACCATAGTCGGTCAGGATGCGCCGCAGGTCCGGGTGGCCGGAAAACAGGATGCCGAACATGTCGAAGACTTCACGCTCGAACCAATCGGCACTGGGGTGTACGCCTGTGATTGACGGCACCATATCCTTTTCCCGCGCGGTGGCGCGCAGGCGGATGCGGTGGTTTTGGTACATCGACAGGAAGTGGTACACCACGTCGAACCGTTTCGCACGGCCGGGATAGTCCACCGCCGTGATATCGACCAAGGTCGAGAAACGGCAGGTCGGATCGCCCTTGAGGAACTCAACAAGGCCCGCGATATTTGCCAGTGCCACGGACATGTTCAACTCACCCTTGGTGACATCCCATCCCAGCACACAATCGGGCCGCTTGGCTTCGATATAGGCCCCAAGTTCCTGCAGTTGTTCGCTCATCGCAAATCTTCCTTCCACGCGCCGATCAACGCCATCTCACTGTCCCGCGCCTTTGGCGCATCGTCCTTTNGCCTGCCCCGATCCGGCGCAGGCCCTTGTCTTAGCGCACAATCGTCCCGGTGCGGCGGATTTTNCGCTGCAACTGGAGGATACCATANAGCAGCGCCTCCGCCGTNGGCGGGCAGCCGGGCACATAGACNTCAACCGGCACGATCCGNTCACAGCCGCGCACGACCGANTAGCTGTAGTGGTAGTAGCCNCCACCATTNGCNCAGGAGCCCATCGAGATCACATAGCGCGGCTCTGGCATCTGGTCGTAGACCTTNCGCAGCGCCGGGGCCATNTTGTTGGTCAGCGTNCCCGCNACGATCATNAGGTCCGACTGGCGCGGAGANGCNCGCGGNGCNGTGCCGAAACGCTCAAGGTCATAGCGCGGCATNGAGCTGTGCATCATCTCGACCGCGCAGCAGGCCAGACCAAAGGTCATCCAGTGCANTGAACCNGTGCGCGCCCAATTGATGATGTCTTCGGTNGAGGTCAGNAGGAAACCCTTGTCCTGCAACTCGGCATTCAGGCTCTGGGTCGCGAATTCNGGNTCAGGCCCCGCACCGTATTGACCGTAGGCNGCTGGCGCAGAAGCNCCGGATTTCACCCGCGGGCTTTGGTGGCCATCGCCCATCACNGGGGTGACCAGCGCGTCATCATTTACTGCCATTCCAGCGCTCCCTTCTTCCATTCATAGGCGAAGCCAGCCGTCAGCACGCCCAAGAACACCATCATCGACCAAAANCCCACCATGCTCACCTCTTTGAAGGCCACGGCCCAAGGGAAGAGGAAGGCGATTTCGAGNTCGAAGATGATGAAGAGGATCGACACCAGATAGAAACGCACGTCAAACTTCATCCGCGCGTCGTCAAAAGCGTTGAACCCGCANTCATAGGCCGAGACCTTTTCCGGGTCAGGATTGCGCACGGCCACGACCACGGCGGCGAGGATCAGCACGAGGCCAAGGCCAATCGCCACGGCCAGAAAAACGAGGATGGGCAGGTATTCCCGCAGCATGTCGTCCAAGGGGATGCTCCTTTCGCGGTGCGCGGCATGAGGCAAAGGCCAAAAGCCCGCGCAGACAAACTTGGAACGGGTTTAACTCTGCCCGTGGGTAGGGTCAACGGGCCAAGCCCGGTTAATGCCGCCCACGGGCCCNCAATAGAGCCATTTCGCCAAAGCCTTGAGCTAGACCACCCATGCGGCTTTGCGCTTGTCGAAGAAGGCACCGATTCCTTCAGCGGCNTCNTCNGTTTCCCANCGTNCNGCNAGCGCNTCGATNGACANTTTNACCGCCTCNGGTGTNGCGATTCCNCCCAAGTCCTGCGCCAGCTTCTTGGCCGCCGCAACGGCACCCGGCGCGCAGGAGAGATAGGGCACGACTTCGGCCTCNANCGCCGCGTCGAGNTCGTCNGCCGGAACGGCNCGGGCNAGCAGCCCCAGATCGACCGCCTCCGCCGCGCCAAAAAGCCGCGCCGACATGAAGACGCGGCGCGCGCGCCCCTCGCCCATCCGCGCCANAACGTATGGCCCGATNGTCGCCGGGATGATGCCNAGCCGGGNNTCGGTGAACCCCATCTTGAGCGTATCGACCCCCACGGCCACGTCACAAACCGNAGCCATGCCGACCCCGCCGCCAAAGGCATTGCCCTGCAACTTNCCGATCACCGGCTTCGGCAGCGCATTNAGCGCGCCCAGCATCGTCGCCAGCTTGCCCGCNTCNGCNGAGCGTGTCTCGCCATCCATATCCGCCTGATCGCGCATCCAGCCCAGATCGCCGCCCGCGCAAAANGATTTNCCCGCCCCGGTCAGCACCACCACACGCACCGCATCGTCGGCGGCCAGTTTACCCGCCGCATCCGTCAGGTCCGCCAGCATNTGCGCGGACATCGCNTTGTGCTTTTCAGGACGGTTCAGGGTGAGCGTCGNCACCCCGCGCGCGTCAGGTNTCGATCGTCAAAGTNTCNTACATGTCAGCCTCGCATTGNCCGCGCCATTTCNGCGGCTTCCAGCACCACCGCCTGATCGACGCCGGTGTNATAGCCAAGCGCCGTCAGATGTTCGTTCACCGCCTCGGTGGCGACATTGCCCGCCGCGCCGGGCGCATAGGGGCAACCGCCCAAGCCGCCCACNGCCGCGTCAAANACCCGCAGCCCCATCGACAGCGAAGCGTCGATATTGGCCATCGCCCGCCCGTGCGTGTCATGGTAGTGCCCCGCCAGCCGCCCTGCCGGCACCACGTCGCGCACCGAAAGCAGCATCCGCGCGATGCTGTCGGGCGTGCCCGCGCCGATGGTGTCGCCCAAGGAAATCTCATAACAGCCCATCGCAAAGAGCCTGTCGGCCACCCGCGCCACCGCGCCGGGGTCGACCTTNNCGTCATAGGGGCATTCCACNACGCAGGAGACATAGCCCCGCACCGGCATGTCCACATGCCGCGCCTCTTCAAGGATCGGGGCAAACCGCNCAAACGCCTCNTCGATGCTGGCGTTGATGTTCTTCTGGCTGAAACCTTCCGAGGCCGAGGCGAAGATGGCNATCTCATCCGCCTTTGCGGCCAGCGCATCCTCATAGCCGCGCATGTTCGGCGTCAGTGCGGCATAGCGCACGCCCTCGGCCCGTGTGATNCCCGCCAGNACCTCGCCCGACCCGGCCATNTGCGGCACCCATTTCGGGCTGACNAAACTGGCGCATTCGATGCGGGCAAAGCCTGCGGCGCTCAGCTTGTCCACCAGCGCGACCTTTTCGNCCACGGGAATCTCGCGTTTTTCGTTCTGCAGACCGTCCCGCGGGCCGACCTCGAAAATCTCACATGGTCCAAGGCTCATTGGCCGCTCTCCTTCCCTGAATGGGCCACGGTCACTCAACCGGCCATGGCGCGTAGAAATCCTCCTCGTAAAGCTTTGCCCCATCGGGCAAGGCCTGTGCGAAGCTGTCNCGTTCCGTGATCCGTTCATACCACGCCGCGACCGAGGGGTGGTCATCCAATTTCACGAAATNNCGCGCCATATAGACCGCTTGGCCCACCGAGATATCGGCGGCCGAAAAGCCAGAGGTCAACANGTAGTCGCGGTTCTCCAGCGGNGTCGAGAGCCGCGCCTCCAGCGCNTCNTAGCATTTNCCGATCCGCGCGGCTTCGAGCTTCATCACGATNGGGCTGCGCATGGAATCGTCGCGCAGGGCGATGTGCTGCTGGGTNAGNGCCGCGGTGTGCTGGCTGACGGTTTCNGCAAAATGCACCCAGACCAGCCAAGCCATCCTATCAGGGCTGCCGACAGAACGNCCCATGCGGTCGGGNCTGTAGCGTTCGCANAGGTACTGCGTGATCGCGCCAGTCTCNAACATNCGCTCNCCNTCGATTTCCAGCGCCGGAACCCGCCCCGCGGGCGAGAGGATCAGATATTCCGGATCGCGCAGGCTNCGGTCGAAGGCATGNACCTTGACCTGAAACTCCACGTCGTCGAGTTCGTGCAGCAGCCAGAGTGTGCGCATCGAGCGGGTCTGNGGGCAGTGNTGCAGNGTAATCATGCGTCTTCCTCGGCT
The DNA here is from genome assembly GCA_002703405.1 of Sulfitobacter sp. Taxonomy (GTDB): domain Bacteria; phylum Pseudomonadota; class Alphaproteobacteria; order Rhodobacterales; family Rhodobacteraceae; genus Sulfitobacter. The sequence continues at coordinate 3,503 of NZSX01000023.1, read as the reverse complement.
TCCAGCCGCACCAGCGCNGCACCGGCTTCGACCTGATCACCGGNCTGTGCCAGCACCTCGGCCACCACGCCGTCGCGTGCGGCGAGCAACGAATGCTCCATCTTCATCGCCTCNAGCACCGCCAGACGGTCNCCTTTGGCAACGCTTTGGCCAACCTCGGCGTCGATGGCNCGGACCAGACCGGGCATCGGGGCCTCAACGATGTTGCCATCGCCGTGGGCTGCGGCGGCCCGCGCCAGCGGATCGATCACATCAAAGGCGATACCATAGGCGTCAAAGACCGTGACCACGTCGCCAGCNACCGAGACCGCCGGCGCNACNTNNCCGTCGATCTTCCAGCGTCCGNCAATNCGCTCGGCGCGCANCTCNTNNTCGNCCACGNTCCANAGNTGCANNTCCTCNGACAGCACNCGCACCTTCAGCAAATGCTCTTCGCCATCANGGCCCAGCATCACCTGCCGTCGCAAGGGNCGCCAGAGGTTGAACCCGGCCTCNGNNTGCGGCTGATCCAACCCNAGCGCCGCCATCCCCGCCAGCGCGAAATGCCGCCCCGGCACCTGCGGCTGCGCGGTCAGCGCGTCGATNTCCCGCGCGATCAGCCCGGTATCCACGTCGCCNTNGGCAAAGCCNTNATGNNCCGCCAGTGCGCCGAGGAAGGCGAGGTTGGTGACCGTGCCGCCCACCTCGCAGCCCTTGAGNGCCGCGCGCAGGCGCGACAGTGCCACGTCGCGNGTNGNCCCGTGCACGATNACCTTNGCGATCATCGGGTCATAAAAGGGGCTGATCGTGTCGCCCGCCCGCACNCCGCTGTCNGCGCGGGTCTGGGGCGTGAAGGACAGATGCGTNAGCGTGCCGGTGGCGGGCAGAAACCCCTTCGGCACATCCTCGGCATAGAGCCGCGCCTCNAAGGCNTGGCCGNTGATNNTGAGNTCNTCNTGNGCCTTTGGCAGGGCCTCGCCCGCTGCCACGCGCAGCTGCCATTCCACCAGATCGATCCCGGTNACCAGTTCGGTCACCGGATGCTCCACCTGCAGGCGCGTGTTCATCTCCATGAAGAAGAACCCGTCGGTCGAGAGCCCACCTGATCCATCGACGATGAATTCCACCGTNCCTGCCCCGGCATAGCCGATCGCTTCGGCGGCGCGCACCGCCGCNTGNCCCATGGCCGCGCGCATATCTTCTGTCATGCCCGGCGCGGGCGCCTCCTCGATCACCTTCTGGTGGCGGCGCTGCAGNGAGCANTCCCGTTCGAACANATGCACCGCNNGGGTGCCGTCGCCAAAGACCTGCACCTCGATATGGCGCGGCTTNGTNACGAACTTCTCGACCAATACATCCGGGTTGCCAAAGGCGGTCTTGGCNTCCGAGCGTGCCGAGTCGAGCGCCGCCTGAAAGCCCTTCGGCTCCTCGACCAGTCGCATGCCNTTGCCACCGCCGCCCGCGACGGCCTTGATCAACACCGGNTAGCCGATCTTNTCGGCTTCCTNNGCCANNAGCGCATCGTCCTGATCCGCNCCGTGNTAGCCNGGCACGACGGGCACGCCCGCCTCGACCATCAGNGCCTTGGCGGCNTCNTTNAGNCCCATGGCNCGNATNGCCTTGNCCGAGGGNCCGATGAAGGTNAGNCCCGCGGCCNCNACCGCCTCCACGAAATCGGGGTTCTCGCTCAGNAACCCGTAGCCCGGATGGATCGCCTGCGCGCCGGTATCCAGCGCGGCTTGNATGATCACNTCGCCCTTAAGGTANCTCTCAGCCGGGGCCGAGCCGCCNATATGCACGGCGGCATCCGCCATCGCNACGTGTTTCGCGCCNGCATCGGCNTCCGAGTACACCGCCACGCAGCGCACCCCCATGGCTTGNGCGGTTTCCATCACCCGGCAAGCAATCTCACCCCGGTTCGCAATCAGGATCGTGTCAAACATGCCCTACCCTTTTCATCTCTTTCTGGCTCCGAATATGTTNTGGGATCGCGGAGGNGTGCCCCCCCGCTTCGCGCCACAATCACATCCGGAACAAACCAAATTTCGTCGGNTCAATCGGCGCGTTNAGGCTGGCCGAAAGGCTCAGATAAAGCACATCGCGGCTCTTGCGCGGATCGATGATCCCGTCGTCCCACAGCCTTGCNGAGGCATAGAGCGGATGGCTCTGNTTCTCGAACATATCAATCGTCGGCTGNTTGAAGGCGGTCTCTTCCTCCTCGGTCCAGGTGTCGCCCGCCCGCTCAATCGCGTCGCGTTTAACGGTGGCCAANACGCCCGCCGCCTGAGCGCCCCCCATGACCGAGATGCGGCTGTTGGGCCAAGACCACAGGAACCGCGGNCGGTANGCCCGGCCCGACATGCCGTAGTTGCCCGCGCCGAAGGAGCCNCCNACCAGCATGGTGATNTTAGGCACATTGGTCGTGGCCACNGCNGTCACCATCTTGGCNCCGTGGCGGGCNATNCCCTCGTTCTCGTATTTGCGGCCGACCATGAANCCGGTGATGTTNTGCANGAANACCANNGGGATNTTNCGNTGGCTGCANAGNTCCACNAAATGCGCNCCCTTCTGGGCGGCNTCNGANAANAGCACNCCNTTGTTGGCGATGATGCCGATCGGGCAGCCNTTNACATGGGCNAANCCGNNNACCAGCGTCTCGCCAAAGCGGGACTTGAACTCGTCAAANCGGCTGCCGTCGACCANNCGCATGATNACCTCGCGGATNTCATAGGGCGTGCGCAGATCGGCNGGCACNACGCCNANCATCTCGGCGGGGTCATANGCGGGCTCTTCGGGGCTGGCCCAATCGACNGTNGTCGGTTTGGTCTTGTTNAGCTGCCCCACCGCGCGGCGNGCNAGNGCCAGCGCATGGGCATCGTCTTCGGCGAGGTAATCGGCCACGCCCGACAGACGGGTGTGCACGTCGCCACCGCCGAGGTCTTCGGCGCTGACCACTTCCCCCGTCGCGGCCTTCACCAGCGGCGGACCGGCGAGGAAGATCGTGCCCTGTTCCTTGACGATGATCGTCACATCCGACATCGCGGGCACATAGGCGCCGCCAGCGGTGCAAGAGCCCATCACCACGGCGATCTGGGCGATCCCCTTGGCGCTCATCCGCGCCTGATTGTAGAAAATCGCGCCGAAATGGTCGCGGTCGGGAAAGACTTCATCTTGGTTCGGCAAGTTGGCGCCGCCAGAGTCCACCAGATAGATGCAGGGCAGATGGTTCGCCTCGGCGATCTCTTGCGCGCGGAGGTGTTTCTTCACCGTCATCGGGTAATAGGTGCCACCCTTCACGGTGGCGTCGTTACAGACCACCATGACCTCATGGCCCTGCACCCGACCGATGCCCGCGATCACACCGGCGGCAGGGGCCGCGCCATCGTAAAGCCCATGTGCCGCCGTGGCCCCGATTTCCAGAAACGGGCTGCCGGGGTCGAGCAGGTTCGCCACCCGCTCTCTGGGGAGCATCTTGCCCCGGCTCTCATGCCGTGCACGGGATTTCTCGCCACCGCCGAGGGCTG
>NZSX01000022.1 GCA_002703405.1 Sulfitobacter sp. | reverse complement strand
TCCCCCCAACCAAAACCGTCGGGGAAGTGTGTTCACATGGGTCAATTCTCAGTGACAATTTATGGGGCTACCGGGTCAGTTCTCAGTGACAATCAACAGGCAAGCTGACATCGCTTCCGTCCCAGACACTGCCCAAGAAGCAGGCTCGGCCAGTTAAGCGGCTGACCGCACTGGCGCATGAACTGGCGATGGACGACCTTTTACCCGATGCCGGTAGAAAGGCCCATGAAGCCATGCACGCTGTTTTGGATGCCGCTCTGGTGACCTATAAAGCGAAAATCAATGAGGCCCGTGCATCTGTCATGACGGTCGAAGGGAAAACCCTGTCGGCAGACACGAAGACGCAAAAGATGTCCTTCAACGACTTCGTTGAAGCTGCTGACTATGCCGTTATCGAAGACGCGTACAAACGAGCCGGACGCGCCATCAGCCCGGACCTTGCCACGACCTATGCAGAGCATTTGGCAGCAGGGATGGACGACGAAGAAGATGACGAAGAAGCACTGATCGAGGCGCACACGATCATCGCCGCAATCGGATTGGTGCCCAAGATCAAAGACGATCTGGAGGCCGAAGCCGAGAAGCTTGCCAAGGAATGGCTTGCTGCGCACAAAGAGGGGATCAAAGGTCTTACCGATGAGCGGCAGGAAGCCTACCGCCAGATTCGGGAAATGAGCACGGACCCTCTCCCGGTCGAGATCGCCCGCCCGAATATGTGGCTGCAGCCGACAACGGCGCGAGAACCGAACGGCAAGGAATACGACCTTGAACGGTTCGAGCGTCATCTGCTTTGTGATAATGAAGGTCTGTTTCCAGATGCTTTCAATTCTTCATGGGAACCCGCTGTATTACGAGCCGAGCTTCAAAAGGAGGGCTGCATCGGGTGGTATCGTAATCCGGCACGAGCGAGTCAAGATTCCCTTGGGGTTGTCTATGAAGAGGCAGGAGAAAACCGGATGGTCCGCCCAGACTTTATTTTCTTCGTGCAGAAGGAGGATGGCACCATTGAAGCCGATTTGATCGACCCACATGGGGATCATCTCGCGGATGCATTGCCGAAGCTTAAAGGGCTGGCAAAATATGCTGCCGACAATCTGAAAACCTTCCAACGCATCGAGGCCATAACCAAGCTGAAAAAGACGGGAACCTACCGGATGCTCGACCTTACCAAAGAAGATGTAAGAAAGGCAGTCGAGGCCGCAACGAGTGCGGAAGGCCTGTACGGAAGCACATCAGCAGAAGACTACGTTGCGTGACATGGGGTAAAGGTTGAAGATTGCAGACTTACCTGGCCCCATCGCGGCTTCAAAGGCGGACTGGCTTGCCGGGACGACTTGGCTTGGTTTCACTCCAACCAATGGCAGTCTGCAATCACGAAACCAATGTCAGGGTACGATCCAGCGCCAGTATGCAGGCGGTTATGTCATCGAGTACATCACCGAGCAATTCAGTGAACCAAATCCTGGCTTCGAAACAGACCCACAGTACCTTGTAGAGCGCGAGGCACACAAAGAGCTGGCGGGCAGGTTCATCGCCGTTCACAAGCTGAGGACGTCCGCACGTCCACTTGAGACTATCCTTGGGCTAGAAGAGTTCACCCGGCTACAAGACATGTGGGCACAGGGAGAAAAACGTTGGCGCTGGTCAGTCGCATTTCCCATTGTCGAGACCTACGACATTACAAATCGCCCGAAAGCAAAAGCCGTACTTGGAGAGGCCGGTTACAGGAGGCTATTTCAAAGATCGTCTGCAACTCTCAGGGTACTTAATGAGGAAGAGCGCGCAGCACTTGCAAATTTAGAGATCGTACAACGTCCCGCGGCCAACGCATGGATTGGGATTGAAGACGAGTTTGTTTTGGCCGAGGCAAGCGAAATTGACGACCGAATCCGCAGAGCGATTGAACGAGACCTACCTGACGGTGCGTTGGAAGGGATGGAAGAAGAGCGGCGTTCCAAAGTTCGCAAACGAGCGGCATGGCTCGCACAGGAGTTCGTCAAGAAAAGGCGGCGTGATAAGACCCTGCATTGCGATGCCTGCGAGTTTGATCCGTCGACGGTGAGTGGGATCGACGGCATTAATCCCCGCTCCCTACTGGATGTGCATCATATGCACCCGCTGGACGAGGGGTTGAGGTATACAACAATCAAGGACTTCGCCCTTCTGTGCCCGACCTGCCACCGCGTCGAACACGTGCGGATCAAGGTTGCGGCCAAGAAAAACGTGGTATGAAGCTACATTCCGGATTCTGAGGCTGCTTAGAAGGGCTGACCCCGTCGTTTTGCCAGATACAAAGAGATCAGTCTTTGTCGCCCGCGCTTCGACAAAGATTACGGTGGTGTGTCATCCCGTTTCAATCAAGCGCATCCAAGATGGTGGGTAACATGATGGGATCAAATAAAGGCAAACATAAAACTCTTTGGAAACAGGAGTTTAAAAGTGTTTGTGGAGGCGAGTACCGGAATCGAACCGGTGTACACGGATTTGCAATCCGCTGCGTAACCACTCCGCCAACTCGCCGACCGGTGGTTGGCGCACTGCTAACGGATCACGAGGAAGGCCGCAAGACCCATATGCGAGTGAAAATGCGGTCAGGGCGTTGCCGCTGGCCCGGCAATGTGGCACATCACTCTTCAGACACCCTGAACGAATGAGTTTAGCTGATGAGTGATTTCGCCGCCCGCCGCGTAACCATGGTAGATACGCAGGTCCGCCCTTCGGATGTGACCAAGTTTCCAATCATCGACGCGATGTTGACCGTGCAGCGCGAAGACTTCGTGCCCGCCGCGCAGCGCGAGGCCGCCTATCTGGGTGAGAACCTCGATCTAGGGCAGGATCGCGTGCTGCTTGATCCGCGGACATTGGCCAAAATGCTCGATCACCTCGACATCACGAACGACGAGCTGGTGCTCGATATCGGCTGCGCCATGGGCTATTCCAGCGCCGTGATCGCCCATATGGCCGAGGCCGTTGTTGCCGTTGAGGAAGACGAGGCGATGGCCGCCGAGGCGCAGGAGGCGCTGGCGCAGGCCGGAGCGGACAATGTGATCGTGCATGTCGCCCCGCTGACCGAAGGCGCGCCGCAGCATGGTCCCTATGATGTTGTGATGATTCAAGGGGCGGTGGGCGACGTGCCCGAAGCCTTGCTCGAGCAGGTGAAAGAGGGCGGGCGTATTGCTTGTCTCTTTATGGATCGGGGTCTGGGCGAAGTGCGCCTGGGCTATAAACGCGGTGGCCAGGTGTCCTGGCGGCCCGAATTTAACGCCGGTGCGCCGGTACTGCGTGGCTTTGAACGTCAGGCAGAATTCCAGCTGTAAGCGGAATGATGGCGCGCTGATCCGGATCGCGCGCCGCATCGCTTTCAGGGTAGGGGCACCCGTCCCGATCGGCCTATGGGCCGGTCTAAAAGGTCTAAAAAAGCCATTCAGGGGCATTGAGCCATGAGCGCAAATAGTTTCACGAAAACCCTTAAACGTTTTGCCATCGCGGTGCCGGTGAGCCTTGTTTTGGCGAGCGGCGCTGCCCTGCCGCGGCAGGCCTCGGCGGAAACATTGGCCGACGCGCTCGTGGGGGCCTATGAGCATTCAGGTCTGCTTAACCAGAACCGCGCGCTCCTGCGCGCCGCCGATGAGGATGTGGCCACGGCGAAGTCGGCGCTGAAACCCGTGCTACAGTGGGCGGCGGGACTTACACAAAGCTTCGGCACCACGCGCAGCTCTTCGCTGCTGCCGGCGCAGTCGACGGAAAGTCTCAAGGCGTCGATCAGCTTGATCGGTGAGCTGTTGCTCTATGATTTCGGCGCGAGCGCCTATCGGGTGGAGGCCGCGAAAGAAACCGTGCTGGCCACCCGTCAGGCCTTGGTGAACCTAGAGCAGCAGGTGCTTCTGCGCGCGGTTGCGGCCTATATGGGCGTGATCGAAGCCTCGGAAACGGTCGAGTTGCGCAACAACAACTTGCGGCTGCTGACCCAAGAACTGCGCGCCGCGCGGGATCGTTTCGANGTGGGCGAGGTTACCCGCACNGATGTGGCCTTGGCCGAAGCGCAGCTTGCCGATGCCCGCAGCGGGCTGGCNGGNGCNGAAGGCACGCTGCTGCGTGCGGTCGAGGAATATCGCAACGCGGTGGGCCNTGCGCCNGGCAACCTNAGCCAACCGCCGAGCCTGCCGAATATCGGNGGTGATCTNGCGTCGGCCAAGGCCTTGGCCGTGCGCACCCACCCGTCGATCATCGCCGCACAGCATCAGGTGGCGGCTGCCGATCTTGGCGTCGAAGCCAACGAGGCGGCCATGGCCCCTCGGATNACGCTGAACGGCCAATANGGCCTGAACGAGACCTTCGACAGTGAGGCCTATACCCGCAGCGGCAGCGTCGGGGTGCAGGTTGGGCAGACCATCTATCAGGGCGGGGCGTTGTCCTCGGCCGTGCGCAGTTCGATGGCGCAGCGTGACGCACAGCGTGCGAACCTGCATGTGGTGCGCCAAGACGTCGAGCAGGAAGTGGGCAATGCCTATGCNGCTCTGGCCTCGGCACGGGCGCAGTTGGAAGCCTCCGACCGGCAGATCCGAGCGGCGCGTATCGCTTTCCGCGGCATCCGCGAAGAAGCCACCCTCGGCGCGCGCACCACATTGGANGTGCTGGANGCCGAACAATCGCTGCTGGATGCGGAATCGACCCGCGTGTCGGCCCGCGCCAACCTCTATGTGGCGGCCTATTCCGTGCTGGCGGCCACGGGNCGTCTGACCGCGCAGGACNTNAAGCTGCCGGTGCAGATCTATGACGCGGGGGNNTATTACAACCTTGTTAAGGANGCCCCNGCTAAATACTCCAAAGAGGGCCAAGCGNTGGATCGCGTGCTGCGCGCGTTGCAAAAAGACTGACNTTNCGCACGGTCGTTTGGCATTTTGCACCGCCCCATTGTGAGAATCCTCCCGCGCGGTTAAGCTATCCGCGAGGCAAGAGTGGTAGAGAAATATGTCCGAACCCGTCACAAATGCGGAGGTGGAAGACGTGCTGTCGTCGATTCGCCGATTGGTGTCNGAAGACAAGCGTCCCCTGCAAACGTCCAGCCCTGCGTCGGTGNCCAGCCCCGTTGAGGCGCCNGNTCCTGTAACCGACGCCGAGGCTCAGGCTGCTGCCCCCCAGCAGCANNACGAGGGGGCAGAGTTCAAAAGCATGCGCTCGACCGCGGCGGANAAGATCACGTCGGAGGACTTCACCCCGCATCTGTCGCNGCGCGCNACCNCTGCCAGCCCAGCACGCCCTGATTCNGATGATGAGACCAGCGANNCGCCCAANGCCNCGCCGCAGCCGCTGAGCCTTACNCAAGCNATGCAGACNGANGAGGANGACAGTGCCGANGAGNCAGAGCGTCCCTTCGTTTCCGCCCGCCATCCNGCCACCCCNCCAGCCGACAAAACGCTAAGNGCNTCGAGCGACCGTTTGGTGCTGACCCCGGCGCTCAGGGTGGCCACCTCGGANGGCAAAGACCGCCCGCAGCCCGCNGCCGTTGACCCCGCCAAGGTCTCGCCTTTGGANTATGACATGCTGCATGACGATCCCAGNGATCTGCATGCCGAAGACTACGGNACCCCCGCTTCNGANCCCGTNTCAGANNCCGCGGCGGAGNTTGAGGCCAAGGCCCGGACNGTCTCCGAGNCNGTGGCCAAGGNCACGGGCGCNAGCCGCAGNGACAAGCTGGCCGCNNTNGANACAGCCATCGGCAAGATCTCTGACGANTGGGACCCCGACGCCCCCGGCGANAACGACTATTCCGGNACAGAGCCNCCGGCGATGGANTGGAAAGACGATGNGGAGNTAGANGCNCCNGAGGCNCCGATNGCCGANACGGCAACGGTNGANGCCGAAAANCCGNCCCCGCNCCGCCCGCAGNCNTCGACACCGCAGGTCGAAGAACAGGTGCGCCGTTTTGCCGACAGCGGCCCGCGTGTCGCCGATCCGGCGGCGACCGCACCGGAATTCGGCTATACCGTCNCTNCGCAAGATGAAGNCGTGGCNGGCGATGACCAGTTCCTTGACGAAGANGCGCTGCGCGATCTGGTGACAGAGATCGTCCGCGCCGANTTGCANGGCGCNTTGGGCGANCGGATCACCCGCAATGTGCGCAAACTGGTGCGCCGCGANATCCACCGCGCNCTNACNGCNCAAGACCTCGAATAGGNNAAGGGGCGGCACCTGCTGGCCATNNCCTGNCAAGATGACGCTGCGCGACCCGCCGCGNGNNGCCTTGCGCGATATGNGCCGCCGTTTACATTNNGGNCAACAGGGCGGAAGGATCACCNATGGAATTGACGGTTAACGGCACGGTCCACGANGTGGACGTGGAAGACGACATGCCGCTCCTNTGGGTCNTGCGCGACGNGTTGGGNATNACNGGGCCGAAATACGGCTGCGGCATCGCGCAATGCGGTGCNTGCACCGTNCANGTNGANGGGCTGGCCGTGCGNTCTTGCCAATTGCGGGCGGCGGATGTGANCGGCAANGTCACCACCATCGAAGGNNTGGGCACNCCNGAAGCGCTGCATGTGGTGCAGGCGGCATGGGTGGAACATCAGGTCGCGCAATGCGGGTACTGCCAATCGGGGCAGATCATGCAGGCCGCCTCTTTTCTGGAATTGAACCCCGAGCCCACGGATGATCAGATCGACGCCGCGATGAGCGGGAACCTCTGCCGCTGCGGCACCTATCCACGCATCCGCGCGGCGGTCCATAGCGCCGCTGCTCGTCTGCGGGGAGCCTGACATGTCGCGTCTGCGCACCATCACCCGCCGGAGTTTCATCGTCGGCTCTGCGGCCATTGCCGGGGGCGTCGCCTTTGGCACCTATCTGTATAAGCGTGACCTGAAGAATCCACTGCTCGAAGGGCTGCCGCCCGGCGCGGCGGCGATCACGCCTTACGTCAAAATCGACGCGAGCGGTGTCACTTTGATCACCCCGCGCGCCGATGTGGGGCAGGGGGCCTATTCCATCCAAGCCCATATGATCGCTGAGGAATTGGATGTCGATCTTGATGCGGTTCAGATCACGCCCGGCCCTCCTTCGCCGGTCTATTACAACGGCGTGGTGGGGGTTGAGGCGATGCCGATTGCCGCGACCTCGGAGACGCTGCTCGCGCGGACCGGGCGCGGAGCGTCGGATGTGGCGGGGAAACTGCTGGGCCTGCAACTGACCGGCGGCAGCTCTACCGTGCCGGATATGTATGACCGCTTGCGCATGGCCGGGGCTGTGGCACGTGAAACGCTTTTGGCCGCCGCCGTGGCGCAGACAGGTCTGGAGCGGAGCCAGCTTAAGACCGAAGCGGGCGCCGTGGTGCTGCCCGATGGGATGCGCTTGGCCTATCAAGACCTTGCCGCCGCAGCAGCAGAGATTGATCCGGTGACCGAGGTCGCGCTGCGCGATCCCAGCGACTGGCGGCATTTGGGTAAGACGCAAATGCGCACCGATATCGTGCCGAAATCCACCGGCACCCAGACCTATGGCATCGACATGGCGATGGAAGGGATGCTCCACGCCACGACCCGCACGAACCCGGCGCAGGGCGGGAAGATCATGGGATTTGATGCAGGCCGCGCCGAAAAGATGCGCGGTGTGAAGGCAGTGTTGCCGATCACCGGCGGCGTCGCGGTGGTTGCCGACAATACATGGCGGGCCTTTCAGGCCGCGCAGGCGGTGGAATGCGATTGGGGGCCGTCGCCCTATACCGGCGATACGGCGGAGCAGTTCAAAGCGGTCGCGGCCTCCTTTACCGAAGACCGCCAAGACAGCCGGTTCCGCGATGACGGCGACATGTCCGCCGCCCTTGCCGACGGCGATGTGCTGGAGGCCGAGTACCGCATTCCCTATCTGGCCCACGCCCCGCTTGAGCCGATGAGCGTCGTGGTGAAGCTTGAGAAGGGCCGCGTCGACATTTGGACCGGCACGCAAATCCCGCGTTTCATGCAGGCCAATGTCGCCGCGCTGACCGGGATCGACGCCGAGAACGTGCATATCCATGTGCTGATGTCAGGCGGCAGTTTCGGACGGCGGCTTGAGGATGACTATACCCTGCGTGCCGTCGAAGTGGCGCAGCAGATGCCGGGCACACCGATCAAGATGGTCTGGTCGCGGGAGGAGGATTTCACCCATGACTTCCCCCGCCCGCTGGCCATGGCGCGGGCGCGTGGCAAAGTCACAGACGGGCAGATTGCGGCCTATGATCTGGCCATCGCTGCGCCCTCAACGGCGGAATCGCAAATGGCGCGGCTNAACCAGCCGGTTTTCGGCCCCGACATCGCCATNGTNGCGGGNGCGTGGGANCAGCCNTTTGCGATCCCNGACTACCGNGTNACCGGCCACCGGGTGCCNGCGATGGTGCCGGTNAGTTCATGGCGCTCTGTCGGGGCCTCAGGCAACGGCTTCNTGCACGAAAGCTTCATGGATGAGATGTGCCATGCNGCGGGNGTCGATCCTTTGGAGGAANGGNTNNGGCTNTGCACCCATGCGCCNTCGCGCNNGGTGNTNGAGGCCGTGGGCGANATGTCNNANTGGGGCGCNGACCTTGGGCCGGGGCGGGGCCGGGGGCTGGCNTTTTGCCTGTCCTTCGGCGTGCCGGTNGCCGAGGTGGTCGAGGTCAGCCANACCGANGCGGGNCTCAAGATCGACCGCGTTTTCGTGGCCGCCGAAGTGGGCCGCGTGTTGGACCCGGTGAACTTTGAGGCGCAGCTTTCCGGGGCGGTGATTTGGGGCTTGGGCCATGCGATGAACTGCGANCTTACCTATCGCGACGGGGTGCCGCAGCAGGATAANTANCACCTCTACGANGGGCTGCGGCTGTANCAGACGCCNAAGATNGANGTGCGCGGGNTNGAGAATGGCGGCAANCTGCGCGGCATCGGTGANCCGGGNGTGCCNCCTGCCGCNCCNGCGCTGGCCAATGCNATCTTTGCNGCCACNGGNCANCGNATNCGTGAACTCCCCCTCTCCAAATCCGTGGATTTCGCATGAANTACCTCNNNANCTGTGCCGCGCTGATGCTGGCCGCCCCNGCANNNGCGCAGGANGNNCCNNANCGNGNNGAGGGGCTGGCNGCNTGGGACCGGATNTNTACCGTNACCNCGCANCCGCGCTGCACCAACTGCCATGTNGGCGAAGAGGGNCAGCCGATGTGGCANGCATTGGGCTATGGGNCNGAGGCGGTGCATGGCATGAACGTGCGCGCNGGCGAGAGCCGGATCGGNGCCGANAGCATTCCNTGCGACGCCTGNCACGTCACCTCTGCCGCNGCGAANACNGTGCCCCATGCCCCNCCGCATATCGACGATGCNTGGCGGCTGCCTCCGGTGGAATTGGCGTGGCTCGGCAAGACCTCGGCAGAGGTCTGCACCCAGTTGCGCGACCCTGNNACCAANGACGGNCATGACATCGCCTCNCTGGTCGANCACCTGCANAACTCGGCCTTTGTAAACTGGGGNTTCGCCCCCGGNGCGGGGCGGTCGGTGCCCGAAGGATCGCTNGATGCGCTGGTGCATGATGTGACGGTCTGGGGCGCTGCGGGCACCCCCTGCGAAGGGGATTGANNGNNAATCGCTCATCGCGCGGGCCAGTCTGCGNATGCGCAGGGCGCGGTTCAACTCNCCGCCAANGATCAGCACCAGTGCGGCGAGATACATGAAATACAGCGCCGCGATGATCCCCGCCATGCCCGCGTAATAGCTNGCATAGGTGCCAAAGCTGCGNAGGTAGGACGAAAAGAGCACGGCAAGCAGGGTCCANGCNACGGCGGTNGCCACCACCCCGGGCCAGATGTTGTTAAACTTGGTGCGCCGGGCNGGCAGGATCACATGGGCGGCAAANAGCGCNACCAGCAGGATCGTCGCCGAGACCGGGAAGCGCACAAGGCCGACGGTCACCGAACGCGGATCGAAGCCCGGCATNANCATATGNAGCCAAGACCCNGCNCGNGGGGCCAGCACCANNAGGTANCCCACGATCACGAGGATCAGGCTCGCCAGCAGCACCATGGCCACCTGCACCGCNTAGATGGTGAAGACCGAGCGCGTCTCGCGCAGCCCATAGGCGCGGTTCAGGCCGATGCGGACCCCATCGACCCCGCCCACNGCNAACCAGACGGTCAGCAAGATACCCACGCTCAGCAAATCGCCGCGCGGCACGGTCATAACCTTTTCCACCTCTGACACGATGGGTTCGATCAGGGCAGGGGGGACGATGGCGATCAGGAAATGGATCAAGTCATCGGCCATCGACCGATCGCCGACAAAGGCGGTGAGCGAACTGGTAAAGATCAGGAACGGGAAAATCGCCAGTAGCGCGCGAAAGGCNACGTTTCCGGCCATNCCAAAGGCATCATCGCTCCACAGGCGCAGCACCGCTTCGTGCAGAACTGCGCGTGCGACCCGNAGCCCGGTGCCGTGAAACAGGTCCTCGGGGTTCTCGCTGAGAACACCGTGGGTCAACACGACTTCGCGCTTTTGGTCCTGAGCCGATCTGGCGTCCATGCNAATGCCTCGTTTTCATCCCATGAGGNTAAGCTAGTGCCCGATNGCCCGGGCTGCCACCTTGATGACGGGCCACTGGCAAGAGCAGGCTCATGCGATTGATCTTGCCAAAGGGTGATCGCTCCACTTGACGCTCGCAGAGCGATAAAATAGGAGGGAGGCCGTAGCGCGGGCGTTGTGTAATGGTAAGACCTCAGCCTTCCAAGCTGATGATGCGGGTTCGATTCCCGCCGCCCGCTCCACTCTTTCCNCANACCTGTTTTGACCGCCGCCACCGCGCGGGATAGTTGCGCCTGCTGCGCNCANCAGGGGCGGCAGATTGTCCCCANGAGGGCGGTCTTGCTTGACCCTGCCCAGCCCCCGCGCCATGACCGATGTGGAAAGACAAAGGAAAGCCCATGGCCCGCACCCCAGCCCCCGCACAGTCCGCCAAAGATGAACGCGAAAAGTCGCGGCGGATCGGCGCTCTGGCGGCGTTGATGCCCTTCATGGCCCCTTACCGCGTGCTCATGGCCGCCGCCGGGGCGGCGCTGGTGCTGACCGCGATGATCTCACTGACGCTGCCCTTGGCGGTGCGCCGGGTGATCGACAATTTCGGCACCGGGGAGAGCGAATTGCTCGACCTTTATTTCGTTGCCGCCCTNCTGATCGCGGCGCTGCTCGCCGTGGGCACCGGGCTNCGCTATGCGCTGGTNACNCGNTTGGGCGANCGGGTGGTGGCCGATATCCGNCGNGCGGTNTTTGACCGNGTGGTGGGCATGAGCCCTTCGTTTTATGANCGCATCATGACCGGCGAAGTGCTGAGCCGGATCACGACCGANACNACGCTNATCNTGTCGGTGATCGGNTCTTCGGTCTCGATCGCGCTGCGNAACCTGTTGATNTTNGTNGGNGGCTTGGGGNTGATGCTGCTGACTTCGGCCAAGCTCACNGGGCTTGTGCTGCTGATCGTGCCTGCGGTGGTGATCCCGATCCTGACGCTGGGCCGCCGCCTGCGGGTGCTNAGCCGAGAGAACCAAGACTGGATCGCGGCGAGTTCGGGCAACGCCTCTGAAACGCTGGGCGCGGTGCAAACGGTGCAGGCTTTCACCCATGAGGCCGCAAGCCGGGGCCAATTCGCGCAGATGACCGAAGCCTCTTTCGACGCCGCGCAGCGCCGGATCAAAACCCGCGCCGCGATGACGGTGATCGTGATCTTTCTGGTCTTCGCGGGCGTGGTCGGCGTGCTGTGGATCGGCGCGCGGGATGTGCGTGCCGATGTGATGAGCGCGGGCGCGCTGGTACAATTCGTGATCTATGCGGTCATGGTCGCGGGCGCGGTCGCCGCCCTGTCAGAGATCTGGGGCGAGTTGCAGCGCGCTGCGGGTGCCACGGAACGGCTGGTTGATCTGCTCCAGACCGAGGACACGGTGCAAGACCCGGCGCCCGAGGCGCAGACCACCCTGCCGCAGCCCGTGGCGGGCAAGATCGCCTTTGAGAACGTGCAATTCACCTATCCCGCCCGGCCCGATGTGGCGGCGTTGGATGGCATTGATCTTGAGATCAATCCGGGAGAGACGGTGGCCTTTGTCGGCCCCTCCGGCGCGGGAAAAACGACGATCATTCAGATGATCTTGCGCTTTTATGACCCGCAGTCGGGGCGGATCACGCTGGATGGTGTGGACCTGCGCGATGTGGCGCGGGATCACTTCCGCCGTGCTGTTGCGCTGGTGCCGCAAGACCCGGTGATCTTTGCCGCCACGGCGGCCGAGAATATCCGCTTTGGACGGCCCGATGCCAGTGACGCAGAGGTTGAGGAGGCCGCCCGCGCCGCTGCGGCGCATGATTTCATCACCGCATTGCCCGAGGGCTATGACAGCTATCTGGGCGAGCGTGGCGTGATGCTGTCGGGCGGCCAGAAACAACGCATCGCCATCGCCCGCGCCATCCTGCGCGACGCGCCGGTTCTGTTGCTGGATGAGGCGACCTCTGCGCTGGATTCGGAAAGCGAAGGGCTGGTGCAGGCCGCTGTGGACCGTCTGAGTGCCGACCGCACCACGTTGATCGTGGCCCACCGTTTGGCCACGGTGAAAAAAGCCGACCGCATCGTCGTCATGGAAGCTGGGCGCATCGCCGCCATCGGCACCCATGAGGAACTGGTGGCCAGCGACGGGCTATATGCGCGTCTGGCGCGGCTGCAATTCACCGATGGGGCCGTCGCCGCAGCCTAAGGCAAACTTGAACCACGCAACCCCGGCGTTACGTCACCCTAGTGTGACGTTGCGTTTGTTGCCGCCGATTGCTTGCGAAACGGCGCGTTTCGCCGCAATCTGGCGCGAGGAGAATAAGCCGGAACACCGGCATAGGGGAGGAGACACCATGACATTCGCCGGGATCGAAGACCGCAATGCCATCGCGGCGGAAATGCCGTGGGAAGACCGCGACGTGGCCAAGACGCTCTACGGAATGCTGAGCAATACGACCGCGAAATTCCCCAACCACAACGCCGTCAGCTATCAGATATTCTCAGGCCCCAAAGACAAGGCCGAAACGCTGAGCTGGAAAGAGCTGCATGGCCGTGTGACTCAGGCCGCGAACCTGTTCCGCAGTCTGGGCGTGGGCGAGAAAGACGTGGTGGCCTATGTGCTGCCGAACTGTAACGAGACGACGATCACCCTGCTGGGCGGTGCCGTGGCCGGGATCGTCAGCCCGATCAACCCGCTGCTGGATGCCGAACAGATCGGCGCGATCCTGCGCGAGGTCGGCGCATCGGTCGTCGTTACCCTGCGGCCTTTCCCCAAAACGGATGTGGCCCAAAAGACCGCCGAGGCGGTGCGTTTTGCGCCCAAGGTGCATACGGTGCTCGAAGTTGATCTGGTCCGCTATCTGACCCCACCGAAAAGCTGGATCGTCCCGCTGGTGCGACCCAAGGGGATGGTGAACAATCAGGCGAAATACCTCAACTTCAACGCCGAGATCGCCAAGCAGAACACTGCGCTCAACTTCGAGGATGTGCAAGAAGACCGCGTTGCCTGCTATTTCCACACTGGCGGCACCACCGGGATGCCGAAAGTGGCGCAGCACAAGTATTCCGGGCTGATCTACAACGGTTGGCTGGGCCATCGCCTGCTGTTCAGCGAGCAGGACAATATCATGTGTCCGCTGCCGCTGTTCCACGTCTTTGCCTGCCACGTCATCTTGATGGCCGCCGTGTCTTCGGGCGCGCATGTGGTCTTTCCGACGCCGCAGGGCTATCGCGGGGACGGGGTCTTTGACAACTTCTGGAAGCTGGTCGAGCGGTGGAAGATCACTTTTATCATCACCGTACCCACGGCGATTTCGGCCAAGATGCAGCGCCCGATCGATGCGGATGTCAGCACCGTAAAGACCGCCTTCTCCGGCTCGGCCCCGCTGCCGCTGGAACTCTTCCGCCGCTTTGAAAAGGCCACAGGCGTCACGCTGGTCGAAGGCTACGGCCTGACTGAGGCGACCTGCCTTGTATCCTGTAACCCGACGGATGGCCCCAAAAAGGTCGGCTCCATCGGCATCGCATTCCCCTATTCGGATGTGCGGATCATCAAGGGCACGACAGACGGGCCAATTGACGCGGAAACGGATGAGATCGGCGAGATCTGCGTGTCGAACCCCGGTGTCTTTGCGGGCCATACCTATGTCGAGGAAGACAAGAACAAAGACCTCTTCTACCACGGTAAATACCTGCGCACTGGCGATTTGGGCCGGATCGACGCGGATGGCTATATCTGGATCACGGGCCGCGCCAAAGACCTGATCATCCGCGGCGGTCACAACATCGACCCCGCCGAGATCGAAGAGGCATTGCTGGGCCATGAGGCCGTCGCCTTTGCCGGGGCCATCGGCCAGCCCGACCCCAATGCCGGCGAGGTGCCCTGCGCCTTTGTAGAACTGGTGGAGGGTGCCAAGGTCACCGAAGAGGAACTGCTCGCCTTTGCGCGCGAGCATGTCGCCGAACGTGCTGCCCAGCCAAAGCACCTCAAGATCATGGACGAGTTGCCCAAGACCGCCGTTGGCAAGATCTTTAAGCCCGACCTGCGCAAGGATGCGATCACGCGGGTCTATAATGGCAGCCTTGAGAAAGCGGGCTGTGCCGCGCGGGTGACCGACGTGATAGACGACAAAAAGCGCGGGTTGGTGGCTCAGGTCACCATGCACGACGCCACGCATGACGACGTATCGAAAGTGCTCAGCGTCTATACGCGCCCTTGGGAGCCTGTGAGCTAAACGACTCAGACGGGTAGGCGGCCTAGATCGCCCCCATTCCCAAATTCCCCGATTGCAGCCCCGCTGCGTTGCGCCGATGCACATTTCCTGTGTATCGGCGCAAAAATTTTAGGCTGTTTACCTGTAGTTAGCCCCCGGCCTTTCGCGACAGGCATAGCGCCTATGCAAATTCTGCGGGTTCAAAACAGGGTCAGAGCGTACTACTTCTGCATTGCAGCATTGATAATGCACTTGCAGCATTCTGAAAGGAGTTGCGCTTATGACGATGGCAATCTCACGTGGCACCACCCTGAGCTCCGCGCTCGATGGGCTTCATCACACCTATGACGGCATGCGCCGTCGTGTGGCCCAGATCAAGGCCCGGCGCGCAGCTTACAACCGAACTTTCACAGAACTTAACGTACTGAGTGATCGCGAACTGTCGGACATCGGCATCGCGCGGTACGACATCCGGCGTGTTGCGTCGGAAGAACTTTCGAAGGAACAGACCTATGAAGTATGACAACACCCTATCCGCCCCTCACGGTTTCTCCCTGCGTGACGCGACCGCTCCGGTATTCGGTGCACTTGGCACCGCTGCTGGCAAAGTCGGCACCCTGCTGGCGCGTGGCGTCACCCAAATGCAGATTTCGCGTATGCAGTCCGTCCTCAACAGCATGAGCGACGCACAGCTTGAGCGCGCGGGCATCGACCGCAACCAGATCCCGCAGCACGCCCAAGCGCTGGTGACAGAAGAATACGACGGACTGTAAGCCGCAGCGCTTATGACCTTCAGCAATCAATGTCGCGCCCTGCGCGCTGCATTGTCAGGTGCCGGACCCCGCTCCTCCTTCCCGGGTTGATCTGACACCGCATATTAACGGTCCTCCTCCTCCCGGACCCGTTATACCGACCGGCAAGCTTACCTCCTCCCAAGCTTGCCGGTCCATGCTTTCTACCCCAATATCAAGGCGCTGCGCTGTCGAGCCAGAGGGTCACCGGCCCATCGTTGACCAGTGCCACGGCCATATCCGCGCCGAACCGCCCGGTCTGCACAGGGATGTCGAGCCCGGCGAGACTGCGGGCGAAATGGGTGTAGAGCGCCTCGGCCATCTCGGGCTTCGCCGCGCCGGAAAAGCCGGGGCGGTTGCCGCGTGAGGTATCGGCGGCGAGGGTGAACTGGCTCACCACCAAGGCCGCGCCGCCGGTTTGCGCAAGGCTCAGGTTCATCTTGCCGCCCTCATCCTTGAACAGCCGGAGTTTAGAGATTTTCAGGGCGAGTTTCTCGGCGGTTTCTTCGGTGTCTTCGGGCATGGCACAAACAAGGATCAGCAGGCCGGGGCCGATCTCTCCGATGATGTCACCCTCGACCGTGACCGACGCCTCGGTCACCCGTTGCAGCAATGCGCGCATGTCAGTCTTTCCAATCGATAATCTCTGAGGGGGCCGCCCGTTCGGTGCGAAAGCCATTGGCCGGATGCTTGGCATCGGCATAGCCGAATGAGATCGCGCAGAGCACCAGCCGATCCTCGGGCAGATCAAGCACCTCACGCACCAAAGGCGCATAGGCGGCGATGGCGGCCTGCGGGATGCTGGCCACGCCAAGCGCCGTCGCGGCGAGGGTGAAGGCCGTGACGAAGCCGCCGCAGTCCATCGCACCATAGGGGCCAAGCTCGCTCGGGGCGGTCACGATGGCCACATGCGGCGCGTCGAAAAGCGCGTAGTTGCGCAGCATCTGTGCCTTGCGCGCGTCGCGGTCGGATTTGGCGATGCCCACCGCGTCGTAGAGTTGGAAGCCACAGGTGCGGCGACGCTCGGCATAGGCGCCCGAATAGCCTGTGGGCCACGGCAAGTCCGGCTCCACCGGGGTATTCGCGCTTGCGGCTTCAAGCAGTGCGGCGCGAAAGGCGTCGGTGCCCGCGCCACGCGTTACGGTCACCTGCCATGGCTGCGCATTGCACCATGAGGGCACGTGACGCGCAGCGCTGACGATCTGGGTGATGGTCTCCTCAGGCAGCGGGTCAGAGAGAAAGGCGCGACAGGAGTAGCGGGCCTGCAAGAGGTCGGTGAATTGGTCGTAGGTCTGGGTCATTGCTGGGCCATGAAATAGCCGACGATGGCGGCGGCGATCAGCCCCAGCACCACGGCGAAGGTGATCTTGATCGCGGAATAGGGCCGTTCGCCCTGCACCTTGCCGGAGTGGCCATTCACCACAAAGCGATAGGTCTTGCCGCGGTATTTATACGCGGCCAGCCAGACCGGCAGCAGGATATGTTTGAAGGTCACATCGCTGATCTGCGTGTTGATGTCATGCACCCGCTGGCGGTCCCCGCCGATGTCGAATTTCACGTCCCGTTCAATCACCCGGTCCATATGGGCGCGGGCCTGAACAAAGCCTTCCTCCAGCGTGACGCCGTAAGCCTCGGCCCGGAAACCGGCGAGGTATTCCGGCGCATAGGGCTCTAGCGCCGAGAGGTCCCAAGGGTGCAGCGCATCGGTGTGTTTCTTGGGCAAAGAGCGCGAGGCAAGCACCAGCACATCGTCAAAGAACCGCGCAACCCGGCCCGACGCCGCCCGCCAACGGATTTTCGGCACCTGCTGCTGCACCCGTTTTCCATCGCGCATAACGGTGCGTGTGACGTAATAGACCGTGCCCCGCTCCCCGCGATAGCTGGAGGCGGTCTGCGCGTCATAGGTCCAGAACGGCACGTAAATACCCTGCATCCGGCGGCCCTTGCGGGCATATTGCTGCAGGCCATTGGGCGCGAACCAAAGACCGCCGAGCCAGTCTTTCATGGCATTGCGGGCGCTTTCTTCGGGCAGGGCAAAGGGCAGCACGGCGCGGGGTTTGATATGTCGGTTGGTGCCGGTGTCGATCACCACGGGCGTGGCGCAGAAGGGGCATTCGGCGGCGTGTTTGCCGGGCTCGAATTCCACCTGCGCCGCGCAATTGGGGCAGGTGGTGACGCGGGTCTCTTCCATTTCGGCAGCGGGCAGGGCGGATTGCAAGCCTGCGCGGAAATCTTGCTCGGCGATGGCATGGGCGTGGCGGCCCGTGCCGTCGATAGGCTCCACATTGCCGCAGTGATCGCAGATCAGCAGCGACTGCGCCGGATCAAAGCGCATGTCAGAGCCGCAGGTGTCACAGGGGAAACGGTGCTCTTCTAGCGGGGCGGCGGGGGGCAGATCGGTGGCGGACATAAGGGGTGCTTTGCAAGGTCAATCGCGGCGGTGCGGATGGGGTGGGCCGTAGCCCTAGAGGGGGCCACGGGGGGGCAGGCCGTCTGCGCGCAAAGGTGTCACCCCNCGCGCCAGCGGATCAGGCCGGAGGCGGCGGCGGTGGCATCACGGTAAAGAGCTGCGCCAGTTCGGCCACATCCTCGGCTCGCTGCCAACCATCTTGGCCCGGCGTCCAGACCAGAGAATCGCGGGTGAGGCCACCCTCACTCGCTTTGCGGCCCATCGCGGCTTTGGAAAACGGGCCGGAGGTCGCGCCATCCTTGGCGATATGCCAGACCTTTTCGACCGGCGGCGGGGGCGGCGGCACCGGNGCGGCGGCGGTGGGGGCAGGGCGCGCGCCCCAAGGGCCGGCCTGCGCGGTGGCGGCTTGGGCCATGCTCATCCCCAGACCCGCGCCGAGGCCCGTTTGCATCGCNGCCCCGCCCGCGCCATCGCGGCCAAGCGCCTCAGCCGCTTGGAACTGCATGTATTCGTTGAGGTTGCCGACCACGCCCATGGAGGTGCGCTTGTCCATCACCGCCTCNACCGCGGGCGGGAGNGAGATNTTCTCGATGTANAGCTCGGGCATCGCCAGCCCGTATTCGGCGATNTGNGCGGCGATNTCNTTGCCGACCAATTGNCCCAATTCANGNGTGTTNGCNGCCATGTCGAGCACCGGNATNCCNGANNNNGCCAGNGTGCGNGANAAGGCCTGCACGATGATGTTGCGGATTTGGTAAGAGATTTCATCCATGGTGAATTCACCATCGGTGCCGACGATCTCGGTCAGGAACTTTGCCGGGTNGCTCACGCGGACCGAGTAGGTGCCATAGGCGCGCAGGCGCACCGGGCCAAACTCAGGATCGCGGGCGATGATCGGGTTCTTGGTGCCCCATTTCAGATCGTTAAACCGGGTCGTGTTGACGAAGTAGATTTCAGATTTGAACGGGCTTTTGAAGCCATGGTCCCAATGCTGAAGCGAGGTCATGATCGGCATGTTGTTGGTCTCAAGCATATAGAGACCGGGGGTGAAGACATCCGCCAACTGCCCCTCATGCACAAAGACCGCCGCTTGCCCCTCGCGCACCGTCAGCTTGGCGCCGTATTTGATCTCATGGCCTTCACGCTCAAACCGCCAAACCATGGTGTCGCGGGTGTCGTCGGTCCAGTGAATGACATCGATGAACTGGCCGGAGAGGAAATCGAAAATGCCCATGGGAATGGTCCTTATTCTTTCGTCGTAAAGCTGCGTTACACCGGCCCGTCCGTCAACTCGCGTGCGATGATCCGGGTGATCGGGTTGACCTGCTCTGCTGTCATGCCGGGGCGCAGACGCTTGTCATAGAGCATCTTGAGCAGGAGTTCGTCGTGTTTGGTCAGCAAGGCGAATTCGTCGTCATCGTTAAAGATCGACGGGCGTGCGGCGGGGCTGTCATTGGCCAGACCCAAGCCTTGGGCCAGTTCTTCGTGGATGCACGACAGCCGCAGCAACCCGGGGTTTTCCGAGCGGATCACCGCCACGGCGGCGGTATAGACATTCGGGTGGTCGCCCGCGGCATAGGCGGCCACGGCGCAATAGGTGTCGCGGCGCATGTTGCGCATCGCACGGAGCGACGATGGGCTTACGCCCGCGACCTTTTCCGCAGCATGGGTCAAAGCATCGACCCGGTCATCTTCAGAAGCCACAACCACTATGAAATTAGGCGTGCCTGTCGTTGAGATCGGATGCCCCGTAACCCGGGCAAGGCGTCGCGCGAAAGCCTTGATGTTGGTGGTGTCAGAGCGGCGTTGCGACGGGGGGATGCTATCACCGAAGATGATCTGCATGTGCACAGGCCCTTCCCAGCGGCGCAGGGGACTGGCCCCACCGTGGCCGGAAAAATTGCCGTCATATTCGTTATAAAGGGCGATCTGCTCAAAGTTGCGGACCAGCATTTCGCTGGTAAAGGGCGTGTCTTCACCGCCACCGTCTTGGCGCAGCAAATCCTGGTTCAACTGCGCCTTCTCAACTTGATGCAAATAGCTGCGCAGCATGGCGCTTTTTTGCGAAGTGGGTTTGGCCACCACAGCCGGAGAGGGGGGCTTTGCCACAGGGCGGGCCTGCGGCTTGGCGACCTGTTGCAAGACGGGCGCGGGTTCGGCGCAGGCCAGCAATAGCATGCTCAGCGCCAGCGCCCCCCCGGCGCGCAGTTTTCTGCGCAGACGTTCTTGCATTACCTGTTCCCCCACGTCGGTCTTAGCTTGGCACCGCATTGCCTGTGGTATCGCCCAAGCCCGTTTCGCGGGCCTTAGCGGCGGCCAGTGTGTCGCGCAGACGGCCTTCCATTTCCTGCAACTCCTTCTCGGCATTGGCGCGTTTTGCCTTGCCTTCATCGGCGATTTGCAGGGATTCTTCGATGGTGCCGATCAGGTCTTCGTTGGCCTGTTTCACCGCTTCAATGTCGAAGACGCCACGCTCCATTTCCTGACGGATCACCTTG
The DNA here is from genome assembly GCA_002703405.1 of Sulfitobacter sp. Lineage (GTDB taxonomy): Bacteria > Pseudomonadota > Alphaproteobacteria > Rhodobacterales > Rhodobacteraceae > Sulfitobacter. The sequence goes on along the minus strand of NZSX01000022.1, from coordinate 8,741 downwards.
TTGCTGTCACGCAGGTTCTTGGCGTTGGAGGTGAGCAATTCGTTGGTCAGGTCATTCGCCTCGCGCACCGCATTGGCCGCGTCACCGCTGCGCTGGATGGTCACGGCTTGGGCCAGTTGCGTTTCCCACAGCGGCACGGTGTTCACCAAGGTCGAGTTGATCTTGGTCACGAGGCTTTTGTCGTTCTCTTGCACCAGACGGATCGAAGGCAGGGATTGCATGGTGACCTGACGTGTCAGTTTCAGATCATGCACCCGACGCTCCAGATCATCGCGGGCGGCACGCAGGTCACGGAGTTCCTGCGCCCGCATCACCTGATCGTCTTCGTTCGCCTTATCCAGCGCGGTCTGTTTGGCGGGGATGGTCTTGTGATCCAGTTCAACAATCTTGGCCTCACCNGCNGANATATANAGCGCCAGTTCATCGTAGAATTGCAGCGTCTTTTCATAAAGNAGGTCNAGCGATTTNATGTCTTTCANCAGCGTATGCTCATGCGCCAGCAGGTTGTCGGTGATCCGGTCGATCTGGCCTTGTACCTCTTCGAAACGCGCGGTGAATTTGGCGAATGGGGTGGCACGGCCCANCANTTTTTCCCACCAGCTTTGTTTGCGCCGCACGTCCANCTCAGAGACCGAGAAGCCGCGGATCGCGCTGACCATGGTGCGCAGNCTATCGCCCGCGGGGCCGACATCCTTGTTNCGCACATCNGCCAGCATNGATTGGCTGATNTCTTGCAACTCGGCCTGCGCGGCAGAGCCGAAGCTGACGATGGANTGCGTATCGGTCACGTCGATCTCGGCCATACGCTTTTGGATTTCCGCGCTCTGTGCGGCATCGGCTTTGGCCAATGGCACGATGGCATTGGCATCCGNCGGTTCGGGCAAAACGGTTGCGTTCACTTCTTCNACCAACCCTTGCGATTGGGCAGCTTTTTCACGGAGGGCATCGGTCATCACTGATCTTCCTTGGTATTTGCAGGGGCGGGCTGTTCCAGTCGGACCCCCTCGCGGGAGAGGCGTTCACGCAGCACGTCGATTTCCACGTTCAAATCGCTGCGGTCATCCAGCAGGGACTTCGCTGTGCGGGCGGCAAAGTTCTGATCCAGATCGTCGAGCAAAGCGAGGTAGTCGTCGCGGGCTTGCGCGTCTTGGTTNCGGGCNTANAGGTCGGCGAATTTCACCGTCGCATCATGCGCGCCGCGCAGATAGACGACAAGGTATTTGCGGGCGGCGGTCAGGTCGCGGGGGTCTTCTTCGACGGTGCGGATCAAATGGCGGGCGGTTTCTTGGAACTCGGCCAGCCGNGCTTCGGCGCGCCGGTCGCCTGCACGCAAGATCGCTTGGCTCATGCCCGAGAGCAGCTTTTCGGCCTCATCTACCACGCGGGCGACGCGGTCTTGCTGGAAGGTGTCGATCCCCTCCATGCCTTTGTTCTGCAAGGGATCAATGCCAAATGCCGCAAGGTGCAGGGCCGTGGCCGCGACGCCGTAGAGCAGGGCTGCGATAAGGCTCGGGTCATTGCTGTATGCAGCAAGGGCCGCGCCAGCGCCCGCCAATACTGCGGCCAGAATTTTGCGCGGGAGAACCGGGCGGCGGGCAACTTTGCGTTCGTGGTATTCCGCCTCGGCCAGCAGTCCGTCGCGCAGTAGCCAGACGCCCGAGGCCAACAAAAACGCCCCGCCAAGGCCAAGGACCAGCGTGCCCGCGCCACCGATAAGCGAGGTTCCAGCCAGCAGGACCGGGGGCAGGAACATCAGGTTCACCCGCCCGCCCACAGGATCGACCCGCAGGCGGNGGGTCTTGCGCGGNGTGCTGCCGGGGGTGGCGTCCGTGTCGGGGCTATATTTGCCGCCAAAGCGCTGCGCCATGGATCAAAGCCCCCCGAGAAAACCGCTGGTCAGCCCAAGCAGCAAAACCAGCAACGCCCCAAAGGCGATTTTCTGAAAGGTCGTTGGCGCCATCATGTTTCCCCTCTCGCCGCCCCAGATCGGGCGCAGCGCCGTGCCNGCACTGTCAGCCGCGCGCCCCAAGAGCGAGGCCGCGCCGAGGATGATAACCACGAGCGCGGCCAAGGCCACCAAAAACATCACTATTCGCAACATATTGCCCTTTTCTGCCAGCGGTTTCGCGCTGATCTTGCCCTGCCGTTCTCTATNCAACGCACGCAGGTCAGCAGCGTTCCGGAAACGCGCAGGGCAACTTGGGGCAGNGCCGGTCAGCGGCGGGGTTTTGGCCCCCGGCCACCGGGCTTTGGCCCCGGTTTACCGTCCGGNTTCGCATTGGGGCGCCCTGCGGGACGCACCCCCGGTTTGCCGCTGGGTTTACCACCGGGTTTACCACTGGGCCTGCCTTGAGCTGCCTTGCCACGCGGTGCGTTCTTCGCCTTTCCGCCACCACGGCGGGGCGGCGGTTCATCATCTTCGCCGGGTTGTACGGGCAGACCGGGCTGGCCCGCGCCCCCNAAACCGCCGGGTTTGCGGCGTGGCGGNCGGCGCAGACCCGTGGGCTTTTTGACAGCGGTGCCGCTGGGGTCTTCCAACTCAAGGCCCAGTTGATCGCGCACGACCTTGCGACGCAGTTCTTCCACCTCGCCGATCTTCAACTCGCCCAATTGGAACGGGCCGTAAGAGATCCGGATCAGCCGGTTAACGGTCAGGCCCACGGCCTCCATCGCGCGGCGAATCTCGCGGTTGCGGCCTTCGCGCAGGCCGATGGTCAACCAAGCATTCGCACCTTGTTGGCGGTCCAATGTCACGTCCATCGGCTGGAAATTTTCGCCCTCCACGGTGATGCCGCGGCGCAGAGGCTCCAGCATTTCATCCGTGGGGCGGCCATTCACCCGCGCGCGGTAGCGGCGCAGCCAGCCGGTGCTGGGCAGTTCCAGTTTGCGTTTCACGCCGCCATCGTTGGTCAGCAGCAAAAGCCCTTCGGAGTTGAGGTCAAGCCGGCCTACGGTCATCACGCGGGGCATGTCCTCGGGCAGGGCATCAAAGATCGTCTCGCGGCCCTTTTCGTCCGAGTTTGTCGTCACCAGACCGGTGGGCTTGTGATAAAGCCAGATGCGCGGCGGTTCGGGCGCGCCGACGGGGGTGTTGTCGACGGTGATCTTATCCTCAGGCGTGACGTTCAGCGCGGGCGAGGTGATCTGCTCTCCGTTCACGCGCACGCGGCCCGCTTCGATCATGCGCTCGGCCTCTCGGCGCGAGGCAATACCGGCGCGCGACAGCACCTTGGCGATACGGTCGCCCTTGGATGTGCTGGCGTCAGCATCGGTGTCGGTGTTTTGCGGGCCTGAGCCGGAGGGGGGCGTTTTTGCGTTCATACACTGCGCTTACCCTGTTTCACGGGCTTGCGAAAGGGTGGCGTTTGCGGCCATGTGACGGAATGGAGTTTCGCTCATATATGGGTCAGGCGCTGGCCGAGGCCCGCGCCGCTGCCGCGCGCGGCGAGGTGCCGGTGGGGGCGGTTGTCGTCTCACCCGAAGGGCGGATCGTCGCGACGGCAGGCAACGAAACCCGCGCGCGCAACGATCCAACCGCCCATGCCGAGATGCTGGCCCTGCGTGCGGCCTGTGCGGCTGTTGGCTCAGAACGGCTGATCGGTCACGCGCTCTACGTCACGTTGGAGCCCTGCGCGATGTGCGCCGGGGCCATCGCCGCCGCGCGGCTAGAGCGCTTGTTTTACGGTGCGGCAGACCCCAAATCAGGCGGCGTGGCGCAGGGCGCGCGGGTGTTCTCGCATCCCCAATGCCATCACGCGCCGCAGGTCTTTGACGGCATCGCCGCGCGGGACTCAGAGCAGCTTTTAACTGCATTTTTCCAAGCCAAAAGAGGGGGGTAACCCATGGCAGGCAATAGGGATTTGGCGCAATTCGTGCGGGATGCGCTCAGCGCAGGCGAAAGCCGCGTTGAGATCGCCGCAGTGTTGGGCCAAGCGGGCTGGTCAGCGCAAGAGGTCAGCGACGCATTGGAAGGTTGGGCGGATGTGCCCTTTGCCCCGCCGGTGCCACGCCCGCGCCCCGTGGTCACGGCGCGGGATTTTTTCGTCTATGCGCTGATGTTCGGGGCGCTGCTTTTTGGCGCGGGGTATCTGGTGGGNCTGCTGCATGCTTTGATNGANCACTTCNTCTCNTCNGAGGNCAGCGGGGCGACCTATCGCATCCGCTGGGCCATGGCGGTGCTGATCGTGACGTTGCCGCTGTACCTGTGGCTGGCCACGCGCGAAAACAGGCGGTTGGCCGCTGATCCGGCGCTGGCGCGCTCGGCCATTCGCAGTTGGATGACCTANGTGACCCTGCTTTTCGCCGCTGCNGTNCTGTTGGGCGATCTGGTNGCGGTGATCTATGCCTTCCTCAGTGGCGANCTGACAGTGCAATTCGCGTTGAAGGCGCTGGTGGTGGCNGGAATCGCCGGGGGCATCTTTGGCTATTACCGCCGCGATGGGCGGCAGGGGGCGACCGGGTGAACCGGCTGTTCTTTGGCGGTGCCGTGGCTGTNGTCTTGGCCGCGCTNCTNGCCGGTTTCGCCGTGGTCGGCGGGCCGGGNCATGCGCGCGCCGAAAGCCGTGACCAGACCCGTCTNGCAGACCTGCGGCACCTCGCNGATGCGNTTATTTGCGAGACNGCAGAGCAGGCGGCGTTCTCTCGCGCCTGTCGCAGCACAGAGCAGAGCCTNCACGATCCGCTGACCGGCGCCGCCTATGAGGTGNCGCGAGGGGCNGAGAGCCTNGCNGTCTGCGCGACTTTTGAGGTGCCTCANGAGAAANCGGTCGCCTCTGGGNGGGAGCGGCTGCATTTCGACGGGGCGGTGGGNTGCCTGCGCTATCGGCGCGTCCCATCTTCGCGNCAATGGGTGGTGCAGGCGCCCTGAGCGGGNNAGGGGTGCGATTGACGGGCTGCCGNTGCCCCGGCGGCNTAGGNNGGTTAAAGCTGCGCTAAGCGCGCCTTACCCGGCTCCACAACGCAAAAGGCCACGCGCAAACCGCGTGGCCNTTTGAAACCGTNCAAAGCNGGCGATCTTACTTGATCTTGCCTTCTTTGTATTCGACGTGCTTGCGCGCAACGGGGTCGTACTTTTTGATGACCATCTTCTCGGTCATGGTGCGTGCGTTTTTCTTGGTCACGTAGAAATGGCCTGTGCCCGCGGACGAGTTCAGGCGGATCTTGATCGTGGTTGGCTTCGCCATGTGTCTTCTCCTGCTGCACGGCCGCGCAGGCGTGCGTGAATTCTGAATTTCGGGTTCTAGTCAGACCCGCGCCCGAGTCAACCGCTATTTGCCCGTCCGATGCCGAAAGACGCCGGTTTCGTCGAAAAAACCTGCCTTTCGGACCTGANAGGGCAGGAATATGCGCGGAAGGCCTATAAGCCGGATTTTGTACCTGTCCGAAAACAGGCGATGACCATTCCTCTGACTGCACCGTTGCCGATGCAGCTATAGCTGCCAACCCGGACCTGCTGGGGCAGAAGAGCCCCGCCTTTGACCCGAAGATCAGCGGCGCGCGGTCCCTATTTGGCATTGCTCCCGGTGGGGCTTGCCGTGCCAGAGCTGTTGCCAGCCCCGCGGTGGGCTCTTACCCCACCGTTTCACCCTTACCCCTTGGGGGTTCCGGCAAGCCGGACCAAGGGGCGGTTTCATTTCTGTGGCGCTTTCCGTCGGGTTGCCCCGCCCGGGCGTTACCCGGCACCGTTTCTTCTTGGAGTCCGGACTTTCCTCTACGTCGCCTTTGCCNCGCAAAAGCGACGCCNCNGATGNCACACATGCGTGTGACGGNAGNGGNCGTCGGTCATGCGACNCGAGTCGACGCAGCGGCCATCCAGCCTTCCGCGCNTNNCCGCCCTAGACNCCGCCGCGNGGCGCGTCAATGGGNGCGGGGCAGGGCGGCNAGGTCTGCGGGGGTGAGAGGGCCGCNCCCNNNNGGNCNGAANCGCATCCNNACGGCTNCTCAGCAGCGTNNCATNNTCGCAGGGCGCGGTGAAGCCTGCNGCNNGNGCGGCNTCGCGGAAGGTNTCGGCNGTNNCGNTNTNNGGNNCNNNGCCNTCGCCCNCAGGCANNGCCAGCCCNCGCCGNGCNAGCCGNGCCCAATCGAATCGNGGGCCNGGGTCGANCTTNCGGCCCGGNGCCATGCAGGANTGNCCGATNANCCCNTCNGNNGGGATNNNNTGNCGNNCCATGATGCCGGGCAGNANGGTTTCGAGCGCNNNCATNTGCGGNTCNGNNAANGGGTGATCGCCGCGNTTGTCCAACTCNATNCCGATNGAGCGGGANTTNATNTCGTCNNGNCCCGCCCANTCGCCNNNGCCNGCNTGCCANGCGCGCTGGTCTTCCTCGACCAGTTGAGTGACATCGCCGCGCCCGGAAATCAGGTAATGGGCAGAGACTTCGGAAGAAGGGTCGCAAAGCCGTTCCAGCGCCGCTTGGGCGCTGGCCATGGCCGTGTAATGCAGAACGATAAGTCGGGGGTGTAGCCCGCTACGTCGCGGGCCGCAGTTGGGTGAAGGGTGCACCGTCACGTCAGGCGCGGCGGGCATCTATCAGCCCTGTGCAGCCCGGCGGAAGGGGGTCGGATCCCAGTCACAGGCAAAGCCATCGCCATCAGGGTCCATGCCTTCTCGGTCCTTCTCAGGACCGCCCGCAGCAAGGAAGGCGATCTGCGCTTGGTCGGCATGGCTGTACTGCGAACAGGCCCGTTCAAACTTGCGGGCCTTGTTAAAGCCAATGCGGCTGTAGATTTGCTGACCGATCTGTTGGTTGCTTTGCAGCGCATAGGCGACGATGTTCGGGCCGCTGGCAGTACGTTCGGGCAGCGCTTCGGGCTGGATCACCTCATATTGCGCACGATTGGCGGCGACGCGGGCGGCGTCATCTTGAATGCTGCGTTGGCCGGATACGGCATCAAAGTTGTTCTCGTTCGAGATGCCCACGGCATTGACCGCCGCGGGGGGCGGGTTCGACGGGCTGGCGTTCACCGGGGTCACGCCGGGGTTCAGGGCACTTGCCCCGCCCGGACGGGTGGCGGCCAGAACGCGGGCGGTTTCGGCGGCTGTGGCCTCGGGCGAGCCGTCCGCCGGGGCGGGTGTCGTGGCCGCGATGGCGCTGTCGATGCTGTCATTGGCAAGTGCCGCGTCACGCGCCCGCTGTTCAGCCTCAAAGCTGCCGTCGCCAAAGCCGACGCCGCGCCCGCTGTTGATGCTCCCGGAATCGGGGATCGCAGGTTGGCAGGCTGCCAAAAGACCGCCCGCTGTCATCGCTAGAAGTGTCCGTTTGATCGTCTGACCCGCTCTTGCCTGTTAAATAACGCCCGTGGGCTTACCACCATTTTTCCGGCTTGGCCACAAAACCAGCGGCCCGCTCCAGCGCATAGGCGGAGGACAGCAACTCGGCCTCTTCCCAAGGACGCCCGATCAGTTGCAGACCCAGCGGCAAGCCGGTGGCGCTTTGCCCCGTCGGTAGCGCGACACCGGGCAGACCGGCAAGGTTCACCGTCACAGTGTACACGTCGTTGAGATACATCGCCACCGGATCGGCGTCCTTCATTTCACCCAGACCGAAGGCCGCCGAGGGGGTCGCCGGGGTCAGGATGCTGTCGATGCCTTGGGCAAAGACATCTTCGAAGTCTTTCTTGATCAGGGTACGGACCTTGCGGGCGCGGTTGTAATAGGCGTCGTAGAAACCGGCGGAGAGCACATAGGTGCCCACCATCACGCGGCGCTGGACCTCGTGGCCGAAGCCCTCGGCGCGGGTTTTCTCGTACATCTCGGTAATGCCGTCGCCATGGTCGAGCTTGGCGCGGTGGCCAAAGCGCACACCGTCATAACGCGCGAGGTTCGAGGAGGCTTCGGCAGGCGCGATGACATAATAGGCGGGCAGGGCGTATTTCGTGTGCGGCAGCGAAATGTCGACGATCTCGGCCCCGGCATCCTTCATCATGGCGATGCCGTCTTGCCAGAGCTTCTCGATCTCCTCGGGCATGCCATCCATGCGGTATTCGCGGGGGATGCCGATCTTCTTGCCGCGGATGTCGCCGGTCAGCGCCGCTTCAAAGTCGGGCACGGCCAGATCGGCGCTGGTGCTGTCCTTGGCGTCATGGCCGCACATGGCTTCCAGCATGATCGCGGCGTCGCGCACGGTTTTGGTCATCGGCCCGGCTTGGTCGAGGCTTGAGGCGAAGGCGACGATGCCCCAGCGGGAGCAGCGGCCATAGGTCGGCTTGATCCCGGTGATGCCGACGAAGGCCGCCGGCTGGCGGATCGAGCCGCCGGTGTCGGTGCCCGTGGCACCAAGGCAGAGATCGGCGGAGACTGCCGAGGCCGAGCCGCCGGAGGATCCGCCGGGCGTCAGCGCCGTCTCGTCATTGCCGCGCCGCCAGGGGTTCACGGCATTGCCGTAGGTCGAGGTCTCGTTCGACGAGCCCATGGCGAATTCGTCCATGTTGAGCTTGCCCAGCATGACGGCGCCCGCATCGAAGAGGTTCTGCGTGACGGTCGACTCGTACTCGGGCCTGAAGCCCTCGAGGATCTTCGAGGCGGCCTGGCTGGGCACGCCCCTGGTGCAGAACAGGTCCTTGATCCCCAGCGGGATGCCGTTCAGCGAAGGCGCATCGGCCGCGCGGCGGGCGTCGGCGGCCTTGGCCTGCTCGAGCGCGATCTCGGGGGTGTCGTGGACGAAGGCGTTCAGGGCCTTCGCGCCCTCGATCTGCTTCAGGCAGGCCTCGGTGATCTCGACCGAGGTCAGCTCGCCCTTGCG
>NZSX01000021.1:27404-49017 GCA_002703405.1 Sulfitobacter sp. | reverse complement strand
GGCCCGTGACGTGCGCGGCTTTGCNACGAANTTCTACACCAAAGAGGGCAACTGGGACTTGGTNGGCAACAACATCCCNGTGTTCTTNATCCAAGACGCGATCAAATTCCCCGANCTCNTCCACTCNGTCAANNCCGCCCCCGACCGNGGCTTNCCNCAGGCGCAATCGGCGCATGACAACTTNTGGGATTTCNTNTCNCTCTCACCCGANGCGATNCACATGACGGTTTGGCAGATGTCCGACCGGGCGATCCCNCGCTCCTTCCGCTTCATGGAAGGCTTTGGCGTGCACACCTTCCGGCTGGTCAATGCCGAGGGCAAATCCCANTACGTCAAGTTCCANTGGAAGCCCAAGCANGGNGTNCAATCNGTGGTCTGGAACGANGCGCTCAAGATCAACGGCGCGGACCCNGATTTCCACCGCCGCGACATGTGGGATGCCATNGACGCGGGCGANTANCCGCAGTGGGATCTGGGCATTCAGGTCTTNGANGATGANTTNGCCGATAACTTTGAGTTCGACATCCTCGACGCGACCAAGCTGATCCCCGANGANCAGGTNCCNGTNCGCATNATCGGCACGCTGACGCTGGATGCCAACGTCGANAACTTCTTTGCCGAGACCGAGCAGGTCGCCTTTTGCACNCAGAACATCGTGCGNGGGATCGACCACACCAACGACCCNCTGCTGCAGGGGCGGAACTTCTCGTANCTNGACACGCAGATCAAACGNCTCGGNGGGCCGAACTTNACCCATATTCCGATCAACGCGCCGAAATGNCCGTTCCANCATTTCCAGCAAGACGGCCATATGGCGATGCANAANCCCAANGGCCGGGTGAACTATGAGCCNAACAGNTGGGGCGACGATGGCGGCCCGCGTGAAAACCCCGAGATNGGGTTCAAAAGCTACNCNGAAGAGGTCAGNGGCNCCAANCAGCGCGTGCGCTCTGAGACATTCGCGGACCACTACAGCCAAGCNCGGCAGTTCTACATCAGCCAGACCNAGATCGAACAGCAGCATATCGCGGCGGCCTATACGTTCGANCTGTCGAAATGTCAGGAAGAGCGCATTCGNCTGCGGATGCTCTCNCATCTGATGAANGTGCATGACGATCTGGCNAANCANGTGGCCGAAGGTCTTGGGCGTGACCGANATGCCGGAACCNGCCANACCCGCGCGGGANCCNATCACCGATCTGCCGCCNTCNGATGCGCTCAGCATTNTGAAAAACCCGCCGAACACNTTCGCGGGCCGCAAGCTGGGTCTGTTCCTGACGGAGGGCGCCGATGCGTCGATCGTGGAAGCCTTGGAGAAAACNTTCGCCGANGANGGNGCGATGGTCGCGATCGTGACGCCGCATATCCAAGGGGTGACCCTGTCAGATGGCAGCACCCGCGCGGCGGATGAGAAGATCGACGGTGGGCCGTCGGTGGTCTTTGANGCGGTGGCCTTGGTCTTTGGCGANGAAAANGCCGACAAGATCGCCAAGAACAAACCCTCGCAGGATTTCGTCTCGGACGCCTTTGCGCATAACAAGTTCATCGCNTGGACCAAAGCNGCNGANCCGCTGCTCAANGCCGCCGGNGTTGAGAAGGACGAGGGCACGGTGGAAGTCTCTGCCGAGAATGCNGATGANTTCCTTCANTCCTGCCGCAAGCTGCGGTTCTGGCAGCGCGAAGANAAGNTGAACTGGGAATAANANATCAAAGGCCGGGGCAGAAATGCTCCGGCCTTTTTCTAGCGCCGATGNACCTGTGAGGATGGTGAAATCGCGTTCGCCGTGTCCTGCAACCGCGGCAGAATTNCGGCCCTNATCCGCTCGCGCGTCCAGGTGTGAGCCGAGACCGAACATTGCACCGCCGCAAAGGCGCGCCCGTCGGGNCCGGTGATCGGGCAAGCCACACCGATCTCTGACAGAATCATCTGATCGCTTGAAATCGCATGGCCATGTTGGACNGCCTCATTGATGCTGTTGCGGATCGTGGCGCGGTCCATCGTGGTGCGCGCGGTAAAGGGTTTGAGCGGCCAAGTCTCAATCGCNTCTTCCCGATCCTCGNGCGAGAAGGTCGAGATGATCGCCCGCCCCGCCGANGTCGAAAGCGCAGGCAGCCGCCGNCCGATCACCGTGGCCGCGAAATAGGTCCGCTGACAGGGCAAGCGGCTGACGTAAATGATATGGTCCTTGGAAAGTTCGGCTAGATTAACCGTCTCACCGATCTCTTGGCTGAGGTCGATGAGCTTGGGAATCGCCTGTCCGACCAGTTGATCTGACCAGTAATAGGCATAGGCCAGTTCGAGCCACGCATGGGAGGGGCGATAGCGCCGAGTGACTGGATCCTTCTCTAACATGCCCTCGATATGCAGCGTATTCGCAAGGCGTTGCACGGCACTTTTGTCCAGCCCGCTGCGCGCGGCCAGCTCTACCAGAGACAATTCCGTATGCGATTCATCAAAAGCGCGGAGCAGTCGCAGCCCCTTGGCCAGTGATCCCACATAGAGCGTATTTTGCTTCTTTTCCAATCACCTACCCCTGAAACCGGCTCAATTGTTCAAACCGGGGCTTGACGTATGCCAGGCACATTGCGTTTATTAATCGTATAGCAATATCAAGTATTATTATATGATATGCTTCGCAAGTCAAAAACGATACGGAACCGAATTCGTAAACCAACAGGGGAGTTGACCATGAAATCCACGGTCCTGAAATCTACCATCACCGGGCTTGTCCTTGCCGCCGCCACGGGTGCTGCTTGGGCGGACAAGGCAGACAACACGCTGAATGTCGCCTTCACCAAAGAGCTTGAGAACGTCGACAGCTACTTCAACTCATCGCGCGAAGGCGTTGTGCTGCAGCGCGCGGTTTGGGATGGGCTGATCTACCGCGATCCGGTCAGCAACGAATACATGGGCAACCTCGCTACCGAATGGGAATGGATCGACGACACGACCATCGAATTCAAACTGCGCGAAGGTGTAAAATTCCACGACGGCTCCGACTTCACCGCCGATGACGTGGTGTTCACCGTCAACTACGTGGCCGATGAGGCCAATGGCGTGAAAACGCAGCGCAACGTGAACTGGATGAAATCGGCCGAGAAGATCGACGATTACACCGTCCGCATCATGCTGAAAGAGAAATTCCCGGCGGCCATCGAATTCCTCTCCGGCCCCGTGTCGATGTACCCCAGCGACTATTATGAAGAAGCTGGTCCCGAAGGCATGGGCCTGAAACCCGTCGGCACCGGCCCCTACAAAGTGACCGAAGTCGTCCCCGGCCAGCACTTCAAACTGGAAGCCTACGAAGGCTACCACGACAGCCCCAAGGGCAAGCCCAGCATCAAGAACGTCGACATCCGCACGATCCCGGATGTGAACACGCAAATGGCTGAACTGTTCAGCGGGTCGCTCGACCTGATCTGGCAGGTGCCTTCGGACCAAGCCGAGAAATTGGCCGAGCGGGATGAGTTTCAGGTCTCCAATGAATCCACCATGCGTGTGGGTTATCTGACGCTGGATGCGGCGGGCCGTTCGGAAGACAGCCCGTTCACCGATATCCGCGTGCGGAAGGCCGTGAACTACGCGATCAACCGTCAGGAACTGGTCGACGCGCTGCTCAAAGGTAAGTCCAAAGTCGTCTACACCCCCTGCTTCCCCAGCCAGTTTGGCTGCGACGAAGAGGCGGCGGTCGAATATGAATACAACCCCGAGAAGGCCAAAGAACTGCTGGCCGAAGCGGGCTATGAAGACGGTCTGACCATCGACTTTTATGCCTACCGCGACCGTGAATATGCCGAGGCGATCACTAGCTATCTCAACGCCGTGGGCATCGATACCAACTTCAAGATGTTGCAGTATTCCGCCCTGCGCGAGCAGAACATGAAGGGTGAAACCGCCGTGTCGTTCCAGACATGGGGCAGCTATTCGATCAACGACGCCTCTGCCATGGTCAGCCAGTTCTTCAAACATGGCTCGCTCGACTACGCGATGGATGATGAGACGCTGGAATACCTCAACACAGCCGACAGCTCGACCGACCCCGAGGTCCGCAAAGAGAACTACTCCAAGGCGATCGAACGCATCACCGAGGAAGCCTATTGGGCGCCGATGTTCTCCTACAACACCAACTACGTGACCACCAAAGAGGTGGAATACACGCCCACAGCCGACGAAGTTCTGCGCTTCACCACGGTTAGCTGGAAGTAAACCAAACGGCAGGGGCGCCGTGATCGGTGTCCCTGCCCTGCTTTTTTCCGCACCCCACCCAGACCCACGCAGCAGGCCATCCGCCTGCGGCGCAGCCTCAAGGTAGTTGCACCCGTGCTTCAATTCATTCTCAAACGCTTGGGACTGGCCCTTCTCGTGGCCTTTACCGTGTCGTTTATCAGCTTTAGCCTGCTGTTCCTGTCGGGCGACCCTGCAGCCGCGCTGGCCGGTGAAACCGCCAGTGGCGAAGACATCGAGGCGCTGCGCCGCCTCTACGGGTTCGACCGGCCCATGCTGGTGCAATATGGCGAATGGCTGTTCTCGGCCCTTCAGGGCGATTTCGGCGAGAGCTATTATTTCCGCCTGCCCGTCGCCTCGCTCATCGCCGACCGGTTGAGCGTGACCATGACACTCGGCGTCTGCGGGATCACCTTCGCGCTGCTGACCGCCGTCCCCCTCGGCGTGGTCGCCGCGATCCGCCCTAACTCGATCATCGACCGCGTGGCGCTCTTCATCTCCGTTGCCGGTCAGGCGATGCCGAGCTTCTGGTTCGGCCTCATCCTGATCGTGGTTTTTGCCATTCAACTGGGCTGGCTGCCGCCCTCCGGCACCGACACATGGCGGCATTTCATCCTGCCGACGGTGGTGCTGGGCTATTACGCTATGCCCGCCATCATGCGCCTGACGCGCGCCGGCATGCTGGATGTTCTGAACTCTGACTATATCCGCACCGCACGAGCCAAGGGCGCAAACGAAACCCGTGTGCTGTTCCGTCATGCGCTGCGCAATGCGATCATCCCCGTTGTGAGCCTTGCCGCCGTGCAAATGGGCTTCATGCTGGGCGGCTCCATCGTGGTTGAATCGATCTTTGCCCTACATGGCGCGGGCTATCTGGCGTGGGAGAGCATCGCGCGTAACGACCTGCCCACCGTGCAGGCGCTGATCCTGATTTTCTCGATGTTCTACATCGTTTTCACCTTCCTCGCAGACGTGCTGAACGCATGGCTCGACCCCCGCATGAGGAGCAGCTGACATGATCACCGCTGGTACACATGACAGCCTTTTGGACGAAATCACCGGCCCGACCCCCGGCCAGATGCTGCGCAAGCGCATCTTCGGGCACCAAGGTCTGCTGATCGGGGCGGTCGTTCTGATCATCCTCACGGTCATTGCGATCCTCGCGCCGTGGATAGCCCCGCATGATCCCTATGTCCAAAGCCTGATGACCCGGATGGAGCCCCCCGTTTTCATGGGCGGCACATGGGAGCATCCCTTGGGCACCGACCATCTGGGCCGCGATTACCTGTCCCGCCTCATCTACGGTGCACGAATTTCGCTGCTGATCGGGGCCGTGGCCGCGTTGATCTCGGGCGTGATCGGCACAGCCATGGGCGTCGCTGCGGGCTACTTCGGTGGCAAGGTTGATGCGGTCGTGACCTTCCTCATCAACGTGCGTCTGGCGATGCCGGTGGTGCTCGAGGCCCTGGCGGTTGTAGCGATCCTCGGCGGCTCGCTTCAGGTCGTGATCGGCGTTCTGGGCCTGCTGCTTTGGGACCGTTTTGCCGTGGTCATGCGCGCCTCGACCATGCAGGTGCGGCGGCGCGAATATGTGGCCGCGGCACAGGTCATCGGCGCCTCCACCCCGCGCATCCTTTTGTCCGAGATCATGCCCAACATCGCCAACAACCTGATCGTCGTCGTCACGCTGGAGATGGCCCATGCGATCCTTCTGGAAGCGGCACTCTCGTTCCTCGGCCTTGGGGTGCAACCACCGACGCCGAGCTGGGGGCTGATGGTCTCCGAAGGTAAGAACATGATGCTGTTCGAGCCGTGGCTCGTGCTGATCCCGGGCGCCGTGCTTTTCGTGCTGGTGCTGGCGATCAACCTGATGGGTGACGGCCTGCGCGACGTGACCGCCCCCGAAAACCGGAGCTGACCCATGACAGAACCACTTCTGAGCGTCCGCAACCTGCGGCTCGACATTCCCACGGGCAGCGGCACCCTGCATGCAGTGCGCGGGATCGACTTCGACCTTAACCGTGGCGAAACCCTGTGTATCGTTGGCGAAAGCGGGTCGGGCAAATCGCTTACCTCGCTCGCGCTGATGGGGCTCTTGGGCAAATCCATCAAGCGAAACGCGGATCGGATGACCTTTGATGGCACCGAGTTGACCACCGCCAGCCAAGGCCAGATGCGCAAACTGCGCGGTGCGCGGATGGCGATGATCTTTCAAGAGCCGATGACCTCGCTCAACCCCGCCTACACCATCGGCGATCAATTGGCCGAGGCGCTGCTGCTGCACCGCAAGGTCAGCCGCCAACAAGCGCGGGACCGGGCGATTGAACTGCTGGAGAAAGTCGGCATCACCGCCGCAGAGAGCCGTCTTTCGCAGTATCCGCACCAGCTCTCGGGCGGTCTGCGCCAGCGTGTGATGATCGCCATGGCGCTGATGTGCGAGCCGGAACTGATCATCGCGGATGAGCCGACAACCGCGCTCGACGTGACGATCCAAGCACAGATCCTGCGGCTGCTGCATGATCTGGGGCGCGAAATGAACATGGCGGTGATCCTGATCACCCACGACCTTGGCGTCGTGGCACGGGTCGCTGACAAGGTGGCGGTGATGTACGCGGGGGAATTGGTCGAGACCGGCCCGGTGGGCGACATCTTTGGCGCCCCCTCGCATCCCTACACCCGCGGGCTGCTGCGCTGCATCCCACTGCCCGGCAAGACCGACCGCGGCGCGAAACTGGGCACCATCCCGGGCATCGTGCCCTCGCTCGTGGGCGAGGTCGAGGGCTGCGTCTTCCGCACCCGCTGCCCCCATGCGGTCGCCGAATGCCGTGGCGAGATCCCAAAAAGAGAGGACGGCAGCCACGCCTTCCGCTGCATTTTCCCCGATGGCAAACGCCATTCCGAGAAGGAGCTGACCGTATGAAGGACAGCGTAAACACCCCCCCGGTGCTGGAGCTTTCGGGCGTTAGCAAGACCTACCGGGTGAAACAGGGCATGTTCGGCAAGGTCAAACCGCTGACGGCGGTGAATGACGTGTCGCTGCAATTGGGCAAAGGCGAAGTGCTGGGCCTCGTCGGTGAATCCGGTTGCGGTAAATCCACCCTCGCCAAGATCCTTTTGGGGCTGGAGCAACCCACCGCAGGTCATGTCAAAATCGATGGTGAAGAGATCACGCAGCAGGGCCGTCTGGCGCTGGCGCGGCGGATCCAGCCGATCTTTCAAGACCCCTATTCCTCGCTCAACCCACGCAAAAGCATCTATGACGTGATCTCCCTGCCCCTGCGCGTGCATGGCATCGGCGATGAGGCCAGCCGCAAGCAGAAGGTGAAGGAAATTCTCGACGTTGTCGGCCTGCCGCAGCGGGTGATGAACACCTACCCCAGCCAGATGTCGGGCGGCCAGCGTCAGCGTGTGGCGATTGCACGCGCGCTGATCATGAAGCCCGAGGTGGTGATCTGCGACGAGCCGACCTCGGCGCTTGATGTTTCCGTCCAAAGCCAGATCCTCAACCTTCTGGGCGAGCTGCGCGAAGAATTCGGCCTGACCTATCTTTTCATCAGTCACGATCTCGCGGTGGTCGAACACCTCGCGACCCGCGTGGCGGTGATGTATCTGGGCGAGATCGTTGAGCAGAACTCAGTCGCCGGTCTCTTTGACGCGCCGCGTCATCCCTACACCAAGGCGCTGTTGAAATCCGTGCTGACACCCGAGCCGGGCCTGGGCGTGCCAGACACGCAGCTTGGCATGGCCTATCCAAACCCGATTGCGCCGCCGCCGGGCTGCCATTTCCACCCGCGCTGCCCACGCGCCACGGATCTTTGTAAACAAAAGGCCCCACGTCACACCCCGATCCCGCAGGGGCATGTCGCCTGCCATCTGCACGATCCGGAAACCCCCATGTACGAGCAAGAGTAAGCCCATGTCATCGAACCTGTCGCACAGCAGTCAAACCCGCAAAACCGTCATCGAAACCGAACATGGCGTCGTCGCCGCGCAGCATCGGTTGGCAGCAATCGCGGGGGCCGAGGTGCTTGCGGCAGGGGGCGATGCGGTGGATGCGGCCGTAGCCACCTCTTTCGTTATCGGCGTGTTGGAACCTTGGATGAGCGGCCCGGCGGGCGGCGGGGCGATGATGCTCTGGCGCGCTGAGGAAGGTCAGGCCCATGCCCTGAACCACGGCATGCGCAGCCCCGGCGCGCTCGATCCTGCGAACTATCCGCTCAGCGGGCGCGGCAAAGCAGGCGATCTCTTCCCGTGGGAGCATGTGGAGGGGGACCGCAACATCCAAGGCGCCACCGCCATCGCCGTACCGGGTGTGGTCGATGGGTTGGGCCGGGCGCATGAACGTTTCGGCAAAATGCCTTGGGCCGAGCTGCTTGCCCCAGCAATTGAACATGCCCGGCAGGGTCTGTTGGTGGATTGGTATGCCGCACTCGTCATCGCCTCTTGCACCCGCGAATTGGCCAAAGATGCCGACGCTGCGGCGGTTTTCCTCGAAGATGGGCAATGGCCGACGATCAGCGGTTGGACCGCGCTGGCCGAGAAGCGGCTGGACCAATCGCGCATGGCCGACAGCCTTGACCAGATCGCGCGGCACGGGGCGCGCGCGCTCTATGATGGTGACCTCGGGGCCGCGATGGCGCGGGATGTGCAGGAGAAAGGCGGCTGCCTCAGCCGGGACGACCTGCAAGCCTACCGCGCCGAGTTCCACGCCCCGCTCGATTTCGCATACCGCGACGCGCGGTTCCATGTCGTGCCGGGGCTGACCGCTGGCCCGACTTTCCGCGACACCTTTGCCTCGCTGGAAACCGAAGACCTCGGCAGCGCCCCCGGCCCCGATAGCTATGCCGCCATGGCTGCGGCGCTTAAAGGCGCCTACGCTCGCCGCCTCGGCTCCATGGGTGACACCGGCGAAAGCCCCGAGGCCCCGGGCTGCACCACGCATTTCTCGGTCGCCGACCGTCACGGCAATATGGTGGCACAGACCCAGACGCTCTTGTCCATCTTCGGCTCCCGCGTCGTCTCGCCCTCCACGGGCTTTCTGATGAACAATGGCATCATGTGGTTCGACCCGGTTCAGGGCCGCCCGAACTCGCTGGGGCCGAACAAGCGCTGCCTGATGAACGTCTGCCCGGTGATCGGCGAACAGGGCGACAAACGCTTCGCCTTCGGCGCCTCCGGCGGGCGCAAGATTTTGGGCGCGGTGGCGCAACTGTCCTCCTTCGTCACTGATTTCGATATGTCGCTTGAAGACAGTTTCCACGCCCCCCGCATCGACGCCTCGGACGCCAACCAGCTCATCGCCGATGAAAGCCTGCCGCGCGATGTGCTCGACCGGCTGCGCGAGAACAATGAGGTCGCCGAGACCAAACGCACGATCTTTCCCTACGCTTTCGCCTGTCCCGCAGGCGTGATGCGCGCGAACGGGCAGAATTCCGGCTGTACCGAGATCATGTCGCCTTGGGGCGACGCCATTTCCGAAGATATGACAAAGGACATTGAAGCATGACCCGCGACAGCGCGATCGAAGCGATCTCGACCTATTTCGATGAGGGGACATTCCAAGCCGAACTGGCCAACCTCGTCTCGTACGAGACCGAGAGCCAGAACCCCGACCAAGCCCCCGAACTCAAACGCTATCTGGTCGAGACGATGGAGCCGCGGCTGACGGCGATGGGCTTTGCCTGTAGCTTTCACGACAATCCCGACCCGCGCGGTGGCCCCTTTCTGGTGGGCGAGCGCCGCGAGGGCGATGACCTGCCGACCGTGCTGACCTATGGCCACGGCGACGTGATCCGTGCCCAAACCGACCAGTGGCGCGAGGGGCTGCATCCTTTCAAACTGGTTGAGGAAGGCGACAAACTCTATGGCCGCGGCACCGCCGACAACAAGGGTCAGCACCTGATCAACATTGCCGCCATCGAAACGGTGCTGAAAACCCGTGGCAAGCTGGGCTTCAACTGCCGCATCGTGATCGAGATGAGCGAGGAGACCGGCAGCGCGGGCCTGCCCGAGTTCTTTGCCGAACACCGTGAGAAACTGACCGCCGACGTGCTGATCGCCTCGGACGGGCCGCGCCTGCAACCCGACGTCCCGACCATGTTCATGGGTTCACGCGGTGGGGTCTCCTTCGACCTGATCGTCGATAAACGTGAAGGCGCCCATCACTCGGGCAACTGGGGTGGCTTGCTGGCCGATCCGGCGATGATCTTGGCGCAGGCCCTGTCGACCATCACCGACAAACGCGGGCAAATCCAGATCTCCGAGTGGCGGCCCGACAGCCTGACCCCCTCGGTCCGCGCGGCACTGAAAGACCTGCCGATCGAAAGCGATGACGGCCCCGCCATCGACAACGATTGGGGCGAAGAAGACCTGACCTCGGTCGAGCGCGCCTATGGCTGGAACAGCTTTGCCATTCTCGCGATGAAGAGCGGCGTGCCCGAAGCGCCGGTCAACGCGATCTCGGCCCATGCCACCGCCACCTGCCAATTGCGGTATGTCGTCGGCACCGATCCCGAAGACATCCTGCCCGCCCTGCGCCGGCATCTTGATAAACACGGGTTCGAGGATGTCCGGATCGAGCCGCATGACCGCGGCTTCTTCCGCGCCACGCGGCTGGATGCGGATCACCCTTGGGTGAAGTTCGTGGCGGACTCTCTGGCCGAGACCGCAGGCAAAGCGCCGCATATCCTGCCGAACCTCGCAGGCTCACTGCCCAACGACAGCTTCAGTGATATTCTGGGGCTGCCGACCGTCTGGGTGCCGCATTCCTACCGCAGCTGCTCGCAACACGCACCGGACGAACATGTGCTAAAACCCGTCTGCCGCGATGCGCTGCGGGTGATGGCGGGCGTATTTTGGGACTTGGGCGAGGGCAACACGCCGCCGCGCGCAACCTGAATATGCCGGGCGGGGGCCGTGGCCCCTGCCCGCTACATTGCCGCGCGGATGCAGGCTTCGAGAATTTCCGCCTTAAGCACACACGGATTGGCGCGCATCGAGGAAGAGGCTGCCGCCTCGCGGGCAGTCTCAGTCAGATCCGCATCTTCGGGGATCCAACGGTCCAACCGATCAAGCCCCCAATCATCGAGCATGGCAGTGAGCGCGTTGAACGTGCCGTCCGCGGGCAGGTCGAACCCGTCGGAGAGCCACCTCTGCACTTCAGAAAAGCGGGCCGAGACCCCGAGCACATCCGCGTTCGCGGCCAGCACCGGCCCCAGCAGACGCCCGCAGATCAGCCCATGCGGCGCGGCGAAACGCCCGCCGATCACACCCGCCAGCCCATGCACGGCCCCGAGCCCGGCATTCGCCAGCGCCAAACCGCCCGACAGGCTGACATAGGCCATCGCATCCCGCGCGGCAGGGTCTTCGCTCCAGCNGCCANANGTTTGAGCGCGGCNATNCCCTGCGGGATCGCGGCGCGGCANAGCGCATCGNTCAGCGGGTTGGCNTTGCTCGANAGATAGGGCTCGATCACCTGCACCANNGCGTCGAGNCCNGANCCCAANGTCACCCCGCGTGGCGCGCNATCGGTCANNGCGGGNTCGACCAAGGCCANACGCGGCAGCATNCGGTCGTCGCGCAGGCTGACTTTTCGCGCGGCNTNCGGCANGGCGATNACGGCGTTNTTGGTNACCTCGGCCCCNGTGCCTGCGGTNGTNGGGATCGCGATCATCGGCAGNGGNTCGGNNTGCAANGGCTTGCCCGNNCCNACGACTTCGAGATGNTCCATCACGTCGCANTCCGACGGGATCAGCGCCGCTGCGGCTTTGGCAAGGTCNATNACCGCGCCGCCGCCNACGCCCAGCACCACCTGNGCCCCGCGCCCTGCCNNANCGGCAGAGCGGACATCATCGACAGAGGGTTCGCCGCTGCTGCGNACCTCGGTCACGTCACATCCAGCCGCCGTCAGGTCACGGCTAAGCTCATCGACCCAAGCGACGGAACCNCCGCGTAAAATCAGCACCCGGCGGCCATAGCTGAGCGCGGCGCCGACGGCTTCTGTAGCGGTCCCACGGCCAAAGCGGATGCNCCCGGCGGTGGCGAAACCAAAGGCTGCGANCTCCTCCATCAGAATTGCAACGTGGCGTTCACAGCGCGCTTCCATGCGCCGTATTTCTCATCCCGCGTCGCCGCATCCATTTGTGTNTCAAACCGCCGATCNAGCGCCCATTCGCGGGCAAAGCCTNCCATGTCCGGATAGATGCCNGCCCGCTGCCCCGCCAACCATGCCGCACCAAGNGCCGTGGTTTCCAGCACATCAGGACGGTCGACCGAGGCNCCGATCACGTCGGACAGGAACTGCATCGCCCAGTCACTGGCGCTCATCCCGCCGTCGACACGCAGGGTGGCGATCTCGCCCGCCTGCCCCTGNGCNGCCCAATCCGCCTGCATCGCCTCCAGCAAATCGCGGGTCTGGTAGCCNACGCTTTCNAGNGCNGCNCGNGCNAGTTCCGCNGGGCCGGANTTGCGCGTCAGCCCGTAGATCNCGCCACGGCATTCGGCGTTCCAGTAAGGCGCACCGAGGCCCACGAAGGCGGGCACCAGCACNACNTTNTGATGCGNNTCNGCCTGNTCGGCCAGTGCTTGNGTCTCGCNCGCCTCGCGNATCATTTTNAGNCCGTCGCGCAGCCATTGCACCACAGCCCCGGCGACAAAGATCGACCCTTCNAGCGCATAGGTCGGCTTGCCGTCGAGTTGATAGGCNATGGTGGTNAGCAGGCGATTGGTTGAAGTCACCGCCGTNTCNCCCGTATTTAGCAGCGCAAAACAGCCCGTGCCNTAGGTCGACTTCATCATGCCNGGCTGNAANCANGCNTGNCCNATGGTCGCCGCCTGCTGNTCGCCNGCNACNCCNAGGATNGGNATCTCGCGGCCAAACAGATCGGGACGGGTCATGCCGAAATCGGCGGCGCAGTCTTTNACCTCGGGCAGCATCTCGACGGGAATGTCGAACATNTTGCAGATCGTCGTGCTCCANCGGCCCTTGTGAATGTCNTANAGCATGGTGCGCGCGGCGTTGGTGGCNTCNGTCACATGGCGNGCGCCGCCGGTGAGCTTCCAGATCAGGNAGCTGTCGACCGTGCCGAANAGCANCTCGCCCCGCCTGNGCNCGNTCGCGNGCNCCNTCGACGTTNTCNANNATCCANTTCAGCTTGGTGCCNGAGAAATANGGATCNGCCANCANGCCNGTGCGTTCGGTGATGATCTTGTCGTCNCCNCGCTCGCGCAGTTCGCGGCAGAAATCGCTGGTGCGGCGGTCTTGCCAAACGATGGCGTTGTGGACCGGTTTGCCNGNTTTCGCGTCCCAGACCAGCGTCGTCTCGCGTTGGTTCGTNATGCCGATGGCGGTGATGTCATCGGGGCGCAGNCCAGCCTTTTCGATCACCGCGCGGCAGGTGCCCGCGGTGGTGGACCATAGATCGCCCGGATCATGTTCGACCCAGCCGGAGCGGGGGAAATGCTGCGGAAACTCTTCTTGGGCCGTGGCCGTCACCGACATGTTGNCGTCAAANANGATCGCCCGCGANGANGTGGTNCCNTGATCAATGGCGAGGATATGGGTCATGGCGCAGCCCCCGGATAATGGTTTGGACATGAAAAANGGGCCGGGACGCTAATACGCCCCGGCCCCCAAAGTTTGGCTTACTGCCAGGACTTGATCAACTCTTCGTAGCTGATGGTCTCAGGCTCTGGGTCTTCGTTNTCGAGCTTGGCAACNGGCGAACCTTCCTGCTCCAGCCAGTAGGAGGCTTCCTGCTCTTCGTTCATCTTCGGACCCAGATCGCCTTGGACGCCTGCGCGCTCAAGNCGTTCCANNACNTTTTCCTGCTCGGCGCAGAGGCTGTCGAGNGCTTCTTGCGGGGTTTTCGCACCGGACATTGCGTCGCCGATGTTCTGCCACCACAGCTGTGCCAGCTTGGGGTAGTCCGGCACGTTCGTCCCGGTGGGCGACCATGCGGTGCGCGCGGGCGAGCGGTAGAATTCCACCAGACCGCCGAGTTTCGGCGCNCGCTCGGTGAAGCTTTCGTGCTGGATGGTCGACTCGCGGATGAAGGTCAGACCGGCNTGGGCCTTTTCAACATCGACGGTTTTCGAGGTCACGAACTGCGCGTAGAGCCATGCAGCCTTGGCGCGGTCGACGGGGGTGCTTTCCATCAGCGTCCAGCTGCCCACGTCCTGATAGCCAACCTTCTGCCCTTCTTTCCAGTAGGCACCATGCGGGCTGGGGGCCATACGCCACTTGGGCGTGCCGTCTTCGTTCAGCACGGCCTTGGCGCTGTCGTTGACCATGTCCGCGGTAAATGCGGTGTACCAGAACATCTGCTGGGCAATCGCACCCTGTGCAGGAACCGGGCCAGCTTCGCCAAAGGTCATGCCAGCGGCTGCGGGGGGCGTGTATTTCTCAAGCCATTCGATGGATTTGGTGATCGCATAGACCGCCGCCGCATCGTTGGTTGCGCCGCCACGGGTCACACAGGAGCCGACGGGCTGCGAGTTTTCGTTGACCCGGATGCCCCATTCGTCGACCGGCAGGCCGTTGGGTTCACCCACATCGCCCATGCCAGCCATAGACATCCACGCATCGGTATAGCGCCAGCCAAGCGACGGATCTTTTTTGCCGTAATCCATGTTGCCAAAGACTTCGACGCCGTCGATGGTGCGGCCAGTGAAGAACTCAGCGATGTCTTCGTAAGCGGACCAGTTAACCGGCACGCCCAGATCATAGCCGTATTTCTCTTTGAACTCGGCCATCAACTCAGGATCGGTGAACCAGTCCTGACGGAACCAGTAAAGGTTCGCGAACTGCTGGTCGGGCAGCTGATACAGCTCGCCGTCGGGCGAGGTGGTGAAGTCGAGGCCGATGTAATCGTCGAGATCGAGACCGGGGTTGGTCACGTCCTTGCCTTCGTTCGCCATCCAGTCGGTCAGGCTGCGCGCCTGCTTGTAGCGCCAGTGGGTGCCGATCAGGTCAGAGTCGTTGATATAGGCGTCATAGATGTTCTCGCCCGACTGCATCTGCGTTTGCAGTTTCTCGACCACGTCACCTTCGCCGATCAGATCGTGGGTGATGTTGATGCCGGTGATCGCGGTAAAGGCCGGGGCCAGCACGTTGGCCTCGTATTCATGGGTCGTGATGGTCTCGGACACGACTTTGATGTCCATTCCCTTGAACGGCTCGGCAGCGTCGACGAAGAATTGCATCTCCGCTTCCTGCTCTTCGCGGCTCAGCGCGGAGCGTTCGATTTCCTCGTCGAGGAATTTCTTCGCGGCTTCCATATCCGCGAATGCTGGCCCGGCGAGCAGACCGAGCGTGACCGCAAGTGCGGTACTCGATTTCATGACAGATCGTTTCATTATGTCCTCCCTAGACATTTGGTCGTGTCGTATGGCGGCCCCGGATTGCCCGGGGTCCCCCGCGATTGCGCCTAGACCCAGCGAAATACGGCTGCGGCATAGGCAAGGCAGACCAGCAGCGCATAGGGCTGCGGCCCCGCCTCGAAACCCAGCCAGATCAAATTGATAAAGGCCGAGCCGAGAAGCGTGATGAACAGACGGTCACCACGGGTTGTTTCGATCCTGAGAATGCCGGTGCGGGGCGTCTCAGGAAATTTGATCGCGAGGATCGTGAAGGTCACGAGTAACAGCGCGATGACACCGAAGAAGATCGCGGTGGGCATGGTCCAAGCCATCCAAGACATGAGCGGTCTCCCCTTTTATACGCGGCCGAGGGCAAAGCCCTTGGCGATGTAGTTGCGGACGAAATAGATCACCAAAGCGCCCGGTACGATTGTGAGCACCCCGGCGGCGGCCAGCACGCCCCAGTCGAGGCCCGAGGCCGAAACAGTACGGGTCATGGTGGCGGCGATGGGTTTCGCGTCGACCGAGGTCAGCGTGCGCGAGAGCAGCAGTTCGACCCATGAGAACATGAAGCAGAAGAACGCCGCGACCCCGATGCCGCTGGCGATCAGCGGGGTGAAGATACGGATGAAGAAGCGCGGGAAAGAGTAACCATCAAGGTAGGCCGTCTCGTCAATCTCCTTCGGCACGCCGCGCATGAACCCTTCCAAGATCCAGACCGCCAGCGGCACGTTGAACAGGCAATGCGCCAGCGCCACGGCGATATGCGTGTCGAACAGCCCGACGGAGGAATAAAGCTGGAAGAACGGCAGCGCGAAGACCGCCGGAGGGGCCATGCGGTTGGTCAGCAGCCAAAAGAACAGGTGCTTGTCGCCCATGAAGCTGTAGCGCGAAAAGGCATAGGCGGCTGGCAGTGCCACGGCGAGGCTGATCACCGTGTTCAAGACCACATAGATCAGGCTGTTGACATAGCCCATGTACCAACTCGGATCGGTGAGGATCTTGGCATAATTCGCCAACGTCAGGTCACGCGGATAGAGCGAGAAGGAACCGAGGATTTCTGCGTTGGTCTTCAGGCTCATGTTGATCAGCCAGTAGATCGGCAGCAGCAAAAACAGCAGATAGAGCGTCATCACCACCACAGACCCTTTGGGCCGAAAGCGGCTGCGCCGGGCGCGTTTGGCAGTGGTCACGTCACCCGGAATGGGCGCGGCGCCGGGGGCTTGCACGGTTGTGTCGGTCATCACACACCATCCCTTTTGTCGAGGTTGACCATCACGGTGTAGAAAACCCATGAAATCAACAGGATAACGAGGAAATACATCAGGCTGAAGGCCGCTGCGGGGCCGAGGTCAAACTGGCCGATGGCCATTTTCACCAAGTCAATGCTGAGGAAGGTCGTGGCATTGCCCGGCCCGCCACCCGTCACGACGAACGGTTCGGTATAGATCATGAAACTGTCCATGAAGCGCAGCAGAATCGCGATCATCAGCACCCCTGCCATCTTAGGCAGTTCGATATAGCGGAACACGGCCCAACGGCTGGCTTGGTCGATCTTCGCAGCCTGATAATAGGCGTCCGGGATAGATTGCAGCCCGGCATAGGCCAAGAGCGCCACCAGAGAGGTCCAGTGCCAGACATCCATAACCACAACGGTGATCCAAGCGGCGGTGATGTCTTGGGTGTAGTTATAGGTGATGCCCAGCTTGTCGAGCGTATAGCCCAAAAGGCCAATGTCGACGCGGCCAAAGATTTGCCAGATGGTGCCGACCACGTTCCACGGGATCAGCAGCGGCAGGGACATGAGCACCAGACAGAAGCTCGCCCAGAACCCGTTTTTCGGCATGTTCAGCGCCACAAAGATGCCGAGCGGAATTTCGATCGCCAGAATGACGCCCGAGAAGATCAACTGCCGACCAAGCGCGTCCCACATCCGGTCGCTGTCGAGCATGTCGGAAAACCACTCGAGCCCGGCCCAGAAGAACTCATTCCGGCCAAAGGTGTCTTGCACCGAGTAGTTCACCACGGTCATCAGCGGGATCACGGCCGAAAAGGCCACGAGGATCAGCACCGGCAGGACAAGGAACCATGCCTTTTGATTGACGGTCTTGTTCATGCGGCCTCTCCCTCTGCGCTGATGCGCCAATCATCGGCATAGACATTGATGCCCGCCGGATCGAAATTGATCGCGGTGTTTTCGCTTGGCACCGTTGCGCCTTCCTCGGCGATAGCGCTGACTTGCTGGCCTGCCACATCAAGGCGGATGATTTTGTGGCGGCCCACGTCTTCGACGCGCGTCACCTTGGCAGGCAGGCCCAGCCCTTCTCCGTTGAGGCGGATAAACTCGGGCCGAACTCCTAGTTGCGTTTTGCCACCCTTGGGGGCGTAGGTTTTATTCAAGTTGATGCTCGTGCCTGCGACCTGCGCGGCATTGCCGGAGATCTGCGCGTCAAACAGGTTCATCCCCGGC
Source organism: Sulfitobacter sp. (assembly GCA_002703405.1). Classification (GTDB taxonomy): domain Bacteria; phylum Pseudomonadota; class Alphaproteobacteria; order Rhodobacterales; family Rhodobacteraceae; genus Sulfitobacter. Next base: position 30,964 of record NZSX01000021.1, on the reverse strand, counting down.
GAGCCGATGAAATAGCCCACGAAAGTATGCGCGGGCCGCTCGAACAANTCNTGCGGCGTGCCGATCTGCACCACNCGGCCATCATACATCACNACNACCTTATCNGCGAAGGTCAGCGCCTCGGTCTGGTCNTGGGTCACATANATCATCGTNTGGCCAAANTCNTGGTGCAGCGATTTNANCTGCGTGCGCANNTCCCATTTCATATGCGGGTCGATCACNGTCAGCGGCTCNTCGAACAACAGGGCGTTCACGTCNTCNCGCACCATGCCGCGGCCCAGNGAAATCTTNTGCTTGGCATCCGCCGTGAGGCCGCGCGCCTTGCGNTTCAGCTCNTCNTCCATGCCGATCATCTGCGCGATCTGCTGCACGCGCTCTGCAACATAAGAGGCATCCGCGCCCCGGTTGCGCAGCGGAAAGGCGAGGTTATCGCGCACNGTCATCGTGTCGTAGACNACCGGGAACTGNAANACCTGCGCGATGTTGCGCTCNGCNGTNGGNGCGTNGGTNACNTCNACATCGTTGAACAGNATNCGNCCCTGCGACGGCTGCAACAGGCCCGAGATGATGTTNAGNAGNGTNGANTTNCCACAGCCCGANGCGCCNAGNAGGGCNTAGGCTTCGCCGTCGATCCANTCGTGGTTCAANTCCTTGAGGGCNAAATCATCCTCATGGCCGGGGTTCGGCANATAGGAATGCGCAAGGTTATCAAGCGTGATCTTGGCCATTATGCCGCCTCCGCATAGGGCGCGGCAGAGACGAGGGCCCCGNTCGCGTCAAACAGGTAAATATGCGCCGGATCNAGNTAGACCGGCAGCGGCTGNCCCGGTTNCAGGTGCTGGATGCCATGNACCAGCCCGACCCATTTCGCGCCGTGATANTCGAGGTGGATAAANGTCTCCGACCCCGTAATCTCGGTCACNTTCAGCNNCGCGTCAAAGCCGATCGCGCCGGGGGTCTGCGCTGCGAGTGTCAGGTGGTTGGGGCGGAANCCNGCGGTNTATTCNCCNTCNTTCAGNNTTGCCATCGTNGCAGGCGCGGGCATNTCNCCGCCGTCAAANCGCANNGTGNTGCCCGNNTTNGTCATGCTNAGAAAATTCATCGGCGGGTCGGAGAAGACCCGCGCCGTCGTGGCATTCTCNGGCCGNCGGTAGACGCTTGGCGTCAGGCCNAANTGNGTCACGCGGCCCTCCCAAAGCGTCGCGGTGTTGCCGCCCAAAAGCAGCGCCTCTTCCGGCTCTGTCGTGGCNTANACAAAGATCGACCCNGCGCGTTCAAAGATGCGCGGAATCTCGGCGCGGAGTTCTTCGCGCAGTTTGTAGTCGAGGTTCGCCAGCGGCTCATCCAGCAGNACNAGACCTGCGTTTTTCACCAGTGCCCGCGCCAAGGCGCAGCGCTGTTGCTGACCGCCCGAAAGNTCCAGCGGTTTGCGGTCNAGCATCGGGGTNANCTGCATCAGNTCNGCNGTNTCGCGCACNGCGCGGTCGATCTCGTCNTTNGANTTACCGACCAGCTTCATCGGCGAGGCGATGTTGTCNTANACGGTCATCGAGGGGTAGTTGATGAACTGCTGNTAGACCATCGCCACNTTGCGGTCTTGNACGCGCATNCCGGTGACATCCTCACCGTTCCAGATCACTTGGCCCGTGTTTGGCACATCNAGCCCNGCCATCAGCCGCATCAGCGAGGTCTTGCCCGCAGANGTNGGCCCCAAAAGCACGTTCATCGTGCCCTTTTCCAAGGTCAGGTCGGTCGGGTGNATATGCGTTTGACCGCCCACCGTTTTCGACACGTTTTTTAGGATCAAACTCACGTTCGTCCTCCCCTCATTCCGCNGCAGAGGCGGCTTGTTTCGCCGCACGCATCTGCATCCATTCATCNAGACGCGCGATCTGCGCCTCATCCATTCGCAGGCCCANCTTGCTGCGGCGCCAGACGACGTCCTCTGCGCTGAGAGCATACTCTTTGTTCATCAGCCAAGCGACCTCACGCGCCGTGAGGGTCGCGCCGAAATGCTCCCCCATGTCCGCGAGCGTCTTGGNCTCACCCAGCAGCGCCGATGCATCTGTACCATAGGCCCGGATCAGCCGNGCTGCCCAGCNTTCATCTAGAAAGTCGTAGTCCGCATTCAGCCGCGCGATCAACTGCGCGACACCGTCCACCGGGAAATCACCGCCNGGCAGCGCCACGCCAGCNGTCCAATGNNCCGNCAGNNCGCCGAANTGNGGGGCGATCAGNTCCAGCGCNTCNTCGGCCAGTTTGCGGTANGTGGTGATCTTGCCGCCAAAGACATTGAGGATCGGCGCGCCGCCGGTTTCNTCCACTTTNAGCGTATAGTCCCGCGTGGCCGCCGTNGCNCTGCTNGCCCCNTCATCATAAAGCGGGCGCACGCCGGAATAGGTCCAGACGATATCTTTGCGGGTGATGTCCTGCTTGAGATAGCCGTTCACGAAGTTGATCAGGTAATCCTGCTCTTCGGGGGTGCATTCCGGGGTGACCGAAGGATCGGGGTGATCCGCATCCGTGGTGCCGATNAGGGTGAAATCCTGCTCATAGGGGATCGTGAAGATGATCCGCCCATCGGTGCCTTGGAAGAAATAGCATTTGTCGTGATCGTAAAGCCGCTTGGTCACGATATGGCTGCCGCGCACCAGCCGGACCCCCTCGGAAGAGTTCAGCCGCGCGGTGTTGTGGATGATCTCACCCACCCACGGGCCGCCCGCGTTGACCAGCATCTTCGCGTGGATCACCTCGCACTGACCATCGGCGCCATGCTCCACCGTGACAGCCCAACCTTCGGCATTGCGGTCGGCCGAGATGACCTTTGTCCGGGTCATGATGCGTGCGCCGCGCAATTCCGCATCGCGGGCGTTCAACACCACCAGACGGGAGTCTTCGATCCAGCAGTCGGAATACTCAAAGGCTTTTTCGAAGCGATCCTCCAGCGGTGCCCCTTCGGGCGTGCCGCGCAGTGACAGGCTGCGGGTGGCGGGCAGGATCTCGCGACCGCCGAGGTTGTCATAGAGAAACAGGCCCAAGCGGATCAGCCAAGCCGGGCGGCGGCCCCGCATCCAAGGCATGAACAGCCGTAGCAATTTGGAGGTCGGCGTGTCCCCCTCAAACCGCATGTCGCGGTGATAGGGCAGCACGAAACGCATCGGCCAAGAGATATGCGGCATCGCTTTCAGCAGCACTTCGCGTTCGGTCAGCGCGTGGCGCACGAGGCCGATCTCGAAATACTCAAGGTAGCGCAGCCCGCCGTGGAACAGTTTGGTCGAGGCCGAAGAGGTCGCGGAGGCCAGATCATTCATCTCGGCCAAGGTCACGCTCAGNCCCCGTCCTGCGGCGTCGCGCGCGATCCCGGCGCCGTTGATGCCCCCACCGATGACGAAAAGATCGACCGGGGCAGCGGGCACATGGCTATCGGGCTGTTGGTTCAAAATCCGGCCCTCCCCCAGCTCAGACTGTCCAATTGGGGGCAGTGTTACGAAACGACTCTCATCTGCACAAGAATTATTTTCGTTTATGTTCGTTTNGCCAGCATANCGAACATGNTAANC
>NZSX01000021.1:0-27399 GCA_002703405.1 Sulfitobacter sp. | reverse complement strand
CTGCTGCGCGATTGCTTGCGTTAGNCAAAACACTGNAGATAATGCGCCAACAGCAGGCAGGAGCGACNCCCATTTCACAGACATTCCGCCATCCCGACATCCTTGAAATCGCCCGGCGCGAAGGCAAAGTCACCGTNGACGGGCTGGCCGANCATTTCGGCGTGACCCATCAGACCATCCGCCGTGACCTTACGGAACTGGCCGATAGCGGTAAGCTTGAGCGGGTGCATGGCGGCGCGGTGCTGCCTTCGGGGGCCAGCAACATCGGCTATGCCGAGCGGCGCAACCTGCACGAAGANGCCAAGAATCNCATNGCCCGCGCCTGTGCCGAACATATTCCCGACGGNTGNTCGGTCTTTNTGAATATCGGCACCAGCACCGAGGCGGTGGCCCGCGCTCTGCTGCATCANCGCGATCTGATGGTGGTGACGAACAACATGAATGTCGCCAATATTCTGGTCGACAATCCCGAATGCCGCATTGTGCTCACGGGCGGGGCGCTGCGCCGCATGGANGGTGGNCTGGTCGGCAATCTGACAATCGAAACGATCCGCCAGTTCAAGTTCGANATCGCGGTGATCGGCTGTTCGGCCATGGACGCGGATGGTGATCTGCTCGACTTCGATATCGAAGAAGTGGGGGTCAGCCAATGTATCATCGCGCAGTCGCGCAAGACCTTTTTGGTGACGGATCATTCCAAATTCAAACGCTCNGCCCCGGCGCGCATCGCTTCGGCGCGGGAGGTGGATATGTTCTTTACCGATNTGCCCCTGCCCGCCGGGCTNGCAGAGAAATGCAAGGGTTGGGAGACCGAAGTGNTCTTTGCCCCGGATGCCTGACGCGCGCCGCTAGGCGTCCGTCCATTCCCGCGCGNCGGGTTTGGTCACCAGNGTCGGCAGGCAGGCTTGCAACGCTTCGACAAAGTTCTGGCTCCAGCGNTTCACATCCGTCGCCCGCACCTGCGCCATGCAACTGGCATGACGGCGTTTGCGTTCCTCCAGCGGCAGGGCAAGCGCGGTTTTGAGCGCCTCGCTCATGTCTTCAATGTCGTAAGGGTTGACCTGAATAGCATCCGTCAGGTCTTCGGCGGCGCCGGCCATATGCGACAGGATCAGCACGCCGGGGTCTTCGGGGTCTTGCGCCGCGACATATTCCTTGGCGACAAGGTTCATCCCATCGGCAAAGGGGGTGACGATCCCCACCCGCGCACGGCGGTAAAGCCGCGCCAAGAGATCGCGATCAACGTTGCGGTGAATATAGCGCAGCGGGGTCCANTCGATCTCTCCATGTTCGCCGTTCACNCGGCCGACAAGNTCTTCCAATTCGTAGCGCAACTCGCGGTAAGCGGCGACCTCTTCGCGNCTTGGCGGGGCGATCTGGACCATGCTCACCCGCCGCTCACGCTCATCGCGGGTTTCCAGATANCGGCCAAAGGCGCGGAAGCGNTTGGGCAGACCTTTGGAGTAGTCCAGCCGGTCCACCCCGATCACGATGTCCCCCGCCATATCATCNGCAAGCCGGTCCTGCGCGCTGCCGCCTTGGGCGGCCTGCACAAANGTCTCCACATCGATCCCGATAGGGAATGACCGCAGCGCCACCGCCCGAGAGCCGCATTTGATCGTGCCGTTCATCAAGAATTCGGAGTCCGTCTCGGCGCGGAACATTTCAAGGCAGCGCGCCACGTCAGCGCGGGTTTGCAGGCCCACGAGGTCATAGTCCGCCAACCAATGCGCCAGATTGGCCTCCCGCGGGAGGGCGCCCATATCGCCCAAAGCGGGGAAGGGAATATGCAGAAAAAACCCGATCTTACCCGCAAAACCCAGCTTGCGCAGTTCTGTTGCGAGGGGAAAGAAGTGGTAGTCGTGCACCCAGATCATATCGTCCGGCCGGGCCACCTTCATCACCTGCCGCGCAAGCCGCGCGTTCACAGCGCTGTAGCCCCGCTCGAACCCCCGGTCCAACTCCACCAGATCGCCGCGACGGTGACAGACCGGCCAAAGCACCGAGTTGGAAAAACCGAGGTAGAAATTCTTGTAATCTTCGGGGCTGAGGCTGAAGCTCAGCCGGGTGTATTTGCCCTGATCGCCATATTCGCTCAGGCTCTCTGACGGGGTTTCGGTGGTTTCCGGGTGCGACCCGATCCAGATGCCGCCGATCTTGCGCAGGGTTTCGTGAAGCGCATAGACTAACCCACCGGAGGGGGCGGCCTCTGACGGGATGCGATTTGAGATTACAATTAATCTGCCAGCCATTTTATGCCTCGGGAACAATCAATTTTTGGCCGCCGAGCCTGCAAAGGCGGAACGCCGACCACCACTAACAGTTTAATGGTTTAGGTCGGTAAATGTTCCCAGCTTGGTCGGCTTTGGTCAATTCTTTTGCAGCCGCAGCATGGCAAACCGCCGCGATTATTTTTTCAGCGCCCAAGAAAGAACCATGCAACCCCCACGGGAAGCAGGGACATCAGAACCATCGAAAAAATCACGACCCTGCCGTCGCGCATCAGATAGCCCGCCGCGAAAATGGCGATCATAGCCGATGCGATAGAGCCGGAAGTGGGCACGAGTTCCATGAACGGCATGAACATCGACAGGGCCATCACCATCAACAACGGCAAGTAAATCCACGGGCGGTGCAGGATAAAGGTCGACCGCTCATGCAAATATTGATCCACGAAATCCACCGGGCGGCGCAGCCAGCGCACCCCCGCGCGCAGCTTCTTCGCAGCAATGTCGCGGCGCATGATAAAGCCCGGCAGCCACAGGCTTTCGCGGCCAAAGATCATCTGCACCACTAAAAACAAGACCACCAACCCGATAAACGCCGTAAAGCCGGGAATGCCGCTGGCCGGAGAGGTAGAGATCAGACTGAAGGTCAGGATTGTCGAAGCAAATGAATGTTTGCCCAGACAATCGATGATCTCTTCCACGGTAATCTGCCGATCTGCACCGCCGGACAGATGCTCCATCTGGTCAAGGACACCGCTGAGGGTCGGCCCACCTGTCTCGTTCATGAAATTTCAGTCCTTCTGAAGCCGGGCGATACCACTATTCATGTTAACAATGCCTGAGCGCGGTTAAAGTTCGCCCATTCCGTCAATTCAGGGTCACGCGGTGCTGCGCAAAAAGGCCAGAAGCCCCCGTTCGGCTTGGGTCATATCGTCAATATCAGGCGGGTCCGGTAGATCTTGGGGGCTTTGGCAAAGGTCGATGACCTGCGGATGGATATAGCTGTTGCGTGCAATGGTGGGCGTGTTGTGCAGCCGCTGGGCCGCCGCTTCAGCCATGGCTTTGATGGTCGGTTTGTCGTCCTTTAGCGCCACGTCGAAGGCCGCGACAGACCCGGCCCAAGTTCGAAAGGTCTTGGCGGAGAACCCTTCGGTGCCAGCGGCCTCGGCGATATAATCATTCAGCGCCGAAGAGGTCAGCCCGCGCGGCTCTCCCTCTTCGTCGAGCCATGTCAGCAGGTCCGCGCCCGGCAGATCGCGGATTTTCTCCAGCGCGCGCATCAGGGTGCGGTTGGCGATCTGGCGGCGGACCCGCTTGCCGCCCTTCGCCATGAAGGAGGCCTGCAATTTCCCGTCTTTCAAAACCAGATGCCGCCGTTTCAGGGTCAGCGTGCCATAGGTACGGTTGGTCTTGGCATAGACTTGATTGCCGACGCGCAGCGACAGGCGATCGATCATCGCCACGGCGGCAGCCAGTGCAAAGGCACGTTCGCCCAGCTCCTCCTTGAGGTCTCGGCGCACGCGGCGGCGGATGCGCGGCAGGGTCTCGGCAAATTCGGGCAGGCTTGCGTATTTCTCCTGCGCCTGCGCCTCGGACCAGAGCGGATGATAGCGGTACTGTTTGCGCCCCCGCGCATCAAACCCCGTCGCCTGTAGATGGCCGTTAACATGAGGGCTGATCCAGACCTGCTCATAGGCCGGGGGCACCGCCAGTTTTACCAGACGTTCACGTTCGGCCTTGTCCTTGATGCAGCGGCCATCGGGCGCGTGATAGGAAAACCCCCGCCCGCAGCGCCGCCGNGCGATGCCGGGTTTGCTGTCNGGGTAGTACCTAAGCGTGGACGGTGCNGTCATCTGGGGTTCCGAATGTGTGATGCGGGGTCTTGCGCGGGCGCGCAGATTGCCCGCCGTCTAGGCAAACGCCGCTGCATTGGCTGGGTTCCCGCCCCGCAGGACGCGCATCTTTGCGCAGTTGCAGCATAAATCCTTTGATTTCGCTGNGCNGGCGCATAGGTTTCGTGNGAACGCCNGCGCNCTGAAAACGCCAGTGCCCTGTAAATGCCAGTGCCCTGAAACGGATAGACCAGACACTATGGATAGCACCACCTTGTCGCACAGCAATCTGCCGCCCGTGATCCCGCTTGAGCGTCATGCGTTTTTCCTTGATCTCGACGGCACGCTGGCCCCCATCGTCGACAACCCCGAAGACGCCTGCCTGCCGGAGGCNACGCGNCACCTGCTGACGCAACTCGTTGCGCAGACCGATGGGGCGGTGGCGGTGATCTCGGGCCGGGCGCTAGCGGATGTGGACCGTATCTTGGGCGCNCTGCGGCTGCCGGTCTCTGGCTCGCATGGGTTGGAGCTNCGGNTGAGCACCGCGGCAGATCACACCCCAACGCAGNGCGCAGGGATCCCCNCCCCCGTGATCGACCGGGTAGANGAATTCGCNGTGCTGCATGGGGTGACGTCAGAACGCAANCCCGGCGCGATTGCGCTGCANTACCGCAANGCCCCCGATCAGGGCGANGCCTGCCGCGCCTTTGTCGATACGCTGGTTGGCGAAGACGCCAGCCTGCGCGGCCTGCATGGCAAGATGGTCAGCGAAGTCGCCCTGAAAGGTGTCGACAANGGCGGCGCGGTGACGCGNTTCATGGCNTCCCCCGCCTTTGCNGAGCGGCTGCCGGTNATGGTNGGCGACGACGTAACGGACGAAGATGGCTTTCGCGCGGCGCANGCCATGGGTGGCNTTGGCATCAAGATCGGCCAAGGGCCAACCGACGCACAACATCGCATCGCAGATGTGGCCGGCTTTGCCGATTGGCTGAAAGAAATTTTGCGCTGATCCGGCCCGCCCGGCANACGCATTGAGAATAGAAAAGAGGGACNTATGGATCTGGGTGTCATCGGGAATTGCGCGGTTGCGGCGCTGGTCANCCGCGAAGGNGCGATCAACTGGTTTTGCCTGCCACGGTTTGACGGCGATCCGGTCTTTCACAGNCTGATGGGNCANGGCGCGGGCGAAGAGGGCGACGGGGAGTTTGCCGTCGAACTCGAAGACATGNCNGAAAGCGAACANAGCTATCTGCCCAATACCGCGATCCTGCGCACGGTCCTGCGCAGCGCNAAGGGCGCNGTTGAGATTGTTGATTTCTGCCCCCGTTTCACCGCCTATGGCCGCAGCTTTCGCCCNCAGATGCTGGTGCGGCAAGTGCGACGCATTGAGGGTTCGCCTCGCGTTAGGATGCGCCTGAAACCGCGCTTTCAATGGGGNGAGGTGGCCCCNACNCTNACCCGNGGNTCNAACCATGTNCGCTTTGTCGGGCCTGAGCAGAACATGCGNCTGACCACCGACGCGCCGATTGACCATGTGCTNGACGGGCGNATGATCAACCTCGAAGGGGAAATGACNTTCATCCTTGGCCCNGATGAGACGCTGTCGGACAGTCCTGAGCAGATCGGCACCACCTTTCGCACCAAAACCACGCGCTATTGGCAGCGCTGGACGCAGCGGTTGGCGATCCCTTTCGAGTGGCAAGAGGCCGTCATTCGCGCCGCGATCACGCTGAANCTNTGCAGCTATGAGGCCACGGGCGGTGTCATCGCCGCNATCACCACCTCGCTGCCNGAAGCGCCGGATTCNGGGCGNAACTGGGATTACCGCTATTGCTGGGTCCGCGATGCGTTTTTCACCGTGCGCGCGCTCAACAGNCTCGCCGCGACCCGCACNTTGGAGCATTATTTCCAATGGCTGATGAATGCCGTGGCGGANGCCGAAGGCGGGCATATCCAGCCCGTGCTNGGGCTNGGGCTTGAGACGGCGNTNACCGAACGTATCTCNCCCANCNTACANGGNTTCCGNGGNATGGGGCCGGTGCGGATCGGNAATCAGGCGCATGAGCATTTCCANCATGACACCTATGGCAATATCATCCTTGGCGCAGCACCCGCGTTTTTTGATCACCGCCTGCCGATGAACACCGGGCGCACNGCNTTTGANCAGCTNGAGCCCTTGGGCGAGCAGGCGTGGGANCTGCANGACNANCCTGATGCCGGGATTTGGGAGCTGCGCAGCCGCGCCCGCATTCACACGTCTTCGTCGCTGATGTGCTGGGCTGCCTGCGACCGTTTGGGCAAGATCGCGCGACATTTGAAATTGGACGACCGCGCCGCCCTCTGGGCCGAGCGCGCCGAGGTGATCCGCGACAAGATCCTCGACAACGCTTGGTCAGAAGAACGCGGCGCNTTTGTCGAAAGCTTTGGCGGCAGCACNTTGGANGCCAGTGTCTTGCTGATGGGGGAGGTCGGTTTCCTGCCACCGAAAGACCCGCGGTTCATCGCCACGGTCGAGCGTCTTTCCGAAGTGCTGGGCCGNGGCCCNTTCATGCTGCGCTACGAAGAGGCNGANGATTTCGGCGTGCCCGAGGTCGGCTTTAACGTCTGCGCNTTCTGGCGGATNGANGCGCTGGCGCGGATNGGCCGCGAAGAGGANGCCCGCAAACTGTTCGAAGAANTGNTNGAAGCCCGCAATCACCTTGGCCTTATGTCCGAAGACACCGCATTCGNCACCGGNGAGGGCTGGGGCAACTTCCCGCAGACCTATTCCATGGTNGGCATCATCAACGGCGCGATGCGCCTGTCGCGGCGGTGGGAGGCCGAGCTTTAACGCGCGAAGAGCAGCCGCAGCCCCAAGAGCCCTAACACAACCGACGCAACGCGGTCTAAATATACCTTCGCGCGCAGGTAGCCTTGGCTAACCGATGGGCGGCTCATGCCGAAAGCGAGTGTGGTGTAGAAGGTCACTTCGATGATTAGGTGGTTGGCGACGATCAATAGGTTCTCGGTCAGGCGCATGCCTTCGGGAAAGATCACCACCAGAACCGCCGCGGCGAAAAGTACCGACTTGGGGTTCAGGATATTGATCATCATGCCTTGCCGAAATGCGTGGCGGGCGGGGGTCACCGTGCTTGTCACCGGCGCCCGCGCCCCGCGCCACATGCCATAGGCCACGTAGAGCAGGTAGGCTGCGCCCGCGGTTTTCACGATGGCATAGGCCCATGGGAAAGCGAGGAACACCGCCTCCAACCCCAAGAGCGCGGCAAGGGTCCAAAAGGAGGCAACGAGGCCGAGCCCAAGCCCCACGGCAACGCCCGCCTGCCGCCCTGAACTCAGCGTGGTTTTCAGCGCGATCAGAAAAGCCGGGCCGGGGCTGAGGATCGACGCGATGAGCGCGATGTTAAAGGCGATGAGATGCGAAAGTTCCATGGCGGTGACCCCGGTTGTTCAGCATCAGCTATGCGCGGCTTTGGAGGCCGGTCAACTGGGATACGAGCAACCTGCGCGTCCTGTCAAAAGTCACGCCGGATTTGCACAGAAAATAGGCACTGCTCCTAAACGAAAGAACGCACTGTCGCGATGGCCCCATCAAGCGCTTCGCCTTCGGCATCTTGCAAGGCCGCCTCCCGCAGACGCGCAATCCATTGCGCCGCATCTTCGCGCCCGCGCAGCAAGTCGGCGGCATCCATCACCTTGTCGAATTTCCCCAAACCTCGCGCGTGGGTGTCGGAATAGCCTTTGATCAAGCGGCGGCATTTCACCAGCTCGACCGCCGAGTCGTAATCGGCCTCGACCTCCGCCAGACAGCGCGACAGCCAACTGTCGAGATGGGCGACTTCGATGGCATGGCGATGGGTTTTCAGCCGATACCCTTTGAGACCGCCCAGAACGTGCAGCATGAGAAACGCAGGCAGCCGGTCGGTGCGCAGGCGGCGGCCCTTGTCGAACCAACGGTTCAGCCGGGTCATCCATTTTTCGCTCGCTTCCACTTTGGCGCCAAGACGCGCGGGCATCAGGCCTGCGATCTCCTCGGCGCGGGGGTGGAAGTATTCGGTCAACTGCATCAGATTCGCATCGCCTGCGCGCATTTCTTGCCGGATATGGGTAAAACGCGGGGCGCGGGTTTTTAGGTCTGCAACGCGAATGATGTCATCATAGGCCATGGCGTTGGCAATATATTTCGCCGCTTCCGCCGAGAGCCGCCAGTCCTGCGCGGCGCTGTCACGGGCCAACACGGTATCGAGCCGATCCAGATAGAGCGTGCCATAGGCGCAGTCTTGGAAGTTCACTACTTTGGACAGGCCTGCAAATGCAAGATCATGCACCGCTTCGGGCAGCGCGTCAGCGCGGGTGACCAGGGCGTCCCATTGGCCTTGCAACGCCTCTGGTCCGGCGAGGCGGAAGGGAGTTTCAGGCTCGTCTATCGTGACGGGCGCGCTGGTGGGCAAACGGCCCTGCGCGGCGTCGTACCCCACGGCGAAGGCGCGCAACGACGGCTCGACCCCCTTGCCGCCCGCGCGGATCGCGTCTTCATAGGCCTCCCGCCGGAACGGCAGCGCCCCGGACCCGGCCAAAGCGCCAAAGAGCGAAGCGGAGATGACCGAGCCTGCGCCGACGGCCAGCCCTTCCATATCCTCCAACACCAGTTTTTGCGCCGCGATTTCGGCAGCGGCGCGAACCTCATCCGCATCGGCAATGCCATCGCCGGGCGCCATCTTCTCGCTCACCGCAAGGGCGCGGTGGGTCGAGCCGATCAGCGTGGTGCGGTCTGGCGTCACGAAACCGCGCATCACGGCGCGGCCAACCTCCATCATCTCAGCCGCGATCAACACGTCGACATCGCCTGCCGCAGGGGCGAGGGCAAAGACCGGCTCCAACGCGCTTTTGCGGGCCATCTCAACGTAATAGATCGTGGCCCCAGTGCGCTGCGCCACCCCCGCGACCGAGGTCGCCTGACAGACATAGCCTTCGGCCCGGGCCATGGATTCGATCCAGCCGGTCAAGACGCCACCGCCCTGCCCGCCCACGGCCATGACCGCGAGCTTGATAATTTCACCGACACGCGCGTCGGGTGTCTTTTGCGGCAGAACCAGGTTCACGTCGTCACTCCTTCGCTGCGCAGCCGCTTGGCGTCGCGCCGTCTTTGTAGCCACGAGATGATCTGGCTGGTTTTCTCGGCACGCCACCGCTCGAAACGGGTGGGGTTATGCACCACATCGGCCTGATAGAAGGACGGGCAGAGCACCGCCGTATCGGCCACTTCACCGCAGTTGCCGCAGCCCACACAGGTCTGATCGATATGCGCCACCGGATCGTCGCGCAGTGGATCGTCCAGCCGCTTGAGCGACAGCGACGGGCAGCCCGAGAGCCGGATGCAGGCGTGATCGCCGGTGCAAACATCCGCATCGACGCCAAAGCGCGGCACTTCCATGCGGCGGCCTTCTTTGATCGCTTTGTTGCGGAGCGGTTTCTCGCGGCGCTGCTTGTTCAGCATACATTCCGAGGAGGCCACAATGACCTTCGGTCCCTTATAATCGGTGGTCAGCGCCTCGCGCAGCACCTCGCGCAGCTTGCCCACGTCATAGGTCCGGTCGATCTGACGCACCCACTCGACGCCCACGCCTTTGAGCGCCTTGGAGATCGGATTGTTGGTGCTCTTGGTGTCGTTATGCGCCCGCGAGGACATCACGTCCTGCCCGCCCGTGGCGGCGGAATAGTAGTTGTCGACGATCACCGCGACGCTGTCGGACTTGTTGAACACCATGTTCCCGATCGAGGTCGAGAGCCCGTTGTGCCAGAAGCCGCCATCGCCAAGGATCGAAATCACGCGCCTGTCGCCACCCCCGTCAAAGGCCGCATTCGACGCGGGGCCGAGGCCGTAGCCCATGGTCGAGCCGCCGATTTCAAAGGGCGGCAGGCACCCGAAAAGGTGGCAGCCGATATCGCCGGTGATCTGGTGCTTGCCCAGCTCTTGCTCGGTCAGCTTCATCGCAGCAAAAATCGGGCGTTCGGGGCAGCCAGTGCAGAAACCGGGCGGGCGGATCGGCACGGTGTCGGACAGATCGGGGATTGCGGGCGCTTCGGCATTGGGCGCGCGGACCTTGCCGGGGAGCATTTCGGGCGCGGCAATTTTTAGGAAACCGGTCATCCCATCGAGCAGCACCTGCCCGGTATATTCACCCGCCATCGGCAGCACGTCTTTACCGTGCAGTTTCACCTTGCGTTCGAGCCTGTAGAGGTAGGAGCCGAGTTGCTGTTCGATGTGATCGGGCTGGCCTTCCTCGACCACCAGCACATGCTTTTTGCCCGCACAGAATTCGTCGAACTCGTCCCGCAAAAGCGGATAGGTAACGTTCAGCACATAAAGCGGCACTTCGGTCTGGCCGTGGATATCGGCCAGCCCCAGCCGTTGCAGCGCCCGGATCACCGAATTGTACATGCCGCCCTGCACCACGATGCCCAAGGGCGCTTTCTCGGGGCCAAAGAACTCATTCAACCCATTGTCGCGGATAAATTTCTCCGCCGCAGGCCAGCGGTTCTCGATCTTGTCCTTCTCATGCAGATAAGACATCGGCGGCAGAACAACGCGGTTGAAGTCCGAGCGTGGGTTGGCGGCGGCTTCGGCCACGGTAAGCGGCGGACGCTGGTTGTCACGGGTCTCAAAGCTGCCCGTGACATGGCAAGACCGGATGCGGACCATCAGCATGACGGGCGTGTTGCTGGCCTCCGAAAGCTCAAACCCATCCTTCACCGCCTTGGTGATGCAGGGCAGGTTCGGGCGCGGGTCGAGCATCCAGAACTGTGATTTCATCGCGAAACCATGGCTGCGCTCCTGCATGATCGAAGAGCCCTCGCCATAGTCTTCGCCCACGATCACCAGCGCGCCGCCGGTCACGCCGGAGGAACTGAGGTTCGCCAGCGCGTCCGAGGCCACATTCACCCCCACCGGCCCCTTAAAGGTCACCGCCCCGCGAATGGGGTAATGCACCGAAGCCGCCAGCATCGCCGCCGCTGCGGCCTCTGAAGCGTTCGCCTCGAACCGCACGCCAAGTTCGGCCATGAGCTCTTCGGCATCGGCCAACACGTCCATCAGATGCGAGATCGGCGCGCCTTGATAGCCGCCCACATAGCCGACCCCGTTCTCCAACAGCGCCTTGGTAATCGCGAGGATACCCTCACCTGTGAAGACGTCGCCATCCCCTTTGCGCAGGTGTTCCACCTCTGCCTTGAACGAACGTTCAGCCATTGGACCCTCTTAAAAATCGTGTTTTCGGATGTTGCGCAGCATGGTGCGCAGCGTGGCGACAAAGGCCTCTTTCTCGGCCGCGCCGATGCCTTTGAACATCGCGTCATAGGCCTCGGCCATATGCGGCCAAAGCCTCGCATAGGCCTCTTGCCCCTTGTCGGTCAGATAGACGCGCGTGGCACGGCTGTCGGTCGCATCGGTCTCGCGCCGCACCAACCCGTCGCGCACTAGCGCATCGAGTGCGCGGCTCAGCGTGGATTGCTGCACCACGGCATAAACGGCCAATTCGCGGATCAGGATGCCGTCGGTCACCGACAGCACGGCGAGAGAGCGCATCTGCGGCGTGGTCAGCCCAAGTGCGGCCATCTCCGCCGACAGGGCGGCGTTATACCGCCCCATGATCCGGTTCATTAAATAGGGCGCGAAATTATCGAGACCCATCTGATCCAGCGGCGCATTCCCCGCCTCGGAAGGTGATGTATCTGCCACCGGTCAGCCCTTCGGCACCAGTGCCAGCGCCCGAATAGGGCTGCCGGTGCCGTTCTTGATCTTCAGCGGTGCCGCAATCAGGATCGCGCCCTTGGGCGGCAGCTTGTCGAGATTGGCAAGGCTGGCAAGACCGAAACAATTGTTCTTATGCAGCAGGTTATGTGCAGGATACGGCGGCTCCATCCCACCGGCTTGGCCTGCATCGGTGCCGATGCACTGGGTGCCCCAACCCACGATCTTTTTGTCCATCAAATATTCAATCGCATCGGGGGTCGGCCCGGGGCTGTGGGGGCCCGCCTCATCCGCATTGAGAAAACGCGCTTCGTCATTCACGCGGGCGTCCCAATCGGTGCGCATCACGACCCATTCACCCTTATCGATCTCACCATATTCCGCTTCCCATTCCTTGATACCCTTGGCGTCGAGCAGAAAGTCCGGATCTTCTTGAGATTGCTGCGAACAGTCGATCACATTCACCGGCGCAACGAGGCGCTGCACGTCGAGCGTATCTGTGAACCCATCTTCGTAATCCTTGCCGGTGATCCAATGGTGCGGCGCGTCGAAATGTGTGCCGGAATGCTCTCCCAGCACCATCCAGTTCCAGGCAAAGAACGGGCCATCCTCGTCATATTCGCTGATCTTGTGAATCTCGACCCTCGGTGTCGGCTTTGCAAAGTCGGCGGGCAGTTGCAGGATCGGCGTATCCGGCCCCAAAACGCCCGAACAATCCACCACTTCGACCCCGCCAGAGGCGAGCATCGCCCCAAAATCACGCATTAAATCCGTAGCACTCATGTCAAACATTCTCCCTCAAATGGCGCACCCACTCCCGATGCGTTGGCCCCTGAAAAGATGCTAGTCAAATTTATATGCGTTTGCAATTATCTTCTTCGAAAGGGCGCAAAACAACGCAAAAGGCCCGCCGCAAATGCGACGGGCCTGCCCAGCTGGGGAGAGTTGGGAGGAGGATTAAGCGGCGTATTTCGCGACCGCGCCGCCTTGCTTGCTCCAGTCAGCATACCATGTGCGGAACAGCCGGTACTGCGCCTCGGCATAGCCACGCTGGCTGTCGGTCAGAGCGTCGGTCTCATTAAAATGCAACGCATATTCCCCATGGCCCTCAAGCACCATCAGATGCTTATAATAAAGCACGAGGTCCGGCCCCTCATCAAAGGAGGACAGAACACCAAGCGCCGCGTCGAGTTCCTGCGCCCGCTGGCGCGCTTCGGCATCGCCCGCCGCTGCGGCTTGGCTGAGGGCTACGAGATGCAGCACTTCGCGGGGCAGCACATTGCCGATCCCGGTGATGGCGCCCGTGGCACCGCAATTGACGAAACCATGGAACACGGTGGTATCCACCCCGATCATCAGCGTAACTTCATCATCGCGGCTGGTGATGTTCTCCGCTGCATAACGCAGATCATCCGCACCGCCGAACTCTTTGAAACCCACGAGGTTCGAATGCTCGGCGCGCAGGGCAAAGAACAGATCGGCGCGGGTGGCGAAGCCGTAATAGGGGCTGTTGTAGATCACGGCAGGAAGTTCTGGCGCGGCCGACAAAACGGTTTTGAAGTGATCCTTCTGCGCCGCAACCGACGTGCCGCGCGACAAGATGCGCGGGATCAACATCAACCCCTTCGCGCCGACCCTTTGCGCATGGGCCGCATGTTCGGCGGCCAGCTTGGTGTTCACAGCACCCGTGCCAACAACGACCGGCACACCCGCATCAACCAAGCGCTCAACGCCCTCCATCCGCTCTGCATCGGTCAGCAAAGGCCAATCGCCCATGGAGCCGCAGTAGACAACCGCGCTCATACCATCGGCGATCAGCTTTTTGCCCATGCGCACCAGCGCGTCGAAATCAGGTTTCCGGTCTGCCGTGCAGGGGGTCATCAGGGCCGGGATGCAGCCGGAAAAAATCGAAGGGGTCATTTGTCTCTCCATTCATAGAATCCGGCTGCGATATTGCCGGGATTGGCTGCATCTTANCTATTGTATTTTATTTGTCGACATAAAATCGCCGCAAGNTNNCNGCGCGCGNAAAAACCACGCATTTACCNGTTGTTANAGTTCGATATGCTGCCGCCGATCCCGCGAAATCAGCNCCTGAATCTGCCGTACAATCTGATCCGCNTGNGTCTCCGCCAAAGAATCCGCGCNCCCGATATCGCGCGCCNCGATGGCCGCGATCAAATCCTCATGCTCTTGGACATACTCACTGGGAAGCTGATCGTCGAAGGATTGGTAATACATCCGCAGCAANCGNCGCCCCTCATCCAACAAGCGCAAACAAAGCGATTCGTAATAAGGGTTGCGCCCCGCCCGCGCGATCTCGGCATGAAACTCACGGTTCGTGGCGATCATCNACAGCGCGTCCTGCGCCGATACGGCCTTGGCAAACTCTGCCTGTCGCGCGCGGATCTTNGCCATATCGGCCGGGGTATGAAACTGCGCCGCCAGCCGCGTGGTNACACGGTACATCAACGTCATCGCGTCNAAGAAGGTATGCAGGTTCATGAAGTCGATATTCGCCACCACGGTCGAACGGTTGGGCAACGTGGTCACCAATCCCTCGCTCGCCAGCCGCACCAATGCCTCACGGATCGGCGTGCGCGACATCGAAAGACGCTCGGATAGNCGNATCTCGTCGATCGGGCTGCCGGGCAGCAGNGTNAAATCAAGNATCTCATCCCGCAGGATAGAATAGACAAATTGCGCCCCGGACCCGCGCTTGCGTTCCGCCGTTTTAGGTTTGCTGGTCATGCGGGGATGCCGCCCTTTCGAAATTCTTGGCTCCCCNTCGATAAAGCAACAAATCGACCGCCCTACAATAGCGNGGCCCCACCGAATGCGCGCCCGCCCCCTTCAATTCATCCTTTCTTAAATACCGTCCGCNATCTCNCNAAACGCCATCCTTGGCAATCAAGCCTCCCAACAGACCTTCACAGACCGCTCAAAAATCAAGCATCGCCGTTGATACGACAGGCAATTTCTGTCGCAATAGATTGACCGAAAAAGGCTTTCCCAAAAATTAAAATCGCCGGATTGACAGCGAGAAACTTGCAACCGCATACTCGACCAATCTTATATTGGTTCAAGAAAGCGGTCCATTGCCCAGCCCTGACATCGGCCTCAACACCGACCCAGACAAGGTTTTGCTCGAAGTGCGCGACTTCAGCCTGCGCTTTCGCGGTGCGCCGAGCGACCAGATCAACCACGTGAATTTCACGGTCCATCCGGGCAAGACGCTTTGCGTTGTCGGGGAAAGTGGGTGCGGCAAAAGCGTGACCTCCTTGGCGATGATGGGGCTGCTACCTGAAGGCGCTGCGACGATCAGATCGGGCGAGATGGTTTTCGAGGGGCAAAAGCTCGACCTTGCCGACCACACAGCCATGCGCAAACTACGCGGCAGTCGGATGACCATGATCTTCCAAGAGCCGATGACCTCGCTTAACCCCGCGTTCCGCATTGGCGACCAGATCACCGAAGCCGTGCTTGCCCATAGCAACGCCAGCAAGTCCGAGGCCGAGGAAAAGGCGCTGGCGATCCTCGAGCGGGTCGGCATTCCGGCGGCGGAAAAGCGGATGCGCGACTATCCGCATCAGCTCTCGGGCGGGATGCGCCAGCGGGTGATGATCGCCATGGCGCTGGTGAACGACCCCGCGCTACTGATCGCCGATGAGCCTACAACCGCGCTCGACGTGACCATTCAGGCACAAATCCTTGAGTTGATCCGCGACCTTCAGGCCGAGACCGACATGGGCACGATCATGATCACCCACGACCTCGGCGTCGTGGCCGAAATCGCCGATACCGTGGCCGTCATGTACGCGGGCACGATTGTTGAGACCGGCCCGGCGGAGCGCATTTTCAACGACCCGCAGCACCCCTACACGATTGGCCTCATGTCCTCGATCCCGCAGTTGAGCGGTCCGCGCGGGCGTTTGGCCACCGTGCCGGGCATGGTGCCCACGACGCAGAACATGCCTGAAGGCTGCCGTTTTGCCACGCGCTGCCCTTTCGCCCAGCCCATCTGCGCCAAGGAACCGCCGCTTGCGCCGCTGGAAGGTGGCCACGCCGTCGCCTGCCATTTCGCCCCGCTAGAGACCCATCTGGAGCAGAGCGCATGACCGACACGATCCTGACCGCGCGCGGGCTAAAGAAACATTTCAAGACCTCGGGCGGTGGCTTGGCGAAAGGGGCCACGGTCAAGGCGGTCGATGGTGTCTCCTTCGACGTGCGCCGCGGAGAGACCTTTGCCATCGTCGGTGAATCCGGCTGCGGCAAATCCACCCTCGCGCGGCTGCTCATGCGNCTGCTGACCCCGACCGAGGGCGATGTGCAGTTTGACGGCAGCGATGTGCGCAGCCTTGCCGGGCGCGACCTGACCGCGTTGCGCCGAGACATGCAGTTCATCTTTCAGGACCCCTTTTCGTCGCTGAACCCGCGCATGAGCGTCGGCAAGCTGGTCGGCGAACCCCTAGAGACGCATTTCCCAAAAATGTCCGCCCCTGAGCGGCGCGGCAAAGTGGCGGAACTGCTGGCCAAAGTCGGCCTGCGCCCCGAGCACGCGGAACGCTACCCACATGAATTTTCGGGCGGCCAGCGCCAACGGATCGGGATTGCCCGCGCGCTGGCCTCGGCCCCGAAGCTGGTGATCGGGGATGAGCCTGTCTCGGCCCTTGATGTGTCGGTGCAGGCGCAGGTGATTAACTTGCTGGGCGATCTGCGGGATGAGTTGGGGCTCACGCTGGTGATCATCGCCCATGATCTCGCCGTGATCCGCCATATGAGCGACCGCGTGGCGGTGATGTATCTGGGGCAGATCGTNGAACAGGGCGATGTNGANACGGTCTACAACCACCCGCGNCACCCCTATACCCGCGCNNTNCTNTCGGCCATTCCNGTNGCCGCNCATGGTGCNCGCACNCCNCANACNGCNCTTGAGGGNGAGATGCCNAGCCCNGCNAANCCGCCNTCGGGNTGCCGTTTNCACACCCGCTGCCCCTATGCCAAAGANCGCTGCGCNAGNGAGCCGCCNNCCTTNCGCGAAACCGATGCNGGCGACGGNCATATCGCCGCCTGCCACTNTTTCGAAGAGATCGCCGCCGCCACGCCGGATCTCGGNCTTGCNGANGCGCCCNAACGTGCCCCNGGCGCNGCNGCNCGCTTTGCGCTTTACCAAGACGCCATGCGGGANCGGACAACGCTCCGCCCCCGCCAAGACCAAGAATAACAGGCTNAANCAGACTTAATGAAACGACAGGAGAGTNCGATATGACACTGACCAAAATGACCCTCGCCGCNGCGCTGCTGGGGGCCACNACCCTCGGCGCNCAGGCGGCTGACCTGCGCATCGCGCTGCAATCTGACGCCGATGTGCTGGACCCCGACCAGTCGCGCACCTTTGTGGGGCGGATCGTCTATACNTCGCTTTGCGACAAGCTGGTGGACATCACGCCTGATCTGGAAATCATCCCCCAACTGGCGACCGAATGGTCNTTTTCTGAGGATGGCAAACAGCTGACCATGAANCTGCGCGACGATGCGGTCTTCCACGATGGCACGCCGTTTGANGCCGAGGCCGTGGCCGCCAACATCGACCGCAGCCAGAACCTTGAGACCTCGCGCCGCAAGTCCGAGCTTTCCTCCATCACCGGCGTCGAGGTGCTGGGCAGCCATGAAATCCGCTTTGATCTGGCCGATGCNGACGCCACGCTGATGGCGCAGTTCGCCGACCGCGCGGGCATGATGGTTTCCCCCACNGCTGCCGAAGCGGCGGGCGATGACTTTGGCCTGAACCCGGTCTGCTCGGGCCCCTACCAGTTCAAAGAGCGTGTNGCCCAAGACCGGATCGTGCTGGAGAAATTCGCCGACTATTACAACGCCGACGAATACCACTTTGACAGCGTGACCTACCTGCCGATCCCCGACACCACCGTGCGTNTGGCGAACCTGCAATCGGGNGACATCGANATGCTNGAGCGTNTGGCCGCGACCGANCTNGCGCAGGCCGAGGGTGACGACGGCATCAAGGTCGAAAGCGCCGTGTCNCTGGGCTATCANGGCATCACCATCAANGTCGCCAATGGCGAAAAGGGNGACAACCCTTGGGGCAACGACAAACGNCTGCGTCAGGCNCTGAGCTATGCGATCGACCGCGANGCGATCAATCAGGTCGTCTTNAANGGTGCCTTCGCCGCGGGCAACCAGCCCTTCCCGCCNAACTCGCCTTGGTACAGCACCGACTNNCCCGTGCCNGAGCGTGACGTNGAAAANGCCAAGGAACTGCTGGCCGAAGCGGGCTTTGCCGATGGNATCGACCTTGAGGTACAGGTGCCCAACACCACGATNCCGCTGCAACTGATGCAGGTCGTACAGTCCATGGCGGCTGAGGCGGGGATCAACATCTCGATCACCTCCAAGGAATTCGCGACACTGCTGGCCGACCAATCGGCGGGTGACTATCAGGCAAGCCAGATCGGCTGGTCGGGCCGTGTGGACCCCGATGGCAACATCCACCAGTTCATGACCACCGAAGGCGGGATCAACGATTCCAAATTCTCGAACCCGGAAGTGGATGAGCTGCTCGACAAGGCGCGCAAGTCCAACGACCAAGACGTGCGTCGCGAAAGCTATACCGCCGCCCGCGCGATCCTGAACGAAGAGCTGCCGATCGTGTACCTTTACCACCAGACATGGATCTGGGCGCTGGATTCCGACATCACCGGTTTCACCCCCTATCCTGACGGCATGATCCGCCTTGCGGGCATGAAAAAAGAAGAAGGCTAACCCTTCTGCATCCGCACCGCCGGGCCGGTCCCGGCGGTGCCCCTCCCCTGAGCGAGACGTTTCAAAATGCTGTCCTTCATCCTGCGCCGTCTGGTGATCGCGATCCCGACGATCATCCTGATCTCGGTCTTTGTCTTCACCTTGCAAAAGCTGCTGCCGGGCGACCCGGTGCTGGCCATGGCCGGCGAAGAACGCGACCCGCAGGTGCTAGAGTTCCTGCGCGAGAAATACCGCCTGAACGATCCTATTCCGGTGCAATATTTCACTTGGATCGGCAACGCGCTGGCCGGTGACTTGGGCATTTCACTCCGCACCAACCAGCCGGTGCTGGAACTCATCGGGGAAAAGCTGCCCGTCACGATCCAACTGGCCACGATGGCGATGATCTTTGCCCTGCTGATCGGCGTGCCTGCGGGCATCTTCTCGGCCGTTAAGAAGGGCACCGTGACCGATTATGTGGCCAATGTGGTGGCGCTCTCGGGCCTGTCGATCCCGAACTTCTGGCTGGGGATCATGCTGATCCTGCTGGTCTCGGTGAAATGGAAGCTGCTGCCCGCTTCGGGCTATGTGCCCCTGAGCGAAGACCCCATCCGCTCTATCACCGTGATGATCATGCCGGCCTTCGTGCTGGGCACCGCGCTTGCCGCCACGCTGATGCGCCACACCCGGTCGGCCATGCTGAGCGTGCTGAGCAGCGACTACGTCCGCACCGCCCGCGCCAAAGGGTTGGTTGAGCGCAAAGTCATCCTTAAACACGCCTTTCGCAATGCGCTGACGCCGATCGTTACCCTGACCGCCCTGCTCTTTGGTGAGCTGATCGCGGGCGCGGTGCTGACCGAACAGATTTTCACCATCCCCGGCTTTGGCAAGCTCGTGGTCGATGCCGTGTTCAACCGCGATTACGCCGTGGTGCAGGGGATCGTGCTGGTCACCGCCGTCGGCTTCATCTTCATGAACCTGCTGGCCGATGTCGCCTATGTGCTGCTGAACCCCCGCCTGAGGAAGCAATAATGGCCCAACCTGCCACACCCATCACCATCGACGCCGAAAGTGCGGCTGATCCGGTCCTCTCCGCCCGTCCGGAAAACCGGGTCTGGAAGAAATTCCGCCATCACCGCAGCGCCATGCTGGGCGGCGTGCTGGTGGTGTTCTTCTGCGCCATCGCTATCTTGGCCCCCCTGTTGCCGATCCCCGACCCTGCCGCCACCGATTGGGGGGCTGTGCGCAAAGGGCCCTCCGCCGCGCATTGGTTCGGCACCGATGAATTGGGCCGCGATGTGTTGTCGCGGCTGATNTGGGGGGCGCAGGCNTCCNTGCTGGCGGGGGTCGTTTCNGTCGCCATCGCGCTTGGGCTTGGCGTCCCTNTGGGCATCATTGCCGGGTATTTCGGCGGCTGGACCGATGCGATCATTTCGCGCTGCACCGAGGCGCTGCTGGCNGCGCCCTTCCTGATCCTCGCCATCGCGCTNGCNGCCTTCCTCGGGCCNAGNNTGACCAANGCNATGATCGCCATCGGCATCTCGGCNACGCCGATCTTCATCCGCCTCACCCGNGGTCAAGTGCTCAGCGTCGCCGCNGAGGATTACGTCGAAAGCGCNCGCGCCATTGGCCTGTCGACCCCGCGTATCCTGCGCCGCTATATCTTCCCCAACGTNCTNCCGCCNGTNTTGGTGCAGGCCACGCTGACCGTCGCCACTGCCATCATCGCTGAGGCGTCGCTCTCNTTCCTTGGCCTTGGCCAGCAGCCGCCCGCGCCCTCTTGGGGGTCGATGCTGAACACGGCGAAGAACTTCCTCAATCAAGCGCCATGGATGGCGCTCTGGCCCGGNATTGCGATNTTTATGGTCGTGCTTGGCTTCAACCTTCTNGGCGANGGNCTGCGCGATGCGCTGGACCCGCGCGAACACTGACCGGAGACGACATGACCCCCTTTACCACCCGCCCCGAGATCCGCGGNTCCTTCGGTGTCACNACNTCGACCCATTGGATCGCTTCGACCGTGGGNTTTGGCATCCTCGAAAAAGGCGGCAATGCNTTTGACGCCGCCGCCGCTGCGGGCTTTGTCCTGCAGGTGGTCGAGCCGCATTTGAACGGCCCGGCGGGCGATCTGCCGATCATCTTTCACGACGCGGAAAAACGGGCGACCAAGGTCGTCTGCGCCCAAGGGGTCAGCCCCGCCGCNGCCAAGCTNGAGCATTTCGAGGNACTCGGGCTGAAACTGATCCCCGGCTCGGGGCTTTTGTCGACGGTGGTGCCCGGTGCCTTTGACGGCTGGATGCTGATGCTGCGCGACCATGGCACCATGGCCCTGCGCGACGTGCTGCAGCCCGCGATCGANTATGCCCGCGANGGNCATCCGGTGCTGCCGCGCGTGTCGAACACCATCAAGGGGCTGGCCGAATATTTCGCCGCCGAATGGCCCAGCTCCGCCGCCGTCTGGACGCCCGGCGGCGCGGCGCCAGAGCCCAATGCCAACTTTAAAAACCCCGATCTGGCCGCNACCTATGAACGGTTGGTCAGCGAGGCCGAAGCCGTGGGCGAAGACCGGAGCGCGCAGATCGAAGCNGCGCGNAAAATCTGGTCCGAAGGNTTCGTGGCGGATGCCATTTTCGACTACCTCGAAGACGCCTGCGTGCATGACGTGTCNGAGCAAAAGAACAGCGCNCTNNTGGCGCGCNAAGANATGGCCAAATGGCAGGCCAGCTACGAAGACACGCTCACNTANGAGTATCACGGCTGGACGGTGCACAANACCCACGCCTGGTCGCAGGGGCCGGTGTTTTTGCAGNCCCTCGCCATTCTCAANCATTTNGATCTGGCCGNGATGGACCCGATGGGNGCCTCNTTNACNCATACGGTGATNGAGGCGATGAAACTCGCCTATGCCGACCGCGANGCNTATTACGGCGACCCCGANCAGAGCATNATCCCGATGGAAGANCTGCTTTCTGANGCCTATAACGCGGAACGCGCGAANCTGGTGAANGGCAAGGCATCGCTTGAGCAGCGCCCCGGCGTGATCGCGGGGNTGGAGCATNTGGCCGAGCGNTATATCGAACGCGCNGCCCGTGATTTCGGCGTTCAGAANGCCGCCCCGCAAGAGCCNACGATGGCGCANCTGACCGANAAACGCGGCGATACCGTNCATCTNGATGTGATCGACCGCTGGGGCAATATGGTCTCGGCCACGCCCTCGGGCGGGTGGTTGCAGAGCAATCCGGTNGTGCCGGGGCTNGGNTTTCCGNTGAACTCCCGCGCGCAGATGTTCTGGCTTGAGCGNGGNNTGCCCACCTCCCTCGCCCCCGGTCGGCGTCCGCGCACCACNTTGACCCCCTCCTTTGCCGAACATTCNGACGGGCGGCANNTGGTCTTTGGCACNCCGGGTGGCGACCAGCAGGANCAATGGCANNTGATCTGGTTCCTGCGNTTNGTGCATCACGGGNTCGACCTGCAAGAGGGCATGGACGCGCCGNTGTTCCACACCATGCATTTTCAAAGCAGCTTCTTTCCCCGCCAAGCCCTGCCCGGCGAGATGATGATCGAACCCAATGTNGGCNCNNCNGTGATCGACGCGCTGCGCGCNCGGGGNCATATCGTNACCGTGGCCGAGCCNTGGTCNGTGGGNCGNATGACCGCCGCGNTGCGCNANCCCGANGGCAGNCTTCANGCCGCCGCGACCCCCCGCCTNATGCAGGCCTATGCCGTAGGACGTTGACNCATGACCTATTCCATCATCGCCCGTGACCCCGAAAGCCATGAGATCGGCATCGCCGTNGCNAGCCGTTTTTTCGCCTGCGGGGCNGCNGTGCCCTANATCGGNCGCCGNGTCGCNGTGGCGACGCAGGCTTTCGTCAATCCGCTTTGGGGGACAGAAGGCCGGCGCATGTTGGAAAGCGGCGACCCGGCCGAAGCTCTGCTGAAGGAATTCGCCGCACGCGACGCGGGGCGCGACATCCGCCAGTGCCACATGCTTGACGCCAAGGGCAATTTTGCCGCGCACACTGGCGCTGGTTGTGTCGATTGGGCCGGACACCGAGTAGGCGACATGCATTCCGTCGCAGGCAATATGCTGACCGGGCCGGAGGTGGTGGAGGCCACGTTCGACACCTATGCCGCCCGCAGCGATCTGCCGATGGCCGAACGGCTGCTTGCTGCCATGCGCGCAGGCGAAGAGGCGGGCGGCGACAAGCGGGGCCGTCAGGCGGCAGGATTGGTGATCCACCGCGGGCAGGACCATGCCTATCTTGATCTGCGCGTCGACGATCATGGCGATCCACTCAGCGAACTTAACCGGCTGCTTGAAGTCGCAGGAGAGCGCTACCTCCATGTGGCCGAAGCGATGCCAAGCCTCGACAATTTCTCGGGCACCTCGGACCGCGCACAGATTGATGCCGCAATTGCGCGGGCCGAAGAGGCGCGCAAAGCAGCGGGCAAAGCCAGCCGGTCACTGGCGACAGATGTAGAGACAAAGAAAGTTTAACCCGATGAACGCGCTCGATTTTGGCCAGCTTCTGCCCCTTCTCGCTATTGCGGTGACCGCCGGTATTTTTGGCGGTATCCTTGCGGGACTGCTGGGTGTTGGCGGCGGTATTGTGATTGTGCCCGCGCTCTATCTTGCCCTCTCGACGGCGGGGATGGACCCGGCGATTACCATGCAGGTGGCNGTNGGNACNTCGCTNGCNACNATCGTCTTTACCTCTNTGTCNTCTGGCTATGGTCACTTCAAACGCGGCGCGATTGATATGGACCTGCTNAAACTCTGGGCGCCGTCGCTTTTGGTTGGCGTTNTNATCGGCGCGCTTTTGGGNGGCTANGTCTCGGGGCTGATCCTTGTCGGCGTNTTTGCNACCGTGGCCGCGCTCGTCGCGCTCGACATGATCTTTCGCAANACCAAAGACGAGCCCACGCCGCGCGGCTTTGCCAAGCCGATCTGGGCAGTGCTGGGTGTCGNNACCGGCGGGCTNTCNGCGATGATGGGCATCGGGGGCGGGACCATCGGCGTGCCGCTGTTGAACTTTCTGGGCTATGACATCCGCCGCGCGGTCGGCACCTCTGCCGCAATCGGNTTTATNATCGGNCTGCCCGGCGCGGTGGTCTATGCGCTGACGGGCCTCGGCGCCGAAGGGCTGCCGCCCTTCTCGCTTGGCTATGTGAACCTTGCCGCTGCGGCCATCATCATTCCGCTGACCAGCAGCTTTGCCCATGTGGGCGTGAAATTGGCCCATAGCATCCCCCGAAGGGCGCTTCGGTTTGCCTTTGGAATTTTCCTGATGGTAACGTCATTGCGTATGTTCATTGATTTATTTGAAGCGTTTTCCAACTCATGACTCAGCCCCCCCAGACCGCCCCAAGTGAAGATGAATTGGCCGAGCGGCTGCGCGGAGCGATCCGGCAGGGGGATATCCTGAACGATGGGCGGATGCCGCCCGAACGGGCATTGGCCGAGCATTTCGGCGTGAGCCGCGCGCGGCTGCGGCTGGCGCTTGGCCTGCTGCAAGAGGATGGCACCATTTACCGCCGCCACGGCCAAGGCACCTTTGCCACGCCGCCGCCCGCCACCAATGCCGACAGCCTGCGCCACCTCGCCCGGCAAGTGACACCAAGCGATGTCATGGAAGTCCGGCTTGAGGTCGAGCCCGCNCTNGCCGCCCTCGCCGCCGACCGCGCCCGCCCGCAAGAGATCGAGCGGCTGGATCAGTTGATGCGCGCCACGCTGAACCTCAGTGATCCCGACGCCTATGAGGCGGCGGATGACATGTTCCACTACAAGATCGCCGAAATGGCCCGGAACCCGCTGTTCCTCACGGTCTACGAATCCATCCGCGCGGTGCGCCGCGAAGTGGCTTGGACCTCGCGCCGCCGCAGCTCTCACGCGCCAGAGACGTTACAGATACTTGGCGAACAACACATGACCCTGAACGACGCAATCGCCCGGCGCGATACGCTCGGTGCGGCCGCGGCGATGGAACAGCATTTGCTGACCGTATCCAAAACCCTGCTCCGTGACCGGGTGCGCAAAATCGAGCTCGATCTCTAGCCGGGTCAGTCCTGAGCACTGCTGAAGTGGTCAAGGGTTGTAGCATCGAGTCCGCTCATATCACGAAGGAAACCACCCTCAAAACGCTGTGGATTCATTGTCCACAAAGCGCCCTCAACCCCATTGCCATTTGGAGCGTCCAGCGCTAGCAGTTTTCCTGACCTTGTTAATAAGATCGCTGGAGGATACAAAATGTTCAAAATCACCAAGCCCACGGCAATTATCGCCACTTTGGCCGCGCTCACCGGAGGAGCACTGAGCGCCCAGACCGAAGTCAAGATCGGCTACGCCCTCGCCCCCGACAGCCACTACGGCGTCGCNGCGCAGAAGTGGCAGGAAGTCGTCGAAGCCGAAACCGACGGCAAGTTCAGCTTCCGCCATTTCCCCTCTTCCGGCTTGGGCGGTGAGCGTGAAGTGGTCGAAGGTCTGCAGCTTGGCACCGTCGAGGCGACCATCGTCTCCACCGGCACGCTGAGCAACTTCGTCCCCGCCACCGGTGTGACCGACATCCCCTTCCTGTTCCGCAGCCTTGACCACGCCCGCCGCGTGCTTGATGGTCCCATCGGCCAAGACATTCTGGCCGAGTTTGACGGCGCGGGCATGGTGGCCTTGGCTTGGGGTGAGCAGGGTTTCCGCCACATCACCAACAACCGCAACGCGATTGAGACTCCCGAAGACATCGCGGGCATGAAGCTGCGCACCATGGAAAACCCGGTGCACCTTGATGCCTTCAACGCTGCCGGTGCTGCCCCCACCCCGATGGCATGGCCCGAGGTCATCAGCTCGCTGCAGCAAGGCACCATCGACGGGCAGGAAAACCCGCTGTCGGTGATCGTGTCGGTGAAACTCGACGAAGTGCAAAAGTACCTGACGCTGTCGGGCCACGTCTATTCGCCCGCNATGTTGCTGGTCTCCAAACCGTTCTGGGAAGGTCTGTCTGACGAAGACAAAGCCGCCTTTGAGAAGGGCGCGACCGAGGCTGTCGCCGCCATGCGTGGTTTCGTCGATGATGTCGAACAGAGCGGCGTAGAGACGCTGAAAGAGCGCGGCATGGAAGTCAACGAGCTGACCGAAGAGCAAAAGGCCACTTTCCGCGCCTCCATCGAGAGCGCCTATGAAGGCTACTATGAGACCTACGGNAAAGAGCTGATCGACCAGATCGCCGCGACCGAGTAAGCGCCGCGATGTAAAATCAGACGGCCGGGAGCAGCGCTTCCGGCCGTTTTGCACGGGAGGGGAAACCATGCGCAGATTGGAACAGCTATTCGTCAAGGTGAACGCCGCGGTGGTGATCGCCTGCCTGACGGGGATGGTCTTGGTCGTGGGGGCCAATGTCGCTTTGCGGTTCAGCACCAATCNCTCGCTGNCATGGTCCGATGAATCCGCCCGNTANCTGATGATNTGGATGGCCTTTCTGGGGGCCGGTCTGGCGCTGCGGCAGGGCGGCCATGTGGCCATCACCAATCTGCACGACGTGATGAACACCCGGATGCAGCGCATCCTGCGCGGGGTCATCGTATTGATCCTGTTGTTCTTTTTCGCTTTCATGGTCAAAGTCGGCTGGGACTATATGCAGCGCGCGCAGTACCAGATGACCCCCGCGATGCGGCTGTCGTTTCGCTATGTCTATGCTGCCATGCCCGTTGGGTTCTCGCTGTTGATCGTGCATTTGCTGCTGATCGCGCGGCCTTTCATCATGGCGGGCCACTACCATCAGTCCGATGGCCAAACCGAAAACATGCCGGGAGCCGCCAATGGCTGAGATCCTCTTTATCTCGCTTTTCGTGCTGATGGTGCTGGGCCTGCCCGTGGCCTTTGCCATGGCCATTTCGGTTTTTGCGGCAATTGGCTTGGGCAGCTCCTATCCGCAGATCGTCGTCGTCAAAGAGATGTTTTCCGGCCTCGACAGTTTCCCGCTTTTGGCTGTGCCCTTCTTCATCCTCGCCGCCGAGATCATGACCGGCGGCGCGATCACGCATACGTTGCTTCGCTTTGCCGCTCAGTTCGTCGGGCATCTGCGCGGGGGGCTGGGCTATGCTAATGTGATCTCCTCCACCATGTTCGCAGGCATTTCCGGCTCGGCCTTGGCCGATGCGGCGGGGCCGGGGGCGATGATGATCCGCATGATGGAGAAAGGCGGCTATGACCGCTCCTACGCGGGGGCGCTGACGATTTCCTCGGCGGTGGTGGGGCCGATCATTCCGCCGTCTATCGTGATGATCATCTATGCGCTGCAGGATCAGGAAGTCTCGGTCGGGTCGCTGTTTATGGCCGGTGTCATTCCGGGGCTTTTGCTGGCCTGTGGCAGTCTTGCCGCCAACGGGTGGGTCAGTTGGAAACGCGACTATCGCAGCGCGGATGCACGCCCCGAGCGGGCGCAGATGTGGCGCAATACATTCATGGCGCTGCCAGCACTTGGGCTGATTGTGCTGATCGTCGGCGGCATCCGGGGCGGTATTTTCACGCCCACCGAAGCGTCAGTCATCGCGGTGTTCTATGCCCTCTTCTGCGGTTTTTTCGTCTACCGCGCGCTGCGGCTGCGGGACCTGCCGGGGCTGATCCTCCGCGCCGCGCTGATCTCTTCGGCGGTGCTGCTCATCCTCGGAGCCGCGCGGGCCTTTGCATGGGTTCTGGTGATCGAAGGCGTGCCGCAGTTTCTGGCCGAGACGATCATCGCGTGGGAGCTTTCGCCGATCCTGTTCCTCTTGGCGGTGAACGTGCTGTTGCTGCTTTTTGGTCTGTTCATGGATCCGCTGCCGGGGGTGATGATCCTCG
>NZSX01000020.1 GCA_002703405.1 Sulfitobacter sp. | reverse complement strand
ACGGCTGCCGATGGTGGCCGAATGGGCCGATCCGGGGCAGGTGGCGCAGGCCGGCTGGCCCGATTTCGCTGCCGCCGCAGAGGCCGCCCATGATCCGCGGAAGGCCGAGGATCTGACCGCCACCGCGCCCGCGCGCGAGCGGTTGGCCTATGACGAGCTTTTCGCCCATCAGGTGACCTTGGCGCTGGCGCGACAGAATGAACGGCGCAAGATGGGGCGGGCAAATCGGGGCGACGGGCGGCTGCAACAAAGGGTCCTGTCCTCCTTGCCCTATCGCCCCACAGGCGCGCAGCAGCGCGCGATCGAAGAGATCACCGCCGACATGGGCCGCGAGACCCGGATGAACCGGCTGTTGCAGGGCGATGTGGGGGCGGGCAAGACGCTGGTGGCTTTCATGGCGCTCTTGCGCGCGGTTGAGGCGGGGGGACAAGCGGTGCTGATGGCGCCGACGGAAATCCTTGCCCGTCAGCACCTTATGGGGCTGCAACCGCTGGCGGAACAGGCGGGCGTTGTGCTGGAACTGCTCACCGGGCGCGACAAGGGGGGCGAGCGTCGGGCCAAGCTCGCGGCGCTGGAACGCGGCGATATCCAGATCCTCGTCGGCACCCACGCGGTCTTTCAGGCGGATGTCAGCTTTGCCGATCTGCGCCTCGCCGTGGTTGACGAACAGCACCGTTTCGGCGTGCGGCAGCGACTGGAACTGGGCCGTAAGGGGAAGCTTGCCGATGTGCTCGTGATGACCGCCACGCCGATCCCGCGCAGTCTGGCGCTGGCGCAATACGGCGATATGGATGTTTCGATTTTGGATGAAAAGCCCCCAGGGCGACAGCCCATTCGCACCGCGCTCGTCTCGACCGCACGGATGGATGAGGTCATCGACCGGATGCGCCATGCAATCAGCGAGGGGCGGCAATGCTACTGGGTGTGTCCGCTGGTCGAGGAAAGCGAAGTCAGTGATCTCACGGCGGCGGAGGACCGGTTTAAACGTCTGCGCGCCGCTCTGGGCGAGGGCGTCGTCGGGCTGGTCCACGGCCAGATGCCGCCCGCCGAGAAGGACGCCGCCATGCGCGCCTTCCAATCGGGGGAGACCAAGGTGCTGGTGGCCACCACGGTGATCGAAGTGGGCGTCGACGTGCCCAATGCAACAATCATGGTGGTGGAACGGGCAGAAATTTTCGGCCTCGCGCAGCTGCACCAGTTGCGGGGTCGCGTCGGGCGGGGCTCAGGCGCCTCGACCTGCCTTTTGATGTATCAAGCGCCGCTGAGTGAGACGGGCCGCCAGCGGCTTGAGGTGCTGCGCGAATCCGAGGACGGGTTTGTCATCGCCGAAACCGACCTGAAGATGCGCGGCACGGGGGATCTGATTGGCACGGCGCAGTCCGGCGTGCCGCGTTTCCGCGTGGCGGATTTGGAGCGGCAGGCGGGCCTGATGGCGGTGGCGCAATCGGATGCCCGCAAGCTTTTGGCCGATGACCCCAGCCTCGAAGGGCCACGCGGCAAGGCTGTGAGACTGCTTTTGTGGCTCATGCGGCAGGATGAGGCGATCCGTTTAATAACAGTGGGTTAGAGATCAGAACATCATTATGTTCGCGAATGTTCTCAAAAAGTTCTTTACTTGCGGGTGGAGAGATGAGAACAAAGGAGCAACACAGATAAGGAGGTACTGATGATGACTTACACTGCCCTAAAATCTATCGCCGTCAGATCACAGGCCACATTGCTGCAAGATGCAGCAGGGGCCGCCGCTTTGATCGTGATGCTGGTGGTGGGTCTGCATCTGCCCGCCTTTATCTGAGTTCTGCCAAGGCTCTCATGCCGTTTTGCCGCTGCATCCGTCCCAATTTGATGCTCCGACTTGCCTGTCCGCGTCGGGTTTCGGCAAAGTGGGTCCCACATGAGGCACGCCGACTGACGCCGCCATCCTTCGCAGGATGTGCGGCGTTTTTTTAGTTTTTCAGTGGGGAAAGCGGGCTGAGGTTGGCCGCGTTCAGCGTTCGCCCGCTTCGGCAGGTGCTTCGGCCTCTTGCATCGCTTCCGTCAATGCTTCGATGCTGAGCATGATGGAGGCATGGCGGTTTTTATAGGCCGTGGCGGGGGTCAGCACTTCGAAACCGTCGAAAGGGGCATCCGGCACCGGGCCTTCGCCTTTAAGCATGGCACGCAGTTGATCGCGTGCAGTTGTGATCTGCGCGAGCGATCTGCCGGGGGCGGCATCGCCCACCACGGCGGCGGCGGCTTGCCCCAAGGCGCAGGCTTTCACGTCCTGCTTCATCTCGGCCAGATGCCCATCCTCAACCCGCACATCGACCGTCACGGTGGAGCCGCAGAGCGGTGAGCGGCGTTTCACACTTGCCTGCGGGGCCTCCATGCGGCCCAAGTGGGGGATCTCGGCCGCGAGCGCGAGAATGCGCGCGGAGTAGAGCTTGATGAGGTCCGTCTCATCCGACATGGGCTGTTCCTTTTCGTGCTGAAACCCTACATAAGCGCCGCAGAGACAGATGCAAATATTTCCACGAGGTGCCCGATGACTTTCGATCCTGCAAACCTTCAGTTCAACGAAGCGGGCCTGATCCCCGCCATCGCGCAGGACGCCGAGACACATGAGGTGCTGATGCTGGCGTGGATGAGCGCAGAAAGCATCGCGCGCAGCCTTGAGACCGGCAAGGTCACATACTGGAGCCGCTCGCGGCAGGCGTTCTGGGTAAAGGGCGAAACCAGTGGCCATGTGCAAAAACTGGTTGAGATGCGGGTCGATTGCGACCGCGATTGCCTGTTGGTGCTTGTGGACCAGACCGGGCCCGCCTGCCACACAGGGCGGCGCAGTTGCTTTTACACCGGGATCCAGAATGGTGAAGAAGTCGAACTGATGAGGCCTGTGGATTAAGTTCGCTCGCTAAAGTCCTACCATAGCAGGAATATCCTCGGGCGTCATTCCATTCTCACGGTAGAGCGCGATGGCGCGGGCGTCATCGCGTTTGGCAAGCCGTCTGCCGCCCTCATCCCGGATCAGACGGTGATGGTGATAATGCGGCGTTGGTAGGTCGAGCAAAGCCTGCAGCACCACATGGATATAAGTGGCCGCAAAAAGGTCGGCCCCGCGTGGGACCAGCGTGACCCCCTGCGCGGCATCGTCGAGCACGACGGAAAGGTGGTAGGACGTGCCCATGTCGCGCCGGGCCAAGACCACATCACCGACCGTGGCGATCAGCTGATCCGGGAAAAAGGTGATCGCGCCGGTTTCAGCATTCGGGCCATGGCCGTTTTCGGTGAAGCTTAGCGCGCGATTGCCCAGAGAAGCTAAAGCTTTACGAATATCAAGCCGCAGCGCGCCGGAGGCTTTTGGGAGGCCCGCGTCACGGCAGGTGCCGGGGTAGATCAGGCCGTCGGGGCCATAGACCGGCTCTGCGCCCTCCTGCGGGGCGCTGGTGGCCGCGGCGATGTCGCGGCGGTTGCAAGTGCAAGCATAGACGAGGCCGCGCGTCCAGAGGTCATCAAGGGCACCGCGGTAGGCCGCCATCCTGTCGGATTGGCGCATCACGGGGTGCGGCCAGTCAATACCAAGCCATGCGAGGTCTTCGTAGATCTGCGCCTCCCACTTGGGCCGCGCGCGGGATTGGTCGATATCTTCGATCCGCAGCAGAAACTTTCCCCCCGCTGCTTTGGCCAGATCATGGGCCAAGAGTGCCGAATAGGCGTGGCCAAGGTGCAGCGGACCGGTCGGGGATGGGGCAAATCTGGTGGTAAGTGTCAATTCTTTTCAATCAGATAGACGGTAGACTTCANGTCGATGCCGGGCAGGTGCGGGCCTTCCTCTGCAAAGAGCAGGATCGCCGCACCGCAGTCGGTCCACTCATGNATCATNCCCAAGGCNCCGCGATCTTCGAGCGCCTTTTCGTTNANNGAAAACAGAAGTTTACCGCCNTTTTNTAATCCATGCATCAACGTGTCGAACAATGTGATNGGCGCNGCTCCNGGNCCGATCACGCCAATGGCGCTGATCGCCTCATAGGTGCCGGGCGCGAAGGGAAGAGGGGNATCAACTTCGAGCTCTAACAGATTGCGGTATATATCTTTTTTTCGAGCCTCTGCNAGCATGGCGGCAGAGACATCGCCGCCGTCNATGGTGGTGAANCCCGCTTGTTTNANGGCCGCGCCAGACAGCCCTGTGCCGCAGCCGATATCGAAGATCGGGGCGTCTTTGTCATCCAGAAATTCAGCGAGCGTGGCNGCGGCGCGGTCGGGCGTGGCATAGCCCTGCGCTTTGATATCCTCGTCGTANCTGCCGGCCCATTCGTCATAAAGGCTGCGGATCACCTGTGTGTCCCGCGCCGCGTAGGCTTTGTCGAAATAATGTTTTGTCATTCCCCTAGGATATGGGGGATGGGCAGGAGGATCCAGTGTTAACCCGGGACGGGTTAACCTTGATCAAGCCATGCCTGCCAATCTGCCTTNGCGCGGTCGGTATAGGCTTTGTAGCGGTCNTTGCGNCCGCGACGGCCCGATTTAAGCCCTTCGACCGGCGGAAATAGGCCGAAGTTCACGTTCATCGGCTGAAAGGTTTTCGCATCCGCCCCGCCGGTGATGTGGGTNATCAGCGCGCCCATGGCGGTGNTGTCGGGCGGGGTTGGCAGGCTGCCGCCCTTGATCTCNGCNGCGGCCATGCGACCCGCGAGCAGGCCCATCGCGGCGCTTTCGACATAGCCTTCGACGCCGGTGATCTGCCCGGCAAAGCGGATATTGTCGCGGCTGCGCAGGCGCATTTGGTCGTCAAGCAACGTGGGCGAGTTGATGAACGAGTTGCGGTGAATGCCGCCGAGACGGGCNAANCGCGCNTTNTCNAGNCCCGGAATNNGTTTNAAAACATCNGTTTGCGCGCCGTACTTCATNTTGGTNTGNAAGCCGACGATNTTGTAAAGCGTGCCCAGCTTGTTGTCGCGGCGCAGNTGNACAACGGCATGNGCNTTGANNTCGGGCTGGTGNGGGTTGGTCAGGCCNACCGGCTTCATCGGGCCATGGCGNAGGGTCTCGCGNCCNCGTTCGGCCATCACTTCAATGGGNAAGCAGCCATCGAAATAGCCTGCCGTCTCGCCTTCGCGGAATTCGGTTTTNTCNGCCTCNAGCAGCGCGTCGATGAAATCNTCGTATTGCTGCTTGTCCATNGGGCAGTTGAGGTAGGCGGTGCGCTCTTCCTCGGTNTCGCCCTTGTCATAGCGCGACTGCATCCATGCNTNCGACATGTCGATGCTGTCNAAATAGACGATNGGCGCGATGGCGTCGAANAAGGCNAGCGCNTNGGCACCTGTNTCGGCGGCGATGGCTTCGGCCANNGCGCCNGAGGTCAGCGGGCCNGTGGCGATGATCCATTTGCCGTCTTTTGGCAGTTNNGNNATNTCGNCNTATTCGACGGNGATATTGGGGTGNGCGAGCAGCGTGTCGGTGACGGTCTNCGCGAAGGGGTCGCGGTCNACCGCNAGNGCNCCGCCAGCGGGCAGGCGGTTTTTGTCGGCGCAGGCCATGATGAGNCCNTNGGCGGCGCGCATTTCCCAATGCAGNAGGCCNACGGCNTTTTGCTCNTCATCNTCCGAGCGGAAGGAGTTGGAGCAGACCATCTCGCCCAGAAGCCCGGTTTGGTGGGCAAAGGTTTCGACCTTGGGGCGCATCTCGTGGATCACGACTTCCACGCCCGCGTTCGCCGCTTGCCAAGCAGCCTCTGATCCGGCCATGCCGCCGCCGATGATGTGCAATGTATCTGTCATGGGGGCGATGTAGGGCAGGGCGGGTTCGCGCGCAANNGGCAAGAGCGGNCGCGGGCCGATGCGCGCTAAAATATCGCGGNACGCNCGCTTGGCCGNGNATGGTTTTGGGGTCGCCGCTGCGGGAATGGTCGGTCAGTGAGAGGCTGACCCGGAGGGACCTTCCGCCGTCGGCGACCCAAAAATCATCAGGGTTTCTNTACCCTAATANAACAGTGCCCCGATTTTGCCAGATTTGCCAGCCCCTGCGCGGCAACACTGTTGCGCGGATTTGGAAACAATCACTGCTGCCAGTCGGGCGCGCGTTTTTCCAAGAAGGCGTCGATGCCTTCGCGGGTGTCTGCCTCAAGCAAATTGCGCACCATGATGTCGCCGGTGAAGTCGTATGCTTGGTCGGTGGGCAGGTGCATCTGTTGGTAGAAGGCGCCTTTGCCATGGGCGACGGCGGTGCCGAGTTTGGCGGCGATCTTTTCGGCTAAGGTCATGGCCTCGTTAGGAAGTTGATCGGCTGGCACCGCGCGGTTGATCAAGCCCAGTTCGGCGGCGCGGGAGGCGGAGATGAAATCACCGGTGGTCAGCATCTCAAACGCCTGTTTGCGCGGGACGCTTCGGGACAAGGCGACCATGGGGGTCGAGCAGAAGAGGCCGATGTTCACGCCGTTGACGCCAAAGCGGGTGTCCTCGGCGGCGATGGCCATGTCGCAGGTGGCGACAAGCTGGCAGCCTGCGGCGGTGGCGATGCCGTGGACTTGGGCGATGACGGGCTGCGGCAGGTTTTGGATGCGGGCCATGAGGGCGGCGCAGCGGTCGAAGAGGTCTTTGAAGGCGGCGGCTCCGCCATCTTCGGCTTGGCGCATGGCGGTCATTTGGCGCAGGTCGTGGCCCGCGCAAAAGGCTTTGCCCGCGCCCGATAGGATAATGACACGGGTTTGCCGATCTTCGGCCAAGGCGTCGAGTTTGCTGTGCAGGGCGACCAGCATTTCGTCGGACAGGGCGTTCAATCGCTCGGGTGCGTTCATGCGCAGGTGGGTGATCGGCCCTTGTGCCGTAACGTCAAGAATTGTCACCTTGCCCTCCCAAGCTGGTCGCGCCAACGTTACGCCGAGGACAGCAGGGAGGACAAGTATGGCCGTGGTGATGGATGCAGAGGCGTTGGAAGCCTTCATGCGGGAGGTTTTCGATCAGGTGGCGGATGATTTCGCCGTGGATCACGTGGCCGAGAATGAGATCACCATGCGTCTGCTGACCAGCCGCCGCCATCTGCGGCCCGGCGGGACGGTCTCGGGCCCGTCGATGTTCGCGCTGGCGGATGTGGCGGCCTATCTCGCGACACTGGCAATGATCGGGCCCAAGGCGCTGGCGGTGACGACGAATTGCTCGATCGATTTCATGCGCAAGCCGCTGGCGGATGTGCCGCTGGTCGCTCACGCCAAGCTGCTTAAACTGGGGCGGCAGCTGTCGGTGACGGATGTGCTGATCTATTCCGAGGGGTCGGATAAGCCGGTGGCGCGGGCGAGCCTGACTTATGCGATTCCGCCTGCGTCGATGGGGTGAGGAGGGCCAGCGTCTGACCGTGGGGTGGCGATTGTGACGGTGATCCGCGCCACTTTATGGTGCGGCTGTGGTGCGCTTTCTCGAAGGAGCAAAAAGCCCAACCAAATCGCCAGCCCGCCGGGACGGGCAGGCGATGGCCCGGCGCCTACGGCTTGATTCCGGACCTGGTGGCTATTTACAAAAAAGGGCCGGGAAAAACCCGGCCCAGGAAGAGGTCTGGCGAACGCCACAGGGAAGTTACGCCTGCCAGAACACGCGGGAAGCCTCGGCCGAGGCCTGTTCCGGTGTAAGTCCCGCATCTTCAAGCTCCCACGGTTCTAGCGCAGCAAGCGCGATCCGGGTGCGTCGGCGGGCCGCCCATGTGGTCACGACCGCCGCAAAGCGCAGCGCGATCACCGCAGGGACCGGCAGGGCGCGGTATGTTATCAATGTCATTGCATCAGCGCTAAGAGGGCGAGCCTGTGTCACGGGAGAACTCCTTGAATTTGTATTGGCGAAATTGTATTGACACAAAGTGTAGAAAGCCTACAGGTGCAATGGTACAAAGCGCGGTACAATTTGACCACAGGAATATTGTAATGGGTACAATTTGGCAGCCGACGCTCGCCGAAGGGCAGGGACCGAAGTACAAACTCGTGGCTCTGACCATCCGCGAGGGTATCAATTCCGGCGCGCTGGCGGTTGGCGATAAGCTGCCCCCGGTGCGGGAATTGGCGTGGCAATTGGGGATCACCCCCGGCACAGTGGCGCGGGCCTATACCATTCTTACGGACGAAGGTTTGCTGGAGGCTGAGGTGGGTCGGGGTACCTTTGTCGCCCCCCCGCAGGCAGCCATCCGCGAAGATGTCTGGAACCGCGAACAAGATAGCTGGATCAAAGAGTTAGAGATCTCCGATACCGATGCGGTCAGCCTTTTTAGCCCACGCTTGCCAGACATGGGGCAAGTGGCTCTGATCCGCAGCGCCCTGCGGCAGGTGGCGGATGTGCCGGGCGAAGAATTGATGAACTATCCCACCCGCGATGCCTATGCCCCGGTGCGCCAAGCGGTGGTCGACTGGCTGTCGCACCTGTCCCTTGGCCCGCTGAGCGAGCGCGACGTCGTGCTGTCGCACGGCGGGCAAAGTGGCATTGTATTGGTACTGCAAGCCATCCTGTCGGGACCGAAACCGGTCATGCTGGTCGAAGACCTCTCCTATGCCGGGTTCCGCCGGGCGGCGGAGGTGCTGCGCGCCGAAGTGGTCGGCGTGGCGATGGACAAAGACGGTGTGCTGCCCGAGGCGCTGGACAAGGCCGCGCGGGACAGCGGGGCGCAGGTCTTTTGCACAACGCCGGAGGTGCACAATCCAACGGGCAGCCACACCAGCCTTGAACGGCGGCGCGCGCTGCTGGAAGTCGCCAAACGGCACGGCTTGGAGATTTTGGAGGATGATTGCTACCGCATGGGCTCTGCCCGCGCGCCGAGCTATCGCTCGCTCTGGCCTGAGCATGTCTGGCATGTCTCTTCGATTTCAAAGGAACTGACCCCCGCGCTGCGTGTCGGCTTTGCGTTGGCTCCGGCGGGGCGCTCGGCGGACCTGCGGCGGGTGGCGGAATACGGATACTTTGGCCTTGCGCGCCCCTTGGCCGAGGCGACGCGCATTCTGCTCACCGATCCGCGGCTAAAGGGCATCTGTGCCGACATCCGCGAAAGACTGGCCGAATATGTAGAGGTCGCGGTCAACCATCTGGGCGGGCATGAGCTGCAATGGTCGCGCGATGTGCCCTTTCTATGGCTGCACCTGCCGCCGGGTTGGCGCGCAGCAGGGTTTTGCCGCGCGGCAGAGGCGCAGGGGGTGCAGATCCGCTCTGCCGATGAATTCGCCCTGCGCGATGGCCGCGCGCCCCATGCGGTGCGCATCGCGGTGAACGCCCATGTCTCTCTGCGGTCCTTTGAAGCGGCGATGCAGCGGCTGCGCTGTCTCTTGGACAATCCGCCAGAGCAGATCAGCGTGTAGAAATATGGGGTAATATTATACCTAAATCATAAGCCGCTGATTTTGCTTACGTAATCCGTGATTGCTGCGCTTGACCCGGCGATGCAGGTGGTTATAACCCCTCCATCAGACACCGGGCGGGGATTCCTCGTTCCGACCAACCTTAAACGGGAATTCATCCATGAAAACCTTTTCTGCGACACCGGCAGATATCGACAAGAAATGGATCATCATCGACGCCGAAGGCGTCGTGC
Organism: Sulfitobacter sp.; assembly: GCA_002703405.1. Classification (GTDB taxonomy): domain Bacteria; phylum Pseudomonadota; class Alphaproteobacteria; order Rhodobacterales; family Rhodobacteraceae; genus Sulfitobacter. The sequence continues at coordinate 63,077 of NZSX01000020.1, read as the reverse complement.
TGGGCCGTCTCGCCTCGATCATCGCCACGCGCCTGCGCGGCAAGCACAAGCCGTCCTTCACACCGCATATGGATTGCGGCGACAACGTGATCGTCATCAACGCCGACAAGGTGCAGATGACCGGCAAGAAGCGCGAAGAGCACTTCTACTGGCACACCGGCCACCCCGGCGGCATCAAGTCGCGCACCAAGGCACAGATCCTTGAGGGCGCGCATCCTGAGCGTGTTGTGACCCAAGCGGTCAAGCGCATGCTGCCCGGCAACCGCCTGAGCCGCCAGATCATGACCAACCTGCGCGTCTATGCAGGTAGCGATCACCCCCATGAGGCGCAGAGCCCCGAAGTTCTGGATGTTAAATCCTTGAACAAGAAAAACACGCGGAGTGCATGAGCATGGCTGACGAAATCAAATCCCTCGACGGTCTCGAAGCAGCCGTGACCGAGAACATCGGCGGCGTGCAGGGCACCGAAACCGAAATGACCCCGCGTGAGCCGGTTCGTGACGAACTGGGCCGCGCCTATGCCACCGGCAAACGTAAAGACGCGGTCGCCCGCGTTTGGATCAAGCCCGGCTCCGGCAAGGTCATCGTCAACGGCAAGCCGCAGAACGAATACTTTGCGCGCCCCGTGCAGCAGCTGATCCTGGCGCAGCCTTTCGGCATCACCAACACCGAAGGCCAGTTCGACGTGTTCGCAACTGTCAAAGGCGGCGGTCTGTCCGGTCAAGCGGGCGCGGTTAAGCACGGCATCTCCAAGGCGCTGCAGCTTTATGATCCCTCCCTGCGCGGTGCGCTGAAAGCGGCAGGCTTCCTGACCCGCGACAGCCGCGTCGTCGAGCGGAAGAAATACGGTAAGGCCAAAGCGCGCCGGAGCTTCCAGTTCTCCAAGCGTTAAGCTTACCGATCAAGTTTGCGAAAGGGCTGCCCTCCGGGGTGGCCCTTTTTCGTTGGGGGCTGGCATGTGTGGCTGCTGGTCATGAAAAAGGCCGCTGCGGTTTCCCGCAACGGCCTCTGATCCAGAATCGCGTGATCCTGAGACGGCTTAGCCGCCGATTTCGTAGCTCACGGTGAAGCCCAACACGCCGTCGCCATCGTTGGTGTCTTCGTAGAGTGCTTCAAAGCTGATGCCATCGCCAAAGTCGTAAACGGCACCGGCTTCGGCATAGATGTTGTCGTCGCGGTCGCTGTTGCCGATGAGGCCAACGGCGGTCCAACGCTCAGACAGGGGCGCTTCGAACGCGACTTCCTGATCGCTTTCGCCATTGTCGGGGTCGATGATCACAGCAAAGGCGCCCGAGGCGTCACGACCGATGGGGAAGCCCAGCGTCGCGGTGATCTCTTCGCTGTGGTCTTCGGAATCGTTCAGCCAGATATAGCCATAGGTCAGATCCCAGCTCAGACCCTGACCGAAGTCCGCGCCATAGCCGAGGTTTGCTTCGAACTCGACGTCATCTGTCGGGTCTTGGTAGAGCGATGTCGCGCTGAGGCCAGTGTGAAAGCCGCCGTAGGTCAGCTCGACAAAGCCTTCGACTTCGTTTTCGAGGTGATCGAAATCATCCGACGTGTTGAAACGTGTGGCAGCAGAGACGCCGGCGGTCCAGCCAATCATGGAGGTCATGGCGCGGTCTTCGATCACAGGGTCGAATCCGGTGGTGATGTTGTCCTGCGCATAGGCAGCAGAGGAGAGCAGCCCGGCGGTGAGGCCGAACCCGATAAGGTGTTTGATATTCATGGCATTTGCCTAGTGTTGGACCATGGCTTGTCAGCGACTGGCGAGGTCAGGTTGTGAAGGCCCTTCGGATAGGCCCGCCATAGGGGAGCGGCAAGGCCCGTTTGCGCATATCTGGCATGCGTTAGAACATAACATTGTGAACGACGGAAATTTCACCCAAGTCGTTGGTTTTTCTCAGCCCCCGTGGTTCCGGGCGGGGCGGTGCCTGCCTATATCAAGCGCAACACAGGAGACAGTCATGCAGTATTCAGTTCTAGACCTTGCCCCGGTGCCCGAAGGGTCAGACACCGCCACCGCCATCGCCAATTCCGTCGCATTGGCCCAATTGGCCGAAGCCAAAGGCTATCACCGCTTCTGGATGGCAGAGCATCACAACATGCCGGGCATCGCCTCGGCGGCGACATCGGTTTTGCTGGGGCATGTGGCGGATCATACGCAGCATATTCGCGTTGGGGCGGGCGGGGTGATGCTGCCCAATCACGCGCCTTTGGCGATTGCCGAGCAGTTTGGGACCTTGGCTGCGATCCATGGCGACCGGATCGATTTGGGGCTGGGCCGTGCGCCGGGTGGCGATCAGGCGGTGATGCGTGCCATGCGCCGCGGCATGAGTGGCGGCGATCACTTCCCCGATGATGTGGCCGAATTGATGGCCTATCTGGGCGACGCCGATCCGCGCTCGCCCGTCCGTGCGCATCCGGGTGAGGGGACGCATGTACCGATCTGGATCCTCGGCTCCTCGCTATACGGCGCGCAACTGGCGGCCCATTTCGGACTGCCCTACGCCTTTGCCTCTCACTTTGCGCCCGATGCGTTGGAGGAGGCCACGGCGATCTACCGTCGTGATTTCAAACCGTCCGAAGCCTGCCCTGCGCCGCGCTTCATGCTGGCGGTGAATGTATTCGCGGCCGATACGGATGAAGAGGGCGCCTATCTGCGCACCACCATGCAGCAAGCCTTCGCCCGTCTGCGCACAGGCCGCCCCGGCAAGCTGCCAGCGCCGGTGCGCGACATTGATGCCGAGATTGGCGCAGGAATGCGGCAGGGGGTGGATCATGCGCTGCGGGTGTCCGCCGTGGGCAGCCCTGAAACCGTGAAACGTCAGCTAGAGGCGCTGATCGCACAGCACCGCCCTGATGAGTTGATCCTGACCGGGCAGATCCACGATCACGCCGCGCGGCTGCGCTCGTTTGAGATTGCAGCGGATGTGATGCAGGACATGAGGGTGGCGGCCTAAGGGCCGCTAATCCTCACTCGTCAGGGCTGACCAACCCTAACCCGCGCAGGTAAATCCCGATCCCGGTTTCCAGCAGGTCATCTGCTGGGAAAGGCGACGCGCGACCGGGGGAGTTGCGGGCGAAAAGTTCGACCACACCGTGGCTCATCGCCCAGATATGGGCCGAGAACATGGAAGCCGGCGGGCGTTTGTCTTCGGGGATATGCTGGCTTAGGTCGGATGCCGCGCGTTCGAGCACGCCATTAGCGCGGTTGGCGGCATAGGCCAATTCCGGCGTGCGGTTGACCGAGATGCCGGATTCAAACATGGCGATGTAATGGCCGGGGTATTTGCGCGCAAAGGCGAGATAGGCGCGGCCCGTGGCCTCGAAGGCTTTTAGGGCTGAGGGCTGGCCGGATTCGTAAGCAAATTCCATCAATTCGGCAAAGATATCATAGCCTTGATGCGCGGCCTCGGCGATCAGGTCTTCGCGGCCTTCGAAGTGGCGATAGACCGCAGCCGGGGTGACGCCCGCGCGTTTGGCGGCCTCGGAGAGGGTAAAGCCCGTGGGGCCGCGCTGCTCGATCAACTCAAGGGCGGCGTCAATCAGCGCTTGGCGCAGGTTGCCGTGATGATAGCCGCGTTTAGGCATCCCAGATGTCCGGCCCGCCGAAGATTTCATCGTCGATTTTGCCAATCGCTTTGGCGTCTTTCTGGGGATAGTCGAAACGGTGCAGCAGATGGCGCATGGCGGCCAGACGGGCGCGGCGCTTGTCGTCGGATCGGATCACCGTCCATGGGGTCTCATCCGTATGGCTGCGAAGCAGGGTCTCGGCGATGGCGCTTGAATATTCCTCCCATTTGGCAAGACCTTTGACGTCAATCGGGCTGAGCTTCCATTGTTTCAACGGATCGGATTCGCGCGACAACATGCGGCGCAACTGCTCGGCCCGGCCCACGTTGAGCCAGAATTTGATCAAGTGAATGCCATCTTCGACAAGCATCTGCTCAAACGGGGTGACTTGTTCAAAGAAATGCGCCCGTTGCGCGGGGGTGCAGAAGTCAAAAACCTTTTCCACCACGCCGCGATTGTACCAAGAGCGGTCATAAAACACCATCTCGCCCGCCGTGGGTAAGTGTTTGATGTAGCGTTGGAAATACCACTCACCCTGTTCCGTCTCAGTTGGTTTTGACAGGGCGACGACACGGGCAGAACGGGGGCTGAGGTTCTCGCGCATGCGGCGGATGGTGCCGCCTTTCCCGGCGGCGTCGCGGCCTTCAAAAACCATGACTACCCGTTGCCCGGTCTCACGCACCCACGATTGCAGTTTGACCATTTCAATCTGGAGCCGCTCATAGTCGCGCTCATAGGTCTTGCGCGACAGGCGTTCGTCATGCGGGTAGGAGGGCGAGAGGATGTCGTCCTTGTCGGCCCGCTGGATCGCTTGGCGAATGTCCTCGGGGGCGTCATTCTCAAAAAAGGCGCTGATTGCGCCGTCAAAGGGCAGGTCCATGGGCGCTCCTTGCGGGTGTTCTTGTTTCAATATGGGATGTTAAGGCGATTAACGCAAACCCGCACGGGTGGCGGCGCGGTCAATGGCATCAATGACTTCCTGCGGCGCGGTGTGTTGGGGCATATGGCCCATGCCGGGCAATCGCGTCAGTGCCCCATTGGGGATGTCGTTGATCAGTTCTTCGGCGTGGATATGCATCGGCACGATGGTATCGGCATCGCCGTGGATGATCTCAACCGGCATGGTAAGACGGTCATATTGTGCAGCCATTTCAACCACATGGGGGCGAAGCTGGTGCACCTGCTGGGCATTGGCGCGGCTGGCGCTGCGGCGCAGGGTCAGACCGGTGCCAATGTGATCGGCATAGCCTTCGGGAGCGGTCTGCGGGGCAAAGATCGCCTCAATACTGCTTTGCACCACGCTTTCGGGGACAAAGGCGGTGACGGCAGGGATAAACAGCGCACCGCCAAGCCGTGAGGCGCTGACGTTGTAAAGCCAGCCCAGCCCGCCCGGCCAAGGCTCTGACACGGCAGAGACAAGCACCAGTGCGGCGGTGTCCTTGGGGCGCTGAAGCCCCCAAGCCACCGCCACAGCGCCGCCAAAGGAGTGGCCCAGAACAATGGGGTTTTCGACGCCAAGCTGGTCGGCAGCCTTTTGCAGCAGCGCGGCCTGCTCTTGCGGCGATTCCCCCAGCGGGTTCCACGCGCCGCGTGCACCGGGCAGGCGGGCGGTATAGCCCATGCCGGGCCGGTCAAACATGATGACGCGGAAGCGGTCGCTCAGTCGCTCTGCGAAGCCCATGGTGAAATCACGCAGATTGCCGCTGGCCCCGTGGATCAGCACCAGGTCCGGCCCGTTGCCGATGACCTTGGCATGGACCGGCAGGCCATCCACCTCCATGATCTCGCCCTCGGGCGGATGGCTGGCTTCGGCCCGCGCCTCGTGCCGTGCGGCGCGCCATTGGACAAGCGCCACCAGCAGCGCCAGCCCGAGGAGGAGGGCAAGCAGCAGTTTAATGGCCAATCTCATTCATATCAAAGGGGGTGGTTTGGTATATCTCGTTGATCCAGTTGCCATAAAGCAGATGCGCGTGGCTGCGCCAGCGGTTCACCGGGGTGCGCGAAGGATCATCTTCGGGGTAGTAGTTGCAAGGCACGTTGATCGGCACGCCGCTTTCCACGTCGCGGTCATATTCCTGTTTCAGCGTGTCGCGGTCGTACTCGAAATGGTTGAAGACATAGAGCGCGCGGTGCGCGGGGTCTTCGATCAGACAGGGGCCGACCTCATCACTGCCCAGAAGCGTGGTGAGGCCGGGATGGGCGTCGACTTCGTTTTGGCGCATCTCGGTCCAGCGGGAGACGGGCACGGTGCAATCGTCCGAAAACCCGCGCAGATAGGGCGAGGCGGGCGCAAGGTTGCGATGGCGGAAACAGCCAAAGGCTTTCTCGGGCAGGATGTGTTTCTTAACCCCATGAAAATGGTTGATCATCGCCATGCCGCCCCAACAGACGCCAAAAGTGGAGTGGATGTTGGTCTGGGTCCATTCCATTACCTCGCGCAGCTCGTCCCAATAGGTCACCTCGTCGAACTCCAGATGCTCAATTGGTGCGCCGGTGATGATCAGACCGTCGAATTTCTCGGCCTTCATTTCCTCGAAGGGGCGATAGAAGCTTTCCATATGTTCGGCGGCGGTGTTGCGGGCTTGGTGATCGGACATGCGGATGAGGCTCAGTTCGATCTGCAGGGGTGTGGCACCGATCAGCCGGGCGAACTGGTTCTCCGTCTGGATTTTCTTAGGCATCAGGTTCAGCAGCGCGATGCGCAGGGGGCGGATGTCCTGCCGCGATGCCAGCTCCTCGTCCAGCACCATGACCCCTTCGTTGCGCAGAACGTCAAAGGCGGGCAGGCGGGAGGGGATCTTGATGGGCATGAGAAAGGTCTTTCAGGGGTAGCCAGAGCAGTCAGATAATCTTGGACAGGGCGGGTTCAACCGCCCGCGGGCAGGTGGCGGGCGATGAGATCGGTAAAGTCTTCGGGAGCTTTCAGCGCGTCGATGTCGGCAGGGGTGATCGTGACGCCCCATTTCGACATCGCCTCATAGCGCGGTTGGCGGTGCGACAGGGCGGCGGCATAGGTCCAGCGGATGAAATCATCGGGGTTCACCGCATCCTCGGAGATGTTCTTCTCGTCCAGATAGTCGGCCCATGCACGGGCGAGGAATTCGGGCTGGTAGGCCATCGGCTTGGGCGCATTGTCAAAGCGGCGGATGAGTTCCTCGGTATGGGCCTCGTCGCCCTTAATCCAGACCAGCAGACATTCCTCGGCCAATTGCCGCAGCAACGGGTCGTTGGGGTCTTCGGGGTCGACCCATTCGCAGATCGAGCCACCGGTGTCGCAGATAAAATGCGGATAGCCATAGAGCGCCTCGGCGCGGGTGGCGAAATAAGCGGTGTCTTGCAGGGCGCTGATCTCGGCCCGGCGAAAGGCTTCTTGGCGTTTGGCATACTCCGCCATCGGCAGCCCGCCCCGCGCCGGATCGCCCGGTTTGCCCAGCCATGTGGCCACGGGCGACAGGTTGTCGAAGGTGATGTTCGAGCCGATGTAGATACTGTCGCTGAGCAGCAGATCACGCAAAAACGGCACTTTCATCGCCTCGGCCTTAGCGTTGTCGGCGATCAACTCGCCCAGATAGCGGGTGCCGATGCGGTAGTCGATGGAGTAGTGAAACCAATCGCCGCTGGCGCGCAGCAGGCTGGAGAGATGGGTTTTGCCCAGACCCGACATGCCAAAGATCAGAACTTTGCGGCGCGGGGCCGCGCGCCAGTCGTCAGCCGTGGGGTAGAGCATGTATCACCAAGGTTAAGTGCTTCGTTTCCCCTGACTACCCCAGTGCTTGACCAGACGCCAGATGCGGCCATCGAGCACCAGAAGCCCGAGCGCGAGAAGGGTGAAACCGCTATAGGCGGCGGGGCGCAGGGTCTCATCCCGCAGCCATGCGCCCAGCAGGATCGCCACGGGTGCGACCAGCAGCGTTACCAGCATCAGGTTGCTGCTGCCCGCCATGCCGAGCACGCGGTAGTAGAGCAGATAGGCCAGCGCGGTGGCAGCCAGCGCATAATAGGCAATGGCCATGAGCGTGGCGGGGGCGAGGTCGAGCGTCAGCGGCCCTTCGACGGCCCATGCCAACGGCAGCATGATCAGCGTGGCCCCTGTCAGCATCCCGGCGGCGGCCAGTTGCGGCGGCTGGCCCGGCAGCAGTTTGCGCGCGCAGACACCGGCCATGGCATAGGACATCGCCCCGCCCAACACGGCAAGCTGCGCAAGGCTGCCGAGATCGAAATTCGTGAGGTTTTCCAGCCCGATGGCGGTGCTGACCCCGGCAAAGCCAAGGCAGACGCCAATCGCCTTGCGCGGGGTGATCCGCTCATCCGCCAGAAAGATCGCGGCGGCCAAGACGCCAAAAATCGCGGTGGCGGCATTGAGGATCTAGGTCAGCCCCGAGGGGATGTGCAACTGCCCCCATGCCATCAGCGAGAATGGGATCACGTTGTTCAACAGCCCAATCAGCAGGAAGGCCGCCCAGATACGCGGGTCGCGCGGCAGCGGCAGGCGCATAACGGCGACCGCGCCCCAAAGCACCAGCATCGCCCAGAACACCCGATGCGCGACTGAGGTCAGCGGCCCGATTTCATCCAGCGCCACCCGCACGGCGACAAAGGACGCGCCCCAGAGCAGGGCGAGAAAGCCCATTTCGATCCAAGCGCGCGGGGGGATGGTTTTCTGTGTGATCATGGCTTGGGTTTAGGGCGTTCCACGTATCGGCACGACCCGAAAGATGCGCATGCATAAAAAACGCCGCCCGAGAGGCTCGGGCGGCGTAATCTCAACAGTTCTGGTGTGGATCAGAAGGTGAAGCCCACTTTCACACCAAAGGCCACGGCATCGTTGTCTTCAAAGTCCGCCGCCGGGGCGAAGCCNGGNATCGCGGTCTGCGCGTCGCCGATGTTGACGTAGCGCACGCCGGTGGTGATTTTCATATTGTCGCGGGTATAGACGGCNGCCAGCGCAAGGCTNTTGTTGCCATCGGTCGGCCCGAGGTTGGAAGCAAAGCCGCCTTCNGACTTCTCATAGCCGACAGANGCNGAGACCGACCAGTTGTCNTTCANACGNCGGCCCACACCCAGCGAGTAGGTGAAAACATCGTTCTCATAGCTCACGAGGGAAGCGCCACCCGTGGCGCCTGCATAGGCAGCCGGAGANATNTCGAAGGANGACCAATCAACCCAGCGGATGCCACCGAACAGAAGCGTGTCAGCCGCGATTCCGGTCTGGAAGTCGAGNTTAACCGANTGCGGCGTTTCGATTTCGGTTGTGCTCATGACTGCGCCGAACTCGGTGGTGTCAACGTCATGGTCGATGCTGGAATTATAGGTCAGCGCCACGCGCATNGCGATGTCGGGGCGCTCATAGGCGACACCAGCGACATAGCCGACGCCTGTGTCGCGATCCCCATCAACCGTATAGCCGCCCACGAAGGGNACAGCTGCCGTGGCTTCGATGGTTTGCACGCGCAGACCGCCGTGAACGCTGAAGTTGTCGTTCATCCGGTAGCGCAGCAGGCCGGTCAGAGCGTGCGCGTCAAGATCAGCCTGCGCCCCTGCGGCGTAGTAGCCGGTCCCTGTGGGNTAATCGATGTCAGCGCCAAAGGGCTGGTCATAGATGATCGCATAGGACAGCTTNTCGTTGATGTCTGCCTTATAGGCGGCGCCAAACTGCATGTAGCTTTCTGTGGCNTTGCCTGAATNGCGGCTGCCGAGGGCCGCGACCGAGGTGCCCGAGGTGTCGGGCGAGATATGCCCGAAGCTGAACTCGGCATAGCGCCCGTTTTCAAACAGAGCGTTGATGGATTGGCCNGACCGATCGATGCCGCCAGCGTGAACGAGTGCCGTAGATGCNAACAGTGCCGGAATTGCCAAGAAATAGGTTTTCATTTGCTTTCCTCCCAAGACTTCTGTGCGGTTCCTCCCCGGCACAGGNTAGAAACGATCTAAGCGGATAGCTGCCGTTTGCGTCAATCACTGACCTTGGGTCAGGTTGAAATCTGGGCAAACATTACTNGGGGTGTGCTTTGCGGGTCTCAAACCAGATGTTGAGGTAATTGCCCGCAAAAATGATCGCGGCCCCNACGAAGACCCAGANATCGAGCGCTTCGGCATAGAGGAGCATCCCGACNACCGCGATNNCCGGAAGGCGGACGAAATCAATCGGCACCACCACGGTCGCGGGGGCNAGGCTNAGCGCGTTGGTNAGNCAGTAATGCGCAAGCAACCCACAGGCGCCGACGAGCAACAGAAAGGGNATNGTCTCGACCGTAGGTCCGGCGATNTCGCCGTCGTAGCCCGCAGAGATCAGGCCAAANATCAGTTGCAGCGTGGTGAGGTAGAACAGGATCGTGGTGATCCCTTGGNTNCGCGTCAGCCGCTTGGTCAGCACATTGGTCAGGGCAAAGAAGACCGCACAGCCCGCCGCTGCCAGAATGCCNGTGTTGAGNTTGCCAATATCAGGNCGTGCGACGATCAGAATGCCGATGAACCCCATGACCGCAGCCAGCGCTCGCGTGGCGGTCAANCGTTCGCCCAGCAGAAAGATCGACAGNACGATGACCCANAGCGGNGANGTGAACTCNAGCGCGAANACCTGCGCCANCGGGATCAGCGACACNGCGAGGAACCATAGGTTCTGCCCGGTGAAATGCGCGAGGTTGCGGATAAGTTGNANGCCNAAGTTGCGGGTGTTGATCTGCCGCCACGCCCCNGTGNCCCAAGCNAGCGACAGGACGATGATCACGCCGATCACACTGCGGTAGAGCATCACNTCAAAGGTATCGAACCGNGCCGAGAGNTCNCGCCCCGCCACAGCCATGGTCGAGAAAGAGCCGATGGAGCCGATCATCCAGAGTGCNGCGCGGACGGTGGGGGTCATGTNGGGTNGGTCAATTGGTCNTCNCCCTTGGCCTNGTCGCCGATGATTTGGCGGTCGGTGATCGGGNTGTCGGTGATCTTGTAGTCGCGTGTGATCCCGGCGGTGAGCCTTGCCCAGTCTGANGCCGCCGTGCGGNTNTGATGCGCCNCAAAGGCTGCGCGGTCGGTGAAAAGTTCNGATACNTGCCACANNAGGGGATCGTCGGTTGGGGTCACGTCGAANCGCAAACACCCCGGCTCGGCACGGGTGAGGCGCAGATGCGCGTCNAGCCCTGCGCGCACCCGGTCCGCCTCGGCCCGGGTGGCGCAGCGAAGGTGGCCNGTTAGGGCCACCCTCATNTTTATTCCCANTCGATGGTGCCCGGAGGTTTCGAGGTGATGTCATANGTNACNCGGTTGATGCCCGGNACNTCGTTGATGATCCGCGTNGCGGTTTCACCAAGGAAGTCATGGGNGAANGGGTAGTAGTCCGCCGTCATGCCATCCACAGAGGTCACCGCNCGCAGGGCGCAGGCGAAGTCNTANGTACGGCCATCGCCCATCACGCCCACNGTGCGCACNGGCAGGATCGCCACNAAGGCTTGCCAGATATCGTCATAGAGACCGTGGCGGCGGATCTGATCGATATANACCGCATCGGCCTCGCGCAGNATCGCCAGCTTCTCGCGGGTGATCTCACCGGGGCAGCGGATCGCAAGGCCCGGCCCGGGGAAGGGGTGGCGGCCAATGAACGAAGGCGGCAGNCCGAGTTCACGGCCCAGCTCGCGCACTTCGTCTTTGAACAACTCGCGNAGCGGCTCGACCAGTTTGAGGCCCATCTTTTCGGGCAGNCCGCCNACATTGTGGTGGCTNTTGATNGTNACCGAAGGNCCNCCNGAGAAGNNGACGCTTTCGATCACATCNGGNTAGAGCGTGCCTTGGGCCAAGAANGTNGCATCGCCCACNTCTTTNGCNTGTTTCTGGAACACNTCGATAAAGAGCTTGCCGATNATCTTGCGCTTGGTCTCGGGGTCCGAGACACCGTCGAGCTCGCCCAAGAACAACTCNTGCTCNTCNGCGTGGATCAGCGGCATGTTGTAGTGGTCGCGGAACATGGTGACGACCTCTTCGGCCTCACCCTTGCGCAGCAGACCGTGGTCAACGAAGACGCAAGTCAACTGATCGCCAATGGCTTCGTGGATCAGNACGGCGGCGACNGAGGAGTCCACGCCACCGGAAAGGCCACAGATTACCTTTTGGTCGCCAACCTGCTCACGGATCGCGGCAATGGCTTCCTCNCGGTAGGCGCTCATNGTCCAGTCGCCTTTGAACCCTGCCAGACGCACGAAGTTCTCNTANAGGCGCGGGCCGTTGGGNGTGTGGTGCACCTCGGGGTGGAACTGCACNGCGTAGAAGTNNCGNNNNACNTCNNCNGTAATGGCGAAAGGCGCGTTGGGGGAGGTGCCGTAGACCTCNAACCCNGGNGCGATCTTGCTGACGTGGTCGCCGTGGCTCATCCAGACCTGNTCGCGGTCNGTGGCNAACCANCCNTCNAGCAGNTCANGCTGNTGNCCNGTGGGGGTNACNAANGCCCGNCCAAANTCGGCGGTGCCGTGNCCACGCTCCACATGNCCGCCAAGGCANTGCATCATGACCTGNTGGCCATAGCAGATGCCNANGATCGGCACGCCCAGTTCAAACACAGCCTGCGGCGGNNNNGGNGCGCCTTCGGCAAACACAGANGACGGGCCGCCCGACAGGATCACCGCCTTAGGCGCGAATTCCTTGAGGAAGGCTTCGTCCACCGTGTTGAACGGGTGGATTTCGCAAAAGACGTTCAGCTCCCGCAGGCGACGCGCGATAAGCTGCGTGACCTGGCTGCCGAAGTCGATGATGAGAAGGCGGTCATGGGTGATATCTGTCATGGGGCCGTGATTAGGCCCGTGGGCGCGCTCTGGCAAGTCTCTAGCGGGCCGAAGACGGGGCCCTGTCGCGTTTAATTCGCGCAAGTGGCGCGCGGGCGGCACGCGATGTCGCTTTTTGCCGCTAGGGGACGTTATCCGCGCGAAGGGGGCGCTGGGAATGGGCTAGTGACAGGTCAAGAGTTGCGGGAAGGAATGAGCAATGGCGGAATCAGCACGACGGGCACGCGGCGGCGGAGGTGCGGCACGGCGCGCGGCACGCACAGCGGTCTCCTTTGAGACAGCCCGCTATATCGAGCGTAATATCCCGAACTTCGAAGTGCTGACCGAAGAAGCGTTGCAGATCATCGAGCATAACGCCGACACGGTGCTGGAAGAGATCGGCGTGAACTTCCCCGACAACCCCGATGCGCTGGCACTGTGGCGTGACGCCGGTGCCGATGTGCAGGGGGAGCGGGTGCGCATCCCACGGGGGCTGGCCCGCAAGCTGTGCTCTACGGCACCGTCAACGATTACCCAAGTGGCGCGCAACCGGGAGCGTGATGTTGTCATAGGGGGCAAGAGCCTCGTCCTAGCTCCGGTCTATGGCCCGCCTTTTGTGCGCGATGCCGCCGGGGGACGCCGTTATGCTACGATGGCGGACTTCGAGAAATTCGTGAAGCTGGGCTATATGTCCAAATGGCTGCATCACTCGGGGGGGACGGTATGCGAGCCGACCGACATCCCTGTGAACAAGCGCCACCTTGATATGCTGCACGCGCATATGACGCTCAGCGACAAACCCTTCATGGGGTCGGTGACCGAGCCGTCGCGCGCGCAGGACAGTGTGGATATGTGCGGCATCCTTTTCGGTAAGGACTTCGTACAGGAAAACACGGTGATGACCTCGCTCATCAACATCAACTCGCCGATGACGTTCGATGATGTGATGATGGGGGCGCTCAAAGTCTATGCCGAGAACAATCAGGCCTGCATCATTTCGCCGTTTATCGTTGGGGGGGCGATGGCGCCGGTAAGTGTGGCCGGGACACTGACGCAGGTCTTGGCCGAGACACTGGCCGGCATTGCCTATAGCCAGCTTGTCCGCCCCGGTGCGCCTGTCATCATGGGCGCTTTCGTGACCTCCATTGACATGAACAGTGGTGCACCAACCTTTGGCACGCCGGAAGCTGCGCATATCACCTATGGCGCTGGGCAATTGGCGCGGCGCATGAACCTGCCGTACCGCAGTGCCGGGTCGTTCAACGGCTCGAAACTGCCCGATGCGCAGGCGGCCTATGAGACCTCCAACAGTCTGAACATGGGGCTTCTTTCCGGGGTGAACTTCATGCTGCACGCCTGTGGCTGGCTGGAAGGGGGGCTTGTGTCTTCTTTCGAGAAATTCGTCATGGATGCCGANCAACTGGGCACCCTGCATCACCTCGCCCGCGGGGTAGAGATAGACGAGAACGCGCAGGCCATGGACGCAATCCGCGAAGTCGGGCCGGGGGGGCATTACCTTGGCTGCGCCCATACACAGAACAACTTCCGCGAGGCGTTTTGGAAATCCGACCTGCTGGATTACAAACCCTTCGAGACATGGTCGGATGAGGGCGCGCGCGATACGCAGACCCTTGCCACTGCGCGGGTCGAAAAGATGCTTGCCGATTATCAGCAACCCGCGCTTGACCCGGCCATTCGCGAGGCGCTTGATGCCTTTGTCGCGACCCGCAAGGCAGCGGAGCCGGATAGCTTTACCTAGAATAGGACTGCAGGGGGCGATCCCCAGCCGCGGCCTTACGCGCTGGGGGTCTGCGCGGCTCTCAAAAAACGCGCTTCGCCGACCATGGCGATCAGCACATCCACATGCCGGATCAGGCTATAGCTTGCATCTGCCGTCTTGCGCTGGGTGTCCAACTCGGCCTCGATCTCGATCAGTTTGATCAGCGCCGTGCCGTGGCGCGGCAGTATGCCAAAGCCCAATATGCGCGGCAGATGGGTGCCGCGCCGGTAATCCTCGGCTCCGATACGGGCGGCGCGCATCAACAGGCGCGGGCGGTGAAGTTTTTGCAGCATGGTCAGTAGATCTTGCATCACAACTCTCCGGTGAACGGGGGGGTGAATCACCCCGGATCATCGAAGCATGGCACAACCTTTCCGGGTGTTGCGCGTCATGGCTTCGCGGCGAACGGCGCATACCGGTGCTGTTTACCTTTTGGAAACAATCATTGCCAAATGCGACGATTTTAACCAACGGGTAACCAAAACATCCATAGGTTGTGAATAACTCTGGGGATAACTCTCCGGCTTGGGGACCCGCCAAAATGGAAGTGGCAGTCAATTGAAGGCGCATCACCAAATCCAACAGACCGTCCTGCCGGGATGGGTGCCGCACGGAGCCCTGCATTACCTCGCACATACGGAGACCGGCGCACCGATCCGGGCTTTGGCACGCCAAGCTGGCTGCCATGCCTCGACCATCATGCGCCAAATCCGCCGTATCGAGACAAGGCGCGACGATCCGCTGGTGGATGCCGCCCTGCGCAGGCTCGGGGCGGTGCGGCGNGCTTTGGATTGTACTGCTGGCCCCCCAGCAGGAAAGNCAGCGACAATGACCAAACCCGCNANCCCCCTNCTTGACGAAGACACTTTCGCCGCCGAGGCGCTGCGNGTCCTTCGGCGCCTGCATGAGACGGGCGCGATCCTCGCCGTGGCCGAGGGCATGGANAAGGCCNTNGTCNTNCGCGAGACGGACACCGGCCCCGGCGCACGCACCGCTGTGGTGGACAGCGCCGTGGCGCAGGCGATGGCCCTNAAAGATTGGATCGCCCCCGGCAGCGCAGGCNGGGTNACGCGCTACCGCATCACCANCGCAGGGCGGGCTGCGCTGCGGCGGATGNTAGAAGACCAAGGCGCGGGCGCACATGGCTTTGCCGAAGATCAGACCGCGTTTCTGGGCATGGCCAGCGANCCCGAGGCGGAAGAGGNCNCNGATGCCGATGNNGNCCCGCGCCGAGGCCGCTANTGCCTGTCGGAAAGCCCGCTCTCTGCGCTTGCNCGGCGGCGCGACAAATNCGGTGCGCCCTTTCTGAACGAGGGGCTGGTCCATGCCGGTGAAAGNCTGCGTGAGGATTTCGAACTGGCCCAGATGGGCGGTGAGGTGACCCAAAATTGGGATCATTTCCTGACGCCGGGCGCNAAACCCAGCGGGCGGCGTGANGGCTCGGGCAGCATGGCCGCGGCAGAGGCGCGCAAGCGGGTNGCAGNCGCNATGGCCGANCTCGGCCCCGGCCTGTCGGACGTGGTGCTGCGCTGTTGCTGCTATCTGGAAGGGCTAGAGACCACNGAA
Organism: Sulfitobacter sp.; assembly: GCA_002703405.1. Lineage (GTDB taxonomy): Bacteria > Pseudomonadota > Alphaproteobacteria > Rhodobacterales > Rhodobacteraceae > Sulfitobacter. The sequence continues at coordinate 47,411 of NZSX01000020.1, read as the reverse complement.
AAGCGGCTGGGNTGGTCGGCGCGNTCAGGNAAGATCGTGCTNCGGATCGCGCTGATGCGGCTNAAACGNCANTACGACGAAACCGTAGGCCCGGGCGGCCCGATGATTGGGTAAAGAAAGGGCGGCAGGGTGATGATCCTGCCGCCCGGGTTGTTTTAGTCTGCGACCTTCGTCGGCGTTTCATCGGTCACCGAAATCGCCACTTCGTCTTTCTCACAAGCGTTACGCACACCGGCGGCATAGTCGGGGTGCACTTTCTCAAGCACTGCATACCAGCGTTCTTTTACCTGCTGCGAGCAAGGCGCCATGGCACCGGCCATGTTCTCATGCAGACGGTCACGCTGCGCCTGATCGAACACCTCGGTGTAGAGCTTGCGCGGCTGGACGTAATCGGCATCCGTTTCCTCTTGGACATAGCGGTCCGCATCGCCCGAGATGCGCAGCGGCGGTTCCTGAACCGACGGGTCAGGCCGGGCCGATTCCTCGTATTGGTTCGGCTCATAGTAGGCATCCGGGTGGCCGGTCTGCTGCGGGAAGAACCGCATGGAGCCGTCCTTGTGGTAGTGATGCATCGGCGCGGCCTTGGGCGCGTCGGCGGGCAGGGCCTCGTAATGCGTACCAAGACGGTAGCGATGCGCATCTGCATAAGAAAAGACCCGCGCTTGCAACATCTTATCTGGCGAGAAACCGATGCCGGGCACCTTGTTCGAGGGCGAATAGGCGGCGTTCTCGATGCTTTGGAAATAATTGTCGGGGTTGCGGTTGAACTCCAACATACCGACCGGGATCAGCGGATAATCCGCATGCGGCCAGACTTTGGTCAGGTCGAAAGGGTTGAAGCCACAGGTCTCGGCCTCTGCCTCGGGCATGACTTGGATGTTCAGCTCCCATTTCGGGTAATCACCGCCTTCGATCGCGTTGAAGAGATCCTCTTGGAAGTTTTCGCGGGTCGAGCCGATCAGCTTCTCCGCGTCCTCATTGGAGCGGTTGCGGATTTCCTGCTGGCAGCGGAAGTGGAACTTCACCCAGTGACGCTCGCCCTTGGCATTCCACATCGAATAGGTGTGGCTGCCGTAGCCGTGCATGTGCATCGGGTTCACCGGAATGCCGCGGTCCGACATCAGGATGGTGACCTGATGCACCGATTCAGGCTGTGCGGCCCAGAAATCAAACATCGCCTCGGGCGAGCGCAGGTTGGTGCGCGGGTGGCGCTTTTGGGTGCGGATGAAGTCCGGGAATTTATAGGCATCGCGGACAAAGAAGATCGGGGTATTGTTGCCCACAACGTCCCAGTTGCCTTCTTCGGTGTAGAATTTCACCGAGAAGCCGCGCACGTCACGCTCACTGTCGGCCGCGCCCAATTCGCCCGCCACGGTGGACCAACGCGAAAGGATTTCGCAGGTTTTGCCGACTTCGGAGAAGATCGCGGCGCAGCTATATTCGCTGATGTCATGGGTGACGGTGAAGGTGCCTTCCGCGCCCCAACCCTTGGCGTGAACGGCCCGCTCGGGGATGCGCTCGCGGTTCTGATGGGCCAGCTTCTCAATCAGTTGGTAGTCGTCCAGAAGCACCGGGCCACGGGCGCCTGCGGTCTTGCTGGTTTCGTTGGTCGGCATCGGTGCGCCGGCAGTGGTGGTGAGACGCTTGCTCATCTTGGGTTCCCCTCGGTTATTGTCTGGGGCCAACATGACCGATCAAAGCCATAATTTCCAATTGCAGTTTTGTAAAATTGCGATAGGTAAAAGTTATGAACTTCACCCTAAAGCAACTTGAATATTTCCGCGCACTGGCGACTTTGGGCAACTTCGGGCGGGCGGCGGAGGCCAGCAATATCTCTCAGCCTGCGCTTTCCGTGCAGATCCGCACCTTGGAGGAGTCGCTTGGCGGGCGGTTGATCGAACGGCAAAGCCGCGCCTCGGTCCTGACGCCCTTGGGCCGCGAGGTGCTGACCCGCGCCGAGGATATCCTGCGCCGCGCCAAATTGCTGGAAGCCACCGCGCGCGAGCAAGTGGGGCTTGCAGGCACCTTGAACCTTGGGCTGATCCCGACGGTGGCGCCCTATCTGCTGCCGGGCGTGCTGGCCGCGCTGCGGGCGCAGGATATCTCGCTTAGGGTCGAGGTGCGCGAGGCGCAGACCGATCAGTTGTTGGCGGATCTGCGGGCAGGGGCGCTGGATGCGGCGGTGATGGCGGTGCCGACAGGCGAAACCGGTCTGGCCGAAATACCCCTGTTCGAAGATCGCTTTTTGCTGGCGGGCTCCGCCGAGCGGATGGCGGGGGCGGCGGTTCTCCGTCCGACCGATCTGGCCCGCACGCCGCTGATGCTGCTGGAAGACGGTCACTGCCTGACCGATCAAGCGCTAGAGGTCTGTCAGCGGGACAGGACGCAGGCGGGCATCCACACGGGCGCTTCGTCCCTCGCGACCCTATCGCGGCTGGTGGAGGCAGGGTTTGGCATGACCTTGATGCCCGAGATCGCCGCCAAGACTGAACTTGACGCCGCGCCGGGCCTGCGTCTGCACCGTTTTGGCGCGCCGGAACCTGCGCGGCAAATCGGGCTCGTGCGCCGGGCGGGCACGCCGGGCAGCGGTTGGGCGGCGCAATTAGCTGAGACGCTAAAGGATGTGGGGGAAGGGCTGACCGGGCAGCTGCGCGCGAAATACTAGGCGCGGGCGGGGCAGCGGGGTCAAAGGAACCGGGCCAAATGGCCCGATCCGATCACACGAGAGGGGGCTTAGGCCGCTTCGGTCTGTTTCTGGTTTTCGAGGTATTCCAGCAAGTTCTCAGGGCTGGACACGCCGTAAGGGTCATCACCGTGGTTGTCGCTGATGCCAGGCTCTTCGAACCATGCTTCGATCAGACCGTCGTTGACGATCGCGGCATAGCGCCAGCTACGTGCACCGAAGCCGAGGTTGTCCTTGGCGACCAGCATGCCCATGCGGCGGGTGAATTCGCCGGACCCATCAGGGATCACGTCGATATTCTGGACGCCCTGCATCTCTTTCCATTTGTTCATGACAAAGCTGTCGTTGACCGACAGGCAATAGATCGCGTCGATGCCATGCTCTTGGAACGCGGCGAAGTTGTTCTCAAAACCGGGCAGCTGGTAGGTGCTGCATGTCGGCGTGAAGGCACCGGGGAGGGAGAACAGGACAACGCGCTTGCCTTTGAAGAAATCTTCGCTGGTCTTGTCTTCCCAGCGGAAGGGGTTGGAGCCTTCGATGCTTTCGTCGCGCACGCGCGTCTTGAAGGTGACGTTGGGAACTTGAATACCGGGTTTCATCGCGTCTCTCTTTCTCGGATTGGAATCTTTGTCGGTTGGTAGCTCATATAGGCAGCCTGAGCAACTCTCGCAATGCTGCAACTGCATTGTAATTTTTCATTTAGAAAACAATGCTCTAAATAATGGCGCGGGGGCGATGCCGCTGGTGCATGGCAGCCTTGTCTTGGGGGCGCATGCTGTAGGTGGTCATCGGGTTAAGGACTGTGATAAACAGGGTGCGACACAATGATCAGAGGCCCCCGATGCGCGATCTGAAGATACCCGAACAGCGCCACCCCGAAAAGGCGCGCAAGCCCGACAACGCCCAGCCAAAAAAACCGAGCTGGATCAGGGTCAAAGCGCCCGGCGGCAAGGGCTATGCCGAGACNGCGCGCATCATGCGTGATAACAAGCTGACCACGGTCTGCGAAGAGGCGGGCTGCCCCAATGTCGGCGAATGCTGGTCTCANGGNCANGCCACGATGATGATCATGGGNGAGGTTTGTACACGCGCCTGTACCTTCTGCAACATCGCGACCGGCAAGCCNCCNGAGGATNTGGATGTGTTCGAGCCGGGCCGCGTGGCCGATGCGGTTGCCAAACTGGGGNTGAACCACGTCGTNATNACTTCGGTCGACCGCGACGANATCNAAGATGGCGGNGCCGAGCATTTTGCCCANACCATCCGCGCCGTGCGNCACCGNAGCCCCGACACGACNATCGAAATTCTNACNCCNGATTTCATCCGTTGCGGNCCCGAAGCCCTTGAAAAGGTTGTCGAAGCGCGNCCGGATGTGTTNAACCACAACCTNGAAACCGTNCCNGGCCTNTACCCCGAAGTGCGCCCCGGCGCGCGTTACTTCCANTCTNTNCGCCTGCTNCAGCGGGTGAAGGAGTTGGACCCGTCGATGTTCACCAAATCNGGCATCATGGTGGGCTTGGGNGANGANCGNCAANCGGTCATTCAGGTGATGGAAGACATGCGCGCCGCNGACATCGACTTNNTGACCATNGGCCAATACCTNCAGCCGACGCCGAAACACCACGCGCTGGACCGTTTNGTCACGCCGGAGGANTTCACCTCCTACGAAAANGCGGCCTACGGCAAGGGCTTCCTCATGGTCTCGGCCACGCCNCTGACCCGGTCGAGCTACCACGCAGGCGACGATTTCGCGCGTNTGCGNGAGGCGCGGAACCGCAAACTGGGTATNGCNTNATCNNANGAAGANGNGCCCGGCGTTANCCGCCGGGCAGGGCNTTNAGGTAGGNNGCAATNGCTTCGCGGTCGCTNTCGGGAAGTTGNGCAAGGTTGCTGACCACCTCGGCCATCTCTCCGCCNGCGCTGTCGTATTCCGGCGTGAANCCGGAGGTGAAATATTCCACCAGATCGGCCTTGGACCANTCAAGATGNGCGGGCGTGATGCCGGGGATGCGCCCCTTGCCNGANGGGTTCGGCGCGCCGGNNAGCCAAGCGTCCTGCTCCAGCCCGCCCAAGGCATTGCGTGGCGTGTGGCATTCGCCGCAATGGGCCAGCCCTTCGACAAGGTAGCGCCCNCGNTCNACCTGTGCGTCTGANGCATCGGCCAGCACGAAATCTTCGTTNAAGAACATNANCTTCCACGCGCCNAGCCCCCGNCGGATGTTGAAGGGAAAACCCACCTCATGCGGCAGGCTNGGGANANCTGCGGCNGGTAGGGTNTGCATATAGGCAAACANGTTCACCACGTCCTGCGGGGCGAGNTGNTGGTAGGCNGTATAGGGAAAGNCGGGNTAGTANTGCTGGCCTTCGGGCGAGACNCCGCGCGTCACGGCGCGGGCNAANTCNGGCAGGGTCCANTCNCCGATGCCNTGNGTCNGNATCNGGNGANATNTTGGGCGCGTGNAAGGTGCCGAAATCGCTGGGGAAGGGCAGGCCACCGGCCAAAACCAGCATCTCCTCCCCCTCACTCTCAGGCGCGGCATGNCATGACACGCAGCCCCCGGCGGCAAAAACGAGCGCGCCCGCTTCCGGGTCAGGCGTCAGACCTGNGCCATAAGACNGCTCAAGCGGATCGGGCCGGGTTGCGACCCAGCCAAGGGCCGCGCCGAGAACGGCACAGCCCAGCAGTACAGGGACGATAGGGCGCAAGGATCAGTTCTTGGGGCCGCGGTANTCGTCGTGGCAGGCGCCACAAGCCTTGCCCACCGCACCCATGCCNGCNTTNAGNGCGTCNAGATCGGTGCCTGCGGCNTCGATCATATCCGCGCTGGCGGTCTCCAGCGCCATGAAGGCGTCGTTGAACCCNTCAGAATCGCTCCAGATTTCGGCCTTGGCGCGGGACCCTTCAACGGCGCCTTGCTCAGTGCCNTCAAGCCANAGCGTGNCNGGCNCAAANCCNGCNGCGGCATGAAGNTTGGTNGCGGCNGCGGTNGCCATNTCGGCGTTGTATTCCGTCTCGCCNTTGGCCATNCCGCCNANGATNCCNGTGTGATANGCGATCAGNTGCATNTGCGCGTGGCGCGCGTTGACGGCGTCGCTGGCGGCTTTTTCACTATGGCTGGCGGCGAATCCNGCGGTCGCGATCATCGCGGCNCCGATGCCGATGGCGGTAATGCTTTTGGTCAAATGCATGGTCATCTCCCTTTTCTTGTCGCAGCGTAACATGAGCGCGGCNTGCAACAAAAAACAAAAACGTGATCAGCGGGATAACCNGCGCGCTTCGGCTTAGAANCGGCGGGGGATGCGCTCTGCCGTGGCCCAATCGGGCCAATAGCCCANCCATTCGATCAANCCGATGGCCAAGGCCNCNGCGATGATNGCNAAGACCACGATCACCCGNTTNNNNGANGGTGGATTGCGCGCCCATTGNGACATGCGCAGNAGCCACCGNGGGTCCATCACGTAAAGCGNACNTTNCCGATGAANGGCAGGTTGCGGTTGCGTTGGGCAAAGTCGATGCCNTAGCCCACGACNAATTCNTCNGGNATTTCAAAGCCNGTCCAGTCTGCTTTCAGGTCCACTTCGCGCCGGGTGGGTTTGTCGAGCAGGGCAATGGATTTCAGCCGCGCTGGTTCGCGCGAGCGNAGCAGGTTGGTGACATGGTGCANNGTGTGGCCGGTGTCGACGATATCTTCGACGACCAGCACGTCGCGCCCTTCGATNGCNCCGCGCAAGTCCTTGAGAATGCGCACTTCNCGGCTGCTCTCCATGCCGTCGCCATAGCTGGAGGCTTCGAGGAANTCGACNTCGATCGGCAGGTCCAATTCGCGNACCAGATCGGCGATGAACACAAAAGACCCGCGCAGCAAGCCGACCACGACCAATTTATCGGTGCCGTTGAATTCGTCATGGATCTCACGGCAGAGATCCTCGATCCGCGCCGCGATGGCCTTGGCCGAGATCATTTCGTCGATGACATAAGGCCCGTGTGCCATGGTTTTGCCCTTGAATCTGCGGGNTTGAGACGTGAAATAGGGGGTAACCTGCAACGCAACGGAACGCAATGCCCACCCATTCAGAGACCCGCCAACTGCCCTATAGCGCGCAACAGATGTATGATCTTGTCGCCGATGTGGCCCGCTATCCCGAATTCCTGCCTTGGACCGCTGCTGCGCGCATTCGCAGTGANGAAGACCGGGGCGATCACCGGGTGATGGAAGCCGATCTTGTGATCTCTTTCAAAGTGTTNCGNGAGCGGTTCACCAGCCGCGTCGTGCTCTGGCCCGAGGCCAAGAAGATCGACACCGAATATCTGGATGGGCCGTTCAAGTATATGAAATCAAACTGGCATTTCGAGGATAANCTCGAAGGCTGTCAGGTGCATTTCTTNGTCGATTTTGAATTCNNNAACNNGATCCTNCAAAAGGTCATCGGCGTGGTTTTCAACGANGCGATGCAGCGNATCGTGCGNGCCTTNGAGAACCGNGCGAAAGAGCTTTACGGCCCCNAAGGNTAAAGCGCCGCNAAGCCTNGCAGNAANAGNCCNAGCGCNTGGTCNCGGGCNGCCANNCGNACNGCNTCGCGGCCCTNCGCGCCGAACTCNANNGTTTCNGTCTGNACCCCNGCNGACGTNGCAAGGCCNAAACAGACNCGGCCTTCGGGCTTATGNTCNGANCCGCCNGGGCCNGCGATGCCGGTGATCGANACGGCGATCTGCGCCTCNGANCGCTNNAATGCACCCGCNGCCATCTCTTNGGCCACCTNNTCNGACACCGCGCCCCACTGCGCCANNGTCNCCTCNGACACGCCCAACATCGCCATTTTCGCCGCATTGGNATAGGTGACAAAGCCGCGATCCAGCAGGGCCGAAGAGCCCGGCAGATCGGTCAGNGCNNCGGCGAGCATCCCGCCTGTGCAACTCTCTGCACAGGCGACCATCGCCCCGGTTTCGCGCGCCTTTTCCAGCAGTTGCGCGGCAAGGCTCATTTACAGCACCCCGTGGTAAAGCGCGGCCAGCGCCATGACGCCGAGGGCTGCGAAAATCCCGGCAAAGATATCNTCNAGCATCACGCCCCANGGCCCGCCCTGACGGTCGGCCCAGCCGATGATCANNGGNTTGGTGATGTCAAANAGCCGGAACAGCGCAAANGCNGCGATCCANCCGGGCCACATGGCAANGATNGGGATCTGCATCGACCANGCNGCNTANGANAGCGGCAAGAGCGCGATCCANTGGCCNACCAANTCGTCGANNACNACCTCNCCGGGNTCATGATCCGGCCCGCCNGCCGTNTAGCGCGCNGTNGCCCACCAGCCCAAAGGGATCGCCACGAGGATNCCGATCACCAGNAGGGGAAAGCCNCCCANCACATGCAGCAGCCACGCATAGGGCAGGGCGATGAGCGACCCCCAAGTGCCCGGCGCNGGGCGGATGTGGCCNACGCCCANAAGCGTCGCNATCAGATGNGCANGGGTCATGTTTTCACCAATGTTGCTGTGGCCATACAGGCAATGCCTTCGCCNCGNCCNGTAAAGCCNAGNCGCTCGCTTGTGGTCGCTTTGACNGANACGCGGTCNANNTCGATCCCCAGNATCTCNGCCATNGAGGCGCGCATCGGTTGCACATGGGGGCCGATCTTGGGNGTCTCGCAGATNAGNGTGCANTCGACATGGGTNAGGGTGAACCCCATATCGCGGGCNANCTGNGCNGCNTGNCGCAGNAAGATATCGCTNCGCGCGCCTTTCCACTGCGGATCGCTCGGNGGNAAATGCTGGCCGATNTCGCCGCGNGCNAGCGCGCCNTAGATGGCATCGGTCACCGTGTGCAGCGCNACATCGGCNTCGGAATGGCCGACCAGCCCNTGGGTGTGGGGAATGTCGANGCCNCAGAGGGTNACNTGNTCTCCGGGGCCGAANGCGTGCACGTCAAATCCNTTGCCGGTGCGAATGTCCATGCGGGTCTCCAATATGCGGGCGGCGCGGGCNAAATCCTCGGGCCGGGTGATTTTCAGGTTATCGGCGCTGCCTTGGGTGATNGCAACGGTCAGGCCNGCGGCGCGGGCGACTTCGACATCATCCGCCGCTTGGCCGTCATAGGCGGCATGGGCCGCGCGGATCGCGGCAAGNTCAAAGCCCTGCGGCGTCTGCGCGGCGAAAAGGGCGCTGCGGTCTTGCGTGCCGGTGACGCGNCCNTCNNCGCCCTGCCAAAGNGCNTCGGTGANNGGCANNCCNGGNGCGGCGGCNTGNTNNTGNTCGAGCGCNTCAANNACNCCANNNATNATCNNNGCCGANACNCAGGGCCGNGCNGCNTCATGGATCANCACCTTNNNCGCNNNCCGAATGGCCNCAAGCCCGCGTTGGACCGAGGCCGCACGCTCCGCCCCGCCGGTNGTGACGGTAACGCCTTGNGCCGCAAANGCCTCGGCNTGATCCATGTCGTCTTNGTGCAGNACCAGCACGATNTCGGTGATCTGGGGNAGGGNGCGAAACACGGCGAGGGTGTGNTCGATCACACGNGCCCCCGCCAGCGCCTGCCATTGTTTNGGCTGCGGACCGCCNGCGCGGCTGCCGCGCCCTGCGGCNACGATCAAAGCTGCGATACTCATGCGGGCAATNTGGAAAACGTGGTGAACATGGCCCTGTCTAGGCAATGCGGCGGCGGGGTGCAATCTGGGGTGGCTGCCTAAAAANTAAGCANTTGCTTGGCGCATAGCTGCTTTTCAGGCTAGTTTCATTGAGGTCACCCCGTGGCAGAGCTACACAGCAAGGGACCGCACAAGGATTAAGCATGTGANCGCCGACCCCCTGACATTCGACCCNCCGGTATTCCTCGCCCCGATGGCGGGGATCACCGATCTGCCCTATCGCAGCCTNGTGGCGCGATTCGGGGCNGGNTTGGTCGTGTCNGAGATGGTNGCCAGCCANGAATTGCTCAGCCGCCGCCCCGGCACNCGNGAGAANGCNGANCTGGGNNTGGATGTCATCGGCACCTCCGTCCAGCTNGCNGGGCGCGAGGCCGNACCGATGGCCGAAGCCGCNCGGATGGTCGAGGCGATGGGNGCGCGGATCATCGACATNAACATGGGCTGCCCGGCCAANAAGGTGACGCANGGNGCCTCNGGCTCGGCNNTGATGAANACGCCNGANCACGCGCTGCGGCTGATNGANGCGGTNGTNGGCGCGGTCAANGTGCCTGTGACNNTNAAAACCCGGCTNGGNTGGGACGACAATATGCTCAACGCCGCNCCGATCGCCAAACGGGCCGAGGACGCGGGCGTGCAGATGATCACCATCCACGGGCGCACNCGCTGTCAGTTCTACAAGGGNCGCGCCGATTGGGCTGCGATCCGCGCGGTGAAAGAGACAGTGAATGTCCCCGTCATCGCCAATGGCGANATCANNGGNAGCGATGAGGCACGCCAAGCCCTGCGGCTGTCGGGCGCAGATGGTGTGATGGTCGGGCGCGGCGCGCAAGGCAGGCCTTGGCTGCTGGCGCAAATCGCGCATGACCTGCACGGNCGCGCCAAACCGATGATCCCCNAAGGGGCCGCAATGGCCCAGATGGTGNCCGAACATTACGACGAGATGCTGCGTTTTTACGGGGTCGATCTGGGGGCCAAAGTCGCCCGCAAGCATTTGGGCTGGTATATGGACCATTGCGCCACNCCCGNNGATCTGCGCCGCGCCCTGCTGACGGCGNGGGAGGNGAAAACCACCTTTGATCTGATCNCAGAGGCCATGCAGTACNACGCCGCAGCGGCTCAACCNCCGGTNGCGGCATGAGGGCCGAGATACCTGAGCGGCAGGTTTGGACCTCTTTGCCGGTGCCTGCNTTTATCGTCAGCGCCGACGACCGGGTCGCGGATTTGAACCCTTCNGCCGAAGGNTTCCTCAATGCCTCNGCCCGCGCCACNATTGGCCAGTCNATCTGGAAGTTGATCGCNGTGGANCACCCGCTTGAGGCCGCNTTTGCCCGTGCGCGGCTGCANGGCACGCCGCTGTTCGTGAATGANGTGGANGTNGGCGCGATGCAGCGCGCGCCTTTGCAATGCGGCNTGCAGATTGCGCCNCTGGTGGGCGGGGCGGGGGAGATGGTTCTGATGATCACCCCGCGCGAATTGGCCGGGCGCATCACCCAAGATCACAGCGTNAAATCCGCCGCCAAATCCGCCATCGGCATGGCCGAGATGCTGGCCCATGAGATCAAGAACCCNTTGGCCGGGATCACCGGCGCGGCNCAGCTTTTNTCGATGAACCTGTCCANAAGTGATCTGGAACTGACCGATCTCATCGTTGCCGAAAGCCGGCGCATTGTGAAACTGCTGGAACANGTCGAGCAATTTGGCAACCTCATGGCGCCCGAGCGCAAACCGGTGAACCTGCATGATGTGCTGGACCGCGCGCGGCGGTCGGCGCTGTTGGGCTTCGGCTCAAAGATGAAAATCACCGAGGATTACGACCCCTCTCTGCCGCCCGCGCTTGGNGANAAGGACCAGCTTTTGCAGGTCTTGCTGAACCTCATCCGCAACGCGGCTGAGGCGGCGGGNGCGGCGGGGGGCACCATCCGGCTGCGCAGTTTCTATGAACACGGGTTCCAGTTGCGCCGCGCCGATGGGGATGGCCAGCCGCTGCCCCTACAGATCGAGGTGATTGACGATGGCCCCGGCCTGCCGGANCATANCCGCGCNGATGTTTTCGATCCCTTCGTCTCGGGCCGGGAGAATGGCACNGGGCTGGGCCTCGCCTTGGTGAGNAAAATNATNTCAGACCANGGNGGCTGGATTTCNGTCAGTTCCGCCCCNGGTCGAACCGCATTCCGCATTTCGCTGCCGCGCGCAGGCGCCGCTGCCCTCAAGGAGAATTGACATGGATGGCACCATCCTCGTCGCCGATGACGACCGNACNATCCGCACCGTTCTGACCCAAGCGCTGACCCGCGCGGGCTGCAAGGTTCATGCCACTTCAAGCCTGACCACCCTGATGCGATGGGTCAGCGAGGGCAAGGGCGACGCGGTGATCTCTGACGTGGTCATGCCCGATGGCAACGGGTTGGANATGCTCCCGAAAATCGCNCANGACCGACCCGGCCTGCCGGTGATCGTGATCTCGGCGCAGAACACNATCATGACGGCGATCAAGGCGGCAGAGGCCGAAGCCTTTGACTATNTGCCCAAACCNTTCGACNTGCCGGANCTGATGAAACGCACCGCNCGTGCGTTGGAGCAGCGCACGACGCTCAGCCGCAAGGCCGCNGCCGACGACNGTGCCGAGATCGACGCCGANCGTGANGANCTGCCGATGATNGGCCGNACCCCGGTGATGCAGGCGCTCTACCGCACCGTGGCNCGGGTNATGAACACCGANCTGCCGGTGCTNATCTGGGGCGAAAGCGGCTCGGGNAAATCNCTGATCGCGCGGGCCATTCACGACTTNTCAGACCGGCGCAGCCTGCCGTTCGTGACNGTGACGGATGCNGATCTTGCCGATATCGAAGGCCCCTCGCGGGTGTTGGCGCGGGTCGGNGGTGGCACCNTGATGATCGACGAAATCGCGGATTTCCCCCAAGATATTCAAGCCCGTCTGGTGCGGATGATGGANGCNCCGGGCGAAGACGCGCCGCGNTTCATGGCCACCAGCCAAAGTGACTTGGATGCNGCGATGCAAGAAGGCAAGCTGCGCCGCGATCTCTATTACCGCCTGTCGGGGGCNACCCTCGAAGTGCCTGCGCTGCGGGACCGGGTAGAGGACATCCCGCTTTTGGCNGANCACTTCTTGGCCCGTGCCAACCCCGGGCCTGCGTCANCGCGCAAACTGTCGGACAAGGCNGCGCANATCNTGCTGAAGTTNCCNTGGCCNGGCAATGTNCGCCAATTGGAACATGCCATGCGGCAACTGGCACTGGCCAGCCAAGCGGCCGAGATCACGGCGAGNGAGGCCGAGCAGTTGCTGGGCGCACAAAGTGGNCCGGCACCGATGCAGACCGAGGCCGATACCGAACGGCTGGGNGCCTCGGTCGAGCGTCATTTGCANCGNTATTTCGANCTGCACGGCNCNATGCTGCCGCCTCCGGGTCTTTACGCGCGGATCCTGCGCGAAGTNGAACTGCCGATGATCGAAATCGCNCTTGCCGCGACGGCAGGGAACCANGCNAAATGTGCCGCTTTGCTGGGNATTAACCGAAATACTTTGCGCAAGAAGATCACCGACCTCGATATTGAGGTGACACGGGGCCGCAAGATGATGTAAAAGAGCCACATAACAGTGGCCATCGGGGTACTCTCCCGTTCAGGACCACATAATATGGCGGTTGATGCAGCNATGCATCACAACATCGGTGAGGTATGCGGGTGGCAACCCGGTCACGCAGGTTCAAGCTCGANCGGTTGGGGCGTCTCAGGCGAGTCAAGCGGCTGCGCAATTGGTCCACCTTTGGGCTGGTGGTGCTGGGGCCGGTTTTGGCGCTTGCGACCTATCTGGCACTCGGGCCTTTGGGGCAGGGGGCGGATACGCTCAACCTGCGGCTCATTCTGTTGTCCGATCTGGTCTATGTGCTGCTGGTGGCGGCGCTGGTTCTTATCCAAGTCGGGCGGCTAATCTCGGCGCGCCGCGCCAAATCGGCGGGCTCTCGGTTGCACCTGCGGTTGACGGGCGTCTTNGCCCTGATGGCGCTGATCCCGACCGTCACGGTGGCNATTTTTGCAGGGCTNACGGTGAACGTGGGGCTTGAGGGCTGGTTTTCTGACCGNGTCAGCGGCGTGGTCGGCTCATCGCTCGCGGCGGCCGAAGCCTATGAGGCCGAGCANCGCGAGGCNCTGATATNGGACGCGCNGACCCTTGCCCGCAGCATCGACAGCGCCCGCGCGCAGGGCATCAACCTGAGCGACAGTGAGCTTTTGGGCGAGGGCCAGCGGCAAATNCAGCGCGGCCTGCGCGAGGCNTTTCTGATCGACAGCACCGCGCAGATCCGGGCGCGGGGGGATCGGTCCTATCTNTTTGATTTCGANGCNCCCACNGAGGNGCAGCTTGANACCGCCAGNGACGAGGGCCTTTTNGTCATCGAGGACTGGCCCAACAATGAATTCCGCGCGCTGGTGCCGATGGACGCCTATGTCGATCGTTTNCTCTATGTNTCCCGCGCNGTGGATGGTGAGATTCTGGCNCTGCTGGATGAGACCAAAGAAACGGTGCGCCTGTACCAACAGCTTGAATCCGAACGCGGGCGGCTGCTGTTCGAATTTGCCCTTGTNTATCTGGGCTTTGCGGTGATCCTNATTCTGGCCGCCGTTTGGNTGGGCCTGTGGTTTGCCGAACGNCTTTCCGGCCCGGTTGGGCGCTTAACCGGCGCCGCGCAACAGGTGGGTGCGGGTGATCTGAACGTGCAGGTCCGCGAAGAAGAGGGCGATGACGAAATCGCCATGCTGGGGCGTTACTTCAACCAGATGACCCGGCAGCTGAAGGGCCAGCGCGAGACGCTGTTGGANAANACNGACCAGATCGANCGCCGNCGCCGCCTNTTNGATTCNGTNCTNAGCTCAGTGACCTCNGGCGTNGTGGGNCTNGACCCCGAGGGGCGCGTGACCTTCGTGAACCGCTCTGCCATGCGGCTGCTGGATTGGTCGGAAGATCAGCAAAGCCTGCCGCTGACCCTTGCCGTGCCGGAGTTCGGNCCGCTGTTCGAGACGGTGAAGGCCGCGTCNGANGAAGTGGCGCAGGCNGAGNTCAANGTCTCGCGCCAAGGGGCGATGGAGAACCTCTTGGTGCGCATGGCGACCCGGCGGTCCAAGGATGGCGATCTTGAGGGCTATGTGGTGGCCTTTGACGATGTGACCGATCTTGTCAGCGCGCAGCGCATGGCCGCTTGGGGCGACGTGGCGCGCCGGATTGCCCATGAGATCAAGAACCCGCTGACGCCCATCCAACTGAGCGCGGAGCGCATCCGCCGCAAGTTCGGCCCCAAGATGGCCGAGGGCGATGACGATGCGCTGGAGCAGATGACCGGGGTGATCATTCGCCAAACCGGCGACCTACGGCGCATCGTCGACGAATTCTCGAAATTCGCGCGGATGCCAGAGCCGGAAACCAGCCGTCAGGACATCCGGCAATTGCTGCGCGATGCCGTGTTGCTTCAGCAAAGCAGGCAGGAAGAGGTGGCGATCAAGCTCGACCTTCCCGCAGAGCCGGTCATGGCCAATATCGACGGCACGATGATCTCGCAGGCGCTGACCAACCTGATCAAGAACGCGGGCGAAGCCATTGATAGCTTAAAGAAAGANGGCACGCCCGAGGGGCATGAGCCGCAAATTCGCGTGGTCCTGACGCCCGAGAACAGGCTTTTGCGGCTGACCATTGCCGACAATGGCATCGGCCTGCCCGAAGACCGCGCGCGGCTGTTCGAGCCCTATGTGACCACGCGCAGCGAGGGCACCGGACTGGGCCTGCCTATCGTCAAAAAGATTATCGAGGAACACGGCGGCAGCCTGACGCTCGAAACCGCGCCCGCATTCGACGGGCAAGACCATCACGGTGCCATGGCAGTCATTTCACTGCCCTTGGCCATCGACGCAACGACAGACCAAGGGGATAAGGCAGATGAGTGACATTCTGATTGTAGACGACGAACGCGACATCCGTGAGTTGATCTCGGACATCCTTGAGGATGAAGGCTTTGCCACGCGNTTGGCCAGCAATTCTGATGAGACNATGGCCGAGATCAACACCGAGGCNCCNGCGCTGATCATCCTCGACATCTGGNTNAAAGACAGCCGGATGGACGGGATCGATATTCTNAAGACCGTNAANCGNGACAANCCNGATGTGCCGGTGGTGATTATCTCNGGCCACGGCAATATCGANATTGCCGTGGCGGCGATCAANCAAGGGGCTTACGATTTCATCGAAAAGCCNTTNAACATNGATCAANTGCTGGTGGTGATCCGCCGCGCAATGGAAACCTCGCGCCTGCGCCGGGAAAACCAGAACCTCAAGCGCCGCGATGTGGCGACTTCGGAGATGATTGGCACCTCCGCACCCTATCGCGCCTTGCTGGGCCAGCTTGACAAGGTGACCAAATCCAATGGCCGCGTGATGCTGACTGGCCCCGCGGGGTCGGGCAAAGAAGTGGCGGCGCGCTATATTCATGCCCATTCCGCCCGCGCCTCGGCGCCCTTTGTCACCGTCAACTGCGCCGGGGTGGCGCCTGATCGGATGGAAGAGGTGCTCTTTGGCCGGGAGACGCCGGACCGCGGGGTCGAGCCGGGGCTGCTGGAGCAGGCGCATGGCGGGGTGATCTACTTTGATGAGGTCGCGGACATGCCGCTTGGCACCCAGTCCAAAATCCTGCGGGTGCTGGTGGACCAACAGTTCACCCGCGTGGGCGGGACCGACAAGGTGCGCGTCGATCTGCGGGTGATTTCCTCAACGAACCGCGATCTGGATCAGGCGATCAAGGCAGATACCTTCCGGCAGGAACTCTATCACCGTCTGAACGTCGTGCCGATTGCCGTGCCATCCTTGGAAGAGCGGCGCGAGGATATTCCGCTGCTGGCCGAACATTTCATCGCCGAGTTCAACACCTCCCAAGGTCTGCCGCAGCGTGCGTTGACCGAAGATGCCGTTGCTCTGATGCAGACGATGGTTTGGCCCGGCAATGTGCGTCAGCTCAAGAACCTTGTTGAACGGGTGCTGATCCTCGGCGATGGCACCGGCCCGATTGAGGCCCGTGAACTGCCCGGCGAAGAGGAAAACGGCGGCGATGAGGGGCGCGTGGTGCTGTCCGGTGCACTGGCAACGCTGCCGCTGCGCGAAGCGCGCGAGGCCTTTGAGCGGGAATACCTGCTGACTCAGATCAACCGTTTTGGCGGCAACATCAGCCGCACCGCGAATTTCGTCGGCATGGAACGCAGCGCCTTGCACCGCAAGTTGAAATCGCTTGGCGTTGTGACCTCGGCCAAGGCAGGTGTGCGCGTGGCCCATGTGGACGAGGAAGTGGAGGCGACGGGCTAAGCCGCAAGGCTCAGGCGCGAGGGGTGGCACCCCTCGCGATCCCAGTTAGCCGCGCGTAACGATCTGGAAAGACCCGTTCTTGTTGCGGATCACGCAGGAATTGGAGTTCAGGGCCGGCAGCGTCGTGGTTGCGCGCGGTGGTGCGGCGCGGGCGATATTGTTCGGGCAAGCGGGGATCGACACAGGGGCAAAGCCTTGATCGGCCATACATTGCCCCTCAACCCGGTTGCGCAGATCCTCGTTAGGATCAAATGTCACCAGTTCACCGGGGACATAAAAGCCGCCCGTAACCCTGCATTTATTGTCGGCATTACAGTGGCGCCGCTCGGGCACATAGCGCGGTGGTTCGCGGCGGACTTGGGTGGAGATCGGCACATCGCGCAGTGCCTTAACTTCGCAGGCGGTGGTCGCGCGGTTGACCTGCGCGACACTCGCGCCCGGTTTGTAATAGGTATTCAGCGGCGCGCAGGCGGCAGCCCCCAAGGCGATAAGCGTTAGGGCAAAGGCGGCGCGAGAGGGGCGAAGCGATATCGGTTTCATAGCGCCATCATGCCGCTGTTGCGGGGGAAAGACAATTGATTTGACCCTTGCCAACCCATCTGTCATGCCCTCTAACCGACCCAAGACAACCCTCACACGATCTTTGCTCAGGGTAAGGAAGCCTTCATGAAAATCATCATTTGCGGCGCAGGGCAGGTGGGTTGGCAGATTGCCCGTCACCTCAGCGGAGAGCGCAACGATGTGACCGTGGTCGATAGCAATGCCGAATTGATCCGCCGCGCCACCGATACGCTGGATGTGCAAGGCATCGCCGGATTCGCCAGCTACCCTGATGTGCTGGACCGTGCGGGCGCGCGGGACGCCGAGATGATCATCGCCGCGACCCACTCGGACGAGGTCAATATGGTGACCTGTCAGGTGGCGCATTCGGTCTTTGGCATCAACCGCAAGATCGCCCGCCTGCGCAGCCAGTCCTATCTCGACGCGATTTATTCTGACCTCTACCGCCGCGATCACATGCCGATCGACGTGGTGATCTCTCCTGAGAAAGAGGTCGCCACCGCAGCGCTCCAGCGCCTCAGTGCGCCAGCGGCTTTCGACACCGAGATTTTCATGGACGGGCAGGCGCAGCTTCTCGGGATTTCCATCGATAGCGATTGCCCTGTGGTGAACACGCCGCTGCGGCAGTTGACTGATCTCTTCTCNACCCTGCGCGCNGTNGTCGTGGGCGTGCGCCGCGATGGCACNCTNTTCGCGCCCGAGGCGAAGGATCAGCTNTTCGTCGGCGANGACTGCTATGTCTTTTCGCATCACGACGACATCGCCCGCACGATGGAGATTTTNGGCAAGCAGACCACCAAGCAAGAGCGTGTCGTGCTGGTGGGCGGNGGCAATGTCGGCCTGACCGTGGCGCAGCACCTNGAGGCCGGNCCGCTGCGCGTGCGCACCAAGATGATCGAGAAAAACCGCAAATGCGCCGAACGNGCCGCCGAAGGGCTNGAGCGGACGATCGTGTTGAATGGCGACGGGCTNGATGCCGCGCTGCTNGCCGAGGCGGGCATCAGCCGCGCCGATGCGATGCTGGCGGTGACCGATGACGACAAGACCAACATGCTGTCNTGNGTGCGNGCCAAGGCCGAGGGCTGCCCCTATGTNATNGCGCTGATCAACGANCCGACGCTGGTGCCGCTGATGACNCACCTNGGCATCGACGCNTATATCAATCCGCGTGCCACGACCGTGAGTTCGATCCTGCGCCACATCCGGCATGGCCGGGTGCGGGCGGTCTATTCCATCGGCGATGCCGAGGCCGAGGTGATCGAGGCCGAAGTGCTATCGACATCGCCCCTCGCGGGCAAAAAAGTGTCGGAAATTGACTTCCCCGANGGCGTGTTGATCGGCATGCTGCGCAAAGAAGGCAAGGTGATCCGCCCCATGGGCAGCACANGGATNGACGAAGGNGATGTTGTCGCCCTNTTCGCTCTGGCCGAGGATGTGCCGCGGGTTGAGCAGCTTTTGCAGGTCTCGATCGACTTTTTCTAAGCGCAGGAGCGCCTTTGTGACGCAAACGACCAGCATAGGGCCGACCGGCATCCGCCGGGAGATCGTGCAGCTGCCGCTGTTCTTGCAATTGTTCGGCGTCTCTGCCCTGTCGATGATCCTGCCGTCGATCCACGGGCTGGTGATGAATGACCATCTGGCCAGCCGCGCCTTTCTCTATGCTGGTCTGCTGGGGCTTGTGGCCTTCACGCTTATCGCCATCGCCCATGCCGGGCGCAAACCCTTGGACGGCGCGCTTGGGCCGCTGTTGTCGCTGCTGTCGGCCTTTGTGTTCTTGCCGGTCTTTTTCGCGGTGCCCTTCCTTGAGGCGCTGCCGACCACGCGGTTTATGAACGTCTATTTCGAAATGGTGAGCGCCCTGACCACCACCGGGGCCACGATGTTCAACCCCGAACGGTTGAGCGACACCCTGCATCTGTGGCGCGCGCAGGTCGGTTGGATGGGCGGGCTGCTCATGTGGGTCACGGCCTCGGCCATTCTGGCCCCGCTGCATTTGGGCGGCTTTGAGGTGACGGCGCAGGCCGAACCGGGACGGCCCGATGACCGTATCGGCGCCCGCATGGGCCGGATCACCCCGCGTCAACGGCTGCTGCGCACCACGCAGGCATTGTTGCCGATCTATTTCGGGCTGACGCTGCTGCTTTGGCTCTTGCTGGTCATCGGCGGAGAGACGGGCTTGGTGGCGCTCTGTCATGCCATGTCGGTGATGGCGACCTCGGGCATTTCGCCCATCGGCGGCGTGGCCGAAGCGCAGGTCGGCGTCACCGGCGAGGCGGTGATGATGCTGTTTATGCTCTTCGCCCTGTCGCGGCTGACCTTTTCCAAAGATACCGTGACCGCGACCCAAGGCGGGCTGATGACCGACCCAGAGTTCCGCATCGGTCTTTTGGTGGTGATCGGCGTGCCTTTGCTGCTCTTCGCACGCCACTGGATCGGCGCCTTTGAGGTTGAGGTCGAGGTTGACGGCACCCGCGCTTTGCACGCGCTTTGGGGCGGACTGTTTACCGTGCTGTCCTTCCTGTCGACGACCGGTTTCGTCTCTGAACATTGGGCCGAGGCGCAGAATTGGTCGGGGCTGCGCACGCCGGGGCTGGTGCTGATGGGACTTGCACTGATCGGCGGCGGGGTGGCCACCACGGCGGGCGGGGTCAAGCTTTTGCGGGTCTTCGCGCTCTATCAAAACGGGGTGCGGGAGATGGACAGACTGGTCTATCCCAATTCGGTCAGCGGCGCGGGGGCCGCCGGGCGTCGCTTGCAAAGCAACGGGGCCTTCATTGCCTGGATCTTCTTTATGCTCTTCGCGATGTCACTCGCCGGGGTGACCCTGCTGCTGACCCTGACTGGCGCGTCCTTTGATGCGGCGGTGGTCATGTCGGTGGCCACGCTCTCCACGACCGGGCCGCTGATCGAACATGCCGCGGACAAACCGATCCATTTGATCGAACTGGGCGTGGCCGCGAAAATCATCCTCAGCGGCGCAATGGTGCTGGGTCGGCTGGAAACCTTGGCGATTATTGCGCTGATGACCCCGAATTTGTGGCGCGCTTGACACGTTTAGCGCTAGAACCGCCCTAGTCCGCTGATATTGGGGCTGGAAACTCAAGCTTTCGCACTCCATACTTGAGGCAATGGGGGGGTCCGGTACGCGGACGCCAGCAAGAACAAAAGGCGAGACTACCATGGCGTCAGACAGACAGAACCTTCAGGATGCGTTCCTAAACCACGTTCGCAAGACCAAAGTACCGGTGACAATTTTCCTGATCAATGGCGTCAAATTGCAAGGCGTGATTACCTGGTTTGACAACTTCTGCGTTCTGCTGCGCCGCGACGGTCAATCGCAACTTGTCTACAAGCACGCGATTTCGACCATCATGCCAAGCCAGCCGATCAGCCTTTATGAGGGCGAAGACGCTTCTTGAGCCGTCCAGCATTTCAGATCGACAACAGCGATGGGCCCCGCGTAACGCGCGCTTGGGTGCTGCATCCTGATATCAAGACCGACAACGACCGGCGCGCGCCTGAGCCCGCGCTGGCCGAAGCTGTCGCCTTGGCCGAAGCGCTGCCAGAGTTGCAGGTCGTGGGCTCCGAAGTGGTGCCGCTGCGCACCGTCCATGCCGGTATGCTTTTCGGCAAGGGCAAGATCGACGAGCTTGAGCAGCGCATGAAGGCGGCGGAGGTTGACCTTGTGCTGGTCGATGGCCCCGTGACGCCCGTGCAGCAGCGCAACCTTGAGAAGGCTTGGGGCGTGAAACTGCTCGACCGCACCGGGCTGATTCTTGAGATTTTCAGCGACCGTGCGGCGACCCGCGAAGGGGTGCTGCAGGTCGAGATGGCCGCGCTGAACTATCAGCGCACGCGGCTTGTGCGCGCGTGGACCCACCTTGAGCGGCAGCGCGGCGGTTTGGGCTTTGTTGGTGGTCCGGGTGAGACACAGATCGAGGCGGACCGCCGCGCCATCGACGACCAGTTGGTGCGCCTGCGCCGCCAGTTGGAAAAGGTCGTGAAAACCCGCGCCTTGCACCGCGCCGCCCGTGCCAAAGTGCCGTTCCCGATCGTCGCGCTTGTGGGCTATACCAACGCCGGAAAATCCACGCTTTTCAACCGCCTGACCGGNGCCGAGGTCATGGCCAAAGACATGCTCTTTGCCACGCTCGACCCGACCATGCGCAGCCTTGTGTTNCCGGACGGGCCNGAGATCATTCTCAGCGACACGGTNGGGTTCATCAGCGATCTGCCCACCGAACTCGTCGCCGCCTTCCGCGCCACNCTNGAAGAGGTGCTNGCCGCCGANATCATNTGTCACGTGCGCGATNTNTCNCACGCCGAGACCGAAGAGCAGGCCCNGAACGTGCGCGATATCCTCGCATCCTTGGGCGTCCCNAAAGAGACCCGCAGTTTCGAGGTTTGGAACAAGCTGGACCTGCTNCCCGAAGACCGCGCCGACGCCATGCGTGCACGGGCGGCCCGCAACGACGANGTGCTGGCAATCTCGGCCATNACCGGCGAGGGGCTTGAGGCGTTTCAGGAAACNNTTCAGGAAACCATTGCCGAAGCGCTGCAGGGTGCGGTGCGCGAGGCCGAATTGACCCTCGGCTTTGCCGAAGGCAAGAAACGCGCGTGGCTGTTTGCGCAGGACGTGGTCGAAGGTGAGCGTCAGACCGAAGACGGGTTCGAGATTACCGTGCGCTGGTCTGCGCGCCAAGAGGCCGAATTCCAGCAGATTTGATCGTTTGGGCGTAAGCCGAGTGGATCGGAAAAGATGCAAATTCGGAAACTTGAGGCCCGTAATGCCGCTGCCTTTCATGCGCTCAGGCTCGAAGGATTGCGAAGCCACCCAGAGGCCTTTGGTGCATCCTTTGAGGAGGAAGCCAACCTGACACTTGCCGATGTGGCAAAGCGGTTGGGATCGGGCTGCGTATTCGGTGGCTTCAGTGATGCCGGTCACCTTGAGGGCATCGTTGGGCTTGCCCAGTCCCAATCGCCCAAAATCCGTCATATCGCGACGATCTGGGGCATGTTCGTGCGACCAAGGGCGCGCGGGGCCGGGCTGGCGGCGGCGCTGATAGAGGCAGCCATAGCGGAGGCCTCTGCCGATTACACTTCAATCCGCCTATCGGTCGTTTCCACAAACCAAGTCGCGCTGCGCCTTTATGAGCGGATGGGGTTTACGACATGGGCGGTGGACACCGAGGCGCTTTATGTACACGGTGTCTACCATGATGAGGTTTTGATGCGGCGGTCGCGGTCCTAGGCGGCAATTGGTCGGGTCGAGTTGCCGGAACCCATTATTCACGGCCAACCCCTCGAATTTTCCACGTCCTGCCGCATATGGTCATACGATCAGTAACGGAGCGCGCCGAATGACACTCGTCATCCTTTATATTTCAACCGTCGTTGTCTTCCTCGGATTGGATTACCTTGGATTGACCTATCTCATCAAACCTGTGTTTGAGCGGGACATTGGCGGTTGGCTGCTTGATGAGTTTCGCGTGGCCCCGGCGCTAATCTTCTACGCCTTCTTCGTGGCGGTGGTGCTGTGGTTCGTGTCCTGGCCCGCGCTGACAGGGGATCATTCGCTGCTTTGGGTCTTTGGCAATGCGCTGCTGATCGGCGCGATGGGCTATGGCACCTATGAGTTCACCAATCTGGCGACGCTTAAGGATTGGACATGGGCCATGGTGGCACGGGACTTCGCTTGGGGGTCGTTCCTGACCGGCACGGCGGCGACCGCGGGCGTCGCCATCACCCGCGCGCTGACCTAGCGGCCATTCTCCGTCGACCAGCGCCAAGCGCCCGGTTGCAGCCCGGCCAGTTCCCAATCGCCCACGCTGGCGCGGATCAGCCGCAGGGTGGGCAGCCCCACATGCGCCGTCATGCGCCGCACCTGCCGGTTGCGCCCCTCGCGGATGGTGATGCGCAACCAAGCGTCGGGCACCGTCTTGCGAAAACGTACCGGCGGGTCGCGCGGCCAGAGGGTCTCGGGCGCGTCGATCTGATCTACCTCTGCAGGTTTCGTAAGGCCGTCTTTAAGCTCCACACCTTTGCGCAACGCCTCTAAGGCGGCGGCGTCCGGTGTGCCTTCGACCTGCACGAGATAAGTCTTGGGTCGCTTGTACTTGGGATGCGCGATACGGGCCTGTAGCGGGCCGTGATCGGTCAGCACCAATAAGCCTTCGCTGTCACGGTCCAGCCGCCCGGCGGGATAGAATCCCTTTTCGTCGACATAGGCCGAGAGTGTCGGGCGGCTGCTGCCCTCGGTGCCCTTATCGGTGAATTGCGACAGCACGCCGTAGGGTTTGTTCAGCAGGATCACACGGGCGGTCATTGGGCAGGCTCCAGACGGGTCACGCCCACGGCGGCGGCGCGGGCCAGTTCGGCATCCAGCGACATCGGGATATATTCACCGCGCCGCCAGAGTTGCGCCATATCGTCATAATGGCGCGACAGGAAATGCCCCGATTGCCCGGTGGAGGTCACGAAAACCGAACTGTCGGGATCGGCAAAGTCATAGACCCCGCGGTAGCCTGCGCCGTGCACATTATAGAACGGGTCTTTGCCGGTGCCGCGGGTCAGCCCCCGTTGCAGGGTGTTGTCCCCGCCAGAGGTCGATTGGCGGATGTTCACAAAGTAGCGCAACAGCGGCACTTCGCCCAAGACAGGGTGATCATGGGTCGCCTGATGCGCATCGCCCCAGCGGAGGGACTCAAGCTGCGTGCCCCAAGTCTCCTTGATCCAGAGCAAAGCGTCGTCCAATGCAAGCCGCGCCATGTCATGACACGTCTCTACCGGCGCGGATTGGCGCACGTCGCACCATTTCGCAGCGCCTTGCACATCGCGGAAGGCGCGCTCGATGAAGAGCGGTTGAACGTGAGTGAATTCTTCGGCCAGTGGCCCCAGTTCATCGCGGATCAGACGGTCCTGCAGGGCGCGGATCCATGCGGCATAGATCAGCGGCTCGGGCAGGTGTTCGTTCATCTCACCCGACCAGCCTGCCAGCAGATCCAGTGCGCGCTGGCGCTGGCGTTCGGGTGTGCCATCGGGCGCGGCCTCTCCGGTGAACCACAACTCAGCCCCGATCAGCGGCAAGAGCGCGCGGGCCGTGGGGCTGACCGTATCAAGCTGCGCTTCGATGAAGCTGTCGCGGGTATGTACCTCGCGGTTCTGCATCAGCCGCTGCCAGCGTTGCACCCGCTGTGTATCACCCCAGACGAAGGAGACGTGGTTGGGGAAGGGGCGGTCAACCGTCTTGTTGTTGGTGTTGCCAAGGATGCCACCCGCGGGCGCGATGAACTCAGGGTTGGCGGTATAGGGCAGCATCCCATCCCAACGGTTCGCGGCGATCCAACCGGGGCTGGGCATGCGCCCCTCGCTTTGGTGATTGGCGTCGCGGCGCGGCATGGCGCCGATGGTTTTCATGGCGATGGTGTCACGGTCCACCAGTGTGAGGTTCTGCGCCGGGGCTACATAATCGGTCGCGGCATTGATCGCCTGCTGCACCGATTTCGCGCGCATCACCTTCATCGCGGCGGCAAGCGATGTGTCTTCTTCTGTAAAGAGCGTCGAGGCGACAGAGGCCACATGCCCGGGCGGCGTGATGCTGCCAAGGTTGTAATGGCTGCCGGGCAGCACCGGGCCATTGTCGGTCCACCGCAGGGTGACGGTGATGGGGTCAGCATCGGCGATATTGATGATGGAGGAGCGTTTACGGAATTTCTTGAACCCGTCGGGGGTGCGGTATTCCTCGGTGTTGTCGGGGTTCAGCTCTTCGATATAGACGTCTTGGTCGTCGACATAGGCGGTGGTCAGTCCCCAGCCCAGATCGGCGCTGCGGCCGGTGAGCACCACGGGCATGCCCGGAATGGTGCCGCCGATCACGCCGCCCGTCTCCAGCTCAAGTCGGGCCAGATACCAGATCGCAGGGGCGGTAAAACCCAAGTGAGGATCATTGGCCAAAAGCGTGCCGCCCGCAGCAGAACGCGTGGGCGCTGCGGCCCAAGCGTTGGAAGCCCCGGCGAAGGCCTGCCTTTTGAATGGCGACAGCTGGTGACTGTCCATCGGCACCGCGGCGGCGTGGCGCGTTGTCACCTCGGGAAAGAGGGCGGCATATTCGGGCAGGGCGGCGACCCCGCTGCCCGGCGCTTCGGGCAGGATATCGCGCAGGCGATCTTGGTCGCTTAACTCCAACGAGACCCGTGCGCGCAGCACTTCGGCCTCCAGATGGCCCGACATTTGCAGGCCCATCAATTTGGTGATCGCCAGTGAATCCGCAGGCCGCCACGGGGCCATGGGCGCGTTGAAAAGCCACATCTCGGGCGCACCGCGGCCCAAGGCTTCGGTGTTGATCTGATCCAGCCGCGCGTTGATCCCGGCGGAATAGGCTTCAAGCGCTGATTTAGTTTCGGTATCAAGCTTATCCGCAGAGGCCACGGCGAGCCGATAGATATCATAGCGCCGCATCAGTTTGTCGGTGGTCACGGTGGCGGGGCCAAAGACCTCTGACAGCCGCCCCTGCGCGGTGCGACGCAGGGTGATCAACTGCCAGAGGCGGTCTTGGGCGTGGGCAAAGCCAAGGCCGAAAAACACATCCGCGTCCGTCTCACCAAAAATATGCGGCACATTGGCATTGTCGCGCACGACCTCCACAGGGGCAGTGACGCCGCGCACCTCAACCGTATCGTCATAATCGGGCAGCGACCGCGCGGCGAACCAGTAGACCAGTAGCAAAACCACGACGCTCAACGTGACGAGAAACACCGCCAATCGGATAAGCCAGCGAAACATCAATGCCATCGGGGGATCCTCGGCTGGCGCGCAGATTGACCGGAGCGCGCAGGGTGGTAGGTGTTGTGACAGGGAATAACGCAACTGAATGATAAGGAAAAGCACATGGCAAAGCTCGCGTTTTTGGGACTGGGGGTCATGGGGGCTCCGATGGCGGGGCATCTGCAGAAAGCCGGCCACGAAGTGACCGTCTATAACCGCACCGAAGCCAAGGCCGAAGACTGGGTGAAAACCTACGGCGGCGCCATGGCCAAGACCCCGCGCGCGGCGGCAAAGGATGCGGATTTCGTGATCGCCTGCGTGGGCAATGACGATGACCTGCGCTCGGTCTGTTTGGGAGAGGACGGGGCCTTTGGCGGCATGACGGCGGGGGCGATCTTTATCGATCACACGACCGTTTCGGCGGCCGTGACACGCGAACTTTATGCCGCCGCCGATGACGCGCAGGTGAGCTTTGTCGACGCGCCGATTTCGGGCGGTCAGGCAGGAGCGGAAAACGGCCAATTGTCGATCATGTGCGGCGGAGATGAGGGCGCCTTTGACCGGGCGCTGCCAATCATGGAGGTCTATTCCAAGATTTGCCGCCGCATCGGCGACAGCGGGGCGGGTCAGATGACCAAGATGTGCAACCAGATCGCCATCGCCGGGCTGGTGCAGGGCCTGTCCGAGGCGCTGCATTTCGCNGAAAAAGCCGGGCTTGATGGNCGCGCNGTGGTNGAGGTGATCAGCCAAGGTGCCGCCGGGTCATGGCAGATGGCGAACCGCTATGAGACCATGCTGGACGATGAGTTNAACCACGGNTTNGCNGTGGATTGGATGCGCAAGGATNTNGGTATCTGTCTGGACACNGCGGATGAGACAGGGGCGAGCCTGCCGGTCACNGCNCTNGTCGATCAGTTCTANAANGANGTGCAAAAGCANGGCGGCGGGCGTTGGGATACGTCAAGCCTGATCAANCGCCTGCGCGCCATGGGCTAAGGCTGTTTGCAANAGAAAAAGGGCAGCGCCGGATGAAACTGGCGCTGCCCTTCAAAGACCATCGGTCGACCCTGCNTTAGGGGATGATCCGCGTGTATTTCGTGCCTTCCAGCGTCGCNCCGATGCGCAGNCCCGCGCGNCCAAAGACCGCTGCNAGAACNGGNGCCATGACNGTGGTNGTGTCGGCGCTCACGCTGTCGCCCTTGTCGGAGATCACATACTCCAGACCGGCGCCAGCNGCCCAACCCGGCGAGCTGCGGAATTCGCGCAGCGCGGGCTCGGTCATGAAGAACAGCACATGCGCATATTGCTGCGCGCCAATCTGCAAACCGCCCGANGCTTTGGTCACCGANTAGTAGTCCACCGTCACGTCGTTGACGCGCAACGCGCCGCGCCCGTAAGCGCCNCCAAAGCCAAGGCCCGCTTCGGTCACCAGCGGCATGACCAGCATGCCATTGGCTTTTTCGGCCAACTGCCGGGTGTTGGGATAGCCGCGGTACATTTCGGCCAGGGTCGCATCGACGCGCGCGTCGATCATGGCGCCGCCCCGTCCGCCNACGCCGTTGCCGCAAGCCGCGGTTGCGCCAAGNGCCGTAAGGGCNCCCAAAGTCACAAAGCGCCGGTTATATGTCTGATTGCTCATCTTTTCTGCCTGTATGTTCAAGATCGNTTGCCTGCNGCCGGTTTTCCCGNCTTATGCGCGAGATTACGCATAATCACGCGCTTTGTCATGTCGGTTNGACCCTTTGCGCAGATTTACGCCCTCAGGTCACGCGCTTTTGGCCAAAAGCCGGGCAACATCGGGGGCAAAGTAGGTGAGCACCCCATCACAACCTGCGCGCTTAAAGGCCAAAAGGCTCTCCATCATTGCGCGTTCGCCGTCGATCCACCNTTGGTCCGCCGCGCCCCGGATCATGCTGTATTCNCCCGAGACCTGATANGCNAAGGTCGGCGCGCCAAAGGCGTCTTTCACNCGGCGGCAGATATCAAGGTAAGGCATGCCGGGTTTGACCATGACCATATCCGCGCCTTCCGACAGGTCGCGCGCCACCAGCCGCAGGGCTTCGTCGCTGTTGGCGGGATCCATNTGATAGGTCTTNTTGTCGCCNGTNAGNGCCGANGAGGCCCCCACCGCATCGCGGAACGGGCCGTAAAAGGCGCTGGCGTANTTGGCGGCATAGCTCAGGATCATCACGTCATGATGCCCGGNCTGCTCAAGNGCGTCGCGGATCGCGCCGATGCGNCCNTCCATCATGTCNGACGGTCCGATGATATCNGCNCCCGCTTCGGCTTGGGCCAGCGCCATCTTGACCAGCGCCTCAACCGTGCGGTCATTCACGATGATGCCNTCTTCGACAAANCCNTCGTGGCCGTTGATGTTATAGGTGTCCAGCGCCACATCNGTCATCACCACCATCTGCGGCANGGCCTCTTTGATCGCCGCGATGGCGCGGTTGGTNGCGTTTTGCGGATCCCATGCGCGGGCGCANTCNTCGGTNCGGTCCTCGGGGCCGGTATAGGGAAAGACNCAGACCGTNCCGATGCCNAGNTCNGCCGCCTCGCGCACCGCCGCGACCAGCGTGTCGACCGAGCGGCGCATGACNCCGGGCATGGAGGGGATCGGNTCTTCCACGCCTTCGCCTTCGCGCACGAAAACCGGCCAGATCAGATCGCCCAGNTGCAGGTCATTCTCGCGNACCANCGCGCGNATACCGGCNTTGGCACGGGTGCGGCGCAGGCGNGTGGCGGGGAAGGGGGCGTGGACGGGTTGCATCAAAATTACCTCAGAATGGCNTGGCANGGGCTTGCCATGTATTTTTGAACGCCTCAACCCTATGAATTGTCGCGCCGGACCGCTAAGAGATGCGAACTTAAATTTCGGACGAGCACGCCTTGGACTGGTACCAGACCCTTTTCGAAATGATTGACATGCGCTCTTTCTCGAACCTTTGGTTCTGGATCGCGCTGGCTGTGATGTGGTCGACCGCAAGCCATTGGGTGCTGGGCGTGCCCTTTGACATGGTGCTGCGNGCCCGACGTTATGGGGGCGAGGCGCAGGCCGATCTCGAAGACATCGTGCGGATCAACGTGAACCGGCTGCTCTATATCTCGCAGGTCTCGGGGCTTTGGCTCTTGGGGNTGGGNTTTTTCGTGCTGACCTCTCTGGTGCTTTTGGGGTTCGTCTATGCCATCGAATTCGCCCAGGCCCTGCTGCTNCTGGGGTTCCCCATGTCGCTGGTCGGGCTGCTGAGCCTNTCGACCGCGCGGCTNATCCGCATCGAAGGCTCCACCGGCGACGTGTTGCAGCGGCGCNTGATGCGGCACCGNCTTTATACCCAGATCATCGGCATGTTCTCGATCTTCGTGACCGCNCTTTGGGGAATGTATCAAAATCTAAGCATTGGCCCGCTGGCGGGTTGACAGGCCCCCCGTGAGGCCCAATTGAGACCCGATGAACGATCCGCGNAATATCACCCTCTCCGGCGTTCCCGAAGGCTATGATGCCCGCGCCATTCTTGATGAAATCGCCAAGGGCGGCCAGCCGGTGGTCCATGTGGCGCGCGATGACAAACGCATGGCGGCGATGCAGGCCGCTTTGCGGTTTTACGCGCCCGANATGCCGGTCGTCACCTTCCCNAGCTGGGATTGCCTGCCCTATGACCGNGTNTCGCCCAACGCCGATATCTCGGCGCAGCGGATGGCGACACTNGCCGCGCTGGTGCATGGGATGCCCCAGCAGTTCGTNCTGCTNACGACGCTGAANGCGGCCAGCCAACGNATCCCCGCGCGCGANACCCTGCGTGACGCGGCCTTTGCNGCNCGCGTGGGNAGCCGGATCGACGAAAAAGCCCTGCGCGCNTTTCTGGTGCGCATGGGCTTTGTGCAAAGCCCCACGGTGATGGAGCCGGGCGACTACGCCGTGCGCGGCGGGATCATCGACATCTACCCGCCCGGCGACCTTGGCCCGGTGCGGCTTGATCTTTTCGGGGACGTGCTGGACGGGGCGCGGCGGTTTGATCCGGCCACGCAGCGCACCACGGAAAAACTTGATCTGGTGGAGCTTGCCCCGGTCAGCGAGGTCATCCTTGACGACGCGGCGATCACCCGTTTCCGGCAGAACTACCGCATTGAATTCGGCGCAGCGGGCACCGATGATCCGCTCTACGAGGCGATCAGCGCAGGCCGCAAACATCAAGGCGCGGAACATTGGCTGGCGTTTTTCCACGACAACTTGGAAACGCTCTTTGACTATCTGCCCAAGGCCACGATCACGCTGGACGATCAACTGACGCCGATGCGCCTTGCCCGATGGGAGACCATCGCCGACCAATATGAGACGCGCAAACTGGCGATGAAGACGCGCTCTAAGATGGACAGCGTCTATAAACCCGCGCCGCCCGAGGGGCTGTACTTGACCGATGATGCTTGGACCCAAGCGCTGCTGGATCATCGAGTGATACAATTTAACCCGCTGCCACAGCCCACCGGGCCGGGGGTGCTGGACGCAGGGGCCCGGCTCGGGCGCAATTTCGCCCCCGAGCGCCAGCAGGAATCTGTCAGTCTTTTCGGGGCATTGGCTACGCATATTAAAGCAAAGCTTGAAGTTGGTCCGGTGTTGATCGCCAGCTACTCCGAAGGCGCGCGCGAACGCCTGACCGGGCTCATCGAAGACGAAGGTCTGGCCGAGGCGATCCCGGTGATGGACGCCACCCGCATCGGAAAACGCGGGCTGCATCTGGCGGTCTGGGCGCTGGAACACGGGTTCGAGGCGCCGGGCATGACGGTGATTTCAGAGCAGGATGTTCTGGGAGACCGGTTGATCCGGGCGCCGAAACGCAAACGCCGGGCCGAGAATTTCCTGACCGAAGCCCAAAGCCTCAGCCCCGGCGATCTGGTGGTTCATGTCGACCACGGCATCGGGCGCTATCACGGAATGGAGGTGGTCACCGCCGCAGGTGCTGCCCATGAATGTCTCGTGTTGGAATATGCCGAACAATCAAAGCTTTACCTGCCGGTAGAGAATATCGAATTGCTGTCGCGCTACGGCCACGACGAAGGGCTGCTGGACAAGCTCGGCGGCGGGGCGTGGCAGTCCAAGAAAGCCAAGCTCAAAGAGCGTATCCGCGAGATGGCGGACAAGCTCATCCGCATTGCGGCCGAACGCGCGCTGCGCAAAGCGCCGGTCCTCGACCCGCCGCCGGGCATGTGGGATGCCTTCTCAGCCCGTTTTCCATATACGGAGACTGACGACCAGCTGCGCGCCATTGCCGACGTGGTGGATGATCTGACCAGCGGCAATCCGATGGACCGTCTGGTTTGCGGCGATGTGGGCTTTGGGAAAACCGAAGTTGCGATGCGCGCGGCCTTTGTCGCGGCGATGTCGGGTGTTCAGGTGGCGGTGATCGCACCGACGACACTGCTCGCCCGGCAGCACTACAAAAGCTTTGCCGAACGCTTTCGCGGCTTCCCGATCGAAGTGCGCCAACTCAGCCGCTTTGTCTCGGCCAAAGAGGCAGCAGCGACGCGCGATGGGATGGCCAAGGGAACGGTTGATATCGTCATCGGCACCCATGCGCTGCTGGCCAAAGGCATCCGGTTCAAAGACCTCGGCCTGCTGGTGATCGACGAAGAGCAGCATTTCGGCGTGACCCACAAGGAACGGCTGAAGTCCCTGCGCACCGATATCCACGTGCTGACCCTGACCGCCACACCGATCCCCCGCACGTTGCAACTGTCGCTGACGGGCGTGCGCGATTTGTCGATCATTGGCACACCGCCCGTCGACCGCCTTTCGATCCGCACCTATGTGAGCGAGTTCGACGCGGTGACGATCCGCGAGGCGCTGCTGCGTGAGCACTACCGGGGCGGGCAGAGTTTCTATGTCGTTCCGCGATTGAGTGATCTGGGTGAGATCGAAGATTTCCTTCAGGCGCAGCTGCCGGAACTTTCCTACGTCGTCGCCCACGGGCAGATGGCACCGGGGGAGTTGGATGACCGGATGAATGCCTTTTATGATGGCAAATTCGACATTCTGCTGGCGACAACGATCGTCGAATCCGGCCTCGACATTCCCACCGCCAACACCATGGTCGTGCACCGCGCCGATATGTTCGGCCTTGCGCAACTGTATCAGATCAGGGGCCGCGTGGGCCGCTCGAAAACCCGTGCCTATGCCTATCTGACCACCAAGCCGCGCGCGAAGCTGACGGATACGGCGCAAAAACGTCTGCGGGTGTTGGGGAGCCTTGATACGCTTGGGGCGGGCTTCACCTTGGCCAGCCAAGACCTTGATATTCGCGGGGCGGGCAACTTGCTTGGCGAAGAGCAATCCGGCCAGATGCGCGATGTGGGCTTTGAGCTTTACCAATCCATGCTGGAAGAGGCGATTGCCAAGATCAAGGCAGGCGAGATGGAGGGCCTCAGCGAGGCCGACGAACAATGGGCGCCGCAGATCAACCTCGGCGTGCCGGTGCTCATTCCTGAGGATTACGTGCCTGACCTCGACGTGCGTCTTGGCCTCTACCGCCGGCTCAGCGAGCTATCGACCAAGGTGGAACTCGAAGGCTTTGCCGCCGAGTTGATCGACCGGTTTGGCAAGCTACCGAAAGAGGTCAACACCCTGATGCTGGTGGTGCGGATCAAGGCGATGTGCAAACGCGCCGGGATTGCCAAGCTCGATGGCGGGCCGAAGGGCGCGACGATCCAGTTCCACAATGACAAGTTCGCCTCGCCCGAGGGGCTGGTGAAGTTCATCCAAGACCAGCGTGGGCTGGCCAAGGTCAAGGACAACAAGATCGTCGTGCGCCGGGATTGGAAGACGGATGCCGACAAGATCAAAGGCGCCTTTGCAATTGCACGCGACTTGGCCGAACATGTGATCGCCAAAGAAAAGACTGCGAAAAAGGCTAAGGCAAAGGGCTAAGCCCCGAAAGGGCGGCGGTTATTCCGCCGCCGCTGGCTGTCGGTTTTCCATCCGCCCCATATAGAGCATCAGAGCGTAAGCTCCGCTGGCCATGAGCAGCATCGCCAGCGCCAATGGCTTGGTCGTGCCGTCGAACATCAACCCCACGGGCGAGGCGATGAGCGCGGCCAGCACGGTGGAGATTGCCCCCACGACCGAGGCGGCCATGCCCGCGATATGGCCCATCGGCTCCATCGCAATGGCATTGAGGTTGCCCAGCGTCAGCCCCGCTTGGAAGAACAGGCAGGTTTGGAAGAACACGAAGGCGGCAAAGCCGTATGGATCGGGCAGGGCGCCGAGGTTCAGGAAATACATGGCCCCTGACAGCAGAATTTGAAAGCCAAAGGCGATGCTCACCAATCGGCGCATGCCATAGCGCACGACCAGCAGCGCATTGATGAGGCTGGCACTGGCCGCCACAACGGCGATGCCCCCGAACCACAGCGGGAAGCTTTCGCCCCGGCCATAGACGGTGTCATAGATCGGCTGCACCAGCATGATCATCGAAAACAGCATCGCCAAGGCCAGCGATTGCACGAGGATCGACAGGCGTACCGTGGGGTGTCCGACTAACTCACGTACTGCGCCAATGATCAACCGTGCGCGCAGGGGGCGGCGGCTTTCTGGCGGCAGTGTTTCGGGCAGGCGCAGGCCCATCCAAATGACCGAGATGATGGAGAAGGCCATGAAGGCGATAAAGATCGCGCGCCAGCCAGCCGTGAGGATGATCCCCGCGCCCAGCATCGGGGCCATTGCTGGCACCAGTGCGAATACCATCATCACCACCGACATGATCCGTGCCATCTCGCGCCCTTGATAGAGGTCACGAATGATTGCCACGGCCACCACGCGGGGGCCGGAGGCGCCGAGCCCTTGAAAAATACGGGCCACGAGCATGACTTCCAGAGAGTTGCTCATCCATGCCACGAAGGCCGACAGCGAATAGAGTGCCGCGCCGCCAAAGACCACGTTCCGGCGACCGAAAGCATCCGACAACGGCCCGCTAAAGAACGTGCCCAGCCCCATGCCCAGCACGAAGGCCGTGAGGATCAGCGGGGCGCGGTGGGCGATCTCGGGCGAGAGTTCCGCCGCGATCTCGGGCAGGGCGGGCAGCATTGCATCGATGGAAAAGGCGATGGTAGCGGTCATCATCGCGATGAGGCCGACGAATTCGATCCGCCCCATAGAGAATTCTGGGTTTTGAGTGGTCACGGGCGCGCGCTCCGGCGATTGTCCCGAACGGCGGATCCGTCTGGGCAGGCTTCAGGGAATAACTGTGGTTGCGCTCTCGATATTCGAGAACGCTTAACTTGGCAATGATTGCCGCCCTGTTTAGCTCTGCTGTTTGGTCAGATCGGCAATGACCTGCGCCCATAGCTCGGGCGGCTGTGCACCGGGCACGGCATGGGCATTGGCGATGATGAAAGTGGGGACCGAGTTCACCCCCATCTTGCGGCTATGGGAATCGCGGTCGCGGATGTCTTGCGTGTCGACATCGGACTTTAGCAGCCGGGTGACCACGGCGGCGTCCATTTCGATGCTGTCGGCGATGTCGGCCAACACCTCGGCATCGCCAATGTCGCGGGCGTCAACGAAATAGGCTTTGAAAAGGGCGGAGACAGCGGCGGTCTGGCGCCCCTCAATCCCGGCCCAATGGATCAGACGGTGGGCATCCAGCGTGTTCGGCGTGCGCTTCATCGCCTCGAAGTTGATGTTCAGCCCTGCCTTCTCGGCATGTTCCACGACCGGTGCATAGGCGCGTACCGCGCCCTCTTTGCCGCCGAACTTGCCTTCGAGATAGGCGCGGCGGTCCATGCCCTCGCGCGGCATCTCGGAGTTCAGCTGGAATGGGTGCCATTCAATTGCGAAAGGATGATTGGGATGGTCCTGCAAGGCGCGGTCCAGATGCGCCTTGCCGATATAGCACCACGGGCAGATCGGGTCTGACATGATATCGAGTTTGATCGCTTCGGCCATGGTAAACCCCATCTATTGCTGCGCAACGGGCATAGCGGGCCGGGGCGGGTATCGCAAGCGGGCAGCGTTGCAAGCGCCTTTGGGCGCGGCTATAGCAGGTCCATGACAGACACGCCGCACCGTTCCATGATCCAGATCGCCCGCGAAAGCGGCGCGAGCGAGACCGCGCCGCCGGTTGATCTTGGCGCACGGGTGCGCGAGCTGCGCAAGGCGCGCAATTGGACGTTAGAGCAGGCGGCGCGGCAGGCCGGGCTGGCGCGCTCCACCCTTAGCAAGATCGAAAACGGGCTGATGTCGCCCACCTATGACGCGCTGAAAAAGCTCGCCGTGGGGCTGGAGATTACGGTCCCGCAGTTGTTCACCCCGCCTGCGGGGGAAAAAATCACTGGCCGCATGGCCGTGACCCGCGCCGAAGAGGGCGCGGCCAAGGCCACTGGCACCTATGAGCATGTTCTGCTGGCTGACGCCCTGCGTAAGAAACAAATGCTGCCCTACCGCGCCCGCATCCGCGCGCGGCGGATGGAGGAATTCGACGGCTGGGTGCGCCATGACGGGGAGGAATTCCTCTATGTGCTGACCGGCATGGTGCGGCTCTTTACGGAGTTCTACGAGCCTGTCGACATGCGCCGGGGCGATAGCGCCTATTACGACGCCACCATGGGGCACAATGTNGTCTCGCTCAGCGATGAGGATGCGACGATCCTNTGGGTNACCTCACTGGTCTGANNNNTCNGCCGGTTNCCACCACCANACCTCGGGCATGAAGTTCGGCCCGTCGCCGTANAGCGGGATCGTGTCAGGGTANGCCATGCGCGCGTCATGGGCGATCAGCCCCTCGTCGAACTGCCAGAANGGAATGACATAGCGCCCNGCGGTNAGGATACGGTCNAGCGCGCGGGTNGCGGCGACGAAATCCGCCGTNTCNCGNGCNTGCAGCATCTGNTNNATCATCGCNTCNACNGCNGGAGAGCGCACGCCCATNAGGTTGCGNGTGCCGGGCAGNTCNGCGGCCTCTGACCCCCAATANAANCGCTGCTCNGTGCCGGGGCTGAGCGATAGGGCGCGGCGGAAGAAGGTCATGTCGAAGTCATATTCGTTCTGNCGCGCCACGAATTGCGCGTCATCAACCGTTTCAATCTNCGCNGTGATCCCGAGCCGCTTTAGCGCNTGCGTGTAAAGCTCTGCAATCGCTAGGTTTTCACGGCTGCCCTTCGACAGAAGAATGGNGAATGTNAGCGGCGTGCCNTCCGCNCGGCGCATGACGCCGCCTTCGGCCTGATAGCCTGCGGCATTAAGCTGCTGCATCGCGGCACGAATNCCCGNGCGGTTGCGNACAGAGCCNTCGGCCACCGGCAGCNNATAGCCNTCCACCGTGCCCGGCGGCAGCGTGTCGGCGTAATCGGCCAGCANNTCNAAGACNCGGCCNGTCGCNGGNCCATCGCGCATGGCNAGGTCGGAGTTNGANAAATANGAGGTGATCCGGGGCAGGGCNCCGCCGGTCAGCGTNTCGTTGATATACTCNAAGTTAAAGGCNGANATCAGCGCGTCGCGCACCCGCCAATCGTCAAANGGNGCGCGGCGNGAATTCATNACAAAGCCNGTCATGCCCGAGGGTTTGCTNTGCGGAAAACTGGATTTCACCACCTCGCCCCGNCTGATNGCNGGGAAGTCNTATTGNGTGGCCCAAGTCTCGGCNTTGAATTCNCGCACNGCTGAGATTNGGCCGGCTTTAAATGCCTCGAACAACACATTGGCATCGCCGTAGAAGTCGATTTTGACCTCATCGTAATTATGCGTGCCGCGGCGGAAGGGNACNTCGGCNCCCCAGTAGTCAGGATTGCGCGTCAGCGTGACNTGGCGGCCNGCNTGATAGTCGCTGATGACGTAAGGNCCNGTTCCNANNGGNATTTCGNTCAANGNGGCATTGGCGAAGTCCTGNCCTTCCCATTGCGCTTTGCTGAGAATGGGGCGCATCCCNGCNAGCANGGCAAGCTCACGGTTGTNGCTGTCAAAGGTCATCCGCAGGCTGCGCGGACCGGTNTGTTCGATGCTTTCNATCTGTTGGCGCAGCCCGTGGTAGCGGGGGTGGCCCTCAGTGCCCAGCAGATCGAAAGAAAAGATCACATCCTCGACCGTGACNGGGCTGCCATCGGAAAACTGCGCCTCTTCGCGCAGGGTGAACTCAACCCACGAACGGTCATCGGGCACTTCGATCGTCTCGGCCAGCAGCCCATAAAGCGCAAAGGGTTCGTCCCATGATCGCCCCATCAAAGTCTCATGGGTGAAATGCGGCAGCTGCCAAGGCGCGGTGCCTTTACGGACGAAGGGNTTAAGGCTGTCGAATCCCCCGGTATTGCCCANAACGATCNCNCCNCCCTTNGGNGCNTCGGGATTTACNTAAGGNAGNGCGGNNAAATCGGCNGNCAGNNCNGGNTCNCCGTACATGGCGATTCCATGCTGNGGGGCNGCCNAGGCCNCGCCAGAGAGCAGAATCAGTGAAGAAAGNGCCGCAACGCCCCGGCCTGTCGAGAAAAAATCCCAGCTCATTTTTGAAACAATCACGATCTGCCCTTATTTTGTTGGAGTTAATCCATACCCGCGGATTCCCGCCTTATCAAACTTTTAGCTTGGATTGTGACCGTAGTAGGCGTATACAGAGGTCACTGCTCGATAGGTTTCTTGCCTGTATGAAACCTGCCTCAATAACTTACGCCCGCCTNGTGCGGGCGTTTTTTTTTGGCCTATTGCNTGCCGCCTCCCTTCCTTGGCGGTTTCGCGCGCAAACCCTTTCCCTTTGCCGCCGTCGCAGTACATGATGCAGTCGCAGCATGAACAAGGAGACGCGCCATGGCTTTCACNATCGACCTGTCCGGCAAGACNGCNGTNATCACCGGATCGAATTCTGGAATCGGACTGGGCATCGCCTGGGAATTGGCGCGNGCCGGGGCCGATATCGTGTTGAACTCTTTTACCGATGACGANGCGGATCATGCNTTGGCGCAGNAGATNGCCGAGGAATGCAACGTAACNGCCCGGTACATCAAGGCNGATATGTCNAAGGGNGCGGAGTGTCGGCGTTTGATCGCCGAAGCCGGGNCCTGTGACATNCTGGTGAANAANGCNGGCATCCAGCANGTGGCTCCGATCCCTGAGTTTCCGGCCGAGAAATGGGATGCGATNATCGCNATNAACCTNTCNTCGGCCTTTCACACCACCGCCGAAGCNCTGCCGATGATGCGCAANGCNGGNTGGGGCCGNGTGATCAACATCGCCTCGGCNCATGGCNTGACGGCCTCGCCCTATAAATCNGCCTATATCGCCGCNAAACATGGGATTGTNGGCCTCAGCAAGACCACNGCGCTGGAAACGGCNAANGAGCCNATCACCTGCAACGCGATTTGCCCGGGNTATGTGCTGACCCCCATCGTCGANAANCAGATCCCCGACACGATGAANGAATACGACATGAGCCGCGANGAGGTGATCGANCAGGTCATGCTCACNCGCCAGCCTTCGCGTGAATTTGCNACNGTTGAGCAGATGGGCGGCACNGCGACGTTTCTGTGCTCTGACGCGGCGGCCCAGATCACCGGTACGACCATCAGCGTTGATGGCGGCTGGACAGCGTTGTAAACGCCGTGGCGGTCAAAAAACGGATTAACCTCGCCCTCCAAGGGGGCGGCGCGCATGGCGCTTTCACTTGGGGGGTGTTGGATCGGCTGTTGCAACAGGACGATCTNGANATCTGCGGCATCTCCGGCACGTCTGCCGGGGCGCTGAATGGTGCGGCGCTGAAATCGGGCATGATCTCGGGCGGGCGCGAGGGCGCGCGAGAGAACCTTGATTGGCTCTGGGGGCAGGTGTCGGGCATTTCCGACCTGCGGCTGTCGCATTGGCTGGCGCCTTTTGGGTTGGATAAACTCAGTCAGGCGATGGAATATTCCCTGCCTATGGCGATCTCAGACTCGCTCACGCGGGTCGTGTCGCCCTATGCCTACGGGCCGTTCTATCGCAATCCACTCGAAGATGTCGTGGCGCGNTTCGACTACGGCAAGGTGGGCGCGCATAAGCCGCCGTTNTTNTTTGTCTGCGCCACNCGGGTGCGCAACGGCAAGATCAGNGTNTTNGAGGGGGATGAGATCGGCCCCGACGCGCTGCTGGCCTCGGCCTGTCTGCCGACGATATTTAAGGCGNTTGAGATTGACGACGCTCAGACCGGCCAACGCGAAGCGTTTTGGGANGGNGGNTANACNGGNAACCCGGCGCTGTTTCCGCTGTTCCGCGATGACCTGCCNGAAGACATNGTNGTGGTGAACATCAANCCGCTAGAGCGNGAAGACCTGCCGACAACGCCCCAGCAAATCCAGAACCGGATCAATGANATCAGCTTTAATTCCAGCCTNTTGCGAGANATGCGGGCGATTGATTTCGTCCAGCGCCTGATCGCGGATGGCACCNTNCCNGAGGGNCGGATGAAGCGGGTCCACATGCATATGATCGCCGATGACGCGCTNATGGCGCAGCTNTCGGTGGCNACCAAGNTGNTGCCGAANCCNGCNGTGATNNGNGCGCTGCATGAGGCGGGTGTNGCGGCNGCGGATCAGTTNNTGACNGACCACTTTGANGANCTGAACCAACGCAGCAGCGTCGATCTACCCGCGATGTTCGGCTGAGTTTTCGGGGTCNGACAGCGCCAGCGCCTCGGGCAGATCGGCACCGGGGCGCGGCGGNTAGACCAGNCCGGCAGAGATCACCAGCTTCGCCGCNTCTTCGACNCTCATGTCGAGNTCGATNACATCCTCGCGCGGCAGGAANAGCANAAAGCCTGAGGTNGGGTTCGGCGTCGTCGGCAGAAAGACCGAGAGCATCTCGCCCCCCGCGTTTGTCCGGGCCAAGACCTCTCCCTTGGCTTCGGTCGAGATAAAGCCAAGCGCCCAGATGCCGCGCCGGGGGTATTCGATCAGGCAGGCGGTCTCAAAGCTNCGCTCGGACTGGGCAAAGATNGTCTCGGANATCTGTTTGATGCCGGANTAGATCGTCCGCACCACGGGGGTGCGTTCCACCAGACTTTCGGCNAANCGGATCATCGANCGCCCGATCAGCCCNTTCGCGGCCCAACCGACCATGACGGTGAAGATCAGAAANATCACCACTCCAAGGCCGCGNACATTGAANTGCATCGACGGGTCNAGGCCAAGGAAATCTTGGAGCAGGCGGTCAGGATGGTAGGCTTTGGGCACCAATGGCAGCACGAAACCGTCGATCCAGCCGACCACGCTCCAGATCAGCCAGATGGTCAGCCCAACGGGCGCAATCACGACCAACCCGGTCAGGAAAGACGCGCGCAGCCTTGCGACAAGGCTGCGCCGGACCTGNGTTGGGTCGGGATCAAAAGGTGTGTTCATCTGCGCCGTTTTCCGAAGAGTTAATCGCAATATAGCTAAGGCGTATGCCCCGGCCCGGCAATGGCTCGACGGTGTTTTTCGCCTTTAACGCGGCAGGTTGACGAGGTTTGCGGCGATCTNGGCCCCCAGCCGGGCATTGTTGCGCACCAATGCGATATTGGCGNNNAGCGAGCGGCCCTCGGTCAGTTCNAANATNCGCTGNAGCAGGAAGGGGGTCACGCCCTTGCCGCTNACACCCTGCGCATCGGCCTCAGATTGGGCCTGCGCGATGATTGGGGCCAGTTCGGCGGCGGGAATTTCCTCATCCGCGGGGATCGGATTGGCCACAAGCTGCCCGCCGGGCAGCCC
Organism: Sulfitobacter sp.; assembly: GCA_002703405.1. Taxonomy (GTDB): domain Bacteria; phylum Pseudomonadota; class Alphaproteobacteria; order Rhodobacterales; family Rhodobacteraceae; genus Sulfitobacter. Next base: position 6,718 of record NZSX01000020.1, on the reverse strand, counting down.
CATGGCGGCGCGGGTGCGGTGGGCCTTGGCAAGGGCTGCGGCATCGTCAAGACGCAGCGGCGATTGCAGATCGGAGCCTGCGCTCCAGAAGGCGGGGAAGCTGTCTTGACCAACGGTGATGACCGGCACGCCTTGGGTTTCCAGCACTTCCAGCGTTTTCGGCACGTCNAGNATNGCNTTGGCNCCCGCNGCNATCACNGTNACGGGGGTCTGNGCCANTTCCATCAGNTCGGCGGANATGTCAAAGCTNTCNTCCGCGCCTTTGTGCACGCCGCCGATGCCGCCNGTGGCNAAGACTTCGATGCCCGCGAGGTTNGCGGCGATCATGGTGGCGGCGACNGTGGTGGCGCCTGTGCCGCCCGANGCGATGCAGACGGCCATATCNGCACGCGANAGTTTCGCCACNTNTTTGGCCTGCGCCAGATCGCTAAGCTGGTCNTCGTCCAANCCNATGTGNAACGCGCCNCGGATCACGGCGATGGTGGCNGGNACNGCCCCGGCATCGCGGATGTCCNGCTCAACCTGCCGCGCCACTTCGAGGTTCTGCGGATAGGGCATGCCNTGGGTGATGATGGTGCTTTCCANCGCCACGATCGGTGCGCCGCTTTCGCGGGCCTTGNCCACTTCGGCGCTGAAGGTCAGGGGCAGGGCGGANGGGGCGGTGGTCATATCTTGGTCTCTCCGGAAACGTAAAGGGCGGCAGCGTCNAGTGCGGCCTTGAGGGCGGGTTGCGCGACGGCACCGCCAAGTTCGGCAGCCACATGGGCGGCCATGAATGTGTCGCCTGCGCCCGTCACCCGGGCCACATGGACCGAGGGNGGGGTGAGGGTNATGATATCATCGCCTTGCCCCACGGTGGCGGGGTTGCCGCCGTCTGTCACCACGGCACGGCGCGCNCCNCGGGCCAGCAGGGCGCGGGCGGCGGAGGGGGAATCGTCAAAGCTGGCCTGACACAGCAGCCCGGCTTCTTCGAGGTTNACATAAAGCGTGCCGCGCCCCGCTTTAAGGAANGGCGTCAGCCGCAGTGCCTTGCCNGGNGAGGCGGGNGCCACGCGCAGATCGGCCTTTGCCAACAGCGGGCTTTGCGCCATCCGGGCGAGCAATTCGACGGTAAGGTTGCCATCCAGCGCCACGGCCCCTTCGTAAGGGNCGGGCAGGCTGCCATCCTCCAGCGGGCGCAGAATTTTATCCCCCGCAGCTTCCAGCGAATGGGCATCGGCAATCGCGGCNATNANCCCGTTNGANCCTTCGACGGCCATATAGCGGTCNGTCGGCAGNTCGTCTGAGCGGTANACGTGATCNGTGATCANNCCNCGCAGNGCGCAGGCGGCGATCANCTCNTCCCCCTCCGCATCGCGGCCCACGGCGGANAGCAGCGCGGGCGTCANCCCAAAGCGCGCCAGCGCCATGCCGATGTTCAGCGCCACGCCGCCCGGCAAGCGGGTAATGCGCCCCGGCATGTCAGAGCCTTGGCGCATCGCGTTTTCAGAGCGGCCGATCACGTCCCAAAGGACGGAGCCAATGCACAGGATGTCAGNTGTNNTNGTCATGCGGCGCTTCTAGCCGCCAAATCTGCCCACGNGCAAGCGGCGTTATTGTGGCACCGCAAATGTNANCGCCGCCCAAAGCGTTTCCCAGACCGGCTGGTCGGGATCGTATCCGGCACCNGTCTGTGCCGCTGCTGCCGGGCGCAGCACCACGGCGTCAAAGAGGTATTCGTGGCCTTCGGTGACNGGAATAACCGCTTCGCCCGCCGCGTCGGTGCGGTGGAGCGAGATGGTCACGCTGTCATCCGGCGCGCGGTCGAATACCTCAACCTGGGCATCGGCGCGNGGTTCATCCTGATAGAAAAGNGCGACCTTCATCTGACCNTCNAAATCCGCGTCATAGGGATTCGTCAGGGCGACNAATTCGGTGGTCATGCCGGTGGGGGCGTCGTCTCCAACGCCTGTACCTGTGGCGATCAGGGTTTTGACGTGGCGTGTATAGCTCTCCACGACTTTTTCCTGNGACCAGCCGTTGGCGCTGTGATCNGCTTCNGCTTTNGGGAAATCTTTGTGTTCCGCNAANGANAGGAACTTCTCCCATTCCTCATAGATCACCTTTGAGGGGGTGGTTTCGGCCAGTACAACGACCAGACCATCCCGGCCCGGTGCGGGGACCTGCAGNGCCGGGTTGTCGCCCGCACGGGGAGAGAGATTATAGGCCTGTCCCTCTACCACGATNTCAAAACGATTGAGCCGGTTGGGGAGGTAGGGAAAGGTCGATCCGACAAACTCTTCGCCATTGCGAAAATGCGCTGCGATCTTTTCACCGCTTNCCACTTGATAGTTCANCGGCGACAGCCAGTATTCATGGGCAACNGCAGGTAATGCCGGTAAGATACTGAAAATAATAGCGGACAACTGGGACAGTTTCATGAAGCGAACTTTCATTTTNTTAAGAACCAAGCTGGCATTGCTTGGGCTAATGTCAAGCGCGTTGGTATTTTCCATAGGCGCTGCGGTACAGGCGCATGAGGTCAAACCGACAATCGCGGACCTGACCGTCGCCGAAGGGCGCGCNGTGCTGGCGCTTGANATTAANCTCGANGCTCTGCTGGCGGGGATCGACCTCGACACTGTCGAAGACACCGACAATNCCGAGAATGCAGNCGATTACGATGCGCTGCGCAGCCTGCCCGCCGCGCGTATCGCGGCCCGTGCGCCCGAGCTTTTGCCGAACTGGAACAGCCTGCCATTGCTCAGCGTGAATGGCGCGGCCGTGCCTTTGGAAAGTGTGATGATCGAGGTGCCCGAGGGGATCGACGCCGAACTGCCGCGCGACAGTCTTTGGCGGCTGGAGGCGGCAGTGCCTGCAGGGGCCGAGCAGGTGCAGGTGACCTGGCCNGATGGCGCGGGCGCATTGGTGCTGCGCCAGCAGGGGGTGGAAGACCCCTATACCGGCTATCTGGCGGGNGGCGAGANAAGCCCCGAGATCGCGCTCTCGGGCGGCGATGCNCAAAGCGGTTGGCAAGCCTTCNTCAGCTATATCCCGGTNGGTTTCGACCACATCCTGCCCAAAGGGTTNGATCATATCCTTTTCGTTNTGGGCCTGTTCTTCCTGTCGACCCGNCTGCGCCCTTTGATCTGGCAGGTTACCGCCTTCACGCTGGCCCACACGGTCACGCTTGCGCTTGGTGCTCTGGGCTGGGTCAANGTGCCCGGTGCCATTGTCGAGCCGCTGATCGCCGCGTCGATCACTTATGTCGCGGTCGAGAATATNTTTCATTCGGCGCTGAACCGNTGGCGGCCCTTGGTGATCTTTGGCTTCGGCCTNCTGCACGGGCTCGGCTTTGCCTCGGTNCTGGGGGACTTNGGCCTGCCAGCAGGGCAATTCGTCCCGGCGCTTATTGGCTTTAATATNGGGGTGGAACTGGGCCAGCTTGCGGTGATCGCCATCGCCTTCGTGCTGGTCGGCTGGGCGATGAANCGCGATTGGTATCGCCGGGCCATCGCGGTNCCCGCCTCCTGCGTCATCGCGGCGGTCGGGGCCTATTGGTTCATNGANCGGGTNTTTCTGTAAGCGCGCGGGCAGCCCTTAACCGGGCTGCCCNAAGGGCCGCTTAGCCCTGCATGGCGGCGATCAGGGTGGCGAGTTCGGCCACCGGATNGTCCTTGTCCCAAATCTCGGTNCCGATGCCGAAAAAGTCGGTCCGGGGGGCAAGGGCGCGGATCATNTTGATGTCCAGNGCGCCCTCGGCGACGACGGGNACTTCGATCACTTCGGACCACCATNGAAACAATTCGGCCTCGGCAAAGCTTCCGTCGCCAAGCGTGCTGGCTTGGGTGGGGCCAAAGCTGACGTAATCGGCCCCGGCTTCGCCAGCGGCCATCCCCTCGTGCCGCGATGTGCCGCAGAAGGAACCGACGATCGCATCTTCGCCCANNTCTTTGCGGGCATGNCGCACGGTGCGCGCGGCATCGCTNAGGTGTACCCCGTCAAGGCCGAGCTTTTCGACCATCAGCAGGTGATCCGAGATCACCAAGGCCACATCGCGCGCATGGGTCACCTCGCGCAGCGCGTCACCGGCGCGCGACAGACGGTCTTCGTCGCGGGTNGATAGCGCCATCCGCACACAGGCGACCGGATGCGCGTCCAGCACGGCGGCCAGTTGCGCGGGNAATTGGCTCAGCTCAACTTCGGGNGGGGTGATAAGGTAAATCTGCGGCTGTTCTGGCGCGTCCATGGTCCTATCCTTAATCGGGTCCGGGGCCTTAATCGGGTCTGGGGCCCTGCTCGGGTCTGGAGGTCTGACTAGCGCAAGGCGCTGCAAAAGAAAACGGATATGCGTCTGTGGCGCGGGCTTTCTTGCGGTGGTGCGGCGCAGGGGCTATGAGGCGCGCATGACCCAGACANCANCCTCCTCCGTCCAGCCTGCGCCGATCCCGGCCATCGTGCTTGTCCGCCCACAGATGGGCGAGAACATCGGCGCCGCGGCGCGCGCGATGTGGAACTTTGGCCTNGATCACATGCGNGTCGTNGCNCCGCGNGACGGNTGGCCNAGNCANTCTGCCGTGGCCATGGCCTCGGGCGCGGGGCGGCTGTTGGATGAGGCGCAGCATTGCGACGATCTGCCGGGCGCGCTCAGCGATTGCGATTTCACCTTTGCCACCACCGCGCGCGGCCGCGACCTGACCAAGCCGGTCTACAGCCCCGAAGCGGCGATGCGGCTGGCCGCGGAAAAGATCGCGGCGGGCCAACGGGTTGCGGTGCTTTTCGGCCCAGAGCGGGCCGGGCTNGAGAANGAGGATATCGCGCAGGCNAANGCCATCGTCTCGGTNCCGGTGAANCCNAAATTCGCCTCGCTCAACCTCGCGCAATGNGTGCTTTTGATGTCCTATGAATGGATGCGCGCACAGGGNGAAGTGACGCATGAGGTGACCGAGATGGCGGGCACCGACTGGGCCAAAGGAGCCGAGGTCGACCATCTGGCGCGGCATTACGAGGAACGGTTGGAAGAGGCGGGTTTCTTCTACCCCGAGCACAAAACGGCGTCGATGAAGCTGAACCTGCGCAACATGTGGTCGCGGATGCCGCTGACCCGAGCGGATGTNCAGATGNTGCATGGNATCCTGCGGCAAATGGTCCGNTGGAANNANAAGGGCTGAGGGAAGACTGAGGGCCAGCGGCTGCCCGTGGGGTGGCGATGCGTNGGGTNGTTCATGCCACTTTATCGTGCAGCGTCAACGCTTTGTCGCNAAGGCGCACCCAGCCTCACCAAATCGCCTCCCCGTGGGGCGGNCAGGNGATGGCNCGGCGCCTGCGGCTTGGCTCCGGGCTGGGCTNCCTCTGCACCGTTTCGAACATAACGCCCCCCGCTAGACCTTTCCCCGCCCATGGCATACCACTGCATCCAAACGGAAAATGAGGCGCGCCATGGCGGAAAAACGCAAACTTTTCGAAGAGGTCGGCACCGACCAACCCAGCCGTGCCCCGGTGCAAACCGGCGGCATCGACAAGGGCCGTGGCGGCGCACGCGGNCCGATCCGGATTTGGCTGATGATCCTCTTCGCGCTGGTCTTTGTCATGATCGCCGTGGGCGGGCTGACGCGGCTGACCGACTCTGGGCTCAGCATCACCGAATGGCGCCCCGTAACCGGTGCCCTGCCACCGATGACTGAGGCCGANTGGCAGTCTGAGTTCGATAAATACAAGCAGATNGACGAGTTTCAGGTCCAGAACTCTTGGATGGAACTCTCNGATTTCAAAAGNATTTACTGGTGGGANTGGGGGCATCGGCAACTTGGCCGGGTGATTGGCCTCGTCTGGGTTNTGGGCTTTCTCTACTTCCTGCTTCGGCGNCAAATTCCTGTGGGCTGGAANAANCGCCTGCTTTTNATCGGTGCATTGGGCGGCGCGCAGGGGGCGATTGGCTGGTGGATGGTCGCTTCAGGCGTGACCAGCGGNCAGGGGGTGACGGATGTGGCCTCTTACCGTTTGGCGACCCATCTCGGCCTCGCCTTTGTCATCCTTGGATTTATCACATGGTATGTGCTCTTGCTGGGCCGCAGCGAACGCGACCTGATTCAGGCCCGCCGCGCCAAGGAGGCCAAGCAGTTCGGCATGGCCACGGGGTTGTTGCATTTTGCAGCGTTGCAAATCCTGCTGGGCGCGCTGGTGGCTGGGATTGACGCAGGCCGCTACTTCGTCGACTGGCCGCTGATGCAGGGGCAGTTCTTCCCGCCAGAGGCTTTCGATATCACGCCCACATGGCGCAACTTCTTTGAGAATCCCGGGCTGGTGCAATTCATGCACCGAATGGCGGGCTATCTGCTCTTTGCATTCGGCGTGGTCGTCTGGCTGCGCGGTCGCCGCTCGGCCCATGCGCGGACGCGATTTGCGTTTAATGCGGTGATGGCGGCGCTGGCCTTGCAGGTGGTTCTGGGCATCACCACGGTGCTCTATGCCGCCCCGGTGCATCTGGCGCTGGCGCATCAGGCGTTGGCCGTTCTGCTCTGGGTGTTGATCCTGCGGGCGCGTTTTCTTGCGGCCTATCCCGTCGCCACATCGCTGAGAGGCTGAGACATGACTGCATATGACGATTTGATGGCCTTTCAGCGCGAGACCGAAGCGCTGGCACAGGTCGCGGGGCGGCTCGGCTGGGATCAAGAAACGGTCATGCCCCGCGGCGCCGCGCCCCAGCGGGGCGAGGAGATGGCGGCGATGGAAAGCGTGC
>NZSX01000019.1:111829-122063 GCA_002703405.1 Sulfitobacter sp. | reverse complement strand
ATCTGCCCTGAACGACCCTTCACAAGCCAAAGGAACCGCCCCATGTCGCAGATCGGACCCCAGCCCGGCCAACCGGCCCCGGATTTCACCCTTCCCGTGACCGGCGGTGGCGAAATTACGCTGTCTGCGCAGCAAGGCGGCCCCGTGGTGCTGTTCTTTTACCCGCGCGACGACACGCCCGGCTGCACTAAGGAATCGATCGGCTTTTCCGAGCGGCTGTCGGAGTTTGCCGAGGCCGGTGTGCAGGTCTTTGGCATTTCACGCGACAGCATGGACAAGCACGACAAATTCGCCGCCAAACACACGCTGACGGTGCCGCTGTTGTCCGACACCGATGGCGCGGTGACCGAAGCCTATGAGGTCTGGGTCGAGAAGAACATGTACGGCAAGAAATCCATGGGCATCGAACGCGCGACCTACCTGATCGACGCGACGGGCAAGATCGCGCAGGTCTGGCGCAAGGTGAAGGTGCCCGGCCATGTGGATGCCGTGCTCGACGCGGTGCGCGGCGCATGATGCCGCTCGCGGAGATGGCCGAGGCGGTGCTGCGCACGGCGGATGGGCGTGAGAAGACGGCGCTGTCGCGGAAATATGCGGCGCAGTGGCTCTCGGCCCGAGAGGCCGGTGAACGCCCCGAGGTGGGACGCGCCGACCCGCCGTTGCACCCTTCCCGGCCCGCCAGGCCCGAGTTGCTAAGCCCGCGCGAGGTGCCCCGCCGCCGCCCCGGCACGCCTGAGGGGCGCGCGGCGCTGTTGCATGCCGTGGCGCATATTGAGTTGAACGCCGTCGACCTGCATTGGGACGTGATTGCGCGGTTTTCGCATGTGCCACTGCCCTTGGGGTTCTTTGACGACTGGGTCAAAGCGGCGGATGACGAATCCAAGCACTTCAACCTGATGTGCGATTGTCTTGAGGAGATGGGCAGCCACTACGGCGCGATGCCTGCCCATGCGGGCATGTGGCGCGCGGCAGAGGATACGGTGGATGATCTGATGGGTCGCCTTGCCGTAGTGCCGATGGTGCTGGAGGCGCGGGGCCTTGATGTGACGCCCGGCATGATCGAGATATTCCGCAAAGCCAAGGCCGACAGCGCCGTGGCAGCACTTGAGACCATCTATGCCGAAGAGGTCGCCCATGTGGCCTATGGCAGCAAGTGGTTTCACTTCCTTTGTGGGCGCCATGACGAAGACCCGAAAGACCGGTTTCACGCCCTTGTGCGCAAGTATTTTCACGGCGATCTGAAGCCGCCTTTCAACGAGGAAAAACGCGCCGAGGCGGGAATCCCGCCCGATTTCTACTGGCCTCTCACGGCGGACGGGGGCCCAAGCTGATCCGGCCATAAGACAGCAAGTGCTTGGTATCGGCGGATTTTTGCCAATGGCAAAGCGCTTTTTCCCGGGGCGAATGGGGGATTGCCGCGCAGGCGCGGGTCGCCGCGGGTCAATAGGGTTGCCCCATTCGCGGGCACTGGCTATTGACGTTGGGCGCGGGCCGGGCGAGCCCTCCGCGCCGACGGGACGGGACAAAGGACGACAACGTGCGCACACGGATTGCCATCAAGACGCATGCTCTGCTTGAGCATTATTTTCCCGAACGCCGCGTCTTTTTGAAATCCGACAGCGACACACGTTTCATCCGTCTGCGCCCCGGCACCCAGATTATCGGGCTGGCGGGGTCGGCCTTCCTCGTGTCTTGGGCCATCATCGCCACGGCGATCATTTTGATGGACAGCATCGGCTCGGGCAACTTTCGCGAGCAGGCCAAACGCGACCAGCGCACCTATCAGGCGCGTCTGAACGAGCTGTCCGCGCAGCGTGATCTGCGGGCCGAAGAGGCACTGGCCGCACAGGACCGGTTCAACGCCGCGCTCACGCAGATTTCCGTCATGCAATCCGAACTGCTGTCCTCCGAGACCCGCCGCCGTGAGTTGGAGACCGGGATCGACGTGATCCAATCCACCCTGCGCGACACGATGAAAGACCGCCAAAAGGCTCGGCTGAAGCTGGCCGAATTGGAAGGGAGCCTTGAGAACGGTGAGGCGGGCAGCCTGCGCGCCGATGCCGATCAAGCGCCGGTCGATTTCCTTGCCCAAGCTCTGGCACGCACCGCGGCAGAGCGCGACAAAGTTGTGGTCGACGCGCAGGATGCGCTGCTGCAGGCCGATGAAATGGCGCAGGAGATCGCTTTGATGCGCGATCAGAACGACGCGATCTTCCGCCAGCTTGAAGAAGCGATGAGCGTTTCCGTCGCCCCGCTTGACAAGATGTTCCGCAGCGCGGGCATGCCGACCGACCGTATCCTTGCCACCGTGCGCCGCGGCTATTCCGGCCAGGGCGGCCCGATGACGCCGCTGTCCTTCACCACCCGCGGCGAAGAGCTGAGCCCCGATACGCTGCGCGCGAACCGTCTGCTGAACCAGATGGACCGGCTGAACCTTTACCGCATCGCTGCTGAAAAAGCGCCTTTTGCGAACCCGGTCAAAAACGCTTTCCGCTTCACCAGCCAGTTCGGCTATCGCCGCGACCCCAAGACAGGTGGCCGCCGGATGCACAAGGGCGTCGACTTTGCCGCCGGCATGGGCACGCCGCTTTATGCGACCGCCGATGGTGTGGTGATTCACGCCGGCTGGTCCTCGGGCTATGGCCGTTTGGTCAAGATCCAGCATGAGTTCGGCATCGAGACCCGTTATGCCCACATGTCCAAGCTGCGCGTGAAAGTTGGTCAAAGAGTCTCGCGCGGGCAGCATATTGGTGATATGGGAGCATCAGGACGGGTCACCGGTGTCCATCTCCACTATGAAGTCCGCGTAGGTGGCAAGGCTGTTAACCCCATGATCTATATCAAGGCTGCAAACGATGTTTTCTAAAAGCAAAATCAACGATCCCGCGCCCCAGGATGCAGATGCGTCCAAACCGGCACCTTCCAGCGCTTCGGCGGCCCCTGCGCCCTCCAAGCAGAGCGAATTCAAGGCCAGCGCCCCCAAGGCGAAACCGCCCGCATCCGTTCTGTCTTCGGATCTGCATGTGACCGGCAACATGAAGACCACTGGCGATGTTCAGGTTGAAGGCACTGTTGAGGGCGACATCCGCGCGCATCTGTTGACCATCGGTGAAACAGCGACGATCAAGGGCGAAGTGGTTGCCGATGACGTGGTGATCAATGGCCGTATCGTGGGCCGCGTGCGTGGCCTCAAGGTACGTCTGACATCGACCGCGCGGGTCGAGGGTGACATCATCCACAAGACCATCGCGATCGAATCCGGCGCGCATTTCGAAGGTTCGGTGCAGCGTCAGGACGATCCGCTGAACCCCGGCGCAAAATCCGCTCCGGCGCAGAAGCCGAACCCGGCATCCTAAGACCTGCGGTCGGTTCACAGTATTCACGGGCGTCGCAGGAAACTGCGGCGCCCGTTTTCATTTTAGGCTTGCGTCGCGGGTTTAACGCCCCAGCATCCAAGTGCCGTCTGGCCAAAAGGCATCAAAGGCGAAGGCAAACATCACATCATGCGGCACATCGCGTCCGGCGCTGTCACGCACGCGGATGCTGCCCACGTCACGTCCCTCACTGATCTGACCCGCGTCCAGAGCAGAGGCCTGCCCTGCCAGCCACGTGATCGTCACACCGGCCTCACGCACCTCGCCTTCCTCGGCCAACCGATTGAGCCGCCACGCCCGGTCTCCCACACGCACCACACGCTCTAGCGGGGCAATCCCGTGCGGCGGCTGCGCGCCGTCGTAGAGGAAGGGTTTGGCCGAGGAATCATAGTTCCGGTAAGGGTTGCGGCCATAGTCGCGGTTATAGGAAGGTTCCTCCATCACCAGCCCATCGGGGTGACGCGCGGTGAAATCGGCCCAGCTTTCCAGCCAGCTCGGGAGGTGCTTAAGCTCGGTGCCCGTCAGCGCCCCCACGATGGCGCGGCCTTCGGCCTGTTGCCACCAGCTTTGGGTCTCGCGGTCATACATCACCATGTCGGAATGGCGCAGCTTGCCTGATACGCCAAAGCGCAGCACCTGCCCCGCGACGCGGCGGTCAAAGACAAGCGCAGAGTTGCACAGCGGGCAAAAGGTCACCGCGATAGGGCGGCCCTGCACCGTATCATTCACGATCTCATGCCATGTCAGATAGCGGATCGGATAGGCGCGCGGTTGAGCACCATCGATCGCAACGGTGATGACCGGCTCGCGCGGGCCGATGCGGGTCTCAGTAGATGCAGTTCGGAACGCAGGCGAATCAAGTGCCGGTATGCCGTCCTTGGGCGGGCCGCCCGAGATGATCTCGGACCAATCTGTGATGCTTGTTTTGGAAAAATCGGTCTCAGGCCATTCCCCCTGCCAGCGGGCGGGATCGGCGAGAAGACTGTTGGCCGCAAGGCCAAGGCTCAGAACGATGGCGCTTAATTTTATCATGGCCTGAGCGTGCCGCATGCGGGGGCGAGCAAGCAAGCCCACCCCACGCAATCGGGAACAGATGTTACTCGGTCACAGTGACCTTTTGCATCACGTCCGGCGTGCCGACAACGGCACCGTTGGGGCCGGTGCCGCGTTTGATGGCATCGACCACGTCCTGCCCTTCGGTGACCTTGCCCACGACGGTGTACTGACCGTCAAGGAAGGGGGCTTCGTCGAACATGATGAAGAACTGGCTGTTGGCGCTGTTCGGGCTCTGGCTGCGGGCCATGCCCACGACGCCCTTCTCATAGGCGATGTCCGAGAACTCCGCCTCAAGGTCGGGCTTGTCCGAGCCGCCCATGCCAGCGCGCGCGGTGTCGCCATCGGCGCGGCCAAACTGCACGTCGCCAGTCTGCGCCATGAANCCGTCGATCACGCGGTGGAAGACCACCCCGTCATAGGCGCCTTCTTCGGCCAGTTCGGTGATCTGCGCGACATGGGCGGGTGCCACATCTTCNAGCAGGTCGATCTTGACGGTGCCATTGGCCTCNCCCGCAACNTNGATCTCAAGCCCGGTGGCCATGGCCNCCGAACCGANNAGCGCCAAAACGGCGCTGGNGCCTACGAGCTTACGCATCNGCGGCCACCTTGACGGAGATCATGCGGTCGGGGTTCGCAGGCGGCTCGCCCCGTGTNAGCGCNTCNACATGTTCCATGCCCGAGATGACTTGCCCGTAAACGGTGTACTGACCGTTGAGGAANTCATTGTCNTTNAAGTTAATGAAGAACTGGCTGTTGGCGCTGTCGGGGTTGGCCGAACGGGCNGCNCCGATGGTGCCACGGGCGTGNGGAACTTTNGAGAATTCCGCAGGCAGGTTCGGCANGTCNGAGCCGCCGGTGCCAGCCGCGCGCAGGTTGAAGTTGTCTTCCATNTTGCCGTTGGCCACATCGCCGGTCTGGGCCATGAAACCTTCGATCACGCGGTGGAAAGCCACNTTGTCGTATTTCCCGGCGCGGGCCAGTTCTTTCATGCGCTCGACGTGCTTGGGCGCAAGGTCAGGCATCAACTCAATCGTGACGGTGCCGCCTTTGAGTTCCATCAGGATGGTGTTTTCGGGGTCTTTGATCTCGGCCATTGGGCAATCCTTTGGTTTGTCTTTGCCAGATACCTAAGGAGCTTGGCCGCGATTGCCAAGCCGCGCATTGACCTGGAGCCAGATAACAGCAAAACACAGCGCAACGGATTGGATTGGGAGAAGACCGATGGGCTGGAAGTCACTGGACGATATGGAACTGGACGGCAAACGGGTGCTTTTGCGCGTCGACATTAACGTGCCTGTCGAAGATGGCCGCGTGACCGACGCCACGCGGATCGAGCGGATCGTGCCCACGGTGACCGACATCTTGTCGCGCGGCGGCAAGGTGACGCTGCTGGCGCATTTCGGACGGCCCAAGGGCAAGGTCGTGGACGAGATGAGCCTGAAACAGGTCCTACCCGCGCTGGAAAAGGCATTGGGCCGCGCTGTGGCTTTCGTGCCCTCGCTGGACGCCGCTGCCGAAGCGCAGGGCGATCTGCAACTTATGGAAAACATCCGCTTTTATCCCGGCGAAGAAGCCAATGACGAAGGTTTCGCCCGCCAACTGGCCGCGCTTGGCGATATCTATTGTAACGATGCCTTCTCTGCCGCCCACCGCGCCCATGCCTCGACCGAGGCGCTGGCGCGGCTGTTGCCTGCCTGCGCGGGCCGTTTGATGCAGGCGGAACTCTCGGCGCTTGAGGCAGCCCTCGCTAAGCCTGAGCGTCCTGTTGGCGCTGTCGTTGGGGGGGCCAAGGTCTCGACCAAGATCGCGCTTTTGGAAAACCTCGTGAACCGGTTGGATGTCTTGGTCATTGGTGGCGGCATGGCAAACACTTTCCTCGCAGCGCTCGGTGCTGATCTGGGCAAGTCGTTGGAAGAGCCGGATTATTACGACACGGCCAAAGACATCATGGCGCAGGCCGACAAGGCGGGCTGCCGCGTGATCTTGCCCGTCGACGGTCTGGTCGCGCGTGAGTTCGCCAAAGGGGCTGCGCATGAGGTGGCCCAGCTTGGCCCCGATGCCAGCCTCGCTGAAGATCAAATGGTGCTGGATGCGGGCCCCGATACAGTCGCTTTGGTCGAGACGGCCTTTGCCGGGCTGCGGACCTTGATCTGGAATGGCCCGATGGGGGCCTTTGAAATCCCGCCCTTCGATACTGCCACCGTTGCAGCGGCCCGCGCAGCGGCGGCCAAGACGCGCGAAGGCACGCTGACCTCGGTCGCCGGGGGCGGTGACACGGTTGCCGCCCTGAACCAAGCGGGCGTGGCGGATGATTTCACCTATATCTCAACCGCCGGGGGCGCTTTCCTTGAGTGGATGGAAGGCAAAACCCTGCCCGGCGTCGCCGCCTTGGGCGGCTAAGCCGCGCAAAATCGTGATTTCGCGGTAAAAACAACGGGTTTCCCGCAATTGTGGGATTCCCATGTCGAATCGCCTGTGTCATACTGATGTCACGTCCGCCAAGAGACGCAGAGGCAGAACCATGACCCGCAACACCCGTCCGGCATTCGGCACATTGCTGTTTTTCGCAATCGCTTTCGCGCTGAGCCTGTATTTCACCTTTGCCGCCGTGCAGGGGGATTTCGGCCTGTTCCGCCGGACCGAGATCGTGGCCGAGAACCAAAAGCTAAGCGACCGTCTGGCCGAGGTCCGCGCCGAGGTGGCCCGGATGGAAAACCTGACCCGCAGGCTGTCGGACGATTACCTCGACCTTGATCTTTTAGACGAACGCGCGCGCAGAGTGCTGGGCATGGTCCGCACAGATGAGATCGTCATTCGCTGACCTTTCGCGTCCGATCGCCCCGCCCCGCGCCTGCGGTCTTGCAATCACTTAAAATCTCTGGCCTCCTTTGACTTGTCAGCCGTGGTGCGAGCGCCACGTCACAAAGTCCCTCGCAATCCGTTCCGGAATGCGTTAGGGAATAGTTTAACGCTAAACTACTTTTGGCATCTGACCAGAGCCGACGGAGGAGACGTCCATGGCCGCGAAGAAATCGAGCAAGAAACCCAATGTCTCTGCGGAGGAGCTGACCAGCTATTACCGCGACATGCTGCTGATCCGACGCTTTGAAGAGAAAGCCGGGCAGCTTTACGGCATGGGGCTGATCGGGGGGTTCTGCCACCTTTATATCGGGCAAGAAGCTGTCGTTGTGGGCCTAGAGGCCGCCGCCGAAGAAGGCGACAAGCGCGTCACTTCCTACCGCGATCACGGCCATATGCTGGCCTGTGGCATGGACCCGAACGGCGTCATGGCCGAGTTGACGGGCCGCGAGGGTGGCTACTCCAAGGGCAAGGGCGGGAGCATGCATATGTTCTCGAAAGAAAAGCATTTTTACGGCGGCCACGGCATTGTCGCAGCGCAGGTGCCGCTCGGCGCGGGGCTGGCCTTTGCCGANCAGTANAANGGCAANGGGCGCGTCACNTTCACCTATTTCGGCGACGGTGCGGCGAACCANGGTCAGGTCTATGANACNTTCAANATGGCCGCGCTNTGGAANCTGCCGGTGATCTTTGTNATCGANAACAACCAATACGCCATGGGCACNTCGCAGCAGCGCTCGACNTCNTCTGCCGAGATTTGGGAGCGCGGCAAAGCNTTNGGNATNCCCGGTGANGCNGTNGANGGNATGGACGTGCTNGCNGTGAAAGANGCCGGTCAGAANGCNGTCGCCCACGCNCGCGAGAACGGGCCGTATATNCTNGAGATCAAGACCTANCGCTACCGNGGNCACTCCATGTCCGACCCCGCNAAATANCGCACCCGNGAAGAGGTCCANAAAATGCGCGANGAGCGTGACCCGATTGAATCGGTCCGCACCCTGCTNNTNGANGGNAATCANGCNANCGAAGANGACCTNAAGGCCATCGACAAAGAGATCAANAAGATCGTGAACGANAGCGCCGATTTCGCCAAGGAAAGCCCNGAGCCCGCGCTCGAAGAGCTTTGGACCGATATCTACGCAACCGAAGTTCCGCAGGAGGCCGAAGCCTGATGCCGCATTTCGAGATCCACGCAAGCGACGTCGCGGCCGCCAAAACTTTCTATGCCGGATTGTTCGGTTGGGAATTTTCTCCCATGGAGGGGGGCGAAGACGCTTCCTATCACCTGATCGAAGGCCGGGACATCGGCACGGGCAAAGGCCTGACCGGTGGCATGATGACACGCGGTGACGCGACCCCAACTGCTGGCGGCCCGATCCGTGGCGGCACCATGACTTTTGAGGTCGAAGACTGTGACGCCCGCTATCGCTGGGCGCTTGATAACGGCGGGGCCGAGGCCCTTCCCCCCACAGATTTTCCGGGCATCGGCCGCTGCGCCTATGTCGAGGACGGCCAAGGCAACGTCGTCGGAATGATTACTCCTGCGGAGAAAAACTGATATGGCAACCGAAATTCTTATGCCCGCCCTCAGCCCTACCATGGAAGAAGGCACGCTGGCCAAATGGCTGGTCAAGGAAGGCGATGAAGTCTCTTCAGGTGACATTCTGGCTGAGATCGAAACCGACAAAGCCACGATGGAATTTGAGGCCGTGGATGAAGGCACCATCGGCAAGATCCTGATCAGCGAGGGCACCGAAGGCGTCAAGGTGAACACCGCTATCGCCGTTCTGCTGGAAGAAGGCGAAAGCGCCGACGATATCGACAACGCGACATCGACCCCCGCCGAGGACAAGGGCGAGGACGCCAAGCACGCGCAGGCCAAATCCTCGGGCGACGGCGATAATGAAGGCGGGCGCGCCACCCCCGCCGAGGGCAAGAAACAGCCCGAGCCCGACACCAGCCCCGACTGGCCCGAAGGCACGGCGATGAAGCAGCAGACTGTGCGCGAAGCGCTGCGCGATGCCATGGCAGAAGAGATGCGCCGCGACGAGGATGTGTTCCTCATGGGCGAGGAAGTGGCCGAGTACCAAGGCGCCTATAAGATCACCCAAGGGATGCTGGACGAATTCGGCCCCAAACGNGTNATCGACACGCCGATNACCGAACATGGNTTTGCCGGGATCGGTGTTGGTGCGGCCTTCGGCGGTCTGCGCCCGATTGTNGAGTTCATGACCTTCAACTTCGCCATGCAGGCNATGGANCAGATCATCAACTCCGCGGCCAAGACGCTCTACATGTCNGGCGGCCAGATGGGNGCGCCCATGGTCTTCCGTGGCCCCAACGGNGCNGCNGCCCGCGTCGGNGCNCAGCACTCNCAGGACTATGCCGCNTGGTTCATGCAGATCCCCGGCCTNAAGGTCGCGATGCCCTATTCGGCGAGCGATTANAAAGGCTTGATGAAAACCGCCATCCGTGACCCGAACCCGGTGATCTTCCTTGAAAACGAAATCCTNTATGGCCGCAGCTTCGANGTGCCGGATATNGAGGATTACACCGTNCCNTTCGGCAANGCNCGCATCTGGCGCGAAGGGTCNGACGTGACCATCGTCAGCTTTGGCATCGGCATGACCTANGCGNTGGANGCNGCNGAGAANCTGGCCGANGANGGCATTGANGCCGAGGTCATCGACCTGCGCACNCTGCGCCCGATGGACACNNACACGATCCTGAAATCGGTGATGAAGACCAANCGCTGCGTNACNGTCGAAGAAGGCTGGCCGCAGGGCTCCGTCGGTGGCTACATCAGCGGCGTGATCATGCANGAGGCGTTTGATTANCTCGACGCNCCGGTCATCACCTGCACCGGCAAGGACGTNCCNATGCCCTATGCNGCCAACCTTGAAAAACACGCGCTGGTCACCACCGACGAGGTGATCGAAGCCGTG
>NZSX01000019.1:0-111824 GCA_002703405.1 Sulfitobacter sp. | reverse complement strand
AGTCACNTACCGGTAAGGAGCGGATCATGCCCACAGAAATTCTCATGCCCGCCCTATCCCCCACGATGGAGGAAGGCACGCTNGCCAAATGGCTGGTCAAGGANGGCGACGAAGTCTCCTCTGGNGACATTNTGGCCGAGATCGAGACCGACAAGGCCACGATGGAATTCGAAGCCGTCGACGAAGGCACCATCGGCANNATCCTNATNGAGCGAAGGCAGCGANGGNGTGAAGGTNAACACNCCNATCGCCGTNNTGCTCGAAGAAGGNGAAAGCGNCGACGACATCGACAGCNNCGCCGCNCCNGCNAAGGAAGANAAACCNCAGGCCGANGNAGCGCCCAAAGCNGCCGAAGCNGAGACGCCCGAAGCGGGCTATGGCCGNGGTGCNACGGATGCGAATGANGCNNCGGNNAANAGCGACNNCAAANCCCCCGCCGCNCCNAANNNCGANAAGGGCGAGCGNATNTTNGCNTCCCCCCTCGCCCGCCGGATCGCCGCCGACAAGGGGTTGGACCTGTCGCAAATCGACGGCAGCGGCCCGCGCGGTCGGATCGTCAAAGCGGATGTCGAAAACGCACAGCCNACTGCGGCGAAATCCGANNGCGCNGCGNCTGCCAAAGATGCCGCCNCGGTCGCCCAAGCNGCGGCCACNGGCCCCTCTGCCGATGCGGTCGCCAAGATGTACGAGGGCCGGGAGTACGAGGAAGTCACCCTNAACGGCATGCGCAAGACCATCGCCGCGCGNCTTACCGAGGCNAAGCAAACCGTGCCGCATTTCTACCTGCGCCGCGACATCCAGATCGACGCGCTGCTTTCNTTCCGCAGCGATCTGAACAAGCAGTTGGAATCGCGGANTGTNAAGCTNTCGGTCAACGACTTCATCATCAAAGCCTGCGCGCTGGCCCTGCAATCGGTGCCGGATGCCAATGCNGTCTGGGCCGGNGATCGCATCCTNAAGCTGAAACCNTCGGATGTGGCNGTGGCCGTGGCGATCGAAGGCGGTCTCTTCACNCCCGTGTTGCAGGACGCCGACACCAAGTCGCTCTCGACCCTCTCGGCGCAGATGAAAGACCTNGCCACCCGCGCCCGCGACCGCAANCTGGCGCCGCATGAGTATCAGGGCGGCAGCTTTGCNATTTCCAACNTNGGNATGTTCGGNATCGACAANTTNGATGCGGTCATCAACCCGCCGCATGGCGCGATCCTTGCNGTNGGNGCTGGNGTNAAGAANCCGATCATCGGNAAGGATGGNGAGNTNACNGCNGCNACNGTCATGTCNGTNACCCTNTCGGTCGANCACCGNGTNATCGACGGNGCNCTCGGTGCGCAGCTNTTGAATGCGATNGTCGAGAACCTCGAAAATCCGATGATCATGCTGGCCTAAAGCCCGCACTCTACGAAACGAAAAAGCCGGGGCATGCCCCGGCTTTTTTTTGCAACGCTGGCTTCTGCGCCTATTCGGCGTCTGGCCCAAAAAGGTGGTTCATCGACATCGACGGCTGATCGCAGCCCGCCTCTCCCACGATCCGCGCCGGAATTCCGGCAACAGTTTTGCAGGCAGGCACAGGCTCCAGCACCACCGAGCCGGCGGCGATCCGGCTGCAATGGCCAATGGTGATATTGCCCAACACCTTTGCGCCTGCGCCAATCAACACGCCGTTCCCGATCTTAGGGTGACGGTCCTCTTCTTCCTTGCCGGTCCCCCCTAGCGTCACAGAATGCAGCATCGAGACGTTGTCGCCCACCACCGCCGTCTCACCAATGACGATGGAATGCGCGTGGTCGATCATGATGCCCTTGCCCATTTTGGCCGCCGGGTGGATATCCACGCCGAAAATCTCGCTCACCCGCATTTGGATGAAATATGCCAAATCGCGTTTGCCCTTCATATAGAGGTAGTGGCCAACCCGATAGGCCTGCACCGCTTGATAGCCTTTGAAGTAAAGGATCGGCTGCAGCAACCGATGGCAGGCCGGGTCACGGTCATAGATCGCCACCAGATCGGCGCGCGCCGCGGCGACGAGGTCCGGGTCTTCGGCATAGGCCTCCTCGACCATTTCGCGCACGACCATCATCGACATCTCGTTGGACGACAGCTTCGCAGCGATGCGATAGGAAAGCGCGTTCTCGATGGATTTATGATGCAGGATACAGGCGTGAACAAAGCCGCCGATCAGCGGCTCATCACGCACCGCATCCTCAGCTTCTTGCTGAATCTGATCCCAAACCGGGTCCACTTTCGAGATATTTCTGTGTGTCTGCGCCATGGCACGGGCTCCTTCACTCTGCCGCTAGGGTAGCTCATGCAATAGCGTAGGACCATTTGTAAATCCGCACATGCTCAAAATCGTGATAACGCGCAGGCCTATCCGGGCACCACTAACGTGGCGGCAAGCCCCGCGCCGTAGCTGGCAGAGACCTGCGCCACCGTTACCTCAAACGCCCCGGTCAGCCCATCAGCCGCCCGTGCCGCAGTGCTGTAGGTCCACCCGGGCGTATCGAGCAGTACGTCCCGCAGGTGCTGACCGCCTGCAAAAACCCGCAGAAGATACCGCTCACTTTCTTCGCCAAGCGGCACCTCTGGCCCGTCCCAAGCGTCCCCGTCGATCCGCGTCCGTCGGATCCAGCTAAAGGTAATATCACCACCGGGCAGCGCCTCTGCCCGCAGATGGCACGGGCTGTAGGGCCGCAGGCCATTCCCGTCAAACGCATGAACCTGATGCAGATAGGACGGATCATCCACGGGGCGCCGGGCAGGACCTAAGCGGTAGTGCTGGGCCACGCGGCGCAGATGCGGGCTGAACTCGACCTGTTGCGGTGTCCCATTCATCAGCACAAAGCGCGACCCCACGGGCCAAACCTCCGGCATCAGCCCATCACTTCCCGCCTGCCCGCGCAGACGTCCCGTCAGCCAATAGGTCGCAGGGGCGACAAGCTGCGCCTCCTGAAATTGAAATAACTCCCATCGGTCCGCGCTTCCATCGCCGATCGCGGCAAGGTTCGCCCCATTCAAAAGCGCCTCTTTGCTGACCGATTCAAGGCTGCCGCTGCTGAGTTTGACTTCCAGCACCGGTCCTGCGTCGATCACCCCCGGCCGCGCCGCGCGCAGGGCCGTTTGGGTGACCCCCATGATGGACCGACTGGAAACGACGCCGTTGAGCGCATAATCAGCATCAACCGTAGAGCGATAAACGGCGACTGACCCCGGCCAAGGGGTTGCCGTCACCGCCAGATGCGGCGCATGGGGCACCTCATCCCCGCGCAAAAGCGGCAAGTCCATGAACTGGGGCAAGACCGGCAGCGGCGGCGCGAAAGGCCGCAGAGACGCCAGTTCTTCTTCGAGCGGCGCGGGGTCATAGACTTCGGGTTCAATCCGGACGGCATCAATCAGCAGGGANCCGGCCTGTTCGACGCGGTCAATGCGGTAGCGCCCCGGCCCCTCCGCGCCATCGCCCGGCAGTTCGATCACGTCCCCCGCCCCGACAGCCATCTGCGATGGCGGCAACGCCAGCCGCAGCGTTTCGCGGGCGACACGCGCCTCGGTCAACCAGCGCTCGGCCACCTGCCGCCCCTCGCCCCGGGTCAGGGCCATGTTCAGTTCGGTCCCGGTGACCGCATGGGTCGCCTCATCCGGCAGAACCGCCTCTTCCGCGATCGCGTCGAAATCCGCATCGGCCTGAATGAACCGCAGCCGAACACGGCCCGATACCTCGGCCTCAGCCTCGCGCTGCTGCTCTGTCAGCCCGCCGAGGTCGGGGTGAATGGCCAGCCTGTCGGGGTCAAGTGGTACCGCATCCGTCCCATCACGCATCCGGAACCGCAAAACCCCATCGCGTTCGATCGCGTCGAACCCATAGCGCAGCATCAAAGGTTGCAAGGCGGCGCGCGCCTCTCCGACCACGTCCACGGTGTAGCCGCGGACATAGCCGAAAAGCTGAGAGGTATCGAAATGCATCACACCCGCACGGCGGCAAATCTCCCCGACCACCGAGGCCAGCGAACGCGCCGAGACCCGTCCGTTCAGCCAATGACCCCGGCTGTAATTCTCCCCATCGCTCCATAGATCGACATTGTTGGGAAAGAAGGGAAAGGGCCGCGTGTCCCAAGCCCAAACGAAGGCGCGCGACATATCCAGCATCGGAGCGCCATATTCGTCCGAGATCGGGTTGCGCGCCGGATCACGCCAATATTCCGACAGCGCGCGCAGATATTGCATCTGCATCAAATCGTCCCGTTCGCCGGTGGAATGATGCGGCAAGGCGCTTTCCGAGCTTTTCAGATCGAGGAACTTGTTGGGTTGGTTCGCGCCTTTGTCAATTGCGGCACAGCCGTATTCCGTGAACCAGATCGGCTTGGACATGGGCTGCCATTCCGTGGGTGCTGTCTGCCGTTCTCCACCGATGCGCGGATGGTGATGGTTCTGCCACCAGCGGCGCAGGTCTTTGTAACGATAGACCCAAGGTTCATCATGGGCGCCATCGGTGATCGGCGTTCGGATCTGTGCCGCACGGGCTTCGGGCGAATGGTAGTACCAGTCATAACCCTCACCACCTTCGATGTTGGATTTCAGATAGCCGACATCGTAGATCGCGGGCCAGTCTTCCCCATCGACATGCCCCTCCTCATCGCGCCAATCGGCCAGCGGCATATAGTTGTCGATCCCGATGAAATCGATCTGCGGATCGGCCCACAGCGGATCGAGGTGGAAGTAAACATCACCGCTGCCATCCTGCGGCTGATAGCCAAAATACTCTGACCAATCAGCGGCATAGCTGATCTTGGCATCCGACCCAAGCAAGGCACGCACCTCTCCGGCCAAGGCCCGCAGCGCGGTCACCGCAGGGAAGCTATTTCCCGCCGCGCGTACCCGCGTCAGGCCTCGCATTTCAGAAGAGATGCAAAAGGCCTCGACCCCGCCCGCCGCGGCGCAGAGTGCAGCGTAGTGCAGGATGAACCGCGAAAGGGTCCATTCCGCTGGGCCATCGTAGCTCACCGCGCCCTCGGTCACCGTGAAATCCGCCGCTGTGGCTGTGCCGAAAAACGCGGCAACTTCAGCCGCTGCCGCCGCTGACCCATCCGGGCTGCCCGGTCGCCCCGGTGCGACCGAGAGGGTGATCCGCCCGCGCCACGGCAAGCGGGGTTGATCCTCGGCATCGCTATAGGGGTCCGGCAAGCCGTTGCCTTCGGTCTGATCCATCAAGATGAACGGGTAGAACATCACCGCCTTGCCCGCCGCCTTCAGCGCGTGAATGGCCTCAACCACCGCGGCATCGGCTGGCGTGCCGCCATAGATCGGGCGCGCGCCGTGCTGGGTGATGACCTCGGCCGTGCCGCGCGTCACCCCAGACACCCGCCACGGCATGTTCTCCCCGTCAATGTCCGGATCTTCCACCTTGGGGCGCAGGCGGCAATCGCCGCAGCGCAGATCGCTGCCGAACCATGACACAACGAGAGAGGCCGCTTCTAGCCGGGGCAGTTCCTCTGTCAGGGTCTCCAGCGACACCGAGAAATCAGTCTTGGCCGCCGGTGAATTCACATTCGCGCTCCAGCGGCTGCCGGGGCCGTCGGTATAATGGACCGGCGTGGTCGCCAGCGCATATTCCCCCGTGCCGGGGATCAAGGCGACCCCCTGCACACCAAAGGCAGGCGCATGTTCCCACCCCGGGGCCTGCGGCTGTTCGGGGCGCATAACCTCGAAAGAGAACTGCGGCACGCGGTTGCCGAACTGCGCCAAGGCGAGGTCTTCCATCACCACATAAGCCGTGCCGCGATAGGCTGGCACCCGGTCCGCGCCCTCAATCGCGGCGATGGTCGGGTCGGGCTTCTGATCCGCCTCGCCCCTGTAGACGCGCATGTTCAGATCGTCCGGGGCAATCTCCTCCCCATCCGCCCAAATGCGCCCGATGCTGGTGATCTCCCCTTCGCAAAGCGCGATGGCAAGGCTGACGGTATAGCTGTACTCGGTCGTCTTTGGCGTCGGGGGACCGCCCTTGCCGCCCCCGCTGACATGGGTGACCTCTTGAAACTGCGACGCCCAGATGACATGCCCAGCCAGTCGCATCCGGCCATATAGCTGCGAGATCGCCGCCCCCTCGCCCGAGCCCGTCAGCCGAAAGCGATCGACCTTGCCGGTCTCGACCGCCTGCCCACCTTGGCCCAGCAAGCGTTGATCGACCAATCGCCCAAGGCTCGCCCCCACCGCCCGGCCCACTGCGACAGAAGACAGCCCCGCCAGCGTGCCCCCGATGGAGCCGCCAACCGCGGCACCCGCTGCCGAAAGAACAATCGTCGCCATCAGGAGACCTCCTCAGGAAATACAAATCGCGCCACGATGCGCCGCTGCCATGGCAGGCTAAGCGGGCTTTCGACGACCCCGTGCCGTGCATAGGCGTGAATAAAACTGGGACTGGCGCCGATGCGCGCCTGCAGCCCAAGGTGCTTTGCCACAGCGCCGTGGCGCATTCGGAATAGCAGCACATCACCGGGCGCGGGCGCACCGCTGTTCTTCACCGCCATATGCCGCAGCGCCGCCGCCCAGAGCTGTTCCTCTCCCTGCGGCTCGGACCAGTCCATCGAATAGGGCGGCACCGCCTCGGGTTCAGCCCCCATCCGTTCACGCCAAAGCCCCCGGATGAGGCCGAGGCAGTCGCAGCCCGCCCCCTTCGCCGCAGCCTGATGCACATAAGGCGTGCCGATCCACCCGCGTGCCGCATGCAGCAACGGTTCACCCCCGGCGCTCATCTGCGCGACCCGCCCGCGTTCGCACCGTCCGAGCGCGGGACGGCCATCATCCAATCCTCACCCGGCAGATCCGGAAAACCTCGATAGTTCAGCAGGTTGTTGAATTTCAGCCGACAGGTCTCCATCCGCTTGTCGCAGCCTGCCGTAAGCCGTACGCGAGTGCCCTCCGCGACCGCCCCGCGGATCGGCTCCCAAAGCTCGATCACCCGCTGCCCGTCCTCATGGTAGTCACGTTTTACCATGCCCCAGAGCCCCGCCGCCGGGCCATCCAACACGTCAAGCCGCCCACGGGCGAACCAGCCCTCGTCATATCCCGGGAATGCGGCCCAGCGGAAACACTGCGCCTCTGCCACAGTCTCAACCGCGCGTTCCTCGGCATAGCCCGGCGTGGTGAGATCAAAGCGGCAATCGCCATCCCCCAGAACCGCCGAACAGGGCTTTTGAAAGACCCGTCCGAAGGGGCGGTTCAGCGGCTCCGTCAGCCCGCGCAGTTCAGCACGAAAGCTGCCGCCCGTGCGGTGCAACTCGCCGATCGATCCACGAAACTGCAGCACCCGCTGCGCAGGCTCCGCCCAGTTCACCAACCACGCCTGAACCTCGGCCCCATCGAAACGTCCCTGCTCGATCTCATCCTCGCGGATCGCATCATCGCTTAGCGCGCCAAGCGCCTCGGTGTTGTCGACCGACAGCCCGCTGGTTTGGGCCAGCGCCCGCGCACTCAGCCCCGTATCAGCGCGAAACGCGACCCCCGCGAATGCCAGCGGCATATCGTGATCGGTAAAGGCAAACACCACCCCATCCGCCCGCGTCACCTGCCAGCAATGGCAAAGCGTTGTCACACCGGGCGCAATATGGTTTGCAAACCCTGTATTGAGCCCCGCCATCAGACCCGCACCTCGATTACCGGCACGTCGGGCACCTGCCCGGCCTGAAAACTCTCGACCGAGATAAGAATGCGGTCCGTGTCAAAGCGCACGGGCACGTCGAACTCGAAGCCCGCGAAGATCTCCATCTCAGGGTCCGGCGGATGGGCAAATGTTACAATCCCCGTGCTTGCGTCGACCTCGTATTCGACACCCTCGCGCAGCTCGTCTTGTTCCACCCCCACACGCACCGTCCCGGCCACGGGTTTGGTGATCGGACGCCGGTAGGAATGCGCGCCGGAGCGGTAAGTCTTGGTCAGCTGAAACGCCGCCCGAACCCCGTCCCCATAACCGATGCTCTGGTCGTCAAAGGCCACCGAAAGCGCCGTCTTGCCCGTTTTATAGTCGGCCCAGTCCTTCCAGCGAAACCCGTACATCTGCCCCAGTCGCGCTTCGAAAAAAGCAATCAGCAACTGAAGGTCATCGATAGAACGCATCCCCAGCCCCGCATCATAGACCCGCCGAGAATGGGCCCAAGGCGTGTTGCGTTCCTCATGGCCATTGGCCAGCGTGACCACATCCGTCTGCCGCTGCGGCCCCCCGACTGATCCAAAGCTCAGCGAGGGCGGAAATCTGACATCGTGAAATTGCATGATCTGCTCCTTTAACCGCCGCGCGGCTTATCGGTTGCGGTTGCCCGTGCTAAGAGCGCGGCTTAGTTGAGCGGCAATCTGGCTTTGGCTGCGCTGAAACCCCTGCACATCGGGCGTGGTGATGTTCATCACGATGGTGGTCCCCCCCCCGCCATTGCCGCGCACCCCCAGCTTGCCATCCGCCCCCCGCGCCAGCGGCATGATCGCCTCTGGCCCGGCCTCTCCCATCAGCCCCGTGCCGCCGCGCATCGGAAACGCGGTGGCCGAAGTCACCACCCCACCCTGCGCAAACGGCATGACCTTGCCTTGGGAGAAGGGCGCGCCATTGGCGAAGGGCAAAATGCCTTCCACAACACTGCCCACCCCCTCGCTGATCAGCCCGCCGAAGTGATCCGTCACCGGGCGCATCGCGGCGTTGTAGGTCGTACGGATCATCGATTGCGCCAAGTCGCTCAGCGCGTCCGACAGTTTGGCGCCGTCAAAAACTACCCCGTCGAACGCCCGGCGCAGCCCACGGCTCAGCCCTTTTTCGAGGGTCGCCACATCTTTGCCCGTCGCGGAAAGCGCACTGCGCATGCGCCGCAACTCACCGTCGAACCCGGCAACCAAACCGCTGGTTTGAGCCAGCGTCTCATTCAGCCCGTCAGCGCGGCTCTCAAGGTTCTCGAAATCATCAAAGTCAGCCATCATCGGCCCCTTTCATCTCGTCTGGATAGGCGGCCATCAGCGCGGCGAGGCCCTCGCTCAGCAGCGGCGCTGCCGCGGACGGTGGGCCCAGCATCAACTGCAACTCCGCCGGCGTCAGCGCCCAGAATTGATCCGGCGGCAGNCGCAATCGCGACAGGCCCACCCGCAGCAAGGCGGGCCAATCAAAGCCCTGCGCCGTGCTCACGCCTGCACCGTAAAGGCCCGCGCCAGCAATTCCGCCGCCGCCCGTGCCGCCGCCATCGGCCCGCCCTCGATCTGCGCATGTTCAAGCGTTGCGGCGTCCATCACCGCTCCGCCCCCGCGCAGCCCGGCAAGCAGCAGGGCCAGTACATCACGGCTGGAAAAGCGATTGCTTTCAAACCGCTCCACCAAGGCNATAAGGCTGTCGGCCTCCAACGTCGCCTCCAACTCGGCCAAGGCGCCAAGGGTCAGCCGCGCCTGATGCCGCTTGCCATCGATCACCAGGCTCACCTCGCCGCGCCATGGGTTTGCCATGCTCACACCACCACATCGGGGGTAAAGACTAACTCCCCTGCAGATTGCAGGCTCAACTCAAACGTGGCCTCCCCATTCAGCGACCCCGCGTATTCCAGGGCGGAGACCTGAAACGGCCCCTGCACCACACCGAAATCCGGGATGATGACCTGAAAATCCGGCGTCAGCCCGTTAAAGAACAGCTGCCGCGCCCGTTCATCCGTGCCCGCATCGCGAAACACCCCCGAGCCGCTGATCGCGGCCGAGCGCACCCCCGCGCCCGCCAGCAACTCCCGCCAGCCCCCGCTTGAATCGAGCGAGGTCACATCCACCGTTTCGGCGTTGAAACTCACCCGCTTGGCCCTCAGCCCGGCGATCGTCTCNAACTGACCNTCGCTGGTCATATCCACTTTGACCAAAAGGTCTTTGCCCGCTTGCACTGCCATCTCTATCTCCTCGCACCAATCTAGAATCTGAAGTCTTACGCATCCGCGACCCGGGCGCGGAATTGCAGGTCGATCTGCCGCCCNGCGGCCCCGTCNATCCGCCGNGCNGTCGCTTTGAGAAAGGCCATATCCACCACATGCCCGCGGCTAAGCGNNGGCTGCGCCCCATGCAGCAAATCGCAGATCANNGCCGCGNAGCCCTTCGCCGTGCTGAACCCCGGCGCGCTGGTGATCACCGACAGNGTNAGGCGGTGNTCCGCGCCCGCGCCCTCGGGGTCNGACGCATCCTTCGCCATCTCCTGCCCNAGCAGAACGTAGGTCTCGGGCAAGCTCCCCCCCGGCACCGCGTCATAGACCGCATCNCCGATCANNGCNGTGAGCCCCGGATCNCTNTGCAACAGNTCATANACCGCCGCCTGCAANGCCCCTGAAANAGCGTAGGTCATACCGCCACCTCCTCATCGGCAAAGCAGGTCAGATACCGCCCGCNNGCATCGCNCTCGGCCACCGCCCGGATCACGAAAACCCGCGTGCCTTCCCGAAACCGCTGATCCGGCGTCGGCCTGTCGGGCGCGCCNTGCGGTGCNGCGCGGACCGTAATCTTGAACCCCATCCGGCTGACGGCNACCCCNCCTGCGGTGGTTTCCCGCCCCGTCCGCGCGCGAACNTCTGCCCAAAGGNTGCCCAAAGGCTGCCANNCTTCGGTATGCCCCCCCGCGCCATCGCTCACCCGTNCTGGGGCTTCCAANNCCANCGGGCGGTTCAAANGCGGGCGGCTCATGNCGCACCACCAAAGCCGACACGTACGCGGCGGTAGCGCTCNATCAGGCTGCTGACACCAAAGGGCATGCACCCTTCGCCAAGCGCCGTATCGTCGCGGTATTCNTAGTANTGTGCCGCCAGCAGNATCACCNCTTGNGCCANATCATCCGGCAGCCCGGCCCAATCGACGGCCATGCCTGCGTCGAAACTGATCAGCGCGGCNCCGGCACTCGGGATGCGGGGCAAGGNGGCTGTGCTGGCACGCAACCGCGGCGCTTGCGCATCGCGCTCNAGCCAATAGCGGTCGGGGTCNACCNGCGTCTCTGCCCCATCACGCGCGACCAATGCCACCCGCGCGACCTCCTGCACGGGCGCNACCGGCAAAACCTGCGCCGCCGCATCGCGCCAAAAGGTCAGCGACAGGGCAAAACGCCGGGTGATCAACACCTTCCCCGTNCGCGCCTCNACCGCCGCGATTGCCGCNCGCAGGAAACTGCGCANCACCGGATCCTGAAGGCCGTCCTGCCCAAAACCGCTGCCAAGGCGCAGATGCATTCTGAAGGCCTCAACCGGCAAGACCGCATCCGGCACATTTGTCTCTTCGATCAACATCATCGAANGTCTCCAAAATTCGCTCCCTCGCCCCATGGGGCCATGCGCTTATTCCCGGACGCGCACCGGTTGCATTGCTCGGTCGGAGGGGAGCAGCTAGACAACACAACNTTGCAGGTGCACGTCCGGACCGGGGCCAAGTTGCCCCGGCCCCGGCTTCGGCATTGGCTTACGCCAGGCCGAATTTCATCAGCTTGATCGCCGCGAANTCGCTCACGTCNCCGCCGACACGTTTGGTNGCATAGAACAGNACATGNGGCTTGGCGCTGAAGGGNTCGCGCAGGATCCGCAGATCGGGGCGCTCAGCCACNGTGTACCCGGCCGAGAAGTCACCAAATGCGATNGCCATCGCATCCGTCGCCGGNTCGGGCATNTCCTCGGCCACCAGCACCGGATANCCCATCAACCGCGCAGGCTCTCCCGCGGCCAGNCCATCCGACCACAGAAAGCGCCCGTCNGTGTCTTTCAANTTGCGCACCTTGGCCGTNGTCTTGGAGTTCATCACGAAGACCGCNTTCTTGCGGTAANCCGCGCCAAGGGCGTAGACCAATTCGATGATCGCATCCGCCTCGGGATTGGCGTTGGTGCCGCTGGGGACATAGCCCAGATTGCCCCANNTCCAGACGTCGTTATCGACCGCCGGATGGCTCAAAAAACCGGTCGGCTTGTCGATCCCATCACCGCTGACAAAGGCCGCCGCNTCGGCCCGNGCNAATTTGTCGGCGATGCGGCCNGCNAGCCAGCCTTCGATATCAAAGGCGCTGTCGTCCANCAGNCGNTGGCTCGCCTTGGGCAGTGCNCTCAACTCATGCAGCGGCACGGTGATCCGGTCGATCTGCGGCGTGTCCGTCTCNGCCTGCNCNCCNCTNTCGGTNGCCCAGCCNGCCCCCACATCGGCATGATCGACCANNACGTCNTAAGACGTGGCCTCNACCTGCACNACCGNCGNAATCGCNCGGATCGANGCGCCCGNATTCAGCACNGANTGCACCCGCTCCGATGTCTGCGGATCCACCAGATAGCCGCCATCCGAGTTCACCGCCGTCGACATCGATTTGCCGTCCAGTTCCAGCCCCCGCAGCCCATCGTCATCGCCATTGCGCAGATAGGCNTCAAAGGCTTTCTTATGCGGTGCATCTTGCTCAATCGCGCCGCCCAAAGGGCTGCGGGCAGGCAGGGTCATCTTGCGGTCCATCATGGCAATTCGCTCTTCTGATTGTTGAAGTTTCGTATTGATCTCGGCCCGAAAGCCGTTGAAGTCACTGACAAAACCGCTCACGGCCTGCCGCACTTCCTCCGCCGGGGACAGGTCTGCGCCCGCCTTTGTGCTCATCTCGCTCTTGGTCATTGNTTTTCCTCTGATCTTGCTCAGTCAAACTCAGGCTCAGCCGCGCGCCATATCGCGCCGCGCCGCGTCAAAGGCCGCCGCCATGTCCCGCAGANCATCACCCACAGCNTTGAAATCCCCCTTGGACCNNACCCGCGCCGAGGGCAGCATCGGAAAGGTCACCAAAGANACCTCCCAAAGCTCCAACTCCGTCAGCAGCCGTTGCCCCTTGGTATTCTTGCCCGCCTTCACGGTGCGGTAGCCGANGCTGAGNCCGTCGATGGCTCCTGCCTCAATCAGGGCGGCCGCTTCCCGCCCCTTNGCAACACTGCTCAGGATGCGCCCCTTGACCCACAGGCCCCGGCCATCCTCATGCACCTNATCCCAGACCCCGATGGGCTGGGCAGGATCATGCTGCCACAGCATTTTGACGCTGCGCCCGGCCTTCGNGACTTGGGCAAGGCTCGCCGCATAGGCACCGGCTTCCACCACGTCGCCCCCCTGATCCACCGCGCCGAAAAGGCTGGCGTAGCCGCTGATCTCCAGCCCGCCNTCCACCTCAGCCACCNTGCCGAAACGGGCGAACTTATGTTCCAAAGCGGCCCCAGCACACAGACCTTCCCCGTTCTCCGNCAAAGCGCCGNAGTTNATCATCNGATAACCCATTGTTATTNCCTCTTTTTTCAGCCCGCTACGGCGCCACCACCAGAAAGGATTGGACCGCCTGTGCCAAAATCACCGCGACCACGCCGTAAACCGTCAACCACAAGCGCCGTTCCAGCCGCTCCATCATCTGCTCAATCCGGTCGAGCCGCTTTTGCATGTTCTCGCGGTGCACCGCGCTCAGCGTCTCATGCGCCTGAAGCCGCAAGCCCGGCGCGCATTCGAACCGCTCGATCTCGCGCAACTCAGGCATCATTCGCCACCGCAGGCAGCCCCAACAGGGCGCGCTTTTCCGCATCGCTCAAGAACGCCGCTGCCGAGACCCGCGCCCATTGCGCATCCCTCTCGGCCGCCAAGGCCGGCACTTGGTCTAGGTCCGGCTTCAAACTCACCGCCTCGCCCAAATACCCGCTCAGCCAATCCGCCAACGCCGCCGTTACCCGTGTCGCCAAGGGCAGCACCGTCAGCCGATAAAACGCCCGATGCGCCTCTTGATAGTTCGCATAGGTCGCATCCCCCTGCACCCCAATCAGCATCGGCGGCACCCCAAAGGCCAGCGCAATCTCCCGCGCCGCACTTTCCTTGGTCTTCTGAAATTCCATATCCGAAGGCGAAAACCCCATCGGCTTCCAATCAAGCCCACCTTCCAGCAGCATCGGTCGCCCCGCATTGCGCGCGCCCTGATGATGGCTCTCCATTTCGCTCACCAGCCGATCATACTGATCCTCACTCAGCTTGCCCTGCCCCTCGGCCCCGCGATAGACAATCGCCCCCGATGGCCGCGCCGCGTTATCGAGCAGCGCCTTCGACCAACGGCTCGCCGCGTTATGCACATCCATCGCCATCGCCGCCGCCTGCAAGGGGCTAAAGCCGTAGTGATCGTCTTGGGGGTGAAAATTGCGGATATGACAAACCGGCGTCACCGNCCCGCTGGCGTCAAAGCGATGCTTGCGCCCGCCCACCGCATATTCATAGGCCACCGGCCAACCATCCGCCCCCGGCACCACGCTCATCCGGTCCGAGCGCAGCACATGCAGTTCNACCGGCAAACCGCCCTCACCGCCCACCGCCTCGACATAGCCATCGCCGCTCAGCAGCATCTGACCATACAGCGCCTCAAGCAACTCTGCCCGGCCTTGCCCCGCATTCGGGCGGCGCATCAATTCCATCAGCGGNTGTTCATCATAGCGCCGCGCCGCGTCCTGCACGACCAGCGGCANGGCCGCCGCCGCCTCGGCAATCANCTTGACCGANCGAAACCCCACTGGATTGCCGCAAAAGCCCGANCGCGTCAGGCTCACACTGTCCCGCGGGCTCCAGGCNACNCGACCCGAGGTCTGATAGGCCACGACCGGCCCGGTCGCCGAAGCNTTCTGCTCAACCGTCTCAGCCGCGCCGCGCCGTAGAAAATCGAATACCATCTGTCGCTCCTCATTCTGCTCGGCCTTGGCAGCGGCCTGTGCCCCATGCTGCTCGGCGTTGTCAGACTTTCTCAATTAAGTCTTAACGGCCGGGTAACCGACCGCACGCTCCCCTGCGCAACGCCCGCCTTACAGGCTCCGCACCCCCGGGCTGCGCCACTGCGATGCAGGCTCGATCATCAGCTCATGCAGCGCCCAGACCAGCGCATCGACCCGGTCCGGGCTGCCTTTGCCCTCATACCCCCGCGCCGTCATCAGACACATCTGATCCTCCAATGCATCCAACCCCGGCAAATGGCTCACCCGCCCCTGCTCATAAAGCGCCGCCACCGGCTCTGCCCGCGCGACCTTGCCCCGCGCCGCATGCACCGTCTTAAGCGACACCAGCGGATCAACCTGCCGCAGCACCTCGGAAACCAACTGCCCCCCTTGGTTCACCTCGGCCACCAAACGGTCCGCCCCGTAGCGCGTCATCGCCGCAATCGCCGCCTGCGCCCAGCCATTGGGCGTGGCCCCCTGCACCGTGCAATCGGCCAAGACCACCGCCCGCCAATCTTGCGGCGACCCCTTGGTCTGCGCGCCCACCGCAACGATCCCACATTCATCCGAGCCCGCCCCACTTGTCGTTGCCGGGTCCAAACCCACCACGATCCGGTCCAGATCCGGCACCTCTCGCACCCGCCCCGCCTCCAGCAAAGCAGAGGTCCACAGCGCCCCCTCTGCATCCGCCAGCAAAACCCCATCCAACTCCTGCCGCCCCAACCGCGTCCCGCGATAGCGCGCCCGCACTTCTTCNAGNAANGACCCNGCCANNTTNGCCGCATTNGCCTCCGTNGGCGCATGNGTCGTCACCGTCGANGGCGNNNNCAANANCGCCTTCAACACATCCACATTGCGCGGCGTCGTCGTCACACAGACCTGAGGCCGCTCGCCCAAGCGCAGCGCAAACTGCAACTGGTCCCAAGCCTCCTGCCCGCGCTTCCATTTCGCCAGTTCATCCACCCAAGCCGCATCAAACTGCGGCCCCCGCAGCCCTTCGGGATCATGCGCCGTATGCACCGTGGCAATCGACCCATTGGGCCAAACCAACCGCTTGCGCGTCGCCTCCCAATCGGGCCTCCGATCCGGTGGGCTACAGGCCAGTATCCCGCTGTCGCCAAAAATCATCACCTCGCGCACCTGCTCAATGGTCTCCCCCACCAGCGCCACGCGGCTGCACTCCCCNGCATCCAACGGACGGCTCCCCTCAACCTTGCTACGCACCCATTCCGCCCCGGCGCGGGTCTTGCCCGCACCGCGCCCGCCCATGATCACCCATGTCCGCCAATCCCCCTCAGGCGGCAGCTGATGGTCCAANGCCCAGAACTCGAACAAAAAAGGGAGAGCCAGAAGCTCTCCCTCACCTAGGTCATTCAGAAACTGCGCCTGGGTCTGAGCATCGGCGCAGGCGATCCAGCTTGCACCCGATGTCAGCCCGCGCCTTGTCCATGTCGAGGGCATAGCCCCCGCGCGCGATTCCAGCTTGTCGGTTTCGACAGTCATTCAGCGTGTTCTCCGCTTTCAGGCAATGCGCCAGCAGTCCCGCCACTTTGGACGTATTGCTGGACACCGCAGTTTCCTTGAGTTCCCCCCCGGACCGGGTCTGTTCCGTCAGACCTTCGATTTCCCGACGCAGCGCGCCGATTGCTTCTTGAAGACCGCGCAGAATTTCCGCGCTGTCTTCCGTCTCTTGCTCCGGGGTAATGATCGTCATCGCTTTACCTCTTGTTGGTTATCCCCAACCGAGCAGACACAAAAAAACGACCACCGGGTCACCCCGGGGCCGTTCGCCCATGTCCTCTAGCGTGTCACAAGTCCTACGTTAGACCGTGCGCAAAGTCAAGAAAAACTGTGTTAACAATACCTTACGCCATCGCGCGGAGAGCCCCGTCGGCAAGCAAAAACCCCGCTGTCTCCAGCGGGGTTTCTAGTCGTTTCAGTTACCACCTGTCGAGGCATTCCCGGCCGCTTCTGCGCCGCGCTCCGCCTCGATCTGACGCCAACGCGCCACGTTGCGGTTATGCTCATCCAAGGTCTCAGCAAAAGCGTGCCCCCCGGTGCCATCGGCAACGAAGAAGACGAAATCCGTCTCCGCCGGTTGCGCCGCAGCCATCAGGCTCGCGCGGCCCGGATTTGCAATCGGGGTCGGCGGCAGACCGTCGATCACATAGGTGTTCCACGGCGTTTCTGCCCGCAGTTCCGAACGACGCAGCCCGCGGCCCAGCACGCCCTTGCCCTCAGTCACACCATAGATCACCGTCGGATCCGTTTGCAAACGCATGCCTTGGTTCAGACGGTTCACGAAAACGCTCGCCACCTGCTCCCGCTCTGCCGCCACACCGGTTTCTTTTTCGATGATCGAGGCAAGGATCAACAGTTCCTCCGGCGTCTCAATGGGCAGATCAGGGTCGCGCGCTTCAAAGGCCTGCGCCAACAGCACCTGCTGCGCTGCCGTCATCCGCGCGATCACCTCGGCGCGGTCATCACCGGGACGCACTTCATAACTGTCCGGCGCAAGGCTGCCCTCAGCGGGGAGGTCTTCAACCTCACCGGTCAATTGCTCGACCTGTTTCAGCGCTTCGACAACCTGCCAGCTTGTCACGCCCTCGGCCAATGCCACCCGAAACCGCGTGTCGTTCTTGCTAGAGATTTCGGAGTANGCCTCAGGGGTCTCTTCCTCACCCGGCGTGAACTCCGCGCGCTCNACAAACCGGCTTGTGACCGGGTCCAACTCGCGGACCTGCACGCTTACGCGGTTCACGCCCACGCGGTACACAACCTCGGTGCCGCAGGTGCTGGCCCCGCCTTGGGTCACGATATCCACGATCCCCTGCATCGACGTGCCGGGNTGCACAAGAAAGCTGCCCGCTTTCAGGCTGCTCGACTTCTCCTCGTAATCCGCGCCCATGCGAAAGAGCGCGGGCGAAGANACCGCGCCCTGTTCCTCAAGGCTCTGGCTGACCTGCCGCATGTTCGAGCCGCGCTCGACCTGCACACAGATCGCCTGCTCCAATGGCCCTTCGGAGACATAGGTCGTCTTGCCCCAGAGGATGATCCCCCCAAGCAGAAACAGGCCGACCAACAGAAACGTCACGGCGTTAGAAGCGATATGACGCCACATTTAGCGGACTTTCCCAAACAGTACCGATGCGTTTGTGCCGCCAAAGCCGAACGAATTGCTCAGCGCCACGTCGATCTTGCGCTCGACCTTTTTGTTGGGTGCCAGATCAATTGGTGTCTCAACCGCTGGGTTATCAAGGTTGATCGTCGGCGGCGCCACCTGATCGCGGATCGCGAGCATGCAGAAGATCGCCTCGATCGCGCCAGCAGCCCCCAAGAGGTGCCCTGTGGCGGATTTGGTCGAAGACATGGTGACCTTGTCCGCCGCATCGCCCATCANACGCTCNACCGCGCCCAATTCGATGGTATCGGCCATGGTCGAGGTGCCATGCGCGTTGATGTAATCNACATCCNNNGGCTCCAGCCCCGCGTTCTTCAATGCCGCCCGCATAGAGCGTTCGCCACCTTCGCCGTCTTCCGACGGTGCCGTGATGTGATGCGCGTCGCCCGACAGGCCATANCCCAGCACNTCGGCATAGATCTTGGCACCGCGCGCCTTGGCGTGCTCATANTCTTCCANNACCACGATGCCCGCGCCCTCNCCCATGACAAAACCGTCACGNTCCACNTCATAGGGGCGGCTGGCNTTCTNNGGNTCGTCGCCNCGTTTGGTCGANAGCGCCTTNCAGGCGTTAAAGCCCGCCATGCCGATCTCNCANATCGCCGCCTCTGCGCCGCCTGCGATCATCACATCCGCATCGCCGTATTTNATCAGNCGCGCCGCGTCACCGATGGCATGCGCCCCNGTNGAACANGCNGTCACGACCGAGTGGTTCGGCCCCTTGAANCCNTAGCGGATCGANACCTGACCCGAGATCANGTTGATCANCGCGCCGGGCACNAAGAACGGGCTCACGCGGCGCGGACCCTTTTCGGCCATCATCACGGCGGTATTGGCAATGGAGTTCAANCCNCCGATGCCCGAGCCGATCAANACGCCAGTNCGCTCCTGATCTTCTTTCTCGGTNGGCAACCAACCCGAATCCTCAACCGCCTGNTGNGCGGCGGCCATGCCGAANAGNATGAANGTATCNACNTTCCGCTGNTCTTTCGGCTCCATGTATTTNTTNGCGTCAAAGGTGCCATCNCTGCCATCGCCCAAAGGCACTTCGCAGGCGTATTGGGTCACCAATTTGCTGGGATCNAAGCCGGTGATNGGTCCGGCCCCGGATTGCCCATCAAGGATCCGTTTCCAGCTTTCTTCCACGCCGTCCGCGAGGGGGGTAACCAAACCCAAACCCGTTACTACAACTCTGCGCATCTTAGTGCCCCTTGCCGATAATCTCTCGGCGAACCTCTTACCCTGCAAAAGCCTGTAGGCACAAGCATATCGGCNGTGGGCCGCAGGCATAGCACAAAAACGCCTATCTNCGGAATCGGGCNGCNATCACAGNCGGTAAGGGTCTGATGGCGCCGTTAGACTGGCGGCCCACGCCGGGTTAGCAGATGCACCGGGGCACCCGCTGTCTTTGCCTCCCGCAGCGGCTGATACCCAAGCGCGCCCGCGATCCGCAACGCCGCCTCATTGCCCCCCGAAATCATGCAAACCGTGCGGCCGGTGATCACCCGATCAAACCATTCATGCGCCGCGCGTGCGGCCTCAAACCCCAGACGCTGGTCCTGCGCCTGAGGCGCCAAGACCAGGCGCGCTTCGGGGTAAGTGTCGAAATCTTCACCGAAATTCCGTGAACCAAAGACGAAGCCCGTCTGCCCTAGCATCTCTCTTTGCCGATGAAGTTGCACCGCCCACTGCCCAAATCCCGTGATCTGCCAATGGCCTGCATTGCGCAGGAAGGCGTCCCAAGATTGCGCCTTCGCCCGAGGCCGATCAAGTATCCGGTCCGCCACATCCGGCATCGCCCAGATCTCAGCGTAACGCTCAAAATCCTCGGCCCGCATGGCACGCAATGTCAGTCTGGCTGTGTTGATGGTCGGGATCGTTCGGGACATGGGGTGAATTGCCTTCACGCTTGAAACTTCTTGGCGAAGACATGCGGCTTCGGCACCTAAGGAACAAGCCCACCCCGCTGCGACAAATAAAAACGGCGTCATTCCGCTAGGAACAACGCCGTTCTAAAATCTCAATTCCGCCGGTCGCCCGGCAAAGCCTTACGAGGCTTCTTTGATGAACTTAACCGCATCGCCAACGGTCTGGATGTTCTCAGCGGCGTCATCGGGGATCTCGATGCCGAACTCTTCTTCGAACGCCATCACCAGTTCCACGGTGTCAAGGCTGTCTGCGCCGAGATCGTCGATGAACGACGCATTCTCAGTCACTTTGTCCTCTTCCACGCTCAGGTGTTCTACAACGATCTTTTTCACGCGGTCTGCGACGTCGCTCATAATAAGTCCTCATGTCTTCGGGCCATTCAGGCCCCTTTTGGTTTCCGCCCGCCGATGATCAGCGTTTGGAGGATGCCCCAAAAGGGGCGGCTATTTTCCTTGTTCGCACAAGGCGGAGGGGGCAATCAAGCTCCCTTCGTTTCGATTCTGCGCCCCCTTTAGCACATGCCGAAGGCTTGGCAAACGCTATTGCAGCGCAGGGTCACAACATGGCCATACCGCCGTTCACATGCAAGGTGGTCCCTGTCACATAAGCAGCCTCGGCACTGGAAAGATAAACCACGGCGGCGGCAATTTCATCCGGATCACCCATGCGGCCTGCCGGAATTTGCCCCATGATTCCAGACTTTTGCTCGTCCGTCAGCTTGTCTGTCATCGCCGTGGTGATAAAGCCCGGTGCCACAGCATTCACGGTGATCCCACGGCTCGCCACCTCATAGGCAAGCGATTTGGACATGCCCACGACACCCGCTTTGGAGGCCGCATAGTTTGCCTGACCGGGGTTGCCCGTGGCCCCCACCACGCTTGAGATATTCACGATCCGGCCCCAACGCGCCTTCATCATCCCGCGCATCACGCCTTTGCACAGCTTAAACGTCGCGGTGAGGTTCACATTCAGCACCGAATTCCATTCATCATCCGACATGCGCATGAACAGGTTATCGCGCGTGATCCCGGCGTTGTTCACCAGAATATCGACCGAGCCCATCGCCTTAGCCGCCTGTTTCGGCAGGGCATCGACGGCTTCCATGTCGCTCAGGTTACAAGTCAGCACATGCGCCCGCTCGCCCAATTCGGCCTTCAGCGCCTCCAGCGGTTCGGTCCGCGTGCCCGACAGCCCGACGGTGGCGCCTTGGGCATGCAATTTGCGGGCGATATCCGCGCCAATGCCGCCCGAAGCGCCGGTGATCAGGGCATTCTTTCCTGTAAGATCGAACATGTCTCTTCCTTTATTCTATCAGTCAGGGCCGCGTCAGCAGCCCGTAGCGGCGGATTTCATCCGCTGTCATCTTGTGTATCCCGTCAGATGGCGCTGCCTGCAAGGTAAACCAGTAAAAGCCGTCATTGCCCAGCATCTCGGCCATATAGCGCCGTGTCATCTGGTGTTTGGGTGATTGCCGTGGATAGCTGCTGCCCTCGCGGTAACCATTGCGCCATGAATGCACCCGAAGCGCCGCCCCCGGTGCCATGCGCCGCTCGGCCCCCGCGATGAAGAGCTCCACACCGCCAGAATCAACCGCACTGCCCGACCGCAGCTCGGTCGCCAGTCCCAATCTGCGAATCTGTCGCCCCATACGGTGCGTCGCTGCCGCATCAATAGAGCCGTCGATCCGCCCCAGCACCACCGTATCAATCCGCGGATTCTCGGCCAGATGCCGCGCGAAAGCCGCAGGCGTCCGGCTGGTGATCGTGCCGGACATCAACAGATACGGCCCCTGAACCTGCATCCGCGTGCCATCGCTGGCATTCTCAAGCGTGCCGCAGGCCACGACCGAAAGCAGCAGTGCAAAGACGGCAATCAGCCGCCTCATGCGTCACTCCCCAGCGGCGTCCGCTCGCCCAAGATATAACGCAGCACATCCACTACATCAAAGGCCAGTGAGATCAGCAAGGTGACCAAAATCACCCGGATGATCCACCGCGCCGCGATGGGCATGGCATCCTTGGCCTGTTTGCGGAACAGATAGAACGCCAGCGGCCCCCAGATCAGCAGATGCGGCAGACCGAGAAGTTTGACGTATCCCATTTGCCGGAACATGCCGTAAACCGCCGCTCCGGTAAGAATACTGGCGGCCACGGCAATCACCCCAACCTTGCGGCTCTGCGGCCAGATCAGCAGCGCCAAGGGCAAGACCGCCACGGCAAAGACCAGCCAGTTGAACCACCAGATCAGCCATTCCGGCAGCAGGGTCAGGGTTTCTTGCATCGTCATCTCGGCCCTCCGGGGCGTTACGTCTCTTTCGCGGCTTTAACCTCTTCCGGCGTGCCGATGCTGCGGGTGGCGAGGGATTTGTCGATCCGGCGGATCATGCCCGACAGCGCCTTGCCCGCGCCGATCTCCCATGCTTCGGTGACACCCTGCGCGGCCATCCACTCAACCGAAGACCGCCAGCGCACCCGGCCTGTGACCTGCTCGACCAGCAACTCGCGAATCTTCGCGGCATCGGTGACGGCCTGCGCAGTGACATTGGCGACCAGCGGCACGGCGGGATCATTAAACGTAACCTCACCCAAAGCGCGCGCCATCTCATCCGCCGCCGGCCCCATCAACGGGCAATGGAAAGGCGCAGAGACCGGCAGCAGCAACGCGCGTTTGGCGCCAGCATCCTTGGCCATGGCCACGGCACGTTCCACTGCGGCTTTGTGGCCCGACAATACGTTCTGGCTGGGGTCATTCTCATTGGCAACCTGACAGACTTCGCCCTCGGCGGCGGCTTCGGCCAGTTTTTCAGTCTCTTCAATGCCAAGGCCAAGGATCGCCGCCATGGCACCCTCGCCCACTGGGACAGCCGCCTGCATCGCCTTGCCGCGAATGCGCAGCAGCCGCGCGGTGTCGGCAAGCGACAGTGACCCTGCGGCGCAAAGCGCGGAATATTCGCCAAGACTATGGCCCGCCACATAGGCCGCTTTGCCAACCTCGATCCCTTCGGCCTTCAGCGCGGCCATCGCCGCCATCGACGTGGCCATCAACGCAGGCTGGGCGTTCTGTGTGAGGGTCAGCCTCTCGATGTCCCCCTCCCAGATCAGGTCAGACAGTTTTTCGCCAAGGGCGTCGTCGACTTCTTGGAAAACGGCCCGGGCTTCAGGATAGGCTTCAGCCAGATCGCGGCCCATGCCGATGGTTTGGGCACCCTGGCCCGGGAAAACGAATGCAATGCTCATGGTTGCGGCCTCTCTTATGCGTTTTGCCTGATGTATCCTCTGCGCCTCAGCCGAACAAGCCTTGCCGCAGGCGCTTGGGGCTTGCCGTGCGGCGCAAACCGTGTATACGGGCGCTTCCTTGCAAAGCATATGAACCGCGCAGACTCTCGTGGTGGGGCCGCAAGGATGAATGCCCCGCCTATGAAATGCGCCTTGATATAAATAGGAGTGCACATGCCGCTTTATGAGCATGTTATGATTGCGCGTCAGGACCTGTCCAACACGCAAGCAGAAGGCCTCATCGAACACTTTGGCACCGTCCTCGCGGACAACGACGGCAAGCTCGTCGACAGCGAGTACTGGGGCGTCAAAACGATGGCCTACAAGATCAACAAAAACCGCAAGGGCCACTATGCCTTCCTGCGTTCGGACGCCCCCGCGACCGCCGTGCAGGAAATGGAGCGCCTGATGCGCCTGCATGATGACGTGATGCGCGTTCTGACCATCAAAGTTGATGAGCACAAAGAACTGCCGTCCGTACAGATGCAAAAGCGTGACGAGCGTTCCGAACGCCGCGAACGCCGTTGATCAACGCTTGAAGAAAAGGACTTAAATCATGGCTGCAAAACCATTTTTCCGTCGTCGTAAAGTGTGCCCCTTCTCGGGCGACAACGCACCTGCGATCGACTACAAGGACACACGTCTGCTGCAACGCTACATCTCTGAGCGTGGCAAGATCGTTCCTTCCCGTATCACCGCCGTATCGGCCAAGAAACAACGCGAGCTGGCCCGTGCCATCAAACGCGCTCGTTTCCTCGCCCTGCTGCCCTACGCCGTCAAGTAAGGAGAGAGCACATGCAAGTTATCCTTCTGGAACGTGTGGCCAAACTGGGCCAGATGGGCGAAGTCGTGGACGTAAAGCCCGGCTATGCCCGCAACTACCTGCTGCCGCAGGGCAAGGCGCTGTCGGCCTCCAAGGCCAACGTCGAAGCCTTTGAGGGCCAAAAAGCCCAGCTCGAAGCACAGAACCTCGAAACCAAAAAAGAAGCCGAGCAATTCGCCGAGAAGCTGAACGGTCAGCAGTTCGTCGTGATTCGCTCCGCTTCCGACGCCGGTGCGCTTTATGGCTCCGTCACCACCCGTGACGCCGCCGATGCCGCAACCGCCGAAGGGTTCACCGTCGACCGCAAGCAGGTCGTTCTGGGCAACCCGATCAAGGAACTGGGCGTGCATGACGTGCGCATCATCCTGCACCCCGAAGTCGATGCCACAATCGAGCTGAACGTCGCACGTTCGCCCGAAGAAGCCGAGCTTCAGGCGTCGGGCAAATCGATTCAGGAACTGGCCGCCGAAGAGGAAGCCGCAGCTGAATTCGAGATCTCCGAACTGTTTGACGACATCGGCTCTGCCGCTGACGAAGACGGCGACTCGGACGTGGTGCGCACCCCTGAGGGCGACGCGCAGGACGACAGCAACAGCTGATCCGACCTGTCCGATCTGACATGAAACGCCGCGCGGCTTTCCGCGCGGCGTTTTTTTATGCGCCGGCCTGTCGCAGGGCCTGCCTGCACCTCTCGTGCGAAATCCTGTAAAAACAGACCATTCTGTGCTATGCTACCTCTATTCAGCATGGAGGATGACACATGCGTTACATCACCATCACCACTTGGGAGATCGCCGACGGGGCGGATTACGACGTGGCCCTACGCGCCATCGAAGAAAAGCGATTGCCTGCCCTCAAAAGCTTTGGCGCCAGCCGCGTCACCGTGGTCCGCACCTCTGAGCGCACCAGTGCCGCAATCACCGAATGGCCCGACAAGGCCACGCGCGACGCTGCCGAGCTCAAGATCGACGAGGTCCGCCGCTCGGTAAAGCGCGAAGATCAGACCCGCATGACCGGTGAAATGAAAGGCGAAATCGTCGCCGACGTCTAAGCGTGGCGGAAAGCCGCGCTTTGCGCCCCAACCGCTGGGCAAGGGGCCGCGTATGTTTTGCCGACACGCTTGCCCGAGAGGCCCACAACGGTGATCTTCGCGCCGATATAACAAGCCTCGGTGCATCATGCCTCAGACAACACGCCGCATGTTTCTCTCTTTCATCGCTGCCACGGCACTCACCGCCTGCAATGCCGCTCCTGTAGTGTCGCATGTGCCCCCGCAGCGCCCGGCCCTGCCCCTCCACCCGAATGAGACGCCCGACCTGCGGCGCAAGATCAACCACTGGGCCGACTTCTACGACCTGCCGCGCCCTTTGGTTCATCGTCTGGCCATCCGCGAAAGCACCCATAACCCGCGCGCCCGCAACGGCCCATATTACGGCCTGCTGCAAATCCTGCCCGCCACGGCCCGATCTATGGGGTTCCAAGGCAGCCCGTCCGACCTTTTGGACGCCGACACCAATCTGAAATACGCCCTGAAATACCTGCGCGGCGCATGGCTTTTGTCTGACGGAGACCACGGCACGGCCATCAAATGGTACGCGCGGGGCTATTATTACGAAGCCAAGAAACGCGGCATGCTGGTGGAAACCGGCCTGAGGGATGGGTGATTAATTTTTAGGCTTGCGCGGCCTCACGCTTCGCCGCAGGTAGGTGTTAATCACGTTAAGAAGGAACGCTGCATGACCCTCCGCCTCAACCGCCGTCACTTTCTCGCCGGCTCTGCCGGTCTGCTGGCCCTTCACCCCTTCTCTCTCCGTGCTGCCGCCAATCAGGCGCACCTGCGCCTGATGGAGACGACAGACCTGCATGTGCATGTCTTTCCCTATGACTATTACGCCGACAAAGAGGTCGACACCGTCGGGCTTTCCCGCACCGCCAGCATCGTCAAGTCGATCCGCGCCGAGGCGACCAATACGCTGATGCTGGACAACGGCGACTTCCTGCAGGGCAATCCGATGGGCGATTACATCGCTTATGAGCGCGGCATGAAAGAAGGCGACATGCACCCGGTAATCCAAGCGATGAATACGCTTGGCTTTGACGCCTCGACCTTGGGCAATCATGAATTCAACTACGGGCTTGATTTCTTGATGAAATCCCTCGCCGGGGCCGACTTCCCGGTGGTCAGCGCCAATGTCGTCAAAAAGGTCGGGGCCAAGCCCAGTGACGATGACACGCTGGTCAAACCCTATGTCCTGCTGGACCGAATGTTGACCGATGGCGCGGGCGAGGCCCATCCAATCAAGATCGGGATCATCGGCTTTGTCCCGCCGCAGATCATG
The DNA here is from genome assembly GCA_002703405.1 of Sulfitobacter sp. Taxonomy (GTDB): domain Bacteria; phylum Pseudomonadota; class Alphaproteobacteria; order Rhodobacterales; family Rhodobacteraceae; genus Sulfitobacter. The sequence continues at coordinate 85,566 of NZSX01000019.1, read as the reverse complement.
GCATGGGACCGCCGCCATCTCGAAGGCAAAGTGCAGGCGCGCGACATCCTAGAGGCCGCCCGCGCTTGGGTGCCGCAGATGAAAGAGGCAGGCGCCGATATCATCATCGCGCTGTCGCATTCGGGCATTGGGGCCGCCAAAGAAGAAGACATGATGGAGAACGCTTCCGTCCCCCTCGCCGCCGTTGAGGGGATCGACGCCATCATGACCGGGCACAGCCACCTCGTCTTCCCCTCGGGCAGCTACGCGGACTATCCCGGCGTGGATGTGAGCGCGGGCACGATCCACGGCAAGCCCGCCACCATGGGCGGCTTCTGGGGCAGCCATCTGGGCCTTATCGACCTGATGCTGGAACGCAACGCGGGCGGTTGGCGCATCGCCAGCCACAGCGCCGAAGCGCGGGCCATTTCGCAGCGCAACGAAGACCGCTCGGTCATGCCGCTGGTGGAAAGCGATGCAGAGGTTCTGGCCTCGGTTCAGCAAGACCATGACGAAACGCTCGCCTATGTCCGCCGCGCCGTGGGCAAGACCGACGCCAATCTGCACAGCTATTTCGCGCTGGTGGCCGATGATCCGTCGGTGCAGGTCGTCTCAAACGCGCAGCGCTGGTACATCGCCCAGATGCTGAAAGGGACCGAGCATGAGGGGCTGCCGATCCTGTCTGCCGCCGCCCCCTTCAAGGCTGGTGGCCGGGGCGGNCCAGAGTATTANACCGATGTGCCCAANGGCGATGTGGCGATCAAGAACGTGGCTGACCTCTANCTCTATCCCAACACCGCCCGCGCCGTGCGCGTCACCGGNGCGCAGGTGAAGGATTGGCTTGAGCGGTCCGCGGGCATGTTCAACCAGATNACCCCCGGCGAGGCCAACCAGCCNCTGCTGAACCCAGANTTCCCCAGNTACAANTTCGATGTGATCGACGGCGTAAGCTATCAGATCGACCTTAGCCAGCCGTCTAAATTCGGCCCNAAGGGCNCCGTGGCGAACTCTGAGGCGAGCCGGATCGTGAACCTTGAGTTCGAAGGGCAACCGCTTGATCCCAATGCCGAATTNATCATCGCCACCAACAACTACCGCGCCAGCGGTGGCGGCGCATTCCCCGGCGCGAAGGGCGATACCATCGTCTTTGAAGGCCCCGACACCGACCGCGACGTGATCGTGCGCTATATCGTCGAAAAAGGCACCATCAGCCCCCGCGCCGATGGCAACTGGCGCTTTGCCCCGATGGAAGGCACTAGCGTGGTGTTCGAAACCGGACCGAAGGCCGCGGATTACGTGGATGAGGTGACCGGCGTGGCAATGGAGCAAGTCAGCGATACGGAAAACGGCTTCGCCCAGTTCCGGATCACGTTGTAAGCTGTACGAGTTGGGGGCGGACTAGAGCAGGCCGCCTCTCTCCGCCGCCACTTAAGTTTCGACGTTGCCACAGAGGACATCACCCTCCTCGGGGGGCGTTGCTACGCCTGGGTTCCCCGGTACCACGCCGAAACCGCTAACGCCGCAACCATCTGCGACGTTGCAAAATCGCCTTCCGGGCGGAGAGAAAGCGTGGCCCGGTGCACCACCCGGGCGGAACATCTTCGATCCGTGGCTGATGCTCCTGCCAAGGTTCGATGAACCTTCTGGCTCAGTCATTGGAAGCGGTAAGAAGGCCAGCAAACCGACCCTTCACTAATGCCAAGTTTGGACATAGCGAAACCGCCCTCTGCAACTGAGGGCGATGCCCGCCATCCCGCCGGACGGCCCATTTCAGCAACAACACCCCTCAAACGAAACAGGGTCGACGGTTGCCCGTCGCCCCTGCCCCGTAATCCGATCCGGCAAGACTTATTCGTCTTCCAGTTCCTCAACAGCCTTCTGCAGCTCTTCTTTCGAGATTTCTTTCTCGGTCACTTTGGCCTGTTCGACCACGTGATCGACAACCTTGTCCTCAAAGATCGGCGCGCGCATCTGCTGCTGCATCTGCTGGTTCTGCTGAACGAATTCAAAGAACTGGCGCTCTTGACCCGGATACTGACGCGCTTGGTTCATGATTGCTTGGGTCATCTCGGCGTCGGTCACCTGAACCTCGGCCTTTTGACCCAGTTCGGCCAGCAGCAGGCCAAGACGGACGCGGCGCTCGGCCAGTGTCTTGTGCTCGTCTGAGGGCTCGATCTCGGGGTGATCGTGGCCTTCTACGTCAGGGTTTTCCTCGTGCCACAGCTGATGCGCGATCTGCTTGGCTTCGGCGTCAACCAGCGACGGCGGCAGGTCAAAGCTGACCTCTTTGTCCAGCGCGTCCAGCAGGTTGCGCTTCATCACAGCGCGAGAAGCACCGGCGTATTCCGCTTCCAGACGCTCAGCGATCTGACCTTTCAGCGCTTCAAGGTCCTCGGCACCGAATTTCTTGGCCATCTCGTCGTTCACTTCAGCAGCAACAGGCTCTTTCACTTCTTTGACGGTGCAAGCGAAAGTCGCTTCCTTACCGGCCAAGTGGGCAGCCTGATACTCTTCAGGGAAGTTCACGACGACGGACTTTTCTTCGCCCGCCTTCACGCCGACCAACTGCTCTTCGAAGCCGGGGATGAAGGAGTTGGAGCCCAGCACCAGCGGGTAATCTTCCGCCGCACCGCCTTCGAATTCTTCACCGTCGACGGAGCCTTTGAAGTCGATCACAACCTGATCGCCATCTTCCGCCTTGGCACCCTCTTTGCGGGCTTTGAAGTCTTGTGCGGTTTCGGCAAGGCTTGCCAGCGCTTCTTCAACGGCGGCGTCATCGGCCTTAACGACCATCTTTTCCAGCTCGATCTTGCTCAGATCAACTTCTGGAATTTCGGGCAGTTTTTCGTAAGCCATGGAAACTTCGACGTCATCGCCTTCTTTCCAGTCTTCGTTGGTCATTTTGACTTCGGGCTGCATCGCGGGGCGATCGCCGGATTTTTCAAAATGCTCTGCCATGGCGCCATCGATGCTTTCCTGCATCGCTTCGCCCATGATCCGCTGGCCGAACTGCTTTTTCAGCAGTGCCATCGGAACCTTGCCCTTGCGGAAGCCCTTCATTTCGACTTCGGGCTGCGCTTCGGCCAGCTTTTCGTTGACCTTGGCTTCCAGTTCGGCGGCGGTCACGGTGATGTTGTAACCGCGTTTCAGACCTTCGTTCAGCGTCTCGTTGACCTGCATGTGTGCTCCATAGGGTAAGGCCGCGCAGCCGGGGCGCGGGCGAAAATTTGTGTCCTTCTATGGGTGTTGATCCGCCTGCGCAAGGGGGTCCGCGGCCATCGCGCCACATCCGCAGAAATCGGCCCCACCCCCGTGCAACGCCTGCCGACAGCCTTAGATCAAAAGCACACCGATGTAGCCCGCATAGGCCAAGGCAAAGACCGCGCCCTGCCCGCGCGTCACACGCCCGCCAAACGCGGCGCAGCCAATCAAAGCCAGCGTGGCCGCGAGCATGACCCAGATGTCGAGCGTGGCAATCTGCGCAGCCACACCGACCGGCTGAATCACCGCTGTGATCCCAAGCACACCAAGAATGTTAAAGATATTGGAGCCGACCACATTGCCCAGAGCCACATCGCTCTGCCCGCGGCGTGCCGCGATGACCGAGGTTACAAGTTCCGGCATGGAGGTGCCCACGGCCACGATGGTCAAGCCAATGACCGCCTCAGAGAGCCCAACGGCCTGCGCCAACGCCACCGCCCCGGTCACCAGAAACCGCGCCGAAAGGATCGTCAGCACCAGCCCCCCCAAAAGCCAAAGCAGCGACAGCCCCATCGGTGCCTGATCCGGCAGGGGCTCGATGGTCTGCAGGCTGCTGCGATCACTCCGGAAGGTGTAAATCAAATACCCCGCGAGTCCGACGATGCAGATCAACCCGGCCAGACGGTCAACGCGTCCCAACAGCACCGCTCCCAAACAAAGCACGCTCGCCGCCAGCATGACGGATCCATCGCGGGCGAAACTGCCCCGATTAATCGCAAAGGGCGCGATCAGCGCGGCAATGCCTAGAATCAGCAGGATATTCGCGATGTTCGACCCGACGACGTTGCCAAGCGCGATGTCCGGCGCACCCAGCATCGCGGCTTGGACCGAAGTCACCAGTTCAGGGGTTGAGGTGCCAAAGCCCACGACCGTCAGCCCAATCACCAAGGGCGACAGCCCAACCCTTTGTGCCAGTGCCACGGCACCGCGCACCAAATACTCCCCACCGAGCACGAGACCCAGCAAACCGCCGAGTACAAACAAAATGTTCACGAGAAAATCTCACCGGTCTCACACCATCGGGCGTCGCGGAGACCGCGCAGACGCCCGATGCAGATGGGCATGGGCCGGAGGCGTTCAAGGCCGCGCGAAAAATTCAGTTCCGCTGCGGCCCGGCGCTCACATGCCCAAAGCTTCTTTGTACATTTCCATCACTGCTTCTTCTTCGGCGATGTCGTCCTTGTCGCGCTTGCGCAGGGCAATCACTTTACGAAGCACCTTGGTGTCGTAACCGCGCGATTTCGCTTCGGCCATGACCTCTTTTTGCTGTTCAGCGAGGTCTTTCTTCTCTGCGTCCAAACGCTCGATCCGCTCCACGAACTGGCGCAGCTCATTGGCGGTGACCCGGTAGGTCGCATCGCCTTGGGATTCGACGACATCGGGGTTGGTGCTGGTATCGCTCATGGAAAGTCCTCACGGAATGGCTGGCTCTGGCGGGTGTGACTACAGGCTGGATGCCCAGCCCGCAAGCGGGACTTGCCCCCCTTGGCGGTTTGGCGTAGCTCTGCCGTCATGGAAAGCGCAAACACATCTATTTTCGATCTCATGGTCTGGGGCGGTGCGGGTCTGTCCCTTTTGGGATTGCTCGGTCTGGGCTGGTGCATCATCAAGGTGAGCCGTGCCAAACGCGCCCAGCTTGACGATGAAGCGATGCGCGTTGTGTTGCGCAAAGTCGTGCCGCTGAATATGGGTGCGCTGTTTCTCTCCGTGATCGGTCTGATGCTGGTTATCCTCGGGATTTCGCTGGGCTGATCGGCACGTTTGAACGGCCCGCTTCGGCGGTGCTGGACAGGGCCGCTGCATCTGCTTAAATCGACCCATGGATATTCGCCAAATCACCCCCCGCTATTTCGTCGCCCCGCAGATCGAGCCCGGTGACATGGAAAGCCTGCGCGCCCAAGGCATCACCCGCATCCTGTGCAACCGCCCTGATGCGGAAGTGCCGCCCAGCCATCAGGCCGCCGCCATGCGCGACGCGGCTGAGGCGGCGGGCATCGCCTTTGCCGAACAGCCGCTGACCCATCAGACCATGACCCCCGATGTCATCGCCAACAACCGCGCCCTTGGGGTCGATACGGATGACACCGTGCTGGCCTATTGCGCCTCCGGCACCCGTTCGACCATCGCTTGGGCATTGGGCCAAGCTGGTGAGATGGACAGTGACGCGATCATCGAAGCCGCGCGTCAGGGGGGCTATGACCTTGAAAACATGCGCCCTATGCTGGGACAGAGCTACAGCTAAGGCTGCGTATCGGCCCCGACCACGGGGCCGACCGCTGGGCCGATGTCTCTTGCAGGCGGTGTCAGGACGCTCTGCGGCAATTGCACCCGGAAGGCCGTGCCAGGCACATCGCCCAAAAAGCTGATCTCGCCGCCCAAGCGGCACATGATCTCGCGACAGATGGCAAGGCCAAGGCCCGCGCCATCGCCCTCCCTCGTGATGCGCGAAAATTTCTCGAAAATCAGTGCCTCTGATCTTGCGTCGATCCCATGGCCGTTGTCGACAAAATCGATCACCAGCCCCTGCGCCGTAACCTGTGGCGAGATCACCAATTGCGGGGTCTCAGCTGCGCAGTATTTGCGGGCGTTGGTGACGAGGTTGATAAAGACCTGCACCAGCCGGTCGAGGTCACTCGTCAAAGTGATATCCTCGGCCTGCAGATCACGCAGCACCTTGAGCGGCCGCGTGGCCCCGGCCTGCGCCGTGGTCACCGCCAGATCGAGCAGGTCGCGCAGGTTGCCCTCCCGCTGGTTCAGCGTCACCTGCCCGTTCTCCAGCACCGACAGATCCAGCAGATCGTCCAACAGCCGCGTCAGGCGGATCGTCTCGCTGTGGATAATCGTGGCGTAGCGATTCTTATCCGCGTCCGTGAGGCCCGGCGCATCGCGTAGAATTTCCGAGAACGACCGGATCGAAGTCATTGGCGTGCGCAATTCATGGCTGATCTGGCTCAGAAAACTGTCCTTTTGCAGCGACAGTTGAGTCAGCTTTTCATTTGCCGCGCGCAGCTGCGCCGCCGTTTCTGTCAACTCCCGCGATTTGGCCTCAAGCTGACTGGAATACTCCAACATCTGCGCGGATTCGTCGGCGACGGCGAGCAAGTCCTGCACCGAAACAGATGCCCCGCCCACGATCTGTGCCACCATCGCATGTGCCGTCGCCGCGCCAACGGAGGCCGCCAATTCCCGCTCCAACGCCTGTACGAATCGTGGCGTGGGTTCCGGCAGGCGTTGCCCATGCCCTTGCCGTTCGGCCTCGCGGGTAAAAAACGCCTGCGCCTCCGTCGCGCCCAAGATGCGCTGCGCCATGATCATTAGGTCTTCGCTGCCCGCGACTGAGGCCGTCCACCCCCGCGCCGGGCCGGAATGGTCAAAGACATTCACGAATTGCGCCCCCTGAAGCCGCTCCAACGGCGCGGGAAAGCTGAAAAGCGAGACGACCACGAAAACCAGCGTGTTAAGCGCAAGGCTCCAGACCACCGCATGCACTGTCGGGTCGATCCCGGCGATGCCAAAGAGCGCCTCGGGCCGCAGCCACGCAAGCCCCCAAAGGCCGCGCTCCAAGGTCGCACTCGACAATGCCACATCCGCGCCNAAACTGGGCAGCAGCATGGTGAANACCCAGAGCACAAANCCCGTGCCCAGCCCACAAAGCGCGCCNGNCCGCGTGGCNCCGCGCCANAGCACGCCGCCCANCATNGCNGGCAAAAACTGCGCCACCCCGCCGAAAGAGATCGTGCCAATNGCCGCCANCGCCCCGCTGCCGCCCGAGGCGCGGTAGTAGAGGTAGCCNAGCCCGACCACGCAAAAGATCGACAGCCGCCGCGCNAGGATCACGATATTGCGCACNTCNCCCGANTGCGTNGCCCCATCGCGCCGCANNGCCAGCCAGATCGGCATGACGATNTGGTTGCTGACCATNGTCGACAGCGCCAGCGTGGCGACGATCACCATCGACGTGGCCGAGGAAAAACCGCCCAAGAANGACAGCATCGCCAGCCCGTTCTGCCCTTGGCTNAGNGGCAGGCTNAGCACNAANAGATCGGGGTTNGNGCCNTCNGGCATCAGNTCNAGCCCCACGACCGCGATTGGCACGACGAAAAGGCTCATCANCATCAGATAAAGCGGGAAGGCCCAACTNGCGATNTGCANNTGCCGCTCGTCGTCATTCTCGACNACCATNACCTGAAACATGCGCGGCAGGCACAAAAGCGCGGCCCCCGAAAGNACCGTCAGCGCGGCCCANCGGCTGCCNTGNACTTCCCANTGGCCGATGTCGGAGGCATCGATCTTCGCGAGCGTCTCNCNCANTCCNCCNGCAAGNCCCCAGATCACGTANATACCGACCGCCACCAGNGCCAGCAGCTTGACNACCGCCTCNACNGCGATGGCGATGACAACGCCGTGGTGCCGCTCGTTCACNTTCAGGTTCCGCGTGCCGAAAAGCACCGTGAACAGCGTCAGCCCCGCNGCCACCCANAGNGCGGCCTGCCCGCGNTTGATNACATCGNCNCCNGCCTCNGCCAGCGGCNCATNGGGGGCGGCGAAAATNGACAGNGACAGAATAACNGATTGNAATTGCANCGCNATATAGGGNGTCACGCCGATCACGGCCATGACCGTCACCACGATCGCCAGCGTGTTGGANTTGCCGTAGCGCGACGAAATNAGGTCNGCGATNGAGGTCACNCGGTGGCTCCGCCCGATNCGCACNAGNCGNCGCANNCCCCACCACCAGCCGATCATCACCAGCGANGGGCCNAGGTAGATNGTCACATACTCCAACCCNGANCGCGCGGCNTAGCCNACNGCGCCGTANAAGGTCCAAGCNGTGCANTAGATCGACAGCGACAGNGTNTAGACCAANGGNGAGCGNANCAGCCANCCGCCCNGCCCNCNCAGNGCCGCGCGTTCNGCGGCNAAGGCCACGATGAACAGCCCCGCNACATACATCAGNCAGACCNCNACCAANTGNTTGAGCGANACCATCAGCGCGGCCCGTCNNNGNNATCNGCANCCNCGNCCGANGCCACATCNCGCGTGCGCCGCCANAGCGCCCATGTCGCCAAGATCAGCANCGCCCAAACCCCNAANAGATAGCGCAGNGCCACGCTCATCGCGATNGNNGGCTCANTGGNTTCNNGGGTGGCGTCAGGCAGGATNTCTGGCACNGGCCANAGCANCGGCACCATCCANAGCATCAGCCCCAGAAACGGCAGCAANCGCACCGCATCCANCATGCGCCGCTGGCGGTAGCCGCGTTTTTCCANAAAGATCGGAGGNCGNGGCATGGNGGNTTAACTGGCGATCAGGTCGCGCACCGCGTCCAGCATCTCTGAGTTCGAAAACGGCTTGGTCATAAAGCGGCTGACCCCGGCCTTCTCGGCCATGGCGCGGTCCCGGCTTTGGCCGCGCGCGGTCANCATCAGCACGGGCAATTCCCCCATCGCCGGGTCNCCNCGCAGCTCATCGAGTATTTCAAAACCGCTTTTGCCCGGCAGCATGACATCNAGCATCACCANATCGGGCGATGNCTTGCGGATCACCTCTACCGCGCCCGANCCATTGGCCAGCGTCTCCACCCGCCAGCCCTCTTGNCCCAACAAAAAGCGGATGGCCTCGGCGATATTCACCTCGTCCTCCACCAGAACTACGAGTTTGCTCATCGGCAAAAAGTCTCCCCCCTCGGTGTGCGACCGCCCCGTCTTGTTGCNGGGTCTCGCGCACCGGGGCGAGCATGCATCGGTTTGGCAGCCCTGTCAAAAACTGCCTGAGCGCCTGTTAGATCCCGTCGCGCANGATCGAAGGTTCGCGCCGNGCGCGGCATCCNTCNACCGGACAAATNCGGCAGGTTGCGCCCACGGGCTGCGCNGNCGCCGCCCCCGANGGCACCGGNAANAGCANCATGACCGATTGGCTNANNGGCGGCGTGTTATAGGCGGCGGCGGCNTGAACNTCGCAGGTCGCGATCGCNTCNAACTGCGCCTGACCCCGGCCCATCTGCATGACGCGNGATTTCANCACCAGCCCCGGCTGGCCCTGCACCGCAAAAAGCGGCCAAAGCGGGCAACANGCNCCAAAGCGNGGCACGGTGAACCCTTCGATCGANTTGGCAAAGGTCACGCTGCCCGAGCGGTCACAGACCACCAGCCCCGCGCCCAAATCGGGCAAAGACGCCAAGCGNCGCAGCACCCGGCCCATCGGCTGGTCCAANCNGCGNGCCAATTCGGCTGGGTCATGGCCCGTCTCCTCNACGGNCCGCTCCANACGCGCCAAGGGCAACGCCGCNGCGTCCCGCGCGATCTGTTGCAANACCCCCGTCGCGATATGCTGCGCGGCCTTGGTCTTGAGCGCNTCNGCCTGCNCNACAAGCGCCGCGATTGCCTCTNGCGGNGCGCGGGCCTGCTCCAACGGGTCAAAGCGGTAGTCATGCNCGGCGAGAAAAGCTTCCACCTCCGCTTGTGGGGANTGGGCCACCTCACGGGTCTCNGCGGCATTGTCAAAATAGGTGACCAGCGCCTGCGCNCTGTCGGACAGGCGGCGGCTGTCTTGGTGGATATTCGTGTGAAACCTGTCGCGCCATTCGGGTTGCAGACTGTCNGTCTCTGCCAAAATNGAGGCGGTCGAGCGGATGGCNGCGGCGGTACTCAGCAATTCATGCATCGACGTGGCAAGCTGCGGGTCATGGGCCAAACGGTCCGACAGCGCCTCAACCGTCTGCTCTAGGGCCGCGATNCGNCGNTGGCTGCTGGCAAGCACNTTGGCCCAGCCCGGAAACCGCCCGGCAAATTCATCCGCNCGGTCACTCTCNGGCCCNGTNAGCGCNGCATCCTCTGCCGCTTCGCGCAGGGTGGCGATCAGCGCGGCTTCGGCCCCTTCGGTCAACGCCTGCGGCTCNACACCAAGCGCATGGGCGATATTGAGCANCAGTTTNCCGCNGATTCTGCGCCGGTTGTGTTCNATGAGGTTCAGATAGCTGGCCGAGATCCCGCTTTGTTGNGCCAGTTCGGCCTGTTTCAGCCCCGCCATCACGCGCCGCTCACGGATGCGGCTGCCGGTCAGCCCCTCACGCATNGGACCGCGCCGCGCGATAATTCATGCGTTGTTTCAAGGTCTTTCTGCGGCGCAACATCATATTCTTTACAAACCTCCNTGNACGGTTGCGAATATATTTACAAAAAAATCGTTTCGATCAAGCGCCTTATTGATCGGTTTTCAGTTTCCGCGCCATAGTTTCTTTGCANTNTTGCGNGNNGTGGCATCGGGGGGAGGTTCCGNTGCCNCGNCTNANAAAAACATGGGAGGACTTCATGTCGTTTACGAAACTGACACGCCGCGGGCTGATNCAGACCGGCGCGGTTGCCGGTGCAGGGTTGGCGCTGCCGACCTATCTGCGCGCCGAGGCGCACGCGGGCTTTACCAATGCCCCCACGGGCAGCACNGTNACNCTGGGCTTNAACGTNCCCCAGACCGGCCCCTATGCCGAAGAAGGGCTGGACGAGTTGCGCGCCCAAGANCTNGCGGTNGAGCACCTNAANGGNGNGGGCGACGGCGGCATGATGAACACCTTCAGCTCCAAGGCGCTGAAAGGGAACGGCATTCTGGGCAAGAAGGTCGAATATGTCACNGGTGACACCCAGACCAAATCCGANGCCGCCCGCGCATCCGCCAAGGCGATGATNGAAAAAGACGGCGCTGTGATGATCAACGGCGGCTCGTCNTCGGGCGTNGCCGTNGCGGTTCAGGGCCTGTGTCAGGAAGCGGGCGTGATCTTCATGGCCGGNCTGACACACTCCAACGACACCACGGGCAAAGACAAAAAGGCCAATGGTTTCCGCCACTTCTTNAACGGNTANATGTCNGCCGCCGCCCTCGCNCCGGTGCTNAAAAACGCNTANGGCGAAGACCGCCGCGCNTACCANCTGACNGCNGANTACACNTGGGGNTGGACCCAGCAGGAATCCATCGCNGCCGCGACCGANGCGATGGGCTGGGAGACNGTNAACAACGTGCTGACGCCGCTNGCNNNNACNGANTTNAGCTCCTACATCGCGCCGGTNCTGAACTCCGGTGCNGANGTGCTGGTGCTGAACCACTACGGCGGNAACATGGTGAACTCGCTCACCAACGCGGTGCAGTTCGGCCTGCTNGACAANGAAGTGAACGGCAAGAANTTCGAGATCGTCGTGNCGCTTTATTCCGAGCTNATGGCCGCNGGTGCCGGTGCCAACGTNCANGGNGTTATCGGNTCGATGAACTGGAACTGGCAGNTGCAGGATGAAGGCTCCAAAGCCTTCGTGAAATCCTTTGGNGAGAAATATGGCCGTCCNCCCTCCAACTCCGCGCACACCTGCTANGTGCAGACGCTGCTCTATGCGGATGCNGTGGAACGNGCGGGCACCTTCAACCCCTGCGGTGTCGTNGAAGCGCTCGAAGATTTCGAGTTCGACGGTCTGGGCAACGGTCCGGTGCTGTATCGTGGCGATGACCACCAGTGTTTCAAAGACGTGCTGGTCATGAAGGGCAANGAAAACCCGACCAACGAATATGACACGCTGGAGATCGTCGAGGTCACCCCGCGTGCACAGGTCGAATACGCCCCGGATCACCCCATGTTCGCCGGNGGCGAATTGGGCAAGTGCAACCCGGGCGCCTGATCCACTGAACCTTTGGGGGCGCATCGGCCTTGCGCCGCGCGCCCCCTTTTCTCACCACATGGGGCNCGCCCTCATGTGAACGCATCCCTAACAGGTGGGGTCCATGGACGCTGTTCTTCTGCAAATACTTAACGGGCTCGACAAGGGCTCGGCCTATGCGCTGATNGCGCTTGGGCTCACATTGATCTTTGGCACGCTTGGCGTAGTTAACTTCGCTCATGGGGCGCTGTTCATGATCGGGGCCTTCTGCTCGGTCACGCTGCAACGGNTNCTGACGCTGAGTTTNGAGACCATCGACGAGACCCAGAANGATTTTCTGGGCAANCCGCTNAAGGTCAAAACCCCCTATGTCGAAANNTGGTTCGGNNCNGAGANGGGNCAGGCCATCATNGACTGGTCGGTGCCGCTGGCGATCCTCTTTGCGATCCCGGTGATGCTGNTGATCGGCTTNNTCATGGAACGCGGNNTNATCAAGCATTTCTACAAACGCCCCCATGCNGATCAGATCCTTGTGACCTTNGGCCTCGCCATCGTGCTGCANGANGTNGTNAAGTATTTNTACGGNGCCAACCCGATCCCCACGCCNGCGCCNGAAGTNTTCAAAGGCAGCTTTGACTTNGCNCCGCTCTTGGGCTTGGACACNTCGCTGGCCTACCCCTACTGGCGTCTGGTCTATTTCGGCTTCTCNACAGTCATCATCGCTGCGGTTTTTGCCTTCNTGCAATTCACCACCTTCGGCATGGTCGTNCGCGCCGGTATGGCNGACCGTGAGACCGTGGGCCTTCTGGGCATCGACATCGACCGCCGCTTNACCATCATGTTCGGCATCGCNGCNGCNGTGGCGGGGCTTGCGGGCGTNATGTATGCGCCNATNAACTCACCNAATTANCACATGGGCATGGACTTTCTGGTGCTGAGCTTCGTNGTCGTCGTGGTCGGCGGCATGGGCTCNCTGCCCGGCGCGGTGCTGGCGGGGNTCCTNNTGGGCATCCTCGAAAGCCTCGCGTCCATGAATGAAATCAAAAGCATCATCTACGGTATCGACCAGATCATCATCTACGTCGTTGCCATCGTGATCCTGCTGGTCCGCCCGCGNGGTCTGATGGGTCGCCGCGGCGTGATGGAGGAATAAGNCATGTTCGGACTGGAAAAACGCGATACGCTTCTCTTGGGGGTCGTGGTCGTTCTCACGCTCTTTGCCCCCTTCATCCTCAACCCCTTTCCGGCNGATTCGGGCCTNGCGCAATTCAACGCGGGCTACCCCGACCTGATGCAACGCTTNGTGATCTTTGGCATCTTTGCCATCGGGTTTAACATNCTNTTTGGGCTGACCGGCTATCTCTCCTTTGGNCACGCGGCCTTTCTGGGNGTCGGTTCTTACTCNGCCGTCTGGATGTTCAAACTGCTCAGCTACAANGTCGTGCCCGCNCTGGTGCTGGCCGTNATCATGGCNGGGCTGTTCTCGGCGCTCATCGGCTTTATCAGCCTGCGNCGNTCGGGCATCTACTTNTCNATCCTGACNCTGGCCTTTGCNCAGATGTCGTTNAACCTNGCCTATTCNGTGCTGACACCNATCACNAATGGNGAGACGGGNTTGCAGATCTACANNTCNGANCCGCAGTANCTTCANNCNGNNGATGCNCCNNCNTTCCCCAANCTNTTNGGNGCGGCGATGAACTCTTCGACGACGCTGTTCTTCGGCGGNTGGACNTTTACNTTNTCCGTNGGCTACTACTTCTGCGCNATCTTCCTGATCCTCGCCTTCTATCTGGCGATCCGCATCTTCCGCTCGCCNTTNGGNATGATGCTGCGGGCGGTGAANTCGAACCAGCAGCGGATGAACTACACGGGCCTNAACACCCGGCCCTACACGCTGGCGGCNTTTGTGATCTCNGGNATGTANGCCGGNCTGGCCGGTGGNCTGCTGGCNGCGATGGACCCGCTNGCNGGGGCNGAGCGGATGCAGTGGACNGCCTCNGGTGAAGTGGTGCTGATGACCATCCTCGGCGGCGCNGGCACCTTGATNGGGCCGGTNNTGGGNGCNGGNTTCATCAANTACTTTGANAACATCTTTGCCAAGATCAACGACAACGTGCTGCACGGCTGGTTCGCCTTCATGCCCGACGGGATCGAAGACGCGATGGTNGCNATCATCCANCCNTTCGTNGGCAANGGCTGGCACCTGACACTGGGCCTGCTCTTTATGCTNGTCGTGATCTTCCTGCCCGGTGGGNTGGTNGAAGGTGGNCAACGTCTGGGCCGNGTCTTCCGCCGCNNGGACAANAANGCAGGCTCGGTNGAGGCNGANGCCGCNCAACANCGCANCGAAGCNGCNGAATAGGAGAGACATNATGTCCATTCTCGAAGTCAAAAATGTCGGCAAACGCTTTGGCGGTCTGCAGGCGCTGAGCGATGTGAACCTGAGCGTGGCAGAGAACTCTGTCCATGCGATCATCGGCCCCAACGGGGCGGGCAAATCCACCCTGCTGAACTGTCTGGTGGGCAAGCTNATCCCNGATACCGGNTCGGTCATGTTCGACGGCCAGTCGGTGCTGGGGCGCAAACCCTATGAGATCAACCAGATGGGCATCAGCCGCGTGTTCCAAACGCCTGAAATCTTTGGCGATCTCACGGTGATGGAGAACATGCTGATCCCCTGTCTTGCCAAACGCGACGGGGCNTTCCAGCTCAACGGTTGGTCGCGCGTCGTGGGCCAGCAAGATGTGATCGACAAGGCCGAGGAAATGCTGCGCGACATGAACATGATCGACAAGCGGCACATGCATGCGGCGTCCCTCTCGCGGGGGGACAAACGGCGGCTGGAGATCGCCATGTGCCTGGCCCAAGACCCNCGCCTGCTGCTCTTGGACGAACCTACCGCGGGGATGGCGCGGGCCGATACCAACAACACGATCGACCTGCTGAAACAGATCAAGGACGAGCGCGACATCACCATCGCGATCATTGAACACGACATGCATGTGGTCTTTTCGCTGGCCGAGCGGATCACCGTGCTGGCCCAAGGCACGCCACTGGTCGAAGACACGCCCGACCGGATCAAGGGCCACCCCAAGGTGCGCGAAGCCTATCTGGGCGAGAGCCAAGACGCCGCCTGATCTATCCTGTTGCCGAACCCCAAGGACACCCCGATGAGCACCGACACGCTAGACAAAAACGCCAACCACGCCCAAACCGCCCCGGCCTTCCTCTCGGTCTGGGATATCCATGCCTATTACGGCGAAAGCTATATCGTGCAGGGGGTCAGCTTTAACGTCCACGAGGGCGAAATCCTCGCCCTGCTGGGCCGCAACGGGGCGGGCAAAACCTCGACCCTGCGGGCCATCTCAAGGGTCAGCGACCCGGAACTCAAGCGCGGCGAGATTTGGCTCGATCATCAACCGCTGCACAATATGGCCAGCCACCAAGCCTCGGCTGCGGGGCTGGCGCTGGTGCCCGAAGATCGGCGCATCATTTCTGGCCTCACGGTCGAAGAGAACCTNAAGCTGGCCCAGATCGCCCCGCCCATCGGCTGGTCACTCGACCGGCTCTATGACCTCTTCCCGCGCCTGCGTGAGCGGCGGAACCAAGAGGGGGTGACCCTTTCGGGCGGGGAGCAACAGATGCTCGCCATCGCCCGCGCCTTGGCCCGCGACATCAAGGTGCTGCTGCTGGATGAACCCTACGAAGGTCTTGCCCCGGTGATCGTGGATGAGATCGAAAAGACGCTGGGGCTGATCAAGGCGCAGGGCATCACCACCATTCTGGTAGAGCAGAACGCCGTGCGCGCCCTGAAACTGGCCGACCGTGCGGTGATCCTTGATACCGGCGGCGTGGTCTTTGACGGCACCGCGGCAGAGGTGTTGAACAACGCGGAACTGCGGGCGGAATACCTCGCGATCTGACGCTACGTGACCTTGCCCCGGTGCGCGAAGATGTGGCGCGGCCTCATTCTTGCGCCCCGGGGGCCATTGCGCGGCAAAAAACCGATCCTACCCCCTAGACAACAGTTGGCTTTTCATGGCTTTGCCCATGCCCTATAAGCGTGCCAATCAATCGCGCAGCGACGGGCTATTGGCCTGTCGAAATCTTCGAGGATCCAATGACAAAAAACACCCATGACAGTGACGTGGCCTTCATCAAGGCCCTCGCCGAGCTGCTGAACGAAAACGACCTGACAGAGCTTCAGGTGAAACGCGACTATGCCGAGGATGACAGCCTGAACGTGCGCGTCAGCCGCAAGCCGCCGCAGCAGGTCATGGCCGCACCCCAGCAGCAATACCAAGCCGCCCCGGCGCTTGCCGCTGCACCGGCCCCCGCCGCTGCTGCCTCCGCAGCCGCCGCACCTGCCGCTGACGCCGATCCGGCTGATCACCCTGGTGCNGTGACTTCGCCCATGGTCGGCACCGTCTACCTGCAAGGTGAGCCGGGCGCGCCTGCGTTCATCTCCGTTGGCGCTTCGGTTTCCGAAGGCGACACGCTGCTCATCGTCGAGGCGATGAAAACCATGAACCACATCCCCGCCCCCCGCGCCGGCACCGTCAAGCGCATCCTCGTCGGCGACGGCGATGCCGTGGAATTCGGCGCGCCGCTGGTNATCCTGGAATAAGGGCCGGACATGTTCAGCAAAATCCTAGTCGCCAACCGGGGAGAGATCGCGCTGCGCGTCATCCGCGCGGCCCGCGAGATGGGCATCCAGACTGTCGCGGTGCATTCCACCGCCGACAGCGACGCGATGCATGTGCGCATGGCCGACGAATCCGTCTGCATCGGCCCGCCCTCCTCGACCCAATCCTACCTCTCGATCCCCGCGATCATCGCGGCCTGTGAAATCACCGGGGCCGAAGCGATTCACCCCGGCTACGGTTTCCTGTCGGAAAACGCAGGCTTTGTGCAGGTGATCGAAGACCACGGTCTGACCTTCATCGGCCCCACCGCCGAACACATCCGCGTCATGGGNGACAAGATCACCGCCAAGGACACGATGAAAAAGCTCGGCGTNCCTTGCGTGCCCGGCTCGGATGGGGGCGTCGCNTCGNTNGANGAGGCCAAGCGTNTGGGCGANGANATCGGCTATCCGGTCATNATCAAGGCNACNGCNGGCGGCGGCGGCAAGGGCATGAAAGTCGCCCAGACCGCCAAAGACATGGAAAAAGCCTTCCAGACCGCGCGGGCCGANGGGAAATCGAACTTCGGCAATGACGAAGTCTATATNGAAAAATACCTCACCACCCCNCGCCACATCGAGATTCAGGTCTTTGGGGATGGCAAGGGCAACGCGGTCCATCTGGGCGAGCGCGACTGCTCGCTGCANCGCCGCCACCAGAANGTTTTCGANGAGGCCCCCGGCCCCTCGATNACCGAAGAGGAACGCGCGCGGATCGGTAAGGTCTGNGCCGACGCCGTGGCGAACATCAACTACATCGGCGCGGGCACGATCGAATTCCTCTATGAGAATGG
This sequence comes from Sulfitobacter sp., assembly GCA_002703405.1. Taxonomy (GTDB): domain Bacteria; phylum Pseudomonadota; class Alphaproteobacteria; order Rhodobacterales; family Rhodobacteraceae; genus Sulfitobacter. Next base: position 68,212 of record NZSX01000019.1, on the reverse strand, counting down.
CGAGTTCTATTTCATCGAAATGAACACTCGCCTTCANGTGGAACATCCGGTGACCGAGGCGATCTTTGGTGTCGATCTGGTGCGCGAACAGATTCGCGTCGCCGAAGGGCTGCCGATGTCCTTTACCCAAGACGATCTGACCATCAATGGCCATGCCATCGAAGTNCGCATNAACGCCGANAAACTGCCGAATTTCGCGCCCTGNCCGGGCAANATCACGCAGTATCACGCCCCCGGCGGGCTTGGCGTGCGNATGGATTCGGCGCTTTATGACGGCTATTCNATCCCGCCCTATTACGACAGTCTCATCGGTAAGCTGATCGTGCATGGCCGCGACCGTCCCGAAGCGCTGGCGCGTCTTGGTCGGGCCTTGGGTGANCTGATCGTGGACGGTGTNGATACCACCGTGCCGCTGTTCCACGCGCTNCTGGCCGAAGAAGACATCCAGTCGGGTGGCTACAACATCCACTGGCTTGAGCATTGGCTGGAAACCAACCTCGGCAACGCCTGACACCGATGTCGGATCTGACACCAGAGATCCTGCTCCACGGCTATTCCATCGGGATATTCCCCATGGCCGAACACCGCGACGACCCAGAGATTTTCTGGGTCGATCCGCGGCGTCGGGGNGTGATGCCGCTCAATGGTTTTCACATCNCGCGNTCGCTCGCCCGCGCGATGCGGCGCAGCACCTTTCACCACACGATCAACCNCGATTTCGANGGTGTCGTCGCCGGCTGCGCNGACCGCGAAGACACATGGATCAACGCCGAGATCACCGCCCTATATACCGCGCTGCACCACGCAGGCCACGCCCATTCGCTTGAGGTTTGGGATGGCACAGCACTGGTGGGCGGGGTCTATGGCGTAACGCTGGGCCGCGCGTTTTTCGGCGAAAGCATGTTCTCCCGCCGGACCAACGCCTCAAAAATGGCGCTGGCGGCGCTGGTGGATCGGCTGCGCCATGCGGGTTTTACCCTCTTTGACACGCAGTTTCTGACCGATCACCTTGCCTCTCTCGGGGCGCAGGAGATCAGCCGCGCGGAATATCACGCGCAGCTTGACGTGGCCAAACGCGGCACTGCACGGTTCGACGCGGGGGATTTAGTCAGTTTTCAGGACGTGCTGCAGCGCATGACCCAGATGTCATAGCGAAAATGCTCCAGCGCGTGCAGCGCCGGGGCCGAGGCGATCATCCAGCCAGAAAAAAGCGCGCCGCTGCTGCCCTCTTCGGTGATCTCAAGCGCGGCATAGGCATTGGCCGCCGGATCGCCCGCCGGATAGCGGCAATCAACCATGGAAATCTGCAAATTGCCCAAAGAAAGGCTGTCGCCCTTGGCAATCTCCAGATCAATCGTATCGCCGGAAATCTTGTCCAAAGCGCGCAAAACGCCACCCGTGGCACTGGCGACCTGTGCGCCCTCTTGGGCATGCAGCGGCGCGGCCAGCAAAAGCGCGGCCAAGAGAAGCTTTTTCATTCATCCACCCGGATTGCGTGAAACTTGGGGCCGCACCTCAGGCGCGGCCAACCGATCATTCAGGCTGCCAGGCCTCATAGTCCTTACGCTCGACAGGTTCGGCGCGGCGCAGCGACCCGGCGGGCGCATAGGCCATGGCGGTGCCGGTGCGATTCTCGACATGCGCCTTTTCCCACGGCTTGTGGATCAGCGGCTTGTCGGTTGGCGGCTCATCCCATGTGCGGTGCAGCCAGCCATGCCAATCGGGGCTTACGCGGCTGGCCTCGGCCTCACCGTTGAAAATGACCCAGCGTTTGCTGTCATCGGCGTTGCGGTAATAGATATTGCCCTGCGCGTCTTCGCCCACCTTGCTGCCCTTGCGCCAAGTGAAAAGCTGGGTGTTCAGCGTCTGGCCGTTCCACCAAGTGACGCCGCGCAGAAGTGAATTGAGAATGCCCATCGAGGTCTCCGTTCCTGTTGTCCGTTATATGCACCATGGAGGCTTTGGCGTCCAGCCTCGCCGCAAAGGAGCTTGGCGCGCGGGCGACCTCTGGCTAGGGTTAGGAAAACGAAAGAGGGCAGCGATGACTGAGGCAAGTGGGGCCGCACCGGCAGCGGCGGAATGTCATGGCATCAAGGTGCCCCAGTCCCCCTTTCTGAACGAGGCGCGCATCCAGCGGATCAATGCAGGCCGCTACGAGCGCCAAGAGATCGATGGCGCGCTGGCTGTCGTCCGCCCCGGTGACCGGGTGCTTGAGATGGGCGCGGGTCTGGGACTGGTGGGTGCGATCGTCGCCAAAAAGGCCGCGCCCGAAGCGGTGCTGTCGTTCGAAGCAAACCCAAACTTGATCCCCCACATTCGCGCGCTCTATACGCTCAACGGACTTCAAGAAAAAATCACTCTTCGCAATCAGGTGGTGATCTCTGCCCCCGACCGGCCAGAAACCCTGCCGTTTCACCTGCGCAACTCTTTCCTCGGCTCCTCTCTCATCGATAGCGACATGCGTGAGACGACGCAGGTTCAGGTGCCCACCGCAAGCTTTGATGACATCCGCCGCAGCTTTAAACCCGACGTGCTGTTGATGGATATCGAAGGCGGCGAGTTGGAGTTTCTGCGCCATGCCGCGCTCGACGGGCTGCGCGCCGTGGTGATGGAATTCCACCCCGAGGCCTATGGCCGCGAGGGGATGCGCGAATGCAAACGCATCCTTGAGCGCGCCGGATTTCGCAAATCACCCGGGCATTGCACCCGGCAGGTCTGGGCCTGTATCTTTGACCCCGCCGAGCGCCCGCCCGTCCCCGAGGGGGGCTGGTCGACCGAGATCACGACCTTAGATAATGCGCTGGTCATCCTGCCTGAGGACAGCGGGTTGGTGCAGCCCGCCGGGGTGTTGCACAGCGATGGCCGCCCCTGCCCCCAAGCCGCACTTTGGCGCAACGGTCGCGCGCTGACCACGCCGCCAGAAGCACCGCAGGGCAAGGTGGCTGAGCGCAGGGGCACATGGCTTTGGGGCGGGGTCCTTTGGCTGCATTTCGGGCATTTCTTGGTTGAAAGCACCGCGCGTCTTTGGGCGCTGGATCACCTTGAAGAAGAGATCGACGGCATTCTCTTTATCCCCAAACGCCCCCGCAACGGCGGAGAGGTGGCAGGGTATCAGCGTGATTTCCTTGCCCTTCTGGGCTGCGATAAGCCGCTGGTGAGTTTAGACGCACCGACACGGGTCGAGCGGTTGATCGTACCGGGGCAAGGCTTTGGACTGGGAAGTTTGATCACCGGCACAGAACCCTACCGCAACACCATCGCCAATCGGTTCGCGCAAGAGATCGCGCCCGAGGGGCCAGAGAAGCTCTATATCAGCCGCAGTAAATTGCCCGCAGGGCGCGGCAACCTGATCGGGGAAGAGGCGTTGGAAACCTATCTGGCGGCGCAGGGCTACACCGTCTTTCACCCCGAGAAACACGGGCTGCGCGAACAGATCGCGGTCTATAAGGCGGCCAAGCAGATCATCGCCGCCGAAGGCTCCGCCCTGCATCTCTTGGGGATGGTCGCCCGGCCCATGCAGCAAGTGGCCATCGTCGTGCGCCGCCCGTCCTCTGCCACGCGCGGGTTGGAACAGCACTTGCAGAGTTTTGCGGGGATCACCACCGCGACGCTCTGCCACCTTACTCGCTCGTGGAAACCACTCGGAAAGGCCAAGGCGCGGCTTTGGATGGGGGAGCTTGATATGCCCGCGTTGCAAAACAGCCTACGGGAGACGGGTTTTATCGACGACAGCGGGCCGCTTTGGGCAAACCTTGATCCCGCAGAGGTGCGCGCCCGGCTGGGGGATGACTTTGAACTGGTGCCGGAGAAAACTTAACCCTCCGCCGCATCTCGCAGCATCGCGGTGACTTCGATTTCAATGCGGTATTTCGGGTCAATCAGCCCGCATTCGATCATCGTCGCCGCAGGCGGGTGTGCGCCAAAGGCCTCGCGCAGCAGCGGCCAGCAGGGCTCAAACTCTGCGGCATCAGGCAGCATGTAGGTGACACGAACCACATGGGCGAAATCGCTNCCCGCCTCTGCCAACGCCCGCTTAATCGTCGCCAGAGCCGCTGCGCATTGGGCCGTGACATCCGCNCCTTCGCCCACGCAGCCCGAGACATAGACCATGCCGCCCGCNACCACNGCGCGGCTGTAGCCGATCTTTTCNTCATAGGCGCCGCCCGATGAAATCCGCTTCATGACCGTTCCTTTCATGCAAAAGGGCGGACCCATTGGCCCGCCCTCTATCTCTNTGCCTAGCGTCGGGTCTTAGCCCGCGCTGGCTGGTTCTTTGCTTTCGCTGTCGGCGTGGATCATCAGCGGTTTGGCCTCGGATGTAACGGCCTCTTCGTTGACGACCACCTCGGTCACCGTCTCCANCCCCGGCAGTTCGAACATCGTGTCGAGCAGGATGTCTTCGAGGATNGAGCGCAGACCCCGCGCGCCNGTTTTCCGTTCAATCGCACGTTTGGCNATCGCNNNCAGCGCGTCATCGGTGAAGGTCAGCTGCGTGTCTTCCANNTCGAACANACGCTGGTATTGCTTGACCAAAGCGTTCTTCGGCTCGGTCAGAANGGTNACCAGCGCNTCTTCGTCCAGATCTTCGAGGGTTGCCAGAACNGGCAGACGNCCGACGAATTCCGGGATCAGACCGAACTTCANCAGGTCTTCCGGCTCAAGGTCGGTGAAAANCTCACCGATGCCGCGCGCGTCGTTGTCACGCACATCCGCGCCAAAGCCCATGGCCGAACCNTTGCCCCGCGCCGCGATGATNTTGTCGAGGCCNGCAAAGGCACCNCCGCAGATGAAGAGGATGTTGGTCGTGTCCACCTGCAGGAATTCCTGCTGCGGATGCTTGCGCCCGCCTTGCGGGGGCACAGAAGCNACGGTGCCTTCCATCAGCTTCAAGAGCGCCTGCTGCACGCCCTCACCGCTCACATCACGGGTGATGCTGGGGTTTTCGGACTTGCGCGTGATCTTGTCGACTTCGTCGATATAGACGATGCCGCGCTGCGCNCGCTCAACGTTGTACTCGGACGATTGCAGCAGCTTGAGGATGATGTTCTCCACATCCTCGCCCACATAACCGGCTTCGGTCAGCGTGGTCGCATCNGCCATGGTGAAAGGCACATCCANAATACGCGCCAGCGTNTGNGCCAGCAGCGTNTTGCCGCAGCCGGTGGGGCCGATCAGCAGGATGTTGGANTTCGCCANTTCGATATCGCCGCCCTTCTGGGCGTGGTTCAACCGTTTGTAGTGGTTGTGGACTGCCACCGAGAGCACGCGCTTGGCCATCGCCTGACCGATCACGTAATCGTCCAGCACGCCGCANATGTCGCGGGGTGTCGGNACGCCGTCGGTCGCCTTGAGGCCCGAGGCTTTGGTCTCTTCTCGGATGATGTCCATGCACAGCTCGACGCATTCGTCACAGATGAACACGGTCGGCCCCGCAATCAGCTTGCGCACCTCGTGCTGGCTCTTGCCGCANAAGCTACAGTAGAGCGTNTTTTTGCTGTCGTTGCCGGAATTATTCGCCATCTCAAACCTTTCAGGTCTGTCGTGTATGTNCGCCCCGATCTTGGGGCTGCGAGATTTGGCCTCAAGCTTAGGCCAGTGANCCCGGCGCTACAATCGCAAAATATGCAGCGCCGGGCCCCTCTATTATTTGTCTTTCTTGCCCTTACCGCTGGCAGCGGCATCATCCGCCTTGCCACGGCTTTCGACGATCTCGTCCAAGTGGCCCCATTCNTTGGCTTCNTCGGGNGTCATCCANAGNTCACGGTCGAGCGCNTTTTGNACGNNNTCCAGCGGCTGGCCGGAGTGTTTGACGTAAAGCTGGTACATCCGCTCACGGGTGCGTTCGATGTGACGCGCCGAGATCANGATATCTTCGGCCATGCCCTGCGAGCCGCCNGACGGCTGNTGGATCATCACTTCGGCATTGGGCAGCGCGAAACGCATGCCNTTTTCGCCGCCAATCGCGATGACNGACCCCATGGAGGCCGCCATGCCNCAGATCANNGTNGAGACCTTGGGTTTGATGTATTGCATCGTGTCATAGATCGACAGNCCCGCCGTCACCTCGCCACCGGGCGAGTTGATGTACATGCTGATTTCCTTGGTCGGGTTCTCCGCCTCAAGNTGCAGCAACTGGGCGACGACCAGATGGCTCATCCCGCTGTGGATCGGGCCGTTGACGAAAATNATCCGCTCTTTCAGCAAGCGCGAGAAGATGTCGTAGGACCGCTCGCCCCGGCTGGTTTGCTCAACCACCATCGGGACAAGCGTATTCATATAGGTGTTGATCGGATCGTTCATGCGTGCCTGCCTCAGTTCCTGTTCGCGGGACCATACCCGCAAAACTGTTACCCAGAGATTAGTCCCCCCGGTATGGGGGTTCAAGGGGGGCAGGCACGTCAGTTTTCTCTAATCGCCNCAATCACTCCGACGCATCACGCAGGTAGGCGATCAGCGCGGCGATGTCTTCTTCTTTGCGCACACCGGGGAAGGACATTTTCGTGCCTTTCATATAGCCCTTGGGGTCGCCCAAAAATGCGCTGAGCTCGCTCTCGGTCCAGACCAGCCCNGCCTCGGCTGCGGCTGCCATCGGTTTGGAGTACCGGAAGTCTTCGACCGCACCCGCCGGGCCATCCACGATGCCGTTCAGCACCGGGCCGACGCGGTTCTTGGCCTTNGCGCCGATCTGGTGGCAGGATTTGCATTTGCGGAACACNTTTTCGCCGGCTTTGATAAGCGCCGGGTCGGCGGCAGNAGCCTCGGCGACCTCAACCGCCGGTGCCTCGNCGGTCGGCGCTTCGGGNGTGGGNTCNGCGGCTTGCGCCTCTTCNGCCTTGGCGGCGGCTTTNGCGGCGGTTTCTTCGGGCGTCACNTCCAACACGGCGGCGCGCATGGTGATTTCGACCGATGGTTTNCANTCGNTCATGCAGGGCTCTTCTTTAAAGGCCGCAAACTCNACCTCTNCCCGNTCATCGGGNTTGAANGCCTCCTCATTCGGCAGACGCGCTTCGGCAAAGTTGTCCGAAGANAGCACGAAATCCTCATCCACCTCATCGTTGAGATAGAGCAGATAGGCCGTGATCGCATAGACCTCATCATGGGTCAGCGACTGTGCGTTGCCAAAGGGCATGGCGCGGTTCACATAGTCGTAAACCGTTGAGAGATANGGCCAATAGCTGCCGATCGTCTTGACGGGACGNGCATCGGACAGGCTGCCCTGCCCGCCNGCCAGCACCGGCCAGCGGCCNGTNCCTTCGCCAAAGACCCCGTGACAGGCCGANCATTTNTCGGTGTAGATNTTATCNCCGGTCATCACGTCGCCGCTGCCCGCAGGCAGGCCCAGACCGTCGGGGCGCACGTCGATGTCCCAAAGGGCNATTTCCTCGGGCGTGGCGGCGCGGCCAAGNCCCAAAGGCTCGGCGGCAANGGGGCTNGCCATGGCGCTGGCCAGCAGCGCAANTTTAAGAAATCTCGACATTTTCGGCCTTTCCGTCAGCGTCAACAGCCCAAGTCTGGATGCCATTGTTGTGGTAGATCGAATTCTCNCCCCGGATCNCGCGCAGGGCNTTTTTGGTGGGCTGGACATANCCGGTGCTGTCATGCGCNCGGCTTTGCANCAGCANCGGTTTTCCGTCCCATTCGAAATCATAGTAAAAGCGGTGCAGCGCNTTGGGCGTGCTTGGCCCGTCCATCCGTGCCTCATGCCANGTGATGCCACCGTCGATGGTCACATCGACACGCGGGATCGTGCCCCGNCCNGACCACGCCAGNCCNGTCANAACNGTCGGTCCCNGCGCCATGGGTGATCGGCGCCTGNGGGCTGGGGCTGGTGATGACCGATTTCGCGTCCATCTCCCAAGTAAAGCGNCGCGCCACGCCNTCGGCCAGAAGGTCGGTATANTTGCTGGTTTCTTCGCGGTGGTGCCANGGNTGNTCGCCNACTTCGAGNCGNCGCAGCCATTTNACCCACATGTTGCCCTCCCANCCNGGCACNACCAGACGCACCGGGTAGCCCTGTTCNGGGCGCAGCGCNTCNCCNTTCATNTTGAAGGCGACNAGGCANTCNTCGAGCGCCTTTTCCATNGGGATTGAGCGCGTCATAGCGGCGGCATCGGCCCCTTCGGCAAGCAGCCACTTGCCCTCAGGCTTGATCCCCGCCTCNTCCAANACCAGCCGCAGCGGCACGCCGGTNTACATGACGTTATGGATCATNCCNTGGGTGAANTGACAGCCNTTAAGCTGAGAACCGCGCCACTCCATNCCGGAATTCGCTGCACATTCAAGGAAGTAGACGTGGTTCTGCCGNGGAAACCGTTTGAGGTCTTCCATGGTCAGCACCAAGGGTTTGTCGACCANCCCGTGGATCATCANCCGATGCTGNGCNGGATCNACGCGGGCGACGCCAGAGTGGTGCCGCTCNAAACACANACCATTGGGGGTGATCGTCCCGTCGAGGTCATGCANCGGCGTAAAATTGATCGAGCTTACCGGATCGGCAGTGAGCCACTCCACGGTGCGGCGTTTCACATCNGCCTCATGCGGCGATGGCATCCCNTANGGCGCGGCGTCAACGCCATCGCCCAACTCCTGCATCCANGGATGAATGGCAATCGCCGGGTCCGNCTGGGCGCTGGCGNNGCCCGCCAGCGTCCCCGCAGCCGCCGCCCCTGCCCCCGTTAGAAAGGCACGGCGCGATGGCCCATTTTGATTTTNGTCGGTCATATCGTGGCCCTCACATATTNAAATTCATTTTATTGAATTTGTTGCNGCGTGAGAACCCCNATTCTGCTTTTTCTCAGTCTGGCAGAACGATTTCCACCGGNGTGCGNGCNCCATCGGAAACNGTTCCCAANTTGGCGATATGGCTTTCNACCACATCCCAGATCGGCGGNCCTTCGGTGCCNTCGTTGACCGAGGCCCAACCNGCGACGACATAGNTNCNCNNCGGNTCAATCGGCTCACCGGAACTGAGCAGGGTCATATCGCTGATCCGTTCACCCTGCGGCTTGGCGATGTCCATCTTGAAGCCCATGCCGCCAACGCGCACCATGTCGCCGCCCTGCTGGTAATAGGGGTCGGGGTTGAACAGGTTGTCGCCNACNTCNTCCAGCACGACCTTCAGGAATTCNCCNGTCATTTCCGTGCGNTAGGCATTGGGATAGGTCATCGAGGTNACGTTNAAGATATCTTCGCGCGTGATGTCTTGGCCCGGCANGATCGACGGCCCCCACCGCACNCCGGGGCTCAGCGCGATCTCGGCNTCGCGNTCNCTNAGCANNGCGTCGCANATNAGGTCGTCCCATGTGCCGTTGAAGTTNCCNCGGCGGTAGAGCAGCGCNTCGGACTGCCCNACCACATGGGTCAACTCNTCNAGATANGGCGCGCGCTGCGCGTCGATCAACTTGGCCACCTCNNNATCGGGNGTGATGAGNTCCGAGAANATNGGGATCAGCTTGTGCCGGATGCCCATCATCTTGCCNTCNCGCACGTCNAGNTCCACGCGGGAAACGAATTTCCCGTTCGAGCCAGANGCGATGATATGCGTCTGCCCCACCAGCACCGGNTCNGGCANCGCGTCATGGGTNTGNCCCGANAGGATCACGTCGATCCCNTTGACGATCCCGGCCATCTTNTTGTCGACGTCNAAACCATTGTGGCTCAGGCAAACGACNAGTTCNGCGCCCTGNGCGCGGACCTCNTCNACCATCTNCTGCATATGNTCNTCGCGGATGCCAAAGGAGTATTCCGGGAACATCCANCCGGGGTTGGCGATGGGCATGTAAGGAAANGCCTGCCCGATNACGGCGATCTTCACGCCGCCGCGCTCNAAGAANTCNTAGGGTTTGAACAGNTCGGCNGGNTCATCCCANTCGCGCGTCAAAGATGTTNTGGCCAAGNGCNGCNAAGGGCANCCCCTNNACNATCTCNTGCACCCGNTCNGANCCCANCGTNAACTCCCAATGGAAGGTCATCGCGTCGGGCTTCAGCGCGTTCATCACGTTGACCATGTCCTGNCCTTGGGTCTTGAGACAGGTCATCGAGCCGTGCCACGTATCCCCGCCNTCGAGCAGCAGCGCATCNGGNCGGTCGGCGCGGATCGCGTTNAGCACGGTNGCCACACGGTCGAGGCCGCCGACCTTGCCGTANGCCTGCGCATGGGCGACGAAATCNTCNTAGGTCAGCGCGTAATCCAGCGGNGTGCCGCCGCCGATGCCNTAGCGNATGCGGAAATCCTCNCCNGTGATATGNGGCACCTTGCCNNGNTTNTCGCCNACGCCGATGTTGACCGATGGCTCNCGGAAATAGATCGGNTTCAGCTGCGCGTGGATGTCGGTCACATGCATCAGGGTGACATTGCCGAACTTCTCGAATTCCAGAAGCGCGTCCTGATCGAAGCGGTCCTGCGCCGCCAGCCGCGCCCAGTTGCCGAAGCCCGAGCCGCCGTAGATGGAGGCCGCAGCCATGGACATTTGCAAAAAATCACGGCGAGACAGCATGTTACGCTCCAGCACTTGAAAACAGGGAAAGGCCCCGCCCCCGGTTGAGGGGGCGGGATCATGTCAGGCAAAAAGCCCGGATGTTAAATCAGTTGCGCACCGAAGGCGCTTCGACCGACAGGCCGTTGCCGCGGCTGGCGACGTAAAGCTCAAGCGCCACGAACTCAGGGCTACCGGGGCTAAAGGTCTCGGCCCGAGTATCGCGGATACAGCCCTTAAACCGCGCGTGGCTGCTGTTGAGCTTGGTGTTCTTCAGACGGTAGACCGGAAAGCCGTTGATCTGACCTTGGCTCAGATGGTCGGCGCGGATCATGTTGCCGTAGTTGTCCTCATGGCAATTGGCGCAGCTCAGCTCCAANTGGCCNTAGCGGGTGTANTACATCTCCTTGCCCTGCTCCCAAACNCTCTGGGCCGGGCCGTCGATGGCCACGTTGACCGGCATGCCGCGCGACTGGACCGAGATCAGCGCCTCCATCGCGGTCATGTCGCNGCCGTCGTATTTCCACGGCTCGGCGCCCATCTGGGTCTCGCGGCAGTCGTTGATCTGCATCGCCANCGTGCGNACNTCGCCCGCCTCTTCGTTCCATTTGGGATAGACGGCGCGGACGCCTTCCATCGATTCCACGTCATTGTGACAGGACGCNCAGGACTTGCCCTCGCTGCCCTCTGCCGTGTCCCANACCGCTTGGGCTTGGTCGACAAAGATCATGCCGGGGTNNTCGAAATCGTCCATCTGCGTTTGCTGCGTCTCATCCGAGCGGAAGCGCCAGCCAGACATGATTTCCGGCAAAGCCCCCTCAAGATGCGCAGGCGCATCGGTCTTGGTCACCATCTCGATCTCGCCGTTGACGACAAGCTCGGCCTCCTCATCGGCCATCCCCAGCATGGGGGCGGCCACCAAAAGCGCCGCGACCGCGGTCATTGCCTTGAATTTCATGTCTTTCCTCCCTGTTCCACGCACGNTGCTGGCTGACGCGGGGTCAGCCAACCGTGATGGATTTGACTTCTTCGTAGACNGAACCGTCGTCATCGTACCACGTGAATTTGAAGTCGCCGGCCTCAGGCACAGTGGCGTCAAATTCGAAATAGGGGTTGGTCGACATCGCCGGTTCCATCTTCACGTCGATCACGCTCTCGCCGTTGAACTCNGCNGTGAAGCGGTTGATGATCGAACGCGGGATGACATTGCCGTCGCCGTCTTTGCGCTGGCCCGATTCCATCGGGTGGCTGATCAGGGTCTTGATCGTGATGACCTCACCTGCNTCGGCTTTTTTCGGCACTTTGACGCGAGGGGTTACACCTTCTGCCATTTTGAAAACTCCTNAAAATTGGGGCGCGCGGGCTTAGCCGCCGCAGCCGCCGATTGTGACTTTGATCTCTGCGCTGGTGCGGGCNAANGTGCCGTCTTCCAGCTTGGCGATGGCNACAACGTCTTGGGTCGTGGCCAAACGAATGCGGGTGGAGGCNCTGCGNNNNCCNGCCAAGGGGCCNAAGTTAAAGGTGCCNACGGGCGGNGTCGGGTTGCCNGTGGCCANCACCATGATCGCGGANGCNCCNGGCGCTTCGACCGAGATTGGCACGGTGTTGCCNTTTTCCGCGATNTCNGGCGCNGTCAGGGTCACGCCGGTGTCGGCCATATCGGCCCCGCCGGTGAATTCCGCNATCAGCTCGTCNACCGTGGCGGCAGANGCCCCCACGGGCAGCATGGTCAGCGCCACGGCNCCAAGGCCGAGGCCGAAAGTTTCACGTCTTGAGAAGTTCATCTCTCATCTCCTTATGCGTCANCGGCGCTCTGCGCCGTNATTCCATTGCCGCGGTGCGCTGACCGCGATGATCTGTCGAGCCNTCCGCCGCCCCTNGGCNGNGANGNGCNCNGCGTTACTCTTTCAACGTGACCAAGAANGCCACGATATCTTCNATCTGCTGNGCNTCCAACAGNGGCGGCAGCGGCTCAGACNCGGCCTTGCCGGTGAANCCNTCGCCGGGGCGGATNTANCCGCTTGTCTTGTAGTANGANGGCATCATCGAGCCTTCGAAGGTCATTTTGCTGTTGGCNACGATGCCNCGCAGCTCTGCCTCNGNCCAGCGGTCGCCCGCCCCGTCNAGCATCGGGCCGATCTCNCCTTGGAANGGCACATCGCTNAGCGCNNCNANCTGGTGNCAGGCCACGCAGTTGCCNGCCTTNTTGTTGCCNACGATGGCGGCACCNNTGGCNGCNTCNCCNGNNGTNCCGGTCANNGATTGTTCAACCGAACCNTANTCATCATAGGTCACGTCGGCAGGTGCCACGGTTTCAGCGGCGGCCAGAACGGGCGCGCCCGACACAATTGCGGCGGCGATCCATCTCATCATCGAAAACTTCCTCCCAGTGCCGATCACGGTGATGTGTGATCCGGTTTACCTGACCCTAAGACAGGGATGCGGCGCGGCGCAACAACAAATTCAAACTTTTGAATAGCTTTACATCCGCGCTGCTGTTTTTCACGGGTTAATCCGTGCTGCCATTGTTGCGCTCTTGGATCATCCGCGCGTGGTAGCGTTGGAAATCTTCCTCGCTTTCAAGCGCATAACGTTCTTCATTGACCCAAGTCAGCATATCCAGCGTCGTGCCCTTGCCAAAGGCACCCGGCATCACCGCCACCGCCGCCTGCGGCGCGGTCGCGTCTTCGGCCACCTCTTGGGGCAAGAACATCAACGTCGGGGTAAAGAGAATCCCCCATTTCCGCGCCATTTGCTTTTCCGAGAGGGCCTCACCATCGAAATCGGTCACTTCGATGTCCCCATGCAGGTTGAGCTGCACGACGAAGTAATTCTCTTCGATATAATTTGCGATTTCGGGGGCGGGATAGACCTCCTCGTGCATCTTGGTGCAGTAGATGCAGCCGCGCTGTTCAAACATCAGCATCAGGCGCTTATCTTCGGCGTTGGCCTCCTCCAAATCCTCGCGCAGGTCTTTGAAGGTGTCGCGCATCCACGGCGTTTTGTGCAGACCGTCGTCACCCAGTTCAGCCGCCGCCAGCGGCCATGCCAGCATCACGGCCACTGCCGCAGCCCCTATCCTTGAGATGATCATCTTGGCGTCCTCCTTGTTGCGGTTAACCTAATGTCGTGAAGCTGGGAAACCAACGGATCATTGCATCCGCGATCAATTGCACCCCGCCTGTCACGATCAGCACGGCAAAGAGGATCAGCATGACCCCCATCGCCTTTTCCACCTTTTGCACCAGCGCCATATGCCGCGCCGCCCAGTTGAGAAACGGCTTTGCAAAGAGCGCCGCGACCACGAAGGGCGCGGTCATCCCCGCGCCGTAAGCGGCCAGCAACAGCCCCCCATGCGTGATGTCACCCATGCCCGAGGCTATCATCAAGATCGCCGCCAGCGCCGGGCCAACGCAGGGCGTCCAGCCAAAGCCAAAAGCCAGCCCCATCACATAGGCGCCCCAGATCGACGTGGGCTTGCCGCCCCCCTCCAGCCGCGCTTCACGGTAAAGGAGCGGCACTTTGATGACGCCCAGAAAATGCAGACCAAAGACCAGCAGGATCGCCGCCGCCACCCAACTCAGCGGCTCGAGGTATTGGGTAAACACCTGCCCCAAGGCAGTGGCCCCCATGCCCAGCAGCACAAAGATCGTCGACACCCCAAGCGCGAATAGCACCGAGGACAGCACCAACCGCCGCTGCGCCCCCGGCGCAATCGCGCCATCGCCACGCAATTCGGTCACGCTGAGCCCTGCCATATAGCTAAGGTAAAAGGGCACCATTGGTAAAATACAGGGTGTGAAGAAGCTGAGCAGCCCCGCCAGCAGCGCGCCTGCATAGGTGATGTCGAACATGTTACCCCCTCGCCCGCGCCGACGAAAGCCGCCGCGCTTGAACAATTCACATATTCAAATTACGTTGAGTGTTGTCCAAACGTCAATCAGGCAAGCTAATGATCCGCACAATGACCGCCCTGAGCCTCGCGGCCCTAGCCGCCCTGCCCGCCTTGGCGGTGGAATTGGTCATGGTCGAACAGCCCGGCTGCATCTATTGCGAACGCTGGGACAAAGAGATCGCCCCTGCCTACCCTAAGACCGACGAGGGCGAATTTGCCCCGCTGCGCCGCGTCGATATCTCTGAGGTTGAAGACAGCGTCGCCCCCCAGCGCGCGGTGGTCTTCACCCCAACCTTCCTGCTGGTTGAAGACGACACCGAACTGGGCCGTCTCGAAGGCTACCCCGGCGCGGAATTTTTCTGGCCCATGCTAAATATGCTATTACGCGACAAGACTGATTTCGAGGAACCGACCGAATGACAGCCCTGCCCGTGATTACCCCCGACATGTCCGAAGAGGACATGGACCGGATGCTGACCAATGCCGTGACCGCGTCGAATTTTCTGAAGGCGATCAGCCATGAGGGGCGGTTGATGATCCTCTGCCACCTCGTTTCGGGTGAAAAGTCGGTGAGCGAGTTGGAAGCCCTGCTGTCGACCCGGCAAGCCGCCGTATCGCAGCAACTCTCGCGCCTCAGGCTCGAAGGGCTGGTGACCCCGCGCCGGGACGGTAAAACGATCTACTACAAGCTGGCCGATGACCGCCCGCGCAAAATGCTGGAGCTGGTCTACGAATTGTTCTGCAAGGATGATTGAGCTACTGGGCCAGCCGCTGACCGCCGCCCTCTTGGGTGGATTGGGCGGCGTATTGCTGGGCCTTGCCGCACGATTGGGGCGGTTCTGCACTTTGGGCGCGATCGAAGACATGCTCTATGGCGGCTCCAGCCACCGGATGCGGATGTGGGGCTTGGCGATCGGTGTGGCGATGCTGGGCAGTTTCACCCTTGGCGGTTTTGGTTTGATCAACATCGACCGCGCTTTTCACCTGACCATCGCCTTCTCTTGGGCGCCCGCGATCTTTGGCGGGCTGATCTTTGGCTACGGCATGGCGCTGGCGGGCACCTGCGGTTTTGGCGCATTGGCGCGGCTTGGCGGAGGTGATCTGCGCGCCTTCGTGATTGTCTTGGTCATGGGGCTGGCGGCCTTTGCCGTGCTCTCTGGCCCTCTCGCCCCGGCGCGTGTGTTCCTCTTCCCCCGGCAATTGAACGCAGGCCCGCCCGATGGCATCGCCCATGCGCTCTCCGCACTCACAGGCGGATCGGTGGCAATGATAGGTGTGGCTTTGGGGATGGTGATCTGCGCCCTTATGCTGAGCGCCCGCAGCTTTCGCCGTGACTTCCGTATGGTCTTCTGGAGCGTGATCGCAGGTCTCGCCATCGTATCAGGCTGGGCGGGCACGGCGTGGCTTGCACAGACCGGCTTTGGCACACAGACACTCATGTCTCACAGCTTTGCCGCCCCGGTGGGAGAGACACTGCTTTACGCCATGCAGGGCTCTGTCCGCCCGTTGAGCTTTGGCATCGGCTCTGTCTCGGGCGTTTGGGTCGGCGCGTTCCTCGGCTCGCTCTGGCAGGGGCATTTCCGCTGGGAGGCCTGCGAAGACCCGCGCGAATTGCGCCGCCAGATATTCGGCGCGGGGCTTATGGGCGCGGGTGCGGTGATTGCCATGGGCTGCACCATCGGGCAAGGCATCTCGGCCATCTCGGTGCTGGCCTTCAGTGGGCCTGTCACCTTGGCGTCGATCTTTGCCGGGGCCACATTGGGCCTGCGCCAACTCATTGTCGGATTTCGCAAAAACCCGGTCTAGCGCGTCATAAAACCGTGACAGTCATGGTGCAGATGGGGGCCAGCCAAGTCACCAAAGGAAGCATGATGACCCGCCGCGATATCCTCAACGACCCCGCCATCGGCAACAAGGCCGAAGCCTTTGAGGCCTTTGACGACATCCCCACCAACGCGAACCTGTCGCGCACCATCGGCGATGTGATCAACGCCCGCTATGGCCGCCGCGACATCCTGCGCGGCATGCTTGGGGTTTCCGCCACCACCGCGCTTTTCGGCTCCGCTGCGGCCATCGCCCCGTCCAAGGCCAATGCCGCCGAGAGCCGCTATGTCTTTGACGAACTGGCGTGGGGCAATGATGAGGCCCACCACGTCGCCCCCGGCTACGATGCGCAGATCCTGCTGCGGTGGGGCGATCCGATCACCGCAGATGCGCCGGAATTCGATGTGATGAACCAAACCGCCGCCGCGCAGTCGAAACAGTTCGGCTATAACAACGACTACGTCGGTTTCGTGCCCCTGAACGACGAAGGCAGCCGCGGGCTGCTTTGCGTGAACCACGAATACACCAACGAAGAGGTCATGTTCCCCGGTCTAGGCCGTCAGGACAAGGTGAACTTCAAAGGCATGACGCCTGAGTTGATCGACATCGAGATGGCAGCCCACGGCGGCTCTGTGGTCGAGATCTCCCGCGACGACGCGGGCAAATGGCAGGTGGTGCGCGACGGCAAGATGAACCGCCGCATCACCCCACTCGAAACCGCCATGACGCTGAGCGGCCCTGCCGCCGGTCACGCACGGCTGAAAACCAACGACGACCCCAGCGGCACCAAGGTCATCGGCACGCTCAACAACTGCGCGGGCGGGCTGACCCCTTGGGGCACATGGCTGATGGCCGAAGAGAACTTCCACGGCTATTTCTGGACGGACAAACTGGATGCCGACGGCAAGCCCGACATCACCGGTGCCGCGGAAGAGAAATCTTGGGACCGCTACGGTGTGCCGGGCATGTGGTACGCTTGGGGCCAGAAACACGACCGTTTCAACGTCGACGCCGAACCCAACATGCCCAACAAATTCGGCTGGGTGGTTGAGGTCGACCCGATGGACCCGACCTCGACCCCCGTCAAACGCACCGCTCTGGGCCGTTTCCGCCATGAGGGCGCCGAGACTACGGTCAGCAAGGATGGCAAGCTGGTGGTCTATATGGGAGACGACAACCGCTTTGACTACCAGTACAAATACGTTTCCGAAGGCACCGTTTCCGATGATCCGGCGGCCAATGGCTCTCTGCTTGACGATGGCACGCTCTATGTCGCGCGCTTTGAGGAAGACGGCTCGATCAACTGGCTGCCGCTGGTGCATGGCTCCGGGCCGCTGACCGCCGAGAACGGCTTTAGCGACCAAGGCGACGTGATGATCGACACCCGTCTCGCCGCCGACCTTCTGGGGGCCACCCCCATGGACCGCCCCGAAGACGCGCAGCCGCGCGGCGATGGCACGGCCTATATCCTGCTGACCAACAACACCAAGCGGAAAGAAGGCGACACCAACGCCGCCAACCCGCGCCCCGAAAGCAGCTTTGGCCATATCATCGAGATCAAAGAGGCCGACGCCGACCACGCCGCCACCAGCGGCACTTGGTCGATCCTTGTGCAATGCGGTGATCCAAAGATTGCCGAGGTCGGCGCGCAGTGGAACCCTGAGACTTCGGAAAACGGCTGGTTCGGCAGCCCCGACAACGCCGCGATGGACGCCGACGGGCGGCTTTGGATCAGCACCGATCAGGGCAGCGGCTGGGGCAAGACCGGCAAATCCGACGGGCTCTACGCGCTGGAGACCGAGGGCGAGGCGCGCGGCACCTCAAAACTCTTCTTCCGTTGCCCCGTGGGCGGTGAGATGTGCGGCCCCTACTTTACCGAAGATGGCGAGACGCTTTTCGTCGCGGTGCAACACCCCGGTACGGATGGCACCAAAGACATCCCCGGCTTTGAGCGGGAAAGCACATTCGAAGACCCAGCCACCCGCTGGCCCGACTTCGACCCCAAGATGCCTCCGCGCCCGGCGGTGGTTGTCATCACCAAAGAAGGCGGCGGTAAAATCGCCGTCTGACCCGAATTCTATAAAAGTTATTTCAGCATGTAAGATGTGGTGCAGCTTCCCCGGCTGCACCACTTTTCGTTGCCACGCCTCAATCAATCCGACAGGCAGTCGGCCATACTCTGTGCCATGCCGCGCAGCAGATCGGTGTAGAAAGAACTGCCAAGCTTCAGCTCCGCGCCAACCGGGTCAAGCGTGCCGGTCCCGGTGTCCTGCCCTTCGGTCACGGCGGCAATCAAGCCAGGGTTGAACTGCGGTTCCGCAAAGACGCATTTCGCGCCGCTCTCGGCCACCAAGTCGCGCAGTTCAGCCACACGCGCCGCCCCCGGAGCGCGGGCGTCATTCTCGCTGATGGCGCCCCGCGCTTCGACGTCGAAACGCGCTTCGAAATAGTGGTAAGCGTCATGGAAAACGATGAAGGGACGGTCTTTGACCGGGGCAAGAACCTCGGCGATGTCCTTTTCCAAGACGGCAAGCTCGGACTGTGCTGCCGTGGCATTTTCGCGGTACTGTGCAGCGTTGTCGGGGTCTAGCTCGGCAAGTGCTTCGGCGATCTGACCCAACCAAAGCTGCCCGTTGTGCGGGTCAAGCCAGACGTGGGGGTCATCGCCGCTATGGGTGTGGCCGTCGTGATCTTCTTCAGAGGATTGTGCGTCATGCCCATCGTGGTCGTGCTGCTCGTGGTCATGTTCCCCGTGGTCGTGCTCTTCGTGATCGTGCCCCTCCTCGGCGCCGCCATGCGCCTCACCACCCTCATCGCCGTGATCATGGGCCTCGAAACTCGCCCCTTCACGGAAAGCCAGTACGCGGGTGCCCGGCTGCTCCATCAAAGCCAAATGGCTCGCGCTGCTGGCCAGAGATTCCAGCGGATCGGCCAGCCAAGGGGTCAGCAACGGGCCGACCCAGACGACCAAGTCGGCCCCGCTCAGCGCCCGCGCCTCGGAAGGGCGCATCGCATAGCCATGTGGCGAACTGCGCGGCGGCACGATCAGGTCAGGCGTGCCGACGCCTTCCATCACCTGAGACACCAACGCATGGACCGGCGCGATATCCGTGGCGACGGCAGGCACATCGGCCCAAAGCGGCGACGCGGCGGCGGTGAAGACAGCGGCGGGGAGCGAGAAACGATACATGGCAGACCTTCAAAATGTTATAGTATCACCTTGCTAACACCGCTGTTATAACATATCAATAGCCAAACGAATTGAGGTCCCTCATGAGCGCCATCGAATTCCGCGATCACGACCACGCTGCTTGTATGCGCAGCACCATGCAGGCTGCCGAAGCACAATGCGCCGCGCGCGGGCTGCGGCTGACGCCCGTACGCCGCCGGGCGTTGGAAATTTTGCTGTCAGAGCACCGCGCTTTGGGCGCCTATGACCTCTTGGCCCATCTCTCGGCCGAAGGCTTGGGCGCGCAGCCCCCTGTGGCTTACCGCGCGCTGGATTTTCTGGTCAAAGCCGGGCTGGCCCATAAGATCGAAGCGCTTAACGCCTATGTCGGCTGCGTACATCCGGGCGAAGACCATGCGCCCGCCTTTCTGATCTGCCGCAGTTGCCGGTCGGTGGCAGAGGCCGAAACCTCACCCACGAAAAGCCGCCTTGGCGATGCCGCCCGCGCCGCAGGCTTCCGCATCGAGCGCAGCGTGGTCGAGGCCGAGGGCCTTTGCCCCGCCTGTCAGGAGACCGGCGCATGAGCCTGATTGAGACACGTGGCCTGACCCTGCGCCACGACCGACAAGTCGCCCTGCGCGATGTGAACTTCAATATCAACGCCGGTGAGATCGTCACCATCGTCGGCCCCAACGGATCGGGCAAGTCCAGCCTGCTTCGGGCGCTGATCGGGGCGCTGAAACCGGCGGCGGGCAAGATTACCCGCAAACCGGGGCTGCGCATCGGCTATGTGCCGCAAAAATTGCAGATCGACGCGACCCTACCACTCACCGTGCGCCGTTTCGTCAACCTGCCCCGCCGCCAAACGCCCGAGGCGATCCGCGATGCCCTTGCCACCGCTGGCGTGCCGGAACTGGCCGAGCGGCAGATGGTCGACCTTTCCGGCGGGCAGTTCCAGCGCGTGCTTCTGGCCCGTGCGCTGCTGGAAAAACCTGACCTGTTGATCCTTGACGAGGCGACCCAAGGGCTGGATCAACCCGGCTCTGCCGCCTTTTACCGCCAAATCGAAGCGGTGCGCCAAGACCTCGGTTGCGCCGTGCTGATGGTCAGCCATGATCTACACGTCGTGATGGCCGCCAGTGACCGGGTGCTGTGCCTCAATGGCCATGTCTGCTGCGAAGGCACGCCCGAAACCGTGGCCGACGCGCCCGAATACCGCGCGCTCTTCGGCAGCGGCACCCAAGGGGCGCTGGCGCTTTACCGGCACGATCACGACCATCATCACCACCATCACACCCACCACCACGGCGACGCATGTGATGGGCACCACAAAGAGACCGAGAATGCTTGACGATTTTATTCTGCGCGCAGCGCTTGCCGGGCTTGGCGTGGCGCTGGCCGCCGCGCCCTTGGGCTGTTTCGTGATCTGGCGACGCATGGCCTATTTCGGCGATGCTACCAGCCACGCGGCCTTGCTGGGCGTGGCCTTGGCGCTGGCGACCGATCTGCCGATCACCGCGGGCGTGCTTTTGGTGGCGTTGGTCATGGCGTTGGTTATCAGCACGCTCTCGGGCCGCAATGTCAGCGCCGATGCGCTTTTGGGCGTGATGGCGCATTCCGCGCTGGCGCTTGGCCTCGTGGCCGTGTCCCTGTTGCCGGGGCAGCGGGTTGATCTGTCGTCCTACCTCTTTGGGGAAATCCTCGCCGTCAGCCGCTTTGACCTTGCCGTCATTTGGGGCGGTGCGCTGGCCGTGGCTCTGCTGTTGGCATGGCGCTGGTCGGCGCTGCTGGCGGCCACGTTGAACCCGGATCTGGCGCAGGCGTCGGGCGGGAACCCAAAGCGCGAGCAGTTGATTCTGACACTGGCACTGGCGATCATGGTGGCCGTGGCGATCAAAGTGGTGGGCGCACTGCTGATCGCCGCCATGCTGATCATCCCCGCCGCCACCGCCCGCCCTTTTGCCCGCACGCCCGAAACCATGGCAATCTGGGCGATGGGACTGGGCGCTTTGGCGGCATTGGGCGGGCTGATGGCATCACTGCAATTCGACACGCCGACGGGGCCCAGCATCGTCAGCATCGCCGCAGGTCTCTTTGCGCTGTCCTCGGCCTTTTCAGCGGCGCTTCCGGCGCTGAGCCGCCGGGGGTGACCCCGGCGGCCGGGCCGCTTAGCGGTTGATCACCGCGTCGGCTTCGATCTCAAGCTTGGCGTCATCCTCGACCAATCCGGCGACGACCACCATCGCCATGGCCGGGAAATGCTTGCCCATGACCTCTCGATAGGCGCGGCCCACGTCCTTTTGCGCGGCAAGGTATTCTTTCTTATCCGTCACATACCACGTCAGACGGGTGATATCTTCGGGCGTGCCGCCAGCGGCTTCGACCACCTCGCGGATGTTTTGCAACGCCTGTTTCATCTGGCCGATAAAGTCATGGCATTCGAACTTCTGTTCGGCGGTCCAGCCGATTTGACCGCCGACGAACAGGTGACCATCCGCGCTCAGCACGCCGTTTGCATAGCCCTTCGCGGGGGCCCAGCCTTCGGGCTGAATGATTTGATGCGACATGTCGTGTTCCTTTTTGTTAACAGTCACACGCCGAGAAATTGATCGGCGATTTGGGAATCGAGCGCGGGCATCGGGCCAGACCAGACCGAGCGGCCACGTTCGAGAATGACGGCGTGATCGGCCACGCGGCGCAGCTCGGCGAGGGATTTNTCCACCACCAAAAGCGCCAGCCCGCTGTCACGTTTNANCTGCGCGACNGCGGCCCAGATTTCTTGGCGCACNACGGGGGCCAAGCCCTTCGGTCGCNTCATCCAGCANCAGCANNTTCGGGTTGGTCATCANCGCNCNGCCAATNGCCAGCATCTGCTGCTCCCCGCCCGAAAGCGAGCCTGCCGCCTGATCGCGCCGCTCCCCCAGCCGNGGGAAAAGCGCCGTGACCCGCGCCTCGTCCCATGCACCGGGGCGNGCGGCNGCGATGAGGTTTTCGTGCACCGTCAGCGGCGCGAAACAGCGCCGACCCTCGGGCACCAGNCCCANCCCGGCCTGCGCGGCNCGGAAACTGGNCAGNCCCGCGATGTCGCGCCCGTCAAAGCGCAGCNCACCGCCATCGTGTTTCAGCATCCGGCAGATCACCTTGATGGTCGAGGATTTGCCCATCCCGTTGCGCCCCATCAGCGCGCAGACCTCGCCCGCCTCNAGCGACAGATCGACGCCAAANAGCGCCTGCGTCGGCCCGTAGGAGGCNGTGATGTCGTTNANCTCCAGCAAGCTCATGCNGCNTCCTCCTCGCCCAGATAGGCCACCCGGACCTGCGGATCGGCCTTGATCTCGGCCGCCGTNCCGCTGGCGATGATNNGNCCATAGACCAGCACCGAAATGCGGTCCGCCAGNGCGAAAACCGCGTCCATGTCATGTTCCACCAGCAGGATCGGCGCCTCNCGGCGCAGCCCGTCGAGAAAGCCNGTCATCTCCTTAGAGCCGCTNGCCCCGAGCCCCGCCATNGGTTCGTCCATCAGAAACACCTTGGGCCGCAGGGTCAGCGCCACGGCGACCTCNAGCTGGCGACGTTGCCCATGCGACAGGTCCGCGGTGCGCTTGGCCGCGTGATCCGCGAGCCCNACCAACTCCAAGGCGCGCATCGCCTCTTCCCGCAACTTCTGCTGCCGCATCACNGGCGCGAANAANCGCATCACCCGGCCNGATTGNCCAAGCGCGCCCAGCACCGCGTTNTGCAGCACCGTNTATTCCATCGCCAGCGANGANATNTGAAACGTNCGCCCCANCCCCGCCCGCGCNCGCTGNACNGTGCTNAGCGGCGTCACGTCCTGNCCGGCNAAATGNACCGNNCCGCTGTCCGANCGCAGNCCGCCCGCGATCTGNTTGATCAGCGTCGACTTGCCTGCGCCGTTNGGGCCNATGAGCGCGTGAATCTCGCCCGGNCGCAGGGTGATCGANACATCGTCGGTGGCCTTCAACGCGCCAAAGCTCTTGTGCAGGTTGCGCACATCCAAAAGCACCTCAGTCATGGGCCACCTCCCGTCCGGCAANGAGGCCGATCATGCCGCCGCGGGCGAAAAGCACCACCAGCAAGAGCAGCAGCCCCAGATAGATGTGCCAGAACTCCGACAGCCCGCCCAAAACATGNTCAAGCAAGATNAACAGCGCCGCCCCGGCCACNGGGCCAAAGAGCCGCCCCACCCCNCCAAGGATNACGAAGATCATGATCTCACCAGAGGTCTGCCACGAGAACATCGTCGGGCTGACGAAACGGTTGAGATCGGCAAAAAGCGCGCCCGCCAGCCCTGTCACCGCCCCCGAGATGACAAAGGCCACCAGCCGCAGCCGGAAGGGCGCGAGACCCACGGCTTCGACCCGCTCGGCATTCTGCCGCGCCGCCGACAGCGCAAGGCCAAAGGGNGCCCGCGCCAGACGCCCCGCAAACAGCAGCACCAGCGCCAGCACCGCAAAGGCGATGGCAAAGAAGGTCAGCGGATCAAGCGTGTTCAGCCCCGGAAAGCCGTTGCGCACATAAATCGAGAGCCCGTCCTCGCCGCCATAGGCGGGCCATGAGATCGAGAAGTAGAACAGCATCTGCCCGAAGGCGAGCGTGACCATGATGAAATAGACGCCCGAGGTGCGCAAAGACAGCGCCCCGATCAGCAGCGCGGCAAGGCCAGAGACCACGATCGCCACCAGCCAGATCACCGGCATCGACTTGGTGCCTTCGATCAGAAATGGGCTCTCCATGATCGGTGTGTAGCTCTGCGCATGGGCGGCGAGAATGCCCATGGCATAGCCGCCGATCCCAAAGAATGCCGCATGGCCAAAGCTCACCAGCCCGCCGAGGCCGAGCGCGATGTTCAGCCCCACGCCCGCAAGGGCGAGGATCGCCGCCTTGGTNGCCANNGTGATNATGAANGGCTCGTCCAACGCGAAAGCCGCCANCGCCGTNACCGGCAGCAGCAGNAAGAGAAAGAGGTTTACGAGTTTTTCGCGCATCATGGCTNAGGCCTCCCCAAAGAGGCCGGTGGGTTTGAACAGCAAGACCCCCGCCATCAGAATGTAAATCGACATGGAGGCGAGCGAGGAGCCGACNGANGTGGCCGCNGAGGCCTCCATGAANTTNGCAAAAAAGAGCGGCAGCAGGACAGAGCCAAGCGTNTCCGTCAGCCCCACCANCAGCGCCCCGATCAGCGCGCCCTTGATCGAGCCGATGCCGCCGATAACGATCACCACAAAGGCAAGGATCAGCACCGGCTCCCCCATGCCCACCTGCACCGACTGGATCGCGCCCACCAGCGCACCGGCAAGCCCCGCCAGCGCCGCACCGAGNGCGAAGATCAGCGTGTAGAGTTTGGCGATATCGACCCCAAGCGCNGCGATCATTTCNCGGTCGGCCTCACCTGCGCGGATCTGNATGCCGATGCGCGTGCGGGCGATCAGCAGAAACAGACCTGCAGCAATCACCAGNCCGACGCCGATNATNACNAGNCGGTAGAGCGGATACTGGATGCCGCCCGGCAGGGTCACAGGCCCCGCCAGCGCGGAAGGAATNTCGAGAAACAGCGGGAAGGAGCCAAAGANAAACCGNGTNCCTTCTGAAAAAATCAGGATNAGCGCAAAGGTCGCCAACACTTGGTCAAGGTGGTCGCGGTCATAGAGCCTGCGGATCACNGTCATCTCGATCANGCAGCCCGCCAGCGCCGCCGCGGCCAAGGCCGCCANCAGNGCCAANAGGAACGACCCNGTNGCCGCCGCNACCGCCGCGGCNGCAAAGGCACCGACCATGTAAAGCGAGCCATGNGCGAGGTTNATNANCCCCATGACCCCGAAAATNAGCGTGAGCCCCGCGGCCATCANAAACAGCATGACCCCGGATTGGACTCCGTTCAGCACCTGTTCAATNAGCAGGATGAGTGACATTNGGCAAAGCCTCCCGGCGCGCCGGACGCGAGGACCGGCGTGAAAGCGTTGATACGTCGGCCCCGGCGCGCNAAATCNGCGCCCGGGGCCGCGCGGGATTACATTTTGCAGTCAGCCGCGTAGGCATCCGCGTGATCGGTCAACGANGGGCCGATCAGCTTGTTGGTATAGACATCACCCTCTTTGACCACTTCGCGCACGTAGTAGTCTTGGATCGGGTGGTTGTTGTTACCNAACGAGAATTTGCCCCGCACGCTGTCGAAATCAGCCTCTTTCAGCGCCGCGCCAAAGGCTTCGGCATCCGACACATCCGCCTTCTCCATCGCGCTCAGCAGCAGGTTCGCGGTGTCATAGCCCTGACTGGCGTAGAGCGACGGCAGACGGTCGTATTCCTCCTGAAAGGCTTCGACGAAGGTCTTGTTGGCTTCGTTGTCGAGATCCTTGTTCCACTGGCTGGTGTTCTTGATCCCAAGAGCGGC
The DNA here is from genome assembly GCA_002703405.1 of Sulfitobacter sp. Lineage (GTDB taxonomy): Bacteria > Pseudomonadota > Alphaproteobacteria > Rhodobacterales > Rhodobacteraceae > Sulfitobacter. The sequence goes on along the minus strand of NZSX01000019.1, from coordinate 42,440 downwards.
CTCGCCCACGGCCTGCAAGATGCCTTGGTCAAAGCTGAAGGCCGGACCCACGACGGGCAGNTCCACGCCCGAGTTGGCATATTGCTTGAGGAAGGAAATCCCCATCCCGCCGGGCAAGAAGAAGAACACGCTGTCAGCGCCCGAGGCACGGATCTGCGCGATCTCGGCGGCATAGTCGGTTTGGCCCAGATCAGTATAAACCTCGCCCGCCGCCGCGCCATCATAGGTCCGCTTGTAGCCGGTCAGCGCGTCCTTGCCCGCNGGATAGTTCGGCGCCAGCATGAAGGTGTTTTCATAGCCCGTGTCATTGGCATAAGCGCCCGCNGCTTCGTGCAGGTTGTCGTTCTGCCATGCCACGTTGAAGTAAAGCGGGTTGCAGCCCTTGCCCGCCAACGCCGAAGGGCCCGCGTTGGGCGAGAGGTAGAATTTGCCCTGCGCCGTCGCCGCGGGCACCACGGCCATGGCGAGGTTGGACCAGATGATGCCGGTCATNACNTCGACCTTCTCGGACTGGATCATCTTGTCGGCCAGTTGCACNGCNATCTCGGGCTTGCGCTGGTCGTCTTCGACCACGACCTCAAGGTTCTCGTTCCCGGCCATNTTGGTGGCCAGCANNAANCCNTCGCGCACGTCNATGCCAAGGCCCGCGCCGCCGCCNGANAGNGTGGTGATCATGCCGACCTTCACCTTACCCTCTTCGGCCCATGCGCCGCCTGCCGCCAGTGCCGCGACCGAGGCCGCCATCACAAGTGATTTCATCTTCATTTCANTCTCCCTTGGTTGGTTTGGGCCTCTTTACCGGGCCCGTTCAATTGGGTCGTCTTGCCAGCTTAGCGCCTGNGCCTGATGCTGTCAGGTCACCCGCGCGCGGGTCTTGTATTTTTCGTTATCCCAGAGACGGTTCTCCATNACATCGCGGATAATCGCGACCGCTTTGGANACATCTTCGNCGTCGATATAAAGCGGCGTGAAGCCNAAACGCATGATGTCGGGCGCGCGGAAATCGCCGATCACGCCNCGGTCGATCACNGCCTGCATCGCGGCATAGCCNTCGTCAAAGCGGAACGACACCTGACTGCCCCGCTCGGCGCTGTTGCGCGGGCTGGCCANCGTCAGCTGCGGCACGTCGCGCTCNATCTCTTNGATGAACTGCTCTTGCAGCGCGATAGAGGCCGNGCGCAGTTCTTGCATGTCCACNTCCGCCCAAAGCTCCATCGCCACTTCAAGCGCGGTCAACTGGATCACCGGCGGGGTGCCGACGCGCATCCGCTCGATCCCCTGTCCGGGCTGGTAGCTCTGCTCAAAGGCGAAGGGCTGNCGGTGCCCCAGCCAACCGGCCAGCGCCGGTTGCACGTGGTCGGCCANATCGGGGCGGACGTAGATGAAGCCCGGCGCACCCGGCCCGCCGTTGAGNTANTTNTAGGTGCAGCCCACCGCGAANTCGCANTTGCTGCCCGCNAGGTCCACCGGCAGCGCGCCCGCTGAATGGGCCAGATCCCAGATCATCACCGCGCCATTGGCATGGGCCAATTCGGTGATCGCCTTCATGTCGTGCNTGCGNCCAGTGCGGTAGTCGACCTCGGTCAGCATCACNGCGGCGATNTCNTCGCCNATGGCCNCCGTCACCTCTTCTGGCGNCACGGTNCGCAGCTCATAGCCCTGNTCCANNAGCCCCACCAGCCCCTCGGCCATNTAGAGGTCCGACGGGAAGTTGCCGCTGTCCGACAGGATCACCCTNCGGNTCGGGCGCAGCTTCANCGCCGANGCCAGCGCCTGAAAAACCTTGATCGACANNGTGTCGCCCATNACGACCGAGCCTTCTGGCGCGCCAACGATCCCGGCNACCATNTTGCCAACGCGGGCGGGCTGTTCCATCCAACCGGCTTGGTTCCAGCCNCGGATCAACATCTCACCCCATTCAGCAGTGATCATCTCCTGCACNCGCGCGGCGGCNGCCTTGGGCAATGGCCCCAGCGAATTGCCGTCGAGGTAGATGACGCCCTCCGGNAGGATGAACTGATCTTTTTTCAAAACAGACACTTANAGTGCTCCTCTCACATGCCAAAGCTCNGGGAAAAGCTCCACCTCAAGCATTTTGCGCAGATAGGTCACCCCAGCNGTGCCNCCGGTGCCGCGCTTNAAACCAATGATACGTTCCACGGTGGTNACGTGGTTGAACCGCCANCGCCGGAAGTAGTCTTCGAGATCGACCAGNTTTTCCGCCAATTCGTAGAGTTCCCAATGNGTTGTCGGGTCTTCATAAACCTNTTTCCANAGGGCTTGAACCTCGGCCTTCGGCTGCCAAGCCTGCGGCTCGGGGCTNCCGGCAAGCGACGGCTCCCCCAGCCGNGTGCAAAGCAGATCAATCGCCACCTGATAGAGGCTCGGCTGNTGCATNTCCGCCACCAGCGCCGCATGGGGTTCGGGCGTNTGTTCATGCAGTTTGGTCAGCGCCGCGATCCGGTTGCCCAGCAGGTATTCGATCAGACGGTACTGGTAGGACTGAAACCCAGAAGAGGCACCAAGGTGCGGACGGAACTGGGTATATTCGCTCGGCGTCATGGTCCGCAACACGTCCCAAGCCGAATTAAGCTGCTCNAAAATCCGTGCCACACGGGTCAACATCTTGAAACTTTGGCGCAATTCCCCGGCCTGAAGCGCCTTTCGGCAGGCGGTCAACTCATGGATCGCCAGCTTCATCCATAGTTCTGAAGTCTGGTGCTGGATGATAAAAAGCAGCCCGTCATGCGCCATGTCGAGCGGGTTCTCGGTGGTCAGGATTTGGTCCAGCCCAAGGTAATCGCCATAGGACTTGTCCTTGGCGAAATTCATCTTGGCGCCTTTGGAGGCTTCGTCGAAACTGCTCATGTATCCTCTCTCAGCGCGAAACGCTGGATCTTGCCGGTCGCGGTTTTGGGCAGTTCTTTGATNAAACGNATGTCGCGCGGGTATTTATAGGGTGCGATNGTCGCTTTAANATGATCCTGCAATANCTTGATAGTATTGGCGTCTTNGGGCGTTCCGTCAACCAGAACCACATGCGCCTGAACGATAGAGNCGCGNNCGTCATCCGCGGCGGCCACCACCCCGCATTCGCTGACACAAGGATGGCTCAACAGCGCCGCCTCGACCTCCGGCCCGGCNATATTGTAGCCAGAACTGATNATCATATCGTCGTTGCGNGCGGCGAAATGCAGATAGCCNTCCTCGTCCATGGTGAAACTGTCGCCGGTGATGTTCCANCCGTCCTTGACATAATCCGCCTGCCGCTTGTCGCCCANATAGCGGCAGCCGATTGGNCCCCGCACGGCCAGACGNCCNACCTCGCCNCGCGGCACCTCGTTTCCGTCNGCGTCNATCACCCGCGCCTCATAGCCCGTGACGGGCTTGCCNGTGCAAGCGGCGCGGTGGTCGTCGAAGCGGTTCGAGATGAAGATATGNAGCATTTCCGTCGCNCCGATGCCGTCAAGCATGGGTTTACCGGTCTTTTCCTGCCACTCGTGATAAACNGGNGCAGGCAGCGTCTCTCCGGCGGAAACGGCNGCNCGCAGGCTGCTGAGGTCCGCGCCCTCTTCCATCGCCTGCAACATCGCGCGNTANGCGGTNGGCGCGGTGAAACAGACGGTGGCTTTGTACTTCTCGATGATCTCGATCATGTTGGGCGGGCTNGCNGTNTCCAAAAGCGTCGCGGCGGCCCCGAAGCGCAGCGGGAAAACCGCGAGGCCACCAAGGCCAAAGGTAAAGGCCAAGGGCGGCGANCCGACGAAAACATCCNNTGGCGTNACGTTCAGCACTTCGCGCGCATAGCCATCTGCGATGATCAGNAGNTCGCGATGAAAATGCATTGTTGCCTTAGGGTTACCGGTGGTTCCTGAGGTAAANCCCAAGCAGCGCCACATCGTCCTGCGCGGTGTCCACCGGCTCGAACTGCACCGGTTTTTCCAGCGCNAGACGNTCCAANTCGGCGTCGTGGTTGCTGGTGCCGTCNAAACCCGCGACCGTTTTGAGGAATTTGGAGGTTTTNGCGCANGCCGTCATCTCATCCATCANCCGCGTGTCGCAGAGCGCGTGGGTNATCTCGGCCTTNTCGACGATGGCCGNAAGCTCGCCCGCGCGCAGCATCGGCATGGTNTTNACNACCACCGCNCCCGCCTTGGTCGCCGCCANCCAGCAGGCCACCATCGCNGGNTTGTTGGCCGAGCGNATNANCACCCGGTTGCCGGGNTTCACNCCCANATCCTCGACCAGCGCNGNNGCCAGACGGTTGGTCCAGTCNGNNANCTCCTTGTATGTGCGCCGGCGCCCGTTGCCGATCAGNGCNGTNTGGTCGCCAAACCCTTTTTCCACCATCTTGTCAGTNAGTTCGACGCCGACGTTCAGGCGNTCGGGATAGTCGAAGCGGTCCAACAGCAAGTCTGGCCACTGGTCGAANGGCGGCANGTTTTCNCGGGCGAAGGTGTCTTCATGTCCGGTCGGGTGCAGTTTCATGACATGGCTCCCAANGTCTGGCGGGCGATGACNANACGTTGCACGTCCGACGCGCCCTCGTAAATGCGCAAGGCCCTGATTTCGCGGTAAAGNCGCTCNACTGCCTCGCCATTGCGCACGCCGTCGCCACCGTGCAATTGAACGGCCTTGTCGATCACCTTTTGTGCCTGATCCGTGGCGAAAAGCTTGGCCATCGCCGCCTCGCGGGTGACGCGCGGCGCGCCGCTGTCTTTGGTCCANGCGGCGCGGTAAACCAGCAAAGCGGCGGCATCGACGTCAAGCGCCATGTCCGCGATATGGCCCTGCACCATTTGCAATTCGCTCAGCGGCGCGCCCTGTACCTGACGGCTGGTGACGCGCAAAAGCGCCTCGTCCAGAGCACGGCGGGCAAACCCGAGGGCGGCGGCGGCGACGGTGGAGCGGAAGACATCCAGCACCGACATGGCAATGGCAAAGCCGCGCCCCGCCTCACCCAGAAGCGCCGAGCCGGGCAGTTTCACGCCATCAAAATGCAAGGTGGCCAGTGGATGCGGCGCCATAACCTCTAGCCGTTCCTCGACCCTAAGCCCCGGCGTGTCGGCGGGCACGATGAAGGCCGACAACCCCTTGGCGCCCGGTGCCTCTCCAGTGCGGGCGAAGACGGTGTAGACATCCGCGATGCCGCCGTTGGAAATCCACGTCTTGCGTCCGTCGAGCACATAGCCGTTGCCGTCTGGCGTGGCTGTCATGGTGGAGTTTGCAACGTCTGAGCCGGACTGCGGCTCGGTCAGGGCAAAGGCCGAAATCGCCTGTCCCGAACGGGTCTTGGGGAGCCATTCGGCCTTTTGCTCATCACTCCCGAAAAGCGAGATCGCGCCGGTGCCAAGCCCTTGCATAGCAAAGGCAAAATCCGCCAACCCGTCATGGCGCGCCAGCGTTTCGCGGATCAGGCAAAGGCTGCGCACATCAAGCACCTCGTCCCCCTCCGCGCCGCTGTGGCGCAGCCAGCCGTCTTGGCCCATCATCGTCACCAGATCGCGGCAGGCCCCATCGGTGTCGCCGTGATCCACGTTCTTCAACTCGCGTGCCGCCCACCCGTCCAGAGCCAGCGCCAGCTCCTTGTGGCGCGGCTCAAAAAAGGGCCAGTCGAGAAAACTTTTGTCAGCCATGGTTTACGCCTCCCCGCGTATTTATCTTTTGGCTATTCGTGGCTCAGTCCCCTTCGAAGACCGGGCGTTCCTTGGCGACGAAAGCGTTGTAGGCGCGTTCAAAATCGCCCGTTTGCATGCAGATCGCCTGCGCTTGCGCCTCGGCTTCGATCGCCTGTTCGATGGACATCGCCCATTCTTGGGCCAACATCGTCTTGGTCATCATATGCGCGAAATTCGGGCCGGCTTGGATTTTCTGCGCCAGCTTTAGCGCCTCACCTTCCAGCGTCTCGCCCGTCACCAACCGGTTGTAGAAACCCCAGCGTTCCCCTTCTTCGGCAGACATGGCGCGCCCGGTGTAGAGCAGTTCGGCCGCCCGTGTCTGGCCGATGATGCGCGGCAGGATCGCGCAGGCGCCCATGTCGCAGCCCGCAAGGCCTACGCGAGTGAAAAGGAAGGCGGTCTTGGCCTCTGCCGTTGCCAGCCGCAGGTCCGAGGCCATGGCGATAATCGCGCCCGCGCCCACGCAGACGCCATCGACGGCGGCAATGACCGGCTTGCCGCAGTTCACGATGGCCTTGACCAAATCGCCGGTCATGCGCGTGAAACGCAGTAGTTCCTTCATATTCATGCGGGTCAAAGGACCAATGATATCATGCACATCGCCGCCGGAGCTAAAGTTTCCGCCGTTGGAGCCAAAGATCACCACATCAACGTCATCGGCATAGACCAAATCGCGGAACCAGTCGCGCAGCTCGGCGTAGCTTTCGAAAGTCAGCGGGTTCTTGCGGTCAGGCCGGTCAAGCCGCACGGTGGCGATCCGGTCTTTGATTTCACATTGGAAATGCGTCACATCACTGCGCATTGGCTTTTTCCTTTTCTTCCGTTTGGGCGGCGAAAGCCTGCAGGCGGGCCGCCATGGCGCGGGCTTCCTCGGAGGAGATTCCGCGCAGTTTTTCGTTGATCCAGTCTTCATGCGCCTGCGCTTGGCGGGCGAATTGCGCCGTGCCCGCGGGGGTCAAGCGCAGCATCATCGCGCGGCGGTCGCCGGGGACCGGGATGCGTTCGACCAGCCCCTCCTCGCTCAGACGATCGGCGATGCCGGTGACATTGCCGTTAGACACGCGCAGCACGCCCGAAAGCTGGCTCATCTTCAGCCCTTCGGGATGGCGCGAGAGGGCCGACATTACGTCGAACCGCGGCAGCGTCGTGTTATGCTCGCGCCGCAGCGTATCGCGCAACTCTTGCTCCAGCCCCCGCACGACTTTCAGCAGCCGCAGCCAGAGGCGCACGCGATCCTTGGCCACATCGCTCATACTTCGCCCCCCGATAGCGCGAGCGCGTGGCCGTTGACCGAAGCCGCGGCGCCCGACAGCAGGTAGAGCACAGCACCTGCGACCTCGGAGGTTTCGACAAAGCGGTTCTGCGGGCTGGCGCGTTTCAGCAAGGCGCGGGCCTCCTCGGCGCTTTTGCCGGTGGTCACCGTGATATTCTCGACCGAGCGTTCCAAGAGCGGCGTGTCGATGAAGCCCGGGCATATTGCGTTCACGGTGATGCCCGTGCGCGCCAGTTCCAACGCCAGCGCGCGGGTCAGGCCGACGACCCCATGTTTCGCCGCGACATAGCCCGCAACGTAAGGATAGCCCTTGAGCCCCGCGGTGGAGGCCACGGCGATCAAACGCCCCTGCCCGGCGTCTTTCATCTCCGACAGCGCGGCCTGCCAGACGTTGAAGACGCCGGTGACGTTCACCGCCATCATATTATTCATGTCCTGTGCGGTGATCTTGTGGAAGGGCGCGGAATGCGCCGCGCCCGCATTGGCGATGACGCCGGTGATCGGGCCATTCTGCTCGCGGGCGGCGGCAAAGGCCGCTTGCACGGCATCCGCATCGGTCACGTCGCAGGTCTGAAACGGCAGGCCCTGATCGCGCAGCGGCCCCTCGCGGCGGCCCATGATGGTGACCTTGGCGCCGGTTCCGGCCACCGCATGGGCGATCTCGGCCCCTACGCCAGTGCCGCCGCCGGTGATGACGATATGGCTCATACTTTCTCCATCTCCGCCGCGCGGTCTGCCAGACGCCATGCCTGATCGCGGCCCGGGCCGTAGGGCAGCGGCCAATCGGCGTGGCGGTCGCCGATGGCGGCCGCGGCGTGCAGGGTCCAATAGGGATCGGCCAGATGTGGCCGGGCAAGGCAGACCAGATCGGCACGCCCCGCCATCAGGATCGAGTTCACGTGGTCGGCCTCATAGATGTTGCCCACGGCCATGGTCTTGATACCGCCATCGTTGCGGATGCGGTCGCTGAACGGGGTCTGGAACATGCGGCCATAGACGGGCTTGGCCTGTTTCGAGGTCTGGCCTGCCGAGACGTCGATGATATCGGCCCCCGCCTCACTGAACATACGGGCGATTTCAACGGCTTCGTCGGGGGTCACGCCGTCTTCTTCGACCCAGTCGTTGGCCGAGATGCGCACCGCCATCGGCTTGCCTTCGGGCCAAGCGTCGCGCATCGCTTTGAAGACCTCAAGCGGGTAGCGCATGCGGTTTTCAAGACTGCCGCCATAGGCATCCTCGCGCTGGTTCGACAGCGGCGAGATGAAGGACGAGATCAAGTAGCCGTGTGCCGCATGCAGTTCGACCATGTCGAAGTTGGCGCGCTCGGCCATGCGGGTGGCTTCGACGAATTCGTCGCGGATCACGTCCATGTCTTCGCGGGTCGCCGCTTTGGGCAAGGCATTGTTGTCCGACCACGGGATCGCGGAAGCCGAGATGATGTCCCAGTTGCCCGCCTTCAGCGGCGCGTCCATTTCCTCCCAACCCAGTTGGGTCGAGCCTTTGCGGCCCGAGTGGCCGATCTGGCAGCAAATCTTCGCTTCGGTCTCGGCATGAACGAAATCGGTCAGGCGTTTCCACGCGGCTTCGTGCTCAGGCGCATAAAGGCCCGGACAGCCCGGCGTGATGCGGCCCTCGGGCGAGACGCAGGTCATCTCGGTATAGACCAGCCCCGCGCCGCCCTTGGCGCGTTCGGCGTAATGCACGAAATGCCAGTCGGTCGGGCAGCCGTCGACGGCCTTGTACTGCGCCATGGGCGAGACGACGATGCGGTTTTCAAGCTTCATGTCACGCAGTTGGAACGGCGCGAACATCGGCGCGCGGACGGGGCCGTTGCTGTCGGCACCCGCTTGGTCGAGGAACCATTTCTCGGCTCCTTCCAGCCACTTGGGGTCACGCTCGCGCAGGTTCTCGTGGCTGATCCGCTGGCTGCGGGTCAGCATGGAATAGTTCAACTGCACCGGGTCCAGATCGAGGTAACGCTCAACATCCTCGAACCATTCNACCGAGTTGCGCGCCGCCGATTGCAGGCGCAGCACTTCAAGGCGGCGGGCTTCTTCGTATTTCTCGAAGGCCGTGGTCAGGTCTNNGTCGTCGCTGACATGTTTCGCCAGCGAGATCGCAGATTCCAGCGCCAGTTTCGTGCCCGACCCGATCGAGAAATGCGCCGTGGCCGAGGCATCGCCCAGCAGCACAACATTCTNGTGGCTCCACTTNTCGCAAAGCACGCGAGGGAACTTGATCCAGGCCGAGCCGCGGATGTGGCTGGCGTTGGTCATCAGTTTGTGGCCGTCGAGGTGGTCCTTAAAGATCTCCTCGCAGATCGCGATGGTTTCTTCTTGGGTNTTTTCGCCAAATCCNTAGGCGTCAAAGGTGTCTTGGCTACATTCGACGATGAAAGTCGCCGTGTCTTTGTCGAACTGATAGGCGTGGACCCAGATCCAGCCTTTGCCGGTCTTTTCAAAGATGAAGGTAAAAGCGTTGTCGAATTTCTGATGCGTGCCGAGCCAGACGAAGGGGCAGCGGCGCACGTCGATGTCTGGCTTGAAGGTTTCTTCGAATTCCATCCGGGTTTTGGAGTTCAGACCGTCGGAGGCGACCACGAGATCGTAATCGTCCATGTATTCGGAGGCATCCTTGACCTCGGTCTCGAACTGCAGGTTCACGCCCAACGCGCGCGCCCGTTCTTGCAAGATCAGCAGCAGCCGCTTGCGCCCAATACCGCAGAAACCATGGCCGGTGCTGTGGATCACGTTGCCCTTGTGGTGCAGGGCGATATCGTCCCAATAGGCGAAATGGCTGCGGATTTCGCGTGCTGAGACGGGGTCGTTAACCTCAAGATTATCCAGCGTTTCATCCGACAGCACAACGCCCCAGCCGAAGGTATCATCGGCGCGGTTGCGTTCCAGCACCGTCACATCGGCCTCGGGCTGGCGCAGTTTCAGCGAAATCGCGAAGTACAGCCCCGCAGGACCGCCGCCAAGACAGATTGCACGCATCGAAATTCCCCTCTGGTTCGCTTTGGAACGGAGCCTAGGCTGAGTCGCTTTTTCGTTCAAGGATAAATATTTTAGGCTTGAAGTAATTGGGCAGTCTCACGGCTGACAGGGCATCGGACGCATTGAACCCGCAGCCCACAGGGCCTATGCCAGACGGAAATTCACGACGAGAGGCGGTGCGATGACCGATGTAAGCAAAGCAGACTGGCTGGCGGTTGAGGTCCAAGACGCGCGGTTGCAGGTCTGGGCGATGCAGGGCGGATCGGCGCTTGAGACCGCCACGGCGGAGTGCGACCCGGCGGGCCTGACCAGCGCCTCGGCCTTTGACGCCGCGCTCAAGACACTCACCGCGCCGTGGCAATTGCCGCGTTTGCCGGTCTTCGTGGCGGGCCTGCCCGTAGGCTGGACCGACGCCGCGCCCCGCATGGTGCCCTGCACCGCCACTGCCGAAGGTGCGACGCCTCTCCCCACGGATAACTTCGACCTTCAGGTCATCCCCGCCCTGCGGCAGCAAAGCCCCAGCGGACTGCTGCAAGGGGCCGAGACACGGATCGCGGGCTTTCTGAGCCTCAACAAAGACTGGGACGGGGTGATCTGCTTGCCCGGCGCCACCTCGGTCTGGGCGCAGATCAGCGCGGGCGAAGTGGTGAGCTTTCAGACTTTCCTGACCGGGGAATTGCTGGACCTTTTGGGCGACGGCACCCCAGCCGAGGGCACGGCGCTGGACGACACGGCCTTTGACGATGCGCTNAGCGATGGGCTGTCGCGGCCCGAGCGGCTGGCGGGGCGTTTGGCCTCCATCCGGGCTGATCTGGCTTTGAACGATATCCCGCCGCCCACGGCAGAGGCGCGGTTAGCTGGCACGCTGATCGGCGCGGAACTTGCGGCGGCGCGGGCCTATTGGCTGGGGCAAACGCTGGCGGTGATCGGCACGGGCGGCGCGGCGCAGCTTTACCTGCGGGCCCTGACCCAACAGGGCGCCCCGGCGACAGAGGCCGAGGGCAGCCGCATGGCGCTGGCCGGAATTTGCGCGGTGCGGCGGGCAGTAAAGGGGGGCTGACCCCCTACGCGTCAGTCTTTCTTTGGCCCGTCAGTCTTTTTCTGCATGTCCAGATTAACGAGGTCTTCGAGCATATCCAGCAGGTCTTCCATTCGCTGCTTGCCGAAACGGGCTTCGAAATCCGAAAACAACGCGGCGGCGTCGCCCGCGTGGTCTTGCAGCACCTGCTGGCCCTGATCGGTGATCGTGACGATAGATTTGCGCCCGTCGTCGGGGTCACTGGCACGGCTTAGCAGACCTTCTTGCTCCATCGCGCGCAGCATGCGGGTCAGGCTCGGCAGCAACAAACAGGCTTGCTGCGCCAGCGCTGTCTGCTCCATCGGGCCGGATTCCTCGACCACGCGCAGAACGCGAAACTTCTGTTCCGAGATGCCGCTTTCGTTCAGGATTTCCCGGATCGGCCCCATCACCCTTTCCCGCGCGCGCAAAAGCGCAATCGGAAGGGAGCGGGCAGTGCGGCGCAGGGGGGGCATTGTGGCCATTCTTGACGGTTTCCTGATCGCTACTTACCAAGTCAAAGAGCGCCCAAAAGGGCGTGACGATCACCATAACCGCTGCGGCATCATTCTTGAAGAGGGCAAGCCGCGCGGAACAACAGTGAGACAATACAACAACATGGGGCAGGAAATACGGATGACAACCAGAATTAAAACCGACAGGAGCCGCGCATGAACTGGGAGGATTTCCGACAGTGGGGCCGCCGTGCGGCCGATTGGGCCGCAGACTACCACGCGGGCCTGCGCAATGAACCCGTCCGCGCACAGGTCGCCCCCGGTGCCGTGCTCTCTGCCCTGCCCGACGCCCCGCCCGAAGGGGCCGAGGCGATGCAGGCGATTTTCGACGATTTTGAGCAGACCATCATGCCCGGCATGACCCATTGGCAGCACCCCCGGTTCTTTGCGTATTTCCCGGCCAATGCCGCGCCTGTCTCGGTGCTGGCGGAATATTTCGTCTCTGCCATCGCGGCGCAGTGCATGCTGTGGCAGACCTCTCCGGCGGCGACCGAGCTGGAAACCCGAGTCTGCGATTGGATGCGCCAAGCGATCGGTCTGCCCGATGGGTTCACCGGCGTGATCCAAGACAGCGCAAGTTCCGCCACGCTTTGCGCCGTGCTGACAATGCGTGAGCGGGCATTGGATTGGCAGGGCAACAAGGCAGGTCTGTCGGGCCAGCCGCGCCTGCGGGTCTATTGCTCGGCAGAGGTGCACACCTCGGTCGACCGCGCCATTTGGATTGCGGGGCTGGGCGAAGAGAACCTTGTGCGTATCCCTACCCACGGCCCAACCCGCGCGATGGATGCCGATGCCTTGCGCGCCGCCATCGCCGCCGACCGCGCGGCGGGGCATCAGCCCGCGGGCATCATCGCCTGCACCGGCGGCACCAGCGCGGGGGCCAGCGATGATATCGCCGCCGTGATGGATGTGGCCGAGGCCGAGGGGCTTTATACCCATGTNGATGCCGCTTGGGCCGGATCGGCGATGATCTGCCCTGAGTTCCGCAGCCTCTGGGCCGGGGTCGAGCGGGCCGATTCCGTGGTCATGAACCCGCATAAATGGCTCGGCGCGCAGTTTGATTGCACCACACATTTTCTGCGCAATCCCGACGATTTGGTCAGGACTTTGGCGATCCAGCCGGAATACCTGAAAACCCACGGCGCGGATGGGATCGTGAACTATTCCGAATGGTCGGTCCCACTGGGCCGCCGCTTTCGCGCCCTGAAACTATGGTTTCTGATCCGCGCCCATGGGCTGGAAGGGCTGCGCGAAATGATCCGAAACCATGTGACATGGGCACAGGATTTGGCCGCGCGGCTGGAGGCGACTGAGGGTTTTGAGGTCGTGACCCAGCCGATGCTCTCGCTCTTCACCTTCCGCCACCTCGCGACCGCAGACCTTGATGCGCATAACCAAGACCTGCTCAATCGCATCAACGACGATGGCCGCATTTACTTGACTCAGACCCGTATCGACGGAGCTTTGGTGATCCGCTTTCAGGCAGGTGCCTTCACCGCCACGGCCGAGGATGTGGCCATGGCCTATGACGTGATCACCGAATTGGCCGCCGCTGGCACTTAAGGCGCGATCAGGCTGACGCCCGGCATGGCGCGGATGATTTCGACATCCGCGTCATAAAGCGCCGTCATCCGCTCGACCAATTCCTCGGTCCAGCCGGGCATGTCGAGTTCTTCTTCGATCTCTTCTTCCAGCGCGTATTTATCGAGAAACGCCGTGATCACACGCCGTTTCTGCGCCTCGGACATCTCTGGATGGGTGTCGAGATAGCTGCGGAACCGTCGCATCCCTTCTTCGGACATGATGGCGTGCAGAAGATCAAAGCCGCCTTTGATCTTGGTCTCCGGCTCCAATCCGGCCATCTCGCGGATGATCTGCGCCCAGATCAGCGGCGTGTCTTCGTTGCACCAGACCGTGATCGGAATGCCCGGCGCCGCTTCGCGCAATTGGGCAATCGTCTCAGACCAGCGCAGGTCTTCCGGCCCCCGCTCCCCCCAGAAGGCCGCCGAAGTCTTGTCCGCCGCTTTGTCATAGAGCACCGGCACCAGCGACGCGGGGTTTCGGATCGCCATAAAGATGCGAATCTCGTCCTCGGGGAACAGCTGCGCCATGCGCAACATCCGAACGGCGGCGGCGGGATAGAGCACCCCTTCTTGCAGGGCCGTGGCGGGCGAGCGAAAGAAGTTCGCATCCGACAGGATCACCCGGCTGGCTGCGTCCTCATCGAGAATCGCATCAAGCAAAACATCCCGCGCCACCTCAGAAGGCTCTGCCTTGTGCATCGCGTTGAGCGTATCGCGAAACAGATTGCGATAGGTGCTGGGCCCGGGCACTTTGACGCCGGTTTTGGCAAAGTCATCCTGATTGCGCAGCAGGCATTTCAGCAGCCGCTCGTCTTCCGTGAAATGAACACCTGTGTGCAAAACGAGCTGCATGATACTCCGCTCAACCTTGAAAATCTTGGCGATGAATAGCCCGTCCCGCGCCGCGTGTAAAATCCGAAAGAAACTCTCATTTCCCCTCTTGCACCCCCCGCGCCATTTCTCTAAATGAGCCCTCAGTGCCCCTATAGCTCAGCTGGTAGAGCAACTGATTTGTAATCAGTAGGTCCGCGGTTCGAGTCCGTGTGGGGGCACCACTTTTCCCGCCAGATGAAACACTTATCCTCACGCTGATCCGANACCTGCCGTCCGCGGTTTACGGATGCCTGTGCGCATTGCCCGCCCCCAAGGCCCCGCGATCACACCAGTTNCGGCGAACGCGGGGCCGTGGCGCTTACCCCATCAGCTTGGAACTNTAGCTGCCCGGCGATGCCGGAAAGACCACGGTTTTATTCCCGTTCAGAAAGACCCGNTGATGGGCATGGGCGTGGATCGCCCGCGCCAGGACGCTGGCCTCAACGTCACGGCCCAGCGACACATAGTCAGAGGCGCTTTGCGCATGGGTGACCCGCACGGTATCCTGTTCGATAATCGGCCCTTCGTCCAAATCGGCGGTGACGTAATGCGANGTNGCNCCGATCAATTTCACGCCCCGCTCNTAGGCCTGNTTATAGGGGTTCGCCCCTTTGAAGGACGGCAGGAAGGAATGGTGGATGTTGATGATCCGGCCCGACATTTTCTGACACATNGCATCNGANAGGATCTGCATGTAGCGCGCCAGCACGACCAGTTCCGCGCCGGTATCCTCNACCACCTCCATGATCCGCGCCTCTGCCTGCGGCTTGTTGTCCTTGGTNACCTTGATNCANTGAAACGGAATGTCATGGTTCGCCACNACCTTNTGATAGTCCATGTGGTTCGAAATNACGGCGACGATCTCAATCGGGAGGGCCCCGATNCGCACCCGGTAGAGCAGATCGTTCAGNCAATGNCCAAAGCGAGAGACCATGACCACGACCTTCATCGTGGTGNCTTGGTCNTGGAAATCATAGGTCATGCCAAAGGGTTCNGCGACCGCATCAAACCCGTCGCGCAGGCTNTCAAGCGTGGCCCCGGTTTCCGCCTCTGCGCTGATGCGCATGAAAAACTGNCCGTTCTCCGTGTCGTCGAACTGCGCGCTGTCGGTGATATTGCANCCGGTTTCGGCGATGTAATTGGCGATGGCGGCGACGATCCCCCGTTTCGAGGGGCANGTCACGGTCAGGCAGAACTGGGTCATGGGGTGGNCCTTTGGGCGGTTGTACGTGGCGGCAGGGGGCCTGTTTTGCTTACGCAACGGATTGCAGGCTCCNCGCGGGAAGGCAAGCGATAGCGGGCTCACGGCGCCGCCAAAGCGGCCCATACCAAATGGTGAGCATCTGTTATCGCTTGAAATCTACGCGGCGGCNTTAANTTTGCCCATAGTGGACCCTGTCTGCGGACCANCAAAGGAGCGCCCGAAATGAACGCCAAACCCCAGCCGATGTCCCCTGATGAGGCCTTGAGCCTTTTCNCCACCACCCGCAGCCGGACGCAGGCTTTGGCAGCGCCGCTTTGTCCCGAAGACATGATGCTNCAAAGCATGGAGGATGCCTCTCCGGTGAAATGGCATCTGGCCCATACGACGTGGTTCTTTGANGAGTTNATCATCAAACCCCGGGTCGCNGACTATCNCTCGCCCGATGACCGTTTCGCGGTGCTGTTCAACTCCTACTATGTGCAGGCNGGACCGCGTCATGCGCGTGACAAACGNGGATTGGTCTCNCGCCCCGATGGCGCTGCGGTGCGGGCCTATCGCGATCATGTGGAGAACAGCCTGAACGATCTNATGAACGCCAGCCGCGACGATGNCGATGAGATCGCTCAACTGGTCGAACTGGGCTGCCACCATGAGATGCAGCACCAAGAGCTGTTGATCACCGACCTGCTNCACGGNCTNAGTTTTAACCCTTTGCTGCCCACCTACAAAGACCCCGAGCCGCTGGCNGTCACCGACGAAATGCCACTCAATTTCAGCCGCNACANGGGCGGTCTTGTTGAGATTGGCCATGAGGGGNGCGGCTTTGCCTATGATTGCGAAGGGCCGCGCCACANGGTCTGGCTNGANCCCTTTGAGATTGCCGACCGTCCGGTGACCAACCGCGAATGGATCGCTTTNATGGAGGACGGCGGGTACAGCGACGCNCGGCTNTGGCTGATGGAAGGTCATGCCGTGGCGCAGCGCGAAGCATGGGCNCATCCGCTCTACTGGTGGCAGCAGGATGGCACGTGGTGGACCTTTTCCTTGCGCGGGCCGCAGCCTGTCGCGCTTGATGCGCCGGTGGTCCACGTCAGCTATTATGAGGCCGAAGCCTTTGCCCGTTGGGCCGGGGGCCGTTTGCCCACCGAAGCCGANCATGAAGTTGCCTTTNGCGATGTGCCGATCAACGGCAATCTGATGGGCGATGCCGATGCGATCGGCGCCCTACGCCCCCTGCCCGGCAATGGCATTTGGGGCGATGTCTGGGAGTGGACCGCCTCTGANTTTGCCCCCTACCCCGGTTTCCGCCCGCCTGAGGGTGCCTTGGGCGAATACAATGGCAAGTTCATGGTCAACCANCGCGTGTTGCGCGGCGGATCTTGCGCCACGCCAAAGCAACAGTTGCGCCCGAGCTACCGAACGTTTTTCTATCCGCATCAACGTTGGCAGATGATGGGTCTGCGGTTGGCGCGCGACGCGAGCTAAGGCCCGAGCGAAGTAAGGCCCCGGAGGGAAAAGCCGTGCGAAAAAGGCCGAGCAGAAAAGGCCGGGCGAGGAAAAGCCGAAACGCCGGGGCATCGTGGTGCCCCGGCATGAGCCTTACCGCTGGGCCCGCGGCCTATTGAATGCCAACCCTGAACTGCACCGCCCCGGTCTCACCCGGCAACATCTGCCCCGTGCAGTTCCACTCGATTGCCCCGGCATAGCCAGCCAGATTGCTTGCTGGCCGCACCAAATCACAACTGAGGTTGGGTGAGACCTGTTGCGGATCAACGATGGGTTCCGAAAGTTCCGTATAGGGTGGGGTCATGTCGTAAATCTTGACGTTCGATGCTTGCGTGGTGGCATTGTTGCGCAGGTATATTCGGTAAAGCAGGATATCATTCACACCGCCAAGGTTGATGGTCCCTTCACCGGTGCCTTGAGTCTCATTCTCCACCGTTTTGCGCAGCTCGATCTGGGTCGATTGCCCCCCGACCGAGACTTCGTCGGTGTTGCTGGCCGAACTGGTCACCGTGGTGCGNGCAAAGGCCGTGGCCGCCANCACCTGATAGACATAGGTACTGCCCTGCCCAGCGCCNGACCCGGCAGAAACCCGCGAGACGATACAGACGGTTTGCCCCGTCGTGACCGCGATGGGNCCNGTGATCGGCCCNTCGACACTGTCGTCACAGCCGATGTCTTGNAAAAGTGCCGCGCTGAACGCGCCGGTNGGGGTNGANGTGGCACCGGCGTAGGANAAGGTCACCTGCCCTTCGGAGGTTGCGGTATAGATATGCGGCAGNGTCGCGACCTGCCCCTGAGCGACCGTCGTGGTTTGNTCGTTGGTCAGGCTGGGCAGTTGCAACAGGCCGATATCCAGTCCCATGCGATTGCCGAAAGCCTCAGGGGTGAAGGTAAATTCACCGTCATGGGGGTTGGCGTTCACCAGGTCGGGCAGNCCTGCCGCGGCTTCGGANATCGCGCGNTAGTTATTNGCNGGGATCGCACGGATCGTGATCGNACCGCTATAGGCGCCGGAGAGCCCATAGCTCCACGTGCCATCCGTCGCCAGNCCGGGGGTGGCCAGCACCGCGCCGCCACTGTCGAGGATCTCNANCACCGCCGAAGACGCCCCTTCTTCGCTGCCATTGCGCAGCGCGTCATGCGCGGTGCCGCCGCCCGCCCCATTGTCGATGAAGACACGGCCCGTCAGGATCCGCTCACCTGTCACAAGGTTCACGGAATAGGACGCTTCGTCNTCATCGGGCAGCTGGTCGAACAGGTCATCGGTCAACGGCCCTGTATTGGGATCGCTGTCGGGATCGGGCAGCGAGCTATAGATGATCTCGGCCTGATTGGTGAAATCACCGCTGCCNAGCACCGTGGTGGTGATCGTCAGGGTCTCGCTCTCTCCGCTGAGCANTTCATCCACNAACCACAATCCGGTGTCGGGGTCATAGGTATCCCCGGTCGCGGGCGCATCGTCCGAGACATAGGCAAAACCGCTTGGTATTTGNTCGATCACCTTGACGCCNGAGGGCGAGCCGCCGCTGACATTGGTGATCGTGATGATCCAATCGATNGTNTCCCCTTCCGAGACATTTGTGATCGGCGTNGTCGTCCCGGTCGCGGCGGCGATTTTGCTGAGTTCAAGGTCACTNCCCGCCGGATCGAACCCGAAGTCTTGGTCNCTNGTCACGCTATTGCCGGAAACCGGGACGCCAATCAGCGGGTTGGAGGTGCCGATGGTCAGCCCCGAGGGCAGATCAGGGTCCGCCTCATCCAGCGCGACGCGGTAGGTCGTGTTCACCATCANGTCCCCCACCGCATAGGTGCCATCGGCCAATGTATCCGTCGTGACAAGAAANATATCATCGGCGGTATTGGCCGGGGTACCATTGTCGGCAAAGACCGAGATGCCCACGCCCGCCCCGAAATTGGTCTCCCCATTGTCCTTCACGTCCGATGCNTCCGCGTCCTCATANAGGTTGCCCGAAATGCCCCCCAGCGGGATCGGTGCTGGCC
Organism: Sulfitobacter sp.; assembly: GCA_002703405.1. GTDB lineage: Bacteria > Pseudomonadota > Alphaproteobacteria > Rhodobacterales > Rhodobacteraceae > Sulfitobacter. The sequence goes on along the minus strand of NZSX01000019.1, from coordinate 23,754 downwards.
CCCGNCAGGAGANGCCATCNCTGCGCCCGCCTTCGTCAAAGGGAATGCCGGAAACCAGNTGCGGCACACCCGTCGCNGTCGAAATCACGAAAAGNTTGTTGGTGGTGTTGGAATAGCCATAGAGCCTNCCATCNCGGTCAAACCACAGCGCATCGAACNNGCCCGCATAGACGGCNGGNCCAATCGCCTGCGGTGTCACGCTNCCCGGTGTGCCGTTGTTGACCGCCGCGCGGAACAAAAAGCCNGAGTTCCTGTCGATCCCATACATGATGCCNTCGACGGGATTAAAGGCNAGGTCTTCCGNATTGACGCCGATGGTAAGTGCGATGTCACCCAANACAATCGGTGCGGCNGGGTTGGTCAGATCNACGATCTGCCANGTNTTNGNNTCAACTTCGTAGATCAGCCGCCCATTGGGNAGAATATCNCCGGCGTTCAGCGCATCGTCCGCGCCGGGGATGTTNCCGAAATCCGTNATGTCGCCAGCCCCATCAATCCGGTAGAGNCTGCGGGTGTTCTGATCCACGCCATAGATATAGCCATCCAGCGCNTTGTAGCCCCAAGCGCCATCGCGGTNCTGCCCGGTGCTGCCAGAAGCCTCAACCGTNGNGGCNTAGCTGCCGCCGCTATCGCGGAANGTCATACGCACCAGTGTAGAAGGNCTGTCGACGATGGCATAGAGCGAGGCATCGCAGACCAGCGGNGGCGGATCGCTGGAGATGGTCAGCGTGTAGTCTTCCACCTCCCCTTCGAAANCAGTGGCAAGNCCGGTGCTGTCCGTCGACCAGCGAAANCGGGCGTAGGTGGGCAATGTGGTCGCCCCTGCGGGCACCGCCACCTCGAAAAGGATTGTCCCNTTGGTCAGNCCATCCTTNTCCAGCAGNCCGCCGTCTTGCAGGTTCAGCGCGACCTGCTCTCCGGCTTGGTTAAAGGTGCCGTCGCCATCAAAATCGATGAAGGCTTGAAGATAAGAAGACCCCGGCGCTCCNGCCAGATCGCTGACCGCCACTGTGATCTCGGCCAACCCGCCGCGATAGAACTGTGGCAAGGNCACCCCGTCTTCGTCATCCGACCCATCGGTATCATCGCCCGTGGCCCCGATGGAGTTCTGCGCCAAAAGATCGATATCGGGCGCTGTGCTGCCCAGATAGACCTCCGGCGCGCCGGGGCCTTCGATGATATGCTGCGGATCGCCATAGCTGGCAGGGGCATCGCCGCGGTCNGCGTCGGGCGGTGTTCTGATGGTGATGCCATAGTCTTCGACTTCTCCATCGGGGGCGGGGGTGATCGCGTCCAGCCCAGNNGTNGAGGACCAGCGCAGNCGGACGAAAGTCGGNGTNAGCACCGCCGTGACCGGCACGCTGACGGGGAATGAAATNTCACCATTCACCANCCCATCGAGATCCTGCGCCCCGCCGTCTTGGATATCGGTCGCGACCTGATCGCCAAGAAAGAGGCCATCGCCGCCGAAATCGACAAAGGCCTGCAAATATCCGGTGCCGGGCGTNGGNTCGTTCACCACCACGGTTACGGTGCGGGTCAGATCGCCGTANAGCTGGGGAAAGCTCTCTTCGTCCTCGTCATCCTTGCCGTCNAGGTCATCGCCCGTGCCATCGACGGAATGCTGTGCCGACCCGTCGCCATCACCGTTGAGCGCGCCGATCCAGTATTGCGCGGTATCCGCGTGCTGCGGATCGCCATAGGTGACCGGCGCATCGCCCCGGTCGGGGCCGGAGCCTGCGTAGATCGTCGTGGGGTCATCGCGCCCCTCGCCNGGCCCGTTGGACGCGACACCATCCCCGTCGCCGGGATTTTCGGAATCCGACAGGTCCGAGACAACCGTCCCGCCCGGCGTCTCGGCGGTGACCTCCGCTTGGTTGCTGATCGTGGTGTCCAAATCTTCGGGNACCAANGTGTANGTCGCCGTATANACGGCCTTTTCGCCAACCAAGAGCGTGCCTTCGGGCGACAGCGATGTCGCGGNNTGAAAGGTGATCACNGGCGGCACGCCTTTGCCGCTGAACTGCGTTTCGGCAAGCTGCACATTGGTCAGATCGACATTGCCAAAGTTCTCAGCNGTAAAGACATANGCGATCGTCTCTCCNGGNTCGGCATAGCCGTTCAGGTTNGNATCNACCAATTGCGCNAGTTTCAGCAGACCGACAGANCCCACATCGATCGAGACCTGCGCCGGGGCNGAATAGGCCCGCGGCTCATTGGGCAGGATGATGGGCGATTGATAGCGGTAGCCNATCGGCGTNGGCGCGGCAAAAAAGGCCACNAAGGGGGTAAAGGTCAACTCNCCGGTCAGATCNTCATAGCTCCACGTGCCCTCTCCCAANACATCGAAACCCACCCGATGGCCTTCGGAATCGGTCACGATATTCTGCGCCCCGGCGGGCGGGATCAGATCGATGGCCTGTTTGGAATATTCGCTGGGCTGCCCNGAATTATTGGCNGGCGCATTGTTNTTTTCGGTCGCGACGCTGTCATTGAACAGGATGTTCACCACCACAGGCTCGCTCAGCACCTGCTCTTTNANGTCGTCCTGCAGAACCGGTGCTTTGAAGTCACCACATTTNAGGTCATAGGTCTGCGCTNCGTCATAGGTTGGATTNGCAAGCCGGACGAGGAAGCCNTTNTTGGCGGTCCGGCCAAAGCGAAAGGTCGAGGTCTGCGGGTAGAAGATTTCCAAACCCGATACCGGCTGGTTGCTATAATTGCGGTCCCCGGCGAGATAGAACACCTCTGTCCCGAGGTTCGCATCCGGCCCTTCGATATAGCCGCGATAGGTGGTCGCACTGCGGTCAATCCGAACATATTCGACCGTCCCGTCGCAAACATTTACATAGACCTGCTCATTCAGCGGCCCATCAATGTCATTGATCTGAAAAAAGACATCCGCCACCACCGGCACGCCGCCCGTGTTGGTCGAGATGTTATGGGTGCCTGCCTCATAGANGAAGAAATCCATGAAATGNGGNTCTTGNCCGGTCGAGGTNATCTGGATCTGNCCATTGCCAGTGGCGAAAACATGNTCCCGACCCGTAAAGATCATCTCACCAACAATATCGACCGTCACCCCGCCAACCGTGCCCGCGTTGCGCCACAAGGCCCGCTCACCAATGCCCGCNCCGACCACAGTGGGGGCGGCGACAGGATTTAGGATCAACTGCTGGGCCACGGCNACCTTGGTCAGCAAGGCGAACGGAAGCAGGGAAAAGAGCGCCTTNGAGATCANCCGCAGCCCTGTCTCCCGCCCGCCCCAAGCGGAGAGAGAGCGCAAACCCTGCGCCACGAACAAGCCGAGAAAATGAAAATAAAAATGCATATCTTTGCTCACAATCTTTTAAAGCAGCCTAGCAATGAACCTTTAAAACAGCTTAGCGACGAAGCGGGTTGGGAGGACTTACGCAGAAAGGTATTAAGATATGCTTCCGGTCAGACAGGTGGCAGAAGACTAGGCGCCGATACGACCTTCGCATATACCGCTACGCCTTTGCCGCTCCCGAAAATGGCCCAGCCCGTGCCGCGCTTCGGCCTGCTGTTAACCGTGATTCGCCTCCCCCTCGGCCCCCTACTCATTTTTTCTAAATGCCCCCTTGACCCTCCAGCAACTGGAAGCCCCATATTCGGCATATGACGGATAAAGGACATGAAATGCGCAAAGCAGATACACTCACTTTTGGCGTGCAAAACATGAGTTGCGCGTCCTGCGTGGGACGTGTGGAAAAAGCGCTGAACGCGCTGGAGGGTCTGCACGATGCGCGGGTGAACCTTGCCGCGGAGAACGTGCGGGTGACGACAGAACCGGGTTTTGACGCGGCAAAACTCGACGTTGCCTTGACGCAGGCGGGCTATCCGGCGCGCAAGACCACCCACAGATTGCGACTGTCCAACATGAGCTGCGCCTCCTGCGTGGGCCGTGTGGAACGGGCGCTGCTTGCGGTGCCGGGGGTGATCTCGGCCTCGGTGAACCTTGCCAGCGAAGAGGCGACGGTCGAGAGCTTGGAGGATGCCGATCTGTTGCCTGCCCTGCGCGATGCGGCGGCGCAGGCCGGCTATCCGGCGAGTGTCGATGCGCCCGCGGCAGGCAGCCCTGATGCGACAGCGCGCAAAGAAGCGGAAGTCTCCCATCTCAAACGGATGACCCTGTTGGCGGCGGCGCTCACCCTTCCAGTCTTCGTGCTGGAGATGGGCGGCCACCTGATCCCTGCATTCCACCATTGGATCGCGGCCACCATCGGGAGGGAGACAAGCTGGTTCATTCAGTTCATCCTCACCACCCTCGTGCTGGCGTGGCCGGGGCGGCATTTCTATAGCAAGGGGCTTGGCGCTTTGGCGAAAGGCGCGCCGGATATGAACTCTCTCGTGGCGCTTGGATCGGGGGCGGCATGGCTCTTTTCGGTCACCGCGCTCTTTGCGCCGGGGGCCCTGCCCGAGGGCAGCCGCGTGGTCTATTTCGAAGCAGCCGCCGTGATCGTGACGCTGATCTTGCTGGGCCGCTACCTTGAGGCACGCGCCAAGGGGCAAACCGGGGCCGCGATTGCCAAGCTTATGGGCCTGCGCGCCAGCAGCGCAAGGGTGGAGCGGGATGGCACGCTCGTTGAGTTGCCGTTGGACAAGATCGTCGCGGGCGATATCATCTACCTCCGCCCGGGCGAGAAGATCGCCACCGATGGCGTCGTCGTCGACGGGCAATCCTATGTCGACGAAAGCATGATCACCGGCGAGCCTGTGCCGGTGGAAAAGGCCAAAGGAACGGAGGTTGTCGGCGGCACGGTCAACGGCACCGGCAGCCTGACCTACCGCGCCACCAAAGTGGGCGGTGACACTGTATTGGCGCAGATCATCCGCATGGTCGAAGAGGCCCAAGGCGCAAAGCTGCCCATTCAGGACTTGGTCAACCGCATCACCCTGTGGTTCGTCCCGGTGGTGATCGCCGTGGCGCTGGTGACCTTTGGGGTCTGGCTCGCCTTCGGCCCATCGCTTAGCCACGCTTTGGTGGCGGCGGTAGCGGTACTGATCATCGCCTGCCCCTGCGCCATGGGTCTGGCCACACCGACCTCGATCATGGTCGGCACCGGGCGCGCGGCGCAACTGGGCGTGCTGTTCCGGCAGGGCGATGCACTGCAAAGCCTGCAAGGCGTCAAGACCGTGGCGCTGGACAAGACCGGCACGCTGACCAAGGGCACGCCCGAACTGACCGATCTGGTGATGATGAACGACCTGCCCGAGGATGAGTTGCTGCCCCTGATCGGCGCGGTCGAGGCGCGCTCGGAACATCCCATCGCCCAAGCCATCCTGCGGCGTGCAGAAGCTGCGGGACCAATACCGGGCGAGGTCAGCGATTTCCAATCCCACACCGGTTTTGGCGTCAGCGCGACGGTCATGGGCCGCCGGGTCACATTGGGTGCGGACCGCCTTATGACCCGCGACGGGATCGATTTGGGCGACACCGGGCAGATCGCGGCGGAATTGGCAAAGGCCGGGAAAACCCCGCTCTACGCCGCGCTAGACGGTCAGCTGGCGGCGGTGATCGCCGTGGCCGACCCGATCAAACCCGGCACGCCCGAGGCCATCGCGCGGCTGCATGACCTCAATCTCGACGTGGCGATGATCACCGGCGACAACCGGGTTACGGCAGACGCCATCGCGGCGCAACTGGGCATCGATTGGGTCATCGCCGAAGTGCTGCCAGACGGCAAAGTGGCCGCCATCGACAAGCTCAGGGAAGGCGACAACCGCGTCGCTTTCGTGGGCGACGGCATCAATGACGCCCCTGCTCTTGCGCAGGCCGATGTGGGGCTCGCCATCGGCACCGGCACCGATGTGGCGATCGAAGCCGCAGACGTGGTGCTGATGTCCGGCGACCTGCGCGGCGTGGTCAACGCCATCGACGTGAGCCAGCGCAGCATGGCGAATATCCGGCAGAACCTCTTTTGGGCCTTTGGCTACAACGTGCTGCTGATCCCGGTCGCCGCGGGTGCGTTCTATCCGCTGACCGGCTGGCTTCTGTCGCCTGCTCTGGCCGCCGGAGCGATGGCATTGTCGAGCGTATTCGTCCTCAGCAACGCGCTGCGCCTGCGCTGGATTGCCGCCCCCTTGGCCGAAAACGCCACCCCCTCACACGGCCCCCGGGCCACCGCCCCCGTGGCCGCAGAATAGGAGCGCATCATGAACATTGGAGAAGTCTCACAACACACGGGCCTGCCGCCGAAAACCATCCGCTATTACGAAGATATCGGATTGGTCAAACCGCTGCGGGACGCCAACGGCTACCGCGCCTTTCGCGAAAGCGAGATGCACAAGCTCGCCTTTCTGTGCCGCGCCAGAACCTTGGGTTTCAGCATTGAGGATTGCCGCAACCTGCTGGCTCTTTGGGAGGACAAAAAACGTGCCAGTGCCGACGTGCGGGCCATCGCCAAAGAGCATCTGGCGCAGATCGAGGCCAAGATCAGCGGCCTGCAAGAAATGCGCGACACGCTGAGCACGCTGGTCCGCGACTGCGCCGGGGATGATCGACCCGACTGTCCGATCCTAAAGACCTTGGGCACCGCAGCGGCCACATAACCACCGCTTTCAATAGCAAAAGGCGCCGCCCAGCCAAGCCGGGCGGCGCCTTTTGCGTTTTGTCAGATCCCGGCCTAGGCCTTGAGCCGGTCCACGATGCTATGCGCCGTGACCGTCCCGATCTGCGTGCCCTCTTCCATCACCGCAATCGCCGCATCCGCCCCGCGCAGCCGCTCCATCAGCGCACGCACCGGGGTCTCTGCCGTGGTTTCGCCCTGCGTCGGAGCGCCGTCATCCACGCCCATCACGTCGCGCGCGGTCAGAACCTCCAGCGGGTTCATATTGGCCACAAACTCCGCCACATAGTCCGATGCAGGGTTCGAGAAAATCTCGCGCGGCGTGCCGATCTGCACAATCCGCCCGCCTTCCATGATGGCGATGCGCCCGCCCAGCTTGAAGGCTTCGTCAAGGTCATGGCTCACGAAGATGATCGTGCGGTTCAATTCGCGCTGCAGGTCCAGCAGTTCGTCCTGCAGCCGCGTGCGTATCAGCGGGTCGAGCGCAGAGAATGGCTCATCCATCAGCAAAATCGGCGCTTCGGTGGCAAAGGCGCGGGCAAGCCCCACACGCTGCTGCATCCCGCCCGAAAGCTCGCCCACCTTGCGGTCGGCCCAATCGCTGAGGCTCACTAGTTTCAACTGCCGCTCTGCCCGTTCCAGCCGCTCGGCCTTGGGGACATTCGACAGTTCCAACCCAAGCGCCACATTGTCGCGCACCGTGCGCCATGGCAGCAGGCCGAACTGCTGAAACACCATCGACACACATTCACGGCGCACGCGTCGCAGCTCTGCGGCATTGCTGGCNTGNATGTCNCAAGACCAGTTTNCNTCATGCACATGCACCGTGCCGCGNACCATNGGGTTNAGCCCATTCACCGCGCGCAAAAGCGTCGATTTGCCCGAGCCCGAAAGCCCCATCAGCACAAGGATCTCGCCATTCTCNACGGTGAGCGAGCAATCATGCACGCCCAGCACNTGCCCGGTCGCCGCTTCAATCTCGGCACGGCTTTGGCCTTCGTCCATNAGCGGCANNGCCTTCTCCGGCTTGTCGCCAAAGACGATGGATACGTTNTCGAATTCTACTGCTTTACTCATTTCCGTCCCACCCGCAGGATACGGTCGAGCATGATCGCCACGACGACGATCACCAACCCGGATTCAAATCCCAAGCCTGTGTTCACTTGGTTCAAGGCACGCACCACCGGCACACCCAAGCCATCTGCGCCCACCAGTGCTGCAATCACCACCATCGACANCGACAGCATGATNGTCTGGTTCAGNCCCGTCATGATCTGCGGCAAAGCATAGGGCAGTTCGATCTTCCACAGCGTCTGACGTGGCTTAGCGCCAAAGGCCTGAGCCGCTTCCAATAGCGCCTTAGGGGTTGAGGAGATGCCCAGTTGCGTCAACCGGATCGGCGCGGGCAACACGAAGATCACCGTGGCNATCAGNCCNGGCACCATGCCGATACCGAAGAACACAATCGCGGGGATCAGATAGACGAANGTCGGCAGCGTCTGCATCAGGTCCAANACCGGGGCCACCCATGCATAGAGCCGGGGACGATGCGCNACGGCGATGCCAATCGGCACGCCCACGCCCATNCAGACCACACAGGCCGAGAGCACCAGCGTCAGGCTCTCCATCGTCTCTTCCCAGTAGTCTTGGTTAAGAATAAACAGGAAGCCCAGCACAACAAAGGCCACGGTNTTCCAATTGCGCTGAATGCCCCATGTGATCGCGGCGAAGACGGCGATGAGGATCAGCGGATGCGGGGTTTGCAGCACCCAGAGGATCGCGTCGATCAGCCGTTCCATCAGGTCCGACAGCCCGTCAAAGAACCACGCTCCGTTCGTTTGCANCCAATCCAGCGCGTCTTCGGCCACATCGGCCACGGGGATCTTGTTTTCTGTCAGCCAGTCCATGTCAGTCCTTCAGGNTTGGAGAATTGCGCATGAGAATGACCCGCCCCATCGATCTGGGGCGGGTCTTTTCCATCATATCGCGATGATCACTTCAGCGAAGCGACAGCTTCCATCGCGTCGCCACCGTCGACNGTGGTCACACCGTCCANCCAAGTGCTGAGCACGTCGGAGTTCGCTTTGATCCAAGCGGCGGCTGCCTCTTCCGGCTTTTCGCCGTCATCAAGGATCGCNCCCATGATNTCATTCTCCATNTCAAGCGTGAACTCNAGNTTGTTNAGGAATTTACCAAGGTTCGGNCATTCCTCAACAAAACCGGCGCGGGTGTTGGTATAGACCGTTGCACCNCCCAGATCGGGGCCGAAGTAGTCATCGCCGCCTTCCAGATAGGTCAGATCGAAGTTGGCGTTCATCGGGTGCGGTTCCCANCCNAGGAAGACNACGGGCTCTTCTTTGCGGGTGGCGCGCTGNACNTGGGCCAGCATCCCCTGCTCGGAGGATTCAACGACCTCNAACTCGCCCAGATCAAANGCATTCTCGTCGATCATCGACTGGATCAGACGGTTGCCGTCATTGCCGGGCTCGATGCCATAGATTTCACCTTCCAGCGCGTCTTTNTTGGCGGCGATGTCNGCGAAGGTCTTGATGCCCATGTCGGCGGCGGCTTTGTTCACAGCCAGCGTGTACTTCGCGCCTTCGAGGTTCGCGCGCACGGTGTCGACGCTGCCNTCTTCGCGGTATTTCGCGATGTCGCCTTCCATGGTGGGCATCCAGTTGCCCAGAAACACGTCGATGTCGCCCGANGCCATGGANGTGTAGGTCACCGGCACGGCNAGGATCTTGGTCTCGGTATCATAGCCAAGCGCGTCCAGCACNACAGAGGCGGCGGCGGTNGTCGCTGTGATNTCGGTCCAACCCACGTCAGAGAAGGTGACTTCGTTGCATTCNGCAGCNGCCAGCGANGNCGCGGCGACCGTCGCCAGAGCGGATGTCATAAGCAGTTTTTTCATTGGTGTTCTCCCCAGAGAAGTTTTTATTGACTGATGCGCCAATCAAAAGCCATCGGCCGCNATATTGCAACCGGATTAATTTCGCCAACTTANTGGAGGGCAAAAAGCAATACTACTTGTTTCAAAACTCACTCCCGCGCGGCCTGTTTNGGGCGNAGAACCGGGGTGACATTTTNNTCNGCNCCNGGCTCNGGTTCGGCGTCAATCTTNGGGGTCTCTTCGGCNGGGGCNGCGGGCGTCTGAGCAGGCGCAGCCNCGGGCGTGGNGGNCGTTGACGGGGGCGCTTCGGGTGCGNCNGCCCCTTGTGTTTNCTCAANGGNTTCANGGGNTTCGCCCTGCCCCNCTGCCGCTTNCATNCCAAATGCCGCACGGATCGCGGCTTGGGTTCCCTCGCCGTAAAGCCCGTCNATCGCGCCGTCGTAAAATCCGAAATCCGAAAGTTTGCGNTGCAGGGCTTTGCGGGTCTCGCTGTTGAANAGTTTGGGCTCATCCTGCATCAGCCCCAGCAGNGTGCCGTCCCCCGCCCGCAGCGCGCGATAGAGATAGAGNGCCGCATCCGCCGCCCCGCGACCGGGCACTTTGCCATCGTCGATCATCGCGGCAAAGTTGAACATCGCCGCTGGGTGTCGCCTATCGGCTGCGCGGCGGAAATAGTCCAACGCCAGATCGGAATCGGTTTCCTGCCCCAATTCNCCCTGNANATGGATGAACCCCAGATCGTTCAGCGCCCCGGCATGGCCCCGCTNGGCGGCGTCGCGATAAAGGGNCATGGCGCGGGCCTCATCCTGAGCGACGCCGCGTCCTTCTTCATAAAGCTGTGCAAGCTGATACCGCGCCTCGGCAGAGCCGGTTTCTACTGCCCGCATCAGTTGGGCCGCAGCGGTTTGCGGGTCATAGCGCGGATCGTCAGGGNCGCTTTGCAGGGCGGCNAGACCAAGTTGNGATCGGGTGTCCCCTTGCCGCGCCAATTCGGCCAAGCGCTGGCTCTGCGCGGGGTCCAAATCCCCCCATGTNTGCGGGGNCGCATCNGCGCTGTCCGTCTCTGCNATGAAAGCTGGCGTCGGGGTCAGNCGCCCNAAGCGCCGGGCGGAGAGGCTGCCGCCGCTNCGGCTGCGCAGCGTNGCGCGAAATCCGTCCAGCATGGCGCCGACTTCGACATCCGGCTCGGTCAAAACCTCGGCCAATGTGGCCGCGAAAAGGCCCGCGTTTTCACCGNCCNTGTCACAGGCGCCCACCTCACCGGAGGTGACGACCAGCGTGCCAAGNCGCGGCTCNGGCGGCGGCAGCGGCGCGGTCGACTGGCGCGGGGCNGCATGGCAGTTATCAAGCAAAACAAGCCGTATCTGTCGCGCCTTGCCNGCCGCNCGCAGCAGCGCNGGCAGCGCCACCCCCTGTTGCCGCAGCGCCGAGGCCGGGGCCAAGGGCGCNTCGACNGGGATCAGATAGCTCTGCCCGCCCGAGGCGACGCGGCGNCCCGCGTAGTAGANCAANGCNATATCCGNCGTTTCGGCCTGAAAGGCAAAATCAGAGAGTTCCCNTTTNAACGTGGCGCTATCCGTGTCGATCAGCGTGGTNACATCGAACCCCTGCCCCTCTAACGTNTGGGTCANCAGCGCGGCATCGGCGCGCGGCCCGTCAAGCGGGGCGGCATCCTCATAGGCAGAGATNCCAATCACCATCGCCACACGGTCTTGGGCCGCTGCAGCGAGGGGCAGAAACAACATCAAGAGGATCGCGGTCAAACGCATATGGCGGGCTCCTTTCGGTCAGCTTCGGTTGGGCGGCGCCGCCCATTAACCTATGCTGGCAGGAAAAGGTTTCCACCATCGTAACAGTTTGAAATGAATCCGACCCTTGCTGCCGTGGTTCAGGCGTTGGGCGAAGTCTCTTCGATCTCGCGGTCTTCTTCCGGCACGTTGAGCGTGGCCCACGTATCGCCATCCGGCAGTTCCGGCGGATGCGGCAGGCAATCGCGCCGGTGGATATTCGCNTTGGCCATGAAATTTGCCGAAACCGGAGCCGTGACAAAGATGAAGGCCATGATCAGCAGTTCNTGAAGCGACCCCGTNCCNGACAGAAACGAACTCACCATNGNCGCCAACAGATAGGCCCCGATCCCCAGCGTCGCGGCTTTGGTCGGCGCGTGCAGGCGGGTCATCGGGTCGTTCAGCTTGAGCAAGCCAATCCCNGCGACAAGCACGAAGAAACTGCCGATAACCAGCAGCACGATGATAAAATAGGTGGCGATGATGTCCGGGCTCATTCGATGATATCTCCGCGCAAGACGAACCGGGCATAGGCCACGGTTGAGACGAAACCCAGCATAGCGATGATCAGCGCCGCCTCAAAATAGATCTGCGTGCCCTGCAGGATGCCCAGAAGCACGATGATGCCGATGGCGTTGATGAACATCGTATCCAGCGCCAGAATGCGGTCCCCGGTGCCGGGGCCGATCCACAGCCGGATCATCGCCATGAACTGCGCGATGGCGACGAGGGTCAGCGCGCCGTAGAGCGCAAGGGTCAAAAGGTCGGTCGCTTGGGTCATACGAAAATCTCCTTCAAGCGGCGTTCGTAGCGGTCTTTGATCTCATCGCGCACNGCGTCGGGGTCGNTNGCGTCCANCGCGTGNACCANNAGGTAGCGCCCGTTGTCCGACAGNTCCGCCGAGACNGTGCCGGGGGTCANNGTGATGGTGCCCNNNAGNATCGTGATCGCNTCGGGTTCTTTCAGNTCCAGCGGCACGACNACCCANGCGGGCGACATGCTGGCGTTGGATTTGGTCAGGATGATCCACGCCACTTGGATATTGGCGATGATGATATCCCACAGGACCAAGATCACATAGGCGATCATGCGCAGCGGNCGNATGCCTTGGGGNCGGTCGGTCCACCAACGCGCGGTCAGNACCGGGATCACGATNCCNAGGATCAGNCCAAANACNAGCATGCCTGCGCTGAACTTGTTTTGCAGCAGAATCCACACAACGGTGAGCANCAGGGTCAGAAACGGGTGCGGCAAAAGCCAACGGATCGGTCGCATCATGTCAATGTGCCTCCTCTTTGCCGTCCGACAGCTTGCCGGGGGTCTCCANCACGGTGCTCAGGTAACGCTCNGGCCCGAACAATTGGTTNGAGATCGCCGTGGCATATTGTGTGGCGGGGCCCGCCANCAGNGTATGNGCNACNAANAGNGCCANNAGNCCACCNACNGCCACATAGCTCANNGCNGANGGNGCNTCGGNNGGGNTGNCCCCNTCTNNNGGCGCNACACTGCGGGACTTCCAAAANACCATGCTGCCCGCGCGGCCAAAGCCCACGAGGCTCANAAGGCTCGCGCCNANGATCACGGCCCAGATCCAGACCCAGTAATCATTCTCGGCNGCNGCATCCATGATCAGCAANTTGCCCAGAAANCCCGANAGCGGCGGCACGCCGACCATGGCGATGGCCGCGACAAAGAACAGGGCCGAGGTCAGCTTGGCCCCCGCCACCTGCGGTTGNGCCGTCNGATCAAGGTTNNCNCGCCCNGCCCGCGCCAGATCNGCNATCAGGAACAGCGCNCCCGCNGCCANTGTCGAATGCACGATATAGTAAAGCGCCGCNGCGATCCCNTCGNGCGTGAACAGCGCGATCGAGATCATCACCATNCCCATCGACCCGATGACGGAAAANGCCACCATACGGTCCAACTGCTTGGCCGCCAGCACGCCGATCATGCCAAGCGCCAGCGACAGCAGCGCGGCAGGCAGCAGCCATGTGGTNTGCAGGTCCGCCGTGGCGGCAAGGTCTGGCGGGAANATCAGCGTATAGACGCGGATGATCGCATANGCGCCGACTTTGGTCATGATCGCGAAAAGCGCCGCCACNGGGCCGGGNGCTTCGGCATAGCTCGACGGGAGCCAGAAGTGCAGCGGCACCACGGCAGCTTTGACCGCNAAGACCATCAAGAGCANCACCGCNGCGATGCGNATACCCACGGTCGCGCCGGTATCGATCAGGGCAACGCGCTGCGCCAGATCGGCCATGTTGAGNGTNCCNGTCTCGGCATAGATNGCNCCAAGCGCAAAGAGNAACAGCGTCGAGCCCAAGAGGTTATAGAGCACATATTGCACCCCNGCCCGCAGNCGCGGCGTGCCNCCGGCGTGGATCATCAACCCGTAGGANGCGATCAGCAGCACTTCGAAAAAGACGAAGAGGTTGAAAAGGTCGCCCGTCAGGAANGCNCCCATGATCCCCATCANCTGGAACTGGAACAGCGCGTGAAAATGCCGNCCGCGTTCGTCCCATTTCGAGCCGATNACNTANAGCAGCACGAAGAGCGCCAGCACCGCCGTCAGCGTCACCATCAGCGTCGACAGACGGTCGCCCACCAACACGATGCCAAAGGGTGCTGCCCAATCGCTGAGACGGTAGAGCATGACATCGCCGCTCGACGCCTCGACCGAGAGGCCAAGCCCCACGGCGACCAACGCGAGCGCCCCGAACAGCGACAGCACCCGTTGGATGGTGATGTGATACCGCGCGGCCAGAATGATGAAAGGCGCAATAAATGCGGGCAGCACGATGGGCAGGATCAGCCAATGGGTCATGTGCGGTCCTCCGCCTTGNTATCGGTCAGCGGGTCGTCGACATGGTCGTCATTGTTGCCCAGATAGGCNCCAAGNGCGATCATCACCACCACGGCGGTCATGCCGAATGAAATCACGATGGCGGTCAGCACCAGCGCTTGNGGCAGCGGATCGGTATAGCGCGCGGCATCCGTGAGGATCGGCGGCGCGCCCACGGTCANACGGCCNGAGGCNAANAGAAANACGTTCACCGCATAGGTCAGCAGCGATGTGCCCATGATGACGGGAAAGCTCCGCAAGCGCAGCACAAGATAGAGGCCAGAGGCCGTCAGGATGCCGATGGCGGATGCGACGAGAAGTTCCATGTTTATGCCTCCGCCTTGGTGGTGTCTTCGCGCGATGGGTCGATGTCCATCGGGTGATCGGCCTCAGGCACATGCGCCCGGCGGGCCAGCCGCGAGAAACTTTCGAGCGACAGCATCACCGCACCGACAACGGCAAGGAACACGCCAAGATCAAAGAGCGCGGCAGTCGCCAGTTCGAACTTGTCGAAAGGCGGGATGCGCACATAGGTGAAATCCGAAGTCAGGAAAGGTTTGGCAAAGAGCCACGACCCGATCCCCGTCAGCCCCGCGATCAAGACGCCGGTGCCGATGATCCCGTGATAGGGATAGCGCAGCCGCGCCGATGCCCAGGCAAAGCCACTGGCCATATACTGCATCACCACGGCGATGGAGACGATCAGACCGGCGATAAACCCGCCGCCCGGCTCGTTATGGCCGCGCAGGAAGATATAGAAACCAACCATCAGCACGACGGGCATGATGACGCGGGTCATCACCACCATCATCATCGGGTGCCGGTCCCCTGCCCTTGGCTGGTCTGGTTTGCGGTTGAGCAGGCGTGCGCGTACTGGGCCAGACAGCAGCGTTTCTGTCAGGGCGTAGATCAGCAAGGCAGCGATGCCCAGAACGATGATCTCACCATAGGTGTCAAAGCCCCGGAAATCGACGAGGATCACGTTCACCACATTGGTGCCGCCGCCGCCCTTGTAGGAGTTGGCAAGGTGGAATTCAGAAATGCTCGGTGCGACGGTGTCGCGCAGGAGGTAGTGATAGGACAGCGCCATCGTCGCCGCCCCCGCCGCGAGGGAGACCACAACGTCGCGCGTCCGACGCAGCACGCTGCTTTCGATCGGTGTGCGGTTGGGCAGGAAGTTCAGCGCCAAGAGCAACAAGATGATCGTCACCACCTCGACCGTCAGCTGGGTCATCGCCAAGTCAGGCGCGCTGAAAAAGACGAAACCGGCCGAGACGATCAGCCCCACGATGCCGATCAGGATCAGCGATAACAGGCGGTTGCGGTGCAGGAACACCAGCCCGCAGGCCGCCGCCACCAGCATCAGCCAGCCCGCGATCTGCACTGCGTTGGTCGGCTGCAACGCACGGGTCGCGGCCCCGACGGTGCCGGTGGCCCAAGCGTAATAGCCCACTACAACCACGGTCACCGCCATGATCGCGGCATAGCGCGAGAACGCCCCGTTGTGCAGACGCAGCGACATCGCCTGCGACAGGCCGACAAAGGCCGCGATGATGCGGTCAAAGATCGACTTGGCCTCGGGCCGGGGCGTGGCATCCCAAACACGCAGAAGCGGGGTGAAAAGCGCCAGCAGGATCAGGCCACCNACAACCGCGATGATCGACATATAAAGCGCCGGACCCAGCCCGTGCCAGATTTTGANATGNGNNGAAGNCATCTCNGCNGCGNCGCCGAGNACNGANGCNGTCACCAGNTTGACGAAAGGCTCNGCCAGAAACGGNGCGAGGCCGATCACCACNACGGGGATGATCAACANCGCNGGCGGCANCCACAGNCCGGGCTTGGGNTCATGCGGATGGTCGGGATAGTCGTCNCGNTCNTTGCCAAGGAANGTATGGCCGATCAGCCGGAANCTATAGGCNGCAGAGAAGAGCGCNCCAAAGGTCGCNAGCNCNGGCACCAGCCACGGCANNTCNAANAGCNTNGTGTGCAGNGTCTCTTCCAGCATCATCTCTTTCGACAGGAAGCCNTTGANCAGCGGGATCCCCGCCATCGANAGCGNCGCCAGCGTGGCGATNACNAAGGTCACNGGCATCAGATGCCGCAGNCCGCCCAAACGGCGGATGTCNCGNGTATGCACCGCGTGATCCACGATCCCCGCCGACATAAAGAGNGCNGCCTTNAAGGTCGCGTGNTTCAGGATGTGAAACACCGCCGCCATCGCGCCAAAGGCCGTGCCGGTGCCCAAAAGCATGGTGATCAGACCAAGGTGGCTGACGGTCGAAAAGGCCAGCAGCGCCTTTAGGTCATGTTTGAACAGCGCGATGACCGCGCCCAGCACCATGGTGATAAGCCCCGCCGTGGTGACGATGACGAACCATTCCGGCGTGCCAGACAGCACCGGCCACATCCGCGCCATCAGGAAGATCCCCGCCTTCACCATGGTGGCGGAGTGCAGATAGGCCGAGACCGGCGTTGGTGCTGCCATCGCGTGGGGCAGCCAGAAGTGGAACGGGAACTGCGCCGATTTGGTGAAACAGCCCAAGAGGATCAGGATCAGCGCGGGCAGATAGAGGGGCGAGGCTTGGATCATCTCGCGGTTGTCGAGGATCACGCTCAGGTCATAGCTGCCGACGATCTGACCCAGCAGCAACATGCCACCGATCATCGCAAGGCCGCCCATGCCGGTTACGGTCAACGCCATGCGCGCGCCTTGGCGGCCTTCGGGCAGATGTTTCCAATAGCCGATCAGCAGGAAGGACGAGAGCGAGGTTAGCTCCCAGAAGATCAGTAGGATCAGCACGTTATCGCTCAGAACGATGCCGACCATCGCGCCTTGGAACAGCAGCAGATAGGTGAAAAACTCACCCATATGATCGTCGCGTGACAGGTAAGACCGCGCATAGGCGATGATCAACAGACCGATGCCAAGGATCAGACAGGCAAAGAAAAACCCAAGACTGTCGAGCATCAAGGTCAGGTTCAGGCCAAGCTGCGGGATCCAGTCAACCCGCGCGGTGACCAATTCGCCCGCCAGCACGGCAGGCAGATGGGTCAGCAACCCCACCAGCGCCACGAGGGTCACCATAAAGGTCACCCCGGCGCAGGCTTGACGCCCTGCGGAATTCATCAGTCCGGGTAACAATGCGCCCAAGAAGGGCAAGGCAACGATAAGGAAGAGGGACACGCGAACTCCTGATCTGGCGGACTGAAAGGTCACCACGTTTTGTAGAAATTTTCCCGGCACCTCAAGCGAAACCGGGCATTAAACGCCAGATTGTCGCAGGTTACACCGCAGTCCTGCCCCGTGGGATGGCGATACCGCCGCCCCTATGCCCGCTAGAATGGCCCTCGGGCGCCCCTACCCCGGTTGAAACAAGTCCCGGTAGGTGTCGCGCAGCACGTTCTTTTGCACCTTGCCCATCGTGTTGCGCGGCAATTCCGGCAGGACGATCAGCTTGGCGGGTCGTTTGAACTTGGCCAGCGATCCTGCCACATCCCCGGCGATCTGCGCAAGGTCCAGTTCCGCGCCCCGGCGCGCCACCAACACCGCCACCACGCTTTCCCCGAAATCGGGATGCGGCACGCCGAACACCGCGCTCTCCAACACGCCCGGTTGGTCGTCGAGCAGCAGTTCGACCTCCTTAGGGTAGATATTATAGCCGCCCGAGATGATCAGGTCTTTGTCGCGCCCAACGATGCTCACATAGCCATCCGCATCGCGCCGCCCCAGATCGCCGGTGATGAAAAAGCCATCTTCGCGCAGTTCGGCGGCGGTTTTCTCGGGCATCTGCCAATAGCCCTTGAAGACATTCGGGCCACGTACTTCGATGCTGCCTATCTCTCCGTCCGGCAGGGTCGCGCCGGTTTTGGGGTCGGTGATTTTCAACTCCACATCCGGCAGCGGCAGGCCCACGGTGCCCGCGCGGCGCTCGCCTTCATAGGGGTTTGAGGTGTTCATATTGGTCTCGGTCATGCCGTAACGCTCTAGGATACGGTGGCCGGTGCGTTCTTCAAAATCGACATGGGTTTCGGCCAAAAGCGGAGCCGACCCCGAGATGAACAGCCGCATGTTCGCCGTCGTCTCACGGGTGAAACGCGCGTCGTCCAAAAGCCGGGTGTAGAAGGTTGGCACCCCCATCATCGCGGTGGCATGGGGCATCCGGTCGATCAACCGGTCGATGTCGAGCTTGGGCATAAAGATCATCGCGCCCCCCGCCACCAGCGTCACATTGGTCGCCACGAACAGCCCGTGCGTGTGAAAGATCGGCAGCGCATGCAGCAGCACGTCACTTGCGGTGAAGCGCCACAGGTCGGCCAGCGTCTGCGCGTTCGACAAAAGGTTTGCCTGCGTCAGCATTGCCCCCTTAGAGCGCCCCGTGGTGCCCGAGGTATAGAGGAAGGCAGCAAGGTCATCGGCGTCCCGTGCCACAGTCTCAAAATTATCGGAGGCCGAGGTCGCACGATCCGCAAAGCTGCCGTCGTTATCCGCCCCCAACGTCTCAAGTTGGCAACCCGCCGCCTTGGCCACCGGAGCCATCTCATTGCGGCGCACAGGCTGGCAGACAAAGGCTGCCGCCCCGCTGTCGGTCACGAAATAGCGCACCTCATCGGCGGTATAGGCGGTATTGAGCGGCAAAAAGATGACCCCGGCCTGCACGCAGGCGGCATAAAGCGCCAAAGCGTCGGCGGATTTGTCGATCTGCACCGCGAGCCGGTCACCCGGCTTTAGGCCAAGATCGGTCAGCACATGGGCAAACCGCGCAGCGCGCCCAAGGAAACCCGCGTGGGTCAGCACGACCCCGCCTTCGAGATGCAGAAAGGCCGTCGTTTTGCCAGCGTGACGGCCAAACAGAGTGTCATAAAGGGGGTTTGCCATCACGGTGCTCCTCGCGTGTTGTTCTTGGGAAAGCCGACTGCCTCCTTGCGGGATTACAACCGCATCACGCGGGGTAATGCAAGCCAACCGAAGCCCGCGCGCGGCGGCACAGTCGGCAAATGTCGAATTAAGGCAATAGCTTGCGGGGCGGCGCTGAGGCGCGCCGCCCCAAGATTCAGCGGCCCATCAAACCGGGCAACCATGTGCCGATACCCGGCAGCCAAACAATCAATGCCAGAACGAAGAGCTTGATCAGCAGGAACGGCATGACCGACGCATAGATCTGTGGCATCCGGATTTCAGGCGGCGCCACGCCCCGCATGACGAACAGCAGCAGACCAAAGGGCGGTGTCAGCAAACCGATCTCCATGGTCAGCAGATAGACCACGCCAAGGGTCAGCTCATTGATCTCCATCGCCCCCGCCAGCGGCACGAAGACCGGTACGGTGACCATCAGCATTGAAACCTGATCAATGAAGCACCCCAAAAAGAGCAGGATCGCGATCATCCCCAAAAGCACCATCAGCGGCGTCGGATCGACCGCGTTGATTGCGTTTATCAGCCCATTGGTCGCCCCCGAGAAAGACAGCACCTGCGCAAAGGTCTGGCTGGCCGCAATGATGAACAGGATCATCACCGAAAGCTTCAGCGTCTCCATCAAGGCGCGGCCCATCTTCTCCCAACTCAGCGCGCGATAGGCCGCCCCGATGATCACGGCGGTGATGCTGCCAAGGGCGGCGCTTTCCGTAGGTGTGGCGATGCCCGCGNGCAGCGAGCCAATGACCACAGCGAAAAGCACCGACAGCGGCAGCACATAGATCGCGAAAGGCGTCCAGCGTTCTCGGAGGGTCATTTCCTCATAGACATCTGGCGGCGCCACCTTCGGGTCCAGCACACTGCGCCCCACCACATAAACCACAAAGAGCACCGCCAGCAGCAGCGCGGGCAGCACNCCCGCNATCAGCAGCCCGGCGATGGAAATACCCGCGAGCGAGCCCACCAGAACCGCCAGTGCCGAGGGCGGGATCANCATNGCAATCGCGCCNGANGCCATGATCGGCCCCATCGCCATCGAGGGATGATAGCCCCGTTTCAGCATCCCCGGCAGCAGCGTGCCGCCCAGCATCGCGGTATTGGCGATGGTCGAGCCGGAGAGGGCTGCAAAGATCGTGCCGCCAAAGATCGTCACGACCGACATGCGGCCCGGAATGCGCGTCACCACCCGCTCGATCGCGTCAATGGCCCGGTGCGCGACCCCGGTCTGAAAGAGGATCTCTCCCATCAAGATAAACAGCGGTATCGGCGCGAGTTGAAAATTCGCCACCGATTGCGCCGAGTTGCGTGCCAGTTGCAGAATGCCGCGGTCTCCGCCCAATACGAAATAGGCGCCTACGGTGGTCACGGCGATAAAGGCAAAGGCGACCGGCAGACCGATCAACAGCAAAACCGCCAATCCGCCCAGCATCAAAGTCAGTGTCAGGCCCCAATCCATCTCAAAGACCACTCAAACTACGCTCGGCCGTTTCCGGATAGAGCAGACGACGGATAAAGATGATCGTACACAGCGCCAGCGACAGCGGCACAAAGGCCAGCATCCACCACTCCGGGATCACAAAAGAGGTGCGGATCATCGACCCGCGCGCGGCAGAGGCCAGCACCGCCTGCAGCCCGTACCAGCCCAGCACCCCCGCTGTCACCGCGCCGATGGCGCTGGTCAGGCGGGTCAAAGCATAGGCAGTGCGCTGCGACAGGTTGCTGGTGATCAGATCAACCTTCACATGCCCGCCGATTGACAGCACCCAAGGCGCGCCGAGGAAGGTGGCAATCATCAACGCATATTGGATGGCATCCAGCGCGCCATAGACCACCGGCAAGCCGAGATTGCGCAGCACCACGTTGATCGCGATAAACACCGCGATCACCCCGAGGATACCGGCCGAGAAAACGGCCAGCCCCCGGAGTGTCCGGTCAAACAATGTTGAGATCATCGGGCGATCACTTGGTCATGCAGGCGCGCATCTGCTGCGCAAGATCGGCATCCACTTCTGCGACAGCGGCCCAGCCAGCATCGCGCGCGGCATTGGTCCAAGCCTCGGCATCGGCCTCGCTAAAGGTGATCGTCTCAATTCCGGCTTCCGCCTGTGCGGCGTATTCCGTCGCGTTGCGGTCGGCATTGTCGTTGTTAAGCTCCTCCATCCAAGCCGCGCCCTCTTCAAGTTTGGCGCGCTGTTCGTCGGTCAGCCCGTTCCACGTGTCGAGGTTCACCAGCAGGTTCACGTCGACGTTGTAAAAGCTCGGGTCGACCCGGTATTTCGTCTGCTCGTCCCAACCGAGATCCAGCACGCCTTGGCTCGGCCAGCCGTAGCCGTCGATCGCCCCACGCTCCAGCTCGCTATAGACTTCGCCCGGCGCGGTGCGCACCAGATTGGCGCCCAGTTGCGTGAACATCGCCTGATAAACCGGCGTGGTGCGGATGGTCAGACCGCTCAGGTCCGGCCCCTCGACCGGTTTGGTCAGATAGAGGTGATAGCCGATCCCGTCGCCGCCGTGGCCGAGGTATTTGACGTTCATCTGCTCTTGGTGGATGCGGTCGACCAGTTCATAGCAGCCATTCTCGCGCTGCTCTTGAATGGTGTTTTCCGCCAGATGCAGCGCGTCGCCCGTGGGCAGCAGGTTGGGGTAATAGGCCGTGGTGTTATTGGCGATGTCGACAACGCCAGATTGCACCGCATTGCCCAATTCAAAGGGCGGCACGGCTTCCGGCCCGCCGACCATATTGATCTGCACGACCCCCTTGCCGTTCTCGTTGATCCATTCGACAAAGGATTCAAACTCGCGGCTAAAGGCGGTGCCAAGGGTAAAGGCCGACACGGCGCGCAGCGTCACTTCGTCGGCGCTGGCGGTGCTGGTGGTGGCAAGGGTGCTGACGGCAAAGAGCGCCGCGCTGAGCGTAGTTGTTGTTTTCATGATCGTCTCCCAGTTGTGATCAAAAGCCCGCGATCTTTGCCCCGGTGCTCTCGCATGCATATGCATAATATGTATCTGCATGTAATTCGTAGCGACAAGATTTCGCTACGTCAATTTAAACTCTCACCCCTGCCCGCGCCGTCGCACAGGCGGTGCCCTGCGCAGATTGTCGCGGCATTAAGATAGTTTAATGACACCCTAGCCATGAGAACATATATAGAACGCATGGCAAAGCAGACACTCGATCAAAAACTGGCGATTCTCAGCGACGCGGCGAAATACGACGCCTCCTGCGCCTCCTCCGGCTCGACCAAACGCGACTCGCGCGATGGCAAGGGGCTGGGCTCAAACGAAGGCAGCGGCATCTGCCACGCATACGCCCCCGACGGGCGGTGCATCAGCCTGCTCAAGATCCTGATGACGAATTTTTGCATCTACGATTGCAGCTATTGCATCAACCGCGTTTCCTCAAACGTCGACCGGGCGCGGTTCAGCGTGGATGAGGTGGTCAAGCTCACCATCGAATTCTACCGCCGCAACTATATCGAAGGGCTTTTTTTGTCCTCCGGCGTGATCCGCTCCCCCGATGCGACGATGTCGGATATGGTGCAGATCGCCCGCAAACTGCGGCACGAAGAGAACTTTCGCGGCTATATCCACCTCAAGACGATCCCCGATGCTTCCCCTGAGTTGATCGAGGAAGCAGGCCGTCTGGCGGACCGCTTGTCGATCAATGTCGAACTTCCCACCGACACGGCGGTGCAGCAATACGCGCCCGAGAAGAAGCCCGAGCAGATCCGCCGCGCGATGGCGAATGTGCGGATGACCAAGGAGGCGAGCAAAGAGAAATCCTTCTCTGGCAAGCGCCCGCCCCGCTTCGCGCCCGCAGGCCAGTCGACGCAGATGATCATCGGCGCGGATGGGTCGAACGACGCCACAGTGCTGGGCCAATCGACCCGGCTTTACTCCAGCTACAAGCTGAAGCGCGTTTACTATTCCGCCTTCTCGCCGATCCCCGACAGTTCCGCCAAACTGCCGCTGATCCGCCCGCCCCTGCAACGCGAGCATCGGCTTTATCAGGCCGATTGGCTGCTGCGCTTCTATGATTTCCAACTGGACGAGATCACCTCCGTCACCCGCGATGGCAATCTCGACCTTGAGGTCGATCCCAAGCTCGCTTGGGCGCTGGTGCACCGCGAACATTTCCCGCTCGACGTGAACCGCGCCAGCCGCGAGATGCTGCTGCGGGTGCCGGGGTTTGGCGTGAAAACGGTAAACCGCATCCTCGCCGCCCGCCGCCATCGGTCCCTGCGTTACGAAGACCTGACCCGCATGGGCGCGTCGATGAAAAAGGCCCGCGCCTTTGTAACGGCAGGCGGCTGGTCGCCCGGCACACTCACCGACAGCGCCGACCTGCGCGCGCGCTTCGCGCCGCCGCCCGAACAGTTGACCCTGTTCTGATGCAGCGCGTCTCGCTCCCCCCCATCGGCACGGCGAAAGCATGGCGCGAAGCGGCGCGCGGTTTTCTGGCTGCAGGCGTCCCGCCCGAGGATATTCTCTGGGGCGACCATGCCGCCGTGCCCGATCTTTTCGGCGGCGAGACTGTGTCGCCAAAAGGCGGACAGGTCTCAGTCCCGCGCAGCTTCGTCTCGATGGCGGAAACGGCCGTCTGGCACAGCGATCCCGAACGTTTCGCGCGGCTCTATGCCTTTCTCTGGCGCGTGAAAGACGCGCCGCATCTGATGTCCGACCGGGGCGATGCCGACCTCGCCGTGCTGCGCGGGATGGAGAAGAAC
>NZSX01000018.1:70939-101144 GCA_002703405.1 Sulfitobacter sp. | reverse complement strand
GTGTGATAGGCAAGCGCGCCGGGCGTGGCATTACGGCGGCAATCAACAACGGTCTGGCCGGAGTCTTCGTGCTGATGCTCTGGGCGATTTTCTTGCAGGCGGCGAATGAGATGGTCCGTCTGGCCCTGCGCAATCGTTATGACGATCCCTTTGAGGCCATCGTTGCCGTTTTCCAGATTGGGGCTGAGTTCGGCGTGATGATTGCCACTGTACCCATGGGCGTGGCGCTTGTAGTGGGTGCCGTGATCTCTGGTCTGTTGACCGAATTTGCCCATAATCGGTGGTCCTAACTCCCATGCGACATTTGTTTATCTACGGAACTTTGCGGCATCTGCCGCTGCTGGAGCTTGTACTGGGCCGCCCCGCTGGGGCGATTGATCTCAGCGAGGCGAGTTTGCCCGGCTACCGCGTCTCTGCCGCAGCGGAGGGGCCGTTCCCCACGATAGAAGTTTGCGAAGGCGCGCAGGCCGAAGGCTTGCTGGTGGAGGGGCTCAGCGCGGATGATTTCGCGCGGCTCGATTTCTATGAAGGCGCCTTTGACTATGATCTGGTCCCGGTGACGCTGGCAGACGGGCAGGCGGCTGAGGTCTATCTGCCGCAGCCGGGGCGCTGGACGGCGCAGGGGCCGTGGTCGCTCGCACAGTGGGAGGCCGATTGGTCCGCGCTCTCGTGTCACGCGGCACGAGAGGTGATGAGCTATATGGGCAAGCGCCCCCGTGCTGAAGTCGACGCGATGTTCCCGATGATCCGCCGCCGCGCCCATCAACAGGTGCTGGCAAAGACGGGCGCGCATGATCCGCTGGCCCTCGACGGTAAGATTGAGATTACTGGCCAAGATCGCGTTTACGCAAAGTTCTTTGCCCTTGATGAAATTTCGCTCCGCCACGAGACCTTCGACGGTGCCATGTCCGCAGAGATCGACCGCGCGGTCTTTGTCAGCGCGGATGCGGCGTTGGTGCTGCCCTATGACCCCGCACGCGACCGCGTGCTGCTGGTTGAGCAGATCCGCATGGGCCCTTTGGCGCGGGGCGATCACACCTGCTGGCAGTTGGAACCCATCGCGGGCCATATTGATCCCGGTGAGACACCGCAGGCCGCCGCACGGCGCGAGGCGCTTGAAGAGGCGGGGATCACACTAGGCGCCTTGGAACCCGTAGGAAACGTCTATGCCTCTCCCGGCAATGCGACGGAATTCTTTCACATTTTCGTGGGATTGGCGGATTTGCCGGATCATATCATCGGCACGGGCGGTTTGGACTCAGAGGGCGAGGATATACGGTCGCATTTGATGTCCTTTGACGATCTGATGGCCTTGGCCGATGCGCAGGCGCTTGCCAATGCACCATTGGTGGCAAGCGCCTATTGGCTGGCTCGTCATCGCGAACGCTTGAGGTCCGAAGGCACGACAGCTAAACCGGACGGAACATGAACTGGGGGCAAACATGCAGGTTGCAAAAGATCTGGCCGAGGCCATAGGAAACACACCGCTGATCCGGCTGCGCGGCGCGAGCGAAGAGACCGGCTGCGAAATNNTGGGCAANGCGGANTTCATGAACCCCGGTCAGTCGGTCAANGACCGCGCGGCGCTGTTNATCATNCGCGANGCCATNGCNCGGGGCGAGTTGAAGCCCGGCGGCACCATTGTCGAAGGCACGGCGGGCAACACCGGCATCGGGCTNGCGCTNGTNGGCGCNTCGATGGGGTTCAAAACCGTTATCGTTATTCCTGAGACNCAGTCGCAGGAAAAGAAAGACATGNTGCGGCTTGCCGGTGCNGAATTGGTGCAGGTGCCNGCNGCNCCTTANAAAAACCCCAACAACTTNGTCCGCTATTCCGAGCGTTTGGCCAAGGAACTGGCNAAGACCACGCCCGAAGGGGTGATCTGGGCCAACCAGTTCGACAATACCGCCAACCGNCAGGCGCATATNGAGACGACAGGCCCCGAGATCTGGGAACAGACAGGCGGCAAAGTGGATGGTTTCTGCTGTGCGGTCGGCTCTGGCGGNACGCTGGTTGGNGTGGCCATGGCGCTGCAGCCNAAGGGCGTNAANATCGCACTGGCCGACCCCGATGGCGCGGCNCTGCACANNTNNTANACCGAAGGCGAGTTGAAGTCCGAAGGCAGNTCNATCGCCGAAGGCATCGGGCAGGGGCGGATCACCGCGAACCTCGAAGGGTTCAAGCCGGATTACAGCTATAACATCTCTGACGAAGAAGCCCTGCCGGTGGTCTTTGATCTGCTGGAAAACGAAGGGCTCTGCTTGGGCGCTTCTTCTGGCGTGAANGTCGCNGGNGCCATGCGCATGGCNAANGANATGGGGCCNGGGCATACGATTGTCACCGTNCTTTGCGATTTCGGCACGCGCTATCAGTCCAAGCTCTTCAATCCAGAGTTCCTGCGCGAGAAGGGGCTGCCGACGCCCGGCTGGCTTGATGCCGCGCCGCAATCCATNCCAGGTGTTTTCGAGGATACATGACCCAAATGCTCCGCTTCGCCCTNGGCCTTACCGCGTTGCTGGTCTGGCTGACCGGCGCNGCNGTCGCTCAAGAACCGGTTCTGCCGGANTTTGACCAATGGGAANCCGTCGCNTCNACCGCTGAAGANGCNATCGACGCGNCGGANACNACCGAAACCATGCTTGAGGTGCAGCGCGCCCGGCTGGTGGANTATCGCNCNAAATTNGACGCGGCGCGAAANCTNAACGCNGCGCGGATCANCGCGCTGCGNGAACAANTNGCNGCCCTNGGNACCCCGCCNGAAGGNGAAGGGGCNGANCCNGAATCGCCCGAGGTNGCCGCCAACCGNGAAGAGNTGAACCGACAGCTCAACACCCTGCTGACNCCGGTTCAGCGGGCCGAAGCGGCGTACCTGCGGGCCGATGCGCTGATCGGTCAAATCGACGTGGCNCTGCGCGAACGTCAGACCGANCAGTTGATGGAGGTCGTGCCCACGCCGCTCAACCCGGTCCACTGGCGCACGGCAATCGACGATTTGGCCACCGCAGCGGGAGAAATCGCCGCCGAAGCGCCGGATGATGCAGATAGCGCACGTCGCAACCTNAGATCATCGCTNCCTGCGGTTCTGGGGCTCACCGTACTCGGCCTGGTGCTGATTTTCCGCGGTCACCACTGGTCGACGACAATCGTCGGGCGNCTCCAACAGTTTGGCGCGCGCGGTTTCGGCATCTGGCGCTTCGTCGTTTCGCTATTGCGGATNATCCTGCCCACGGTCGGTTTGGTCTTGCTGGCCATGGCCNTANTNGCNACCGATTGGCTNGGGCCTCGCGGCTCTGCCTTGGTGCAGCTTCTCCCTGTAATTGGCGGCGCGATGCTCGGCGTTCGCTGGGTGGCCGAGCGGGTGTTTTCNCGCGACGAAGACGAGGCGCTGATCCTGCTTCCGCGCCCCGAGCGGAAAGCCGTNCGCTTTTACGTCAGCATNATCACAGTGACCGTCATTCTGGGCGCGATTATCCGTGCGATTTTCGACGGGCAGCAACCGGCNGAGACCACCGAAGCAGTGCTNCGCCTGCCTGTNATGNTGCTCAGCGCCTTTGCCCTGTTCCGCATNGGTCGCATTCTGCACGGTCACAGCGAGCCGGTGCCGGAGGATACACCTGCCTCTGAAGAGCCGCGCGTATCGACCCTGAGCCGCGTGGTGCGCGGNCTNGGCTTGGGCGCGATGATNGTGGCCGTGGTGGCACCGCTNTTGCTGATCAGTGGCTATTACAACGCCGCCGTGTCGCTGCTGCCNCCNTANGTCACNACNCTGGTCCTNTTGGGGCTGGTGATGACGCTGCAACGCTTCTTNGCGGANGTCTACGGCGCNATGACCGGGCAGGGCGTNCAGGCGCGNGATGCGCTGATGCCNGTGTTCTTTGGCCTGATCCTNCTGCTGCTCTCGCTGCCGGTGATGGCGCTNGCATGGGGCGCGCGGGTCACCGACCTGACCGAGCTTTGGGCGCTNTTCAGCCGNGGCTTCGCCTTTGGCGANACGCGGATNCGTCCGACAGACTTCCTNTCTTTCGCNGTGATTTTCGTGATCGGCTATGCCGCCACCCGTCTTNTTCAAGGTGCGCTGCGCAGCAACGTCCTGCCAAAGACGCGGATGGACATCGGCGGGCAGAACGCCATCGTTTCAGGGATTGGCTATGTCGGTATNTTCCTNGCCGCGCTNNTGGCCATNACCGGGGCCGGGATCGACCTATCCGCNCTTGCCTATGTCGCCGGTGCGCTGTCGGTCGGTATCGGTTTCGGTCTGCAAAACGTNGTGTCGAACTTCGTGTCGGGCATCATCCTGTTGATCGAACGCCCNATCTCCGAAGGCGATTGGATCGAGGTNGGCGGCCANATGGGCTATGTGCGNGACATCTCGGTNCGCTCGACAAGGATCGAGACCTTTGACCGTACNGATGTCATCGTGCCCAANGCCGATCTNATCAGCGGCACGGTCACCAACTACACCCGNGGCAATACNGTGGGCCGCCTGATCGTGCCCGTGGGCGTGGCCTATGGCACNGANACCAAANGGGTNGANGGCATCTTGCAAGAGATCGCCCAAGCGCAGCCCATCGTGCTGACCAACCCGCCGCCTGCGGTGCTGTTCCTGAANTTCGGNGCNGANGCGCTGGANTTNGANGTNCGNTGCTACCTGCGNGANGTCAATTGGATGATGAAGGTCAAGAACGACATCAACCACGCCATCGCCGCGCGTTTCAACGAAGAAGGGATCGAAATTCCNTTTGCCCAGCGTGATCTCTGGCTGCGCAATCCTGANGCTTTGAAAAGCGATGCCGCGCCCGCGCAGGACGAGGGCGGCAAAACGGCGGAGCCGCAGGCATGACAGGCGAACTGTTTCGGACGGAAGCCTATCTGCGCGACGCGCCGGCCCGAGTAGCGGCCCATACGCCAGAGGGCGGGGTGATCTTGGACAATTCCCTGTTCTACCCCACNGGGGGCGGCCAGCCGGGCGACAGCGGCTGGCTGACATGGGACAAACAGGAACTCTCCATCGCCACCACCGTGCGCGACCGTGACAGTGGCCGTATCGCGCTGGTTCCGGCCGAGCCGCGTGCCCTGCCGCCCGTCGGGGCCTATGTGACCCAAGAGCTNGACTGGGACCGGCGCCACAAACATATGCGCGTGCANACGGCGCTGCATCTGTTGTCAGTNGTGATCCCGCATCCGGTGACGGGGGGGCAGATCTCGGCCAGCCACGGACGGCTTGATTTCAACATGCCCGATGCGCCCCAAGATCGGGCGGAGCTGGANGAGGCNCTGAACCACTTCGTCTCNCTCGACGCGCGGGTGAGCGAGGATTGGATCACCGAAGCCGAACTTGATGCGGCCCCGGAACTGGTCAAGACCATGTCNGTCGCGCCGCCGCGCGGGCGGGGTGACATTCGTCTGATCCGNATTGGTGACGCGCAAGACCCCATCGACNTGCAGCCCTGTGGCGGCACCCATGTGGCCCGAACCGGCGAAATCGGCGCGCTTCGCCTTGGAAAGATTGAGAAAAAGGGCCGGTTGAACCGCCGGGTCTATGTCCATCTAGGCGGTTAGATAAATTTATCTGTCTTGGGGGGATTTCGCTCTTGCAACTCACTNTCCCCCCAAGCTAAACCGCGCATCAACGGAGCGGTGGCCGAGTGGTCGAAGGCGCACGCCTGGAAAGTGTGTAGGCGGGAGACCGTCTCCAGGGTTCGAATCCCTGTCGCTCCGCCATTTTCCCCTTTTTGAGAATATAGTTTTTCAGCCCGTCTGGGCCGTTCTCTGGTGCATGCAAGAAAGCCCGGCACCTCTCGGTCCGGGCCTTCTCAGTTCTATTCACGCTGGCTCAACGGGAGTCGTTACCCGCGCCAAAACCGCCATAGGCAAAACCTTCGCCCAAGCTGCTCTGCAGGCCGTTGGTTGAGAAGGTGGCGACAGGCGCACGATCATCCGAGAATGTCTCTAGCCGAAGGTCTGCGGCGCGTTCGTTGGGACGGGTGGCACCGGCCTGCTCAGCGTAGACGACGCCAGAGGTCACGGAGGNATCNAGCCGCAGGTCNTCNTAGCGGGTCGACTGNCCGGCAANGCTGGCAGTGGCGATCANAGTNGCGGCGGCAGTTGCGATAAAGAGTTTCATTTTCAGGTCCTTTCAGGTTTNNGAAAGGGCGNCGGCTTACTCGCTCTGNGGAGAGGCGGGGAGGNCNGGAGGCCCGTTCGATACANTNATATTAAAGGGTGANAGTGGGCTGTTACAAAGCAACTCGGTTCACCGCGCTGTGTNGAAGCGAGACGCCGCGCGATTGAACCGTAACAATTGNCNGNAACNNNCNAACGNANTGTTTNNTATATNNTTTTANGNNTNNCANACGTTTGATGCGCNCTGCAAGCAGGGGCNAAATGCCCCCTTCAAGCCCTGTTNCANACCCGTCNCAGGAACGTGTCCCACGCCGCTGCACGGCCTGCTCCTCAGCCCGTGTAGAATGTTTCAATCTTTGCGTTTGNTTTGGCGGCAAANANAAGCCCGAAGCGGATANTCTCCGCNCCGGGCNNTNTGNTTGTACTGCGNNATNNCTTAGNCCAGNGGCTCGTAAAGCACCACGCGGGTGTTCATCGGNACCCGGTCNTAAAGCTCGGCCATCTGGTCGTTCACCAGACGGGCGCAGCCGTTGGAAACGCGNTTGCCCAGCGTGCTGGGATCGTTGGTGCCNTGGATNCGCAGAAAGGTGTCGCCGCGCTCTTCGGTAAAGAGGTAGAGGCCNCGAGACCCNAGCGGNTTGTCNAGNCCGCCATCCATACCATCNGCGTATTTCGCGTATTTCTCCGGNTCNCGGTCGATCATATCCGGCGTCGGGGTCCAGCTTGGCCATTCNTTCTTGGCNCCCACGTAGAACTCACCGGATTCGTAAAGACCCGGGCGACCGACGCCCACNGTATAGCGCCANGCCATATTGTCGGGCAGCGTCCAGTAGAGCGCAAAGTTATCGGGATCGACGTGGATCTCATAGGGCGGCGCGCCTGCCGCGATNGGCACTTTGCGCGGCATCATCTCTGGCGGCACATCATAGTTCGGCATTTCCTTGGGCGGATGCGCCAATGCGGGCGTGGCGAGGCCGCCGCTGAATGCTGCGCCGCTGGCTGCTATACCGGTGATGAAATGTCGTCTTCTCATTGCGTCGTTCCCCNTTTCTTCAATCTCGTGTTGAAGGGGAAACCGTTTCAGGGCCCGGCTGTTCCATCATTATAACGGGATCACAAACTGTTGTAGCTTTTCAACAGCGCTNTANGCNGACAGTCTNTCAATCACGCCCTGCGCCCAACGGTCGGCNGANTGGCCAAANCAATCATGCANCGAATCCACCGCCGTCACGCTGCCAAGCGCCAAACGGCCCAATAGGCACAGGCCGGGAACGGGGTNTCCGCCTTGGTCACATAGGGTGCCGTCGGGCGCAATCGCCGCGGCCAGATCGGTTGAAACCGGCGCGAGNAAACCCNGCGTGATGAGGTCGGGNAGNGGCNGGCCCTTGATGTTGGAGAGNNCCGGCGCGGGAAGCACCGCGTCGATAATAACGGAGACTTTCGCCTCCCGNCCTTGNGAGCGGAGGGTCCAACCTTGCTCTGTCTCCGCAATTTNGGGGTTCGTGGTGAGCGCCAGATCAACCAATCCCGCNTCGATNAGGGCCAGCAGTTCTCGCGCCGANGACAGGGGCGGCCCGTAAGAATACCGCTTTAGCCCCTCGTCGAAGTCTATCAACCGCTTTGCCGTCTCCGGGGTCGCGTGGCCCGGATTGAAGGCCNCGCGCCATTGATCCTGCCATTTGCGCCAAACCTGCCCNAGCGCGTAGCCNGGGCTTGGCGCGACCTCTCCGNCGGCCAGGTCTATCCCATAGCGCAGGGCGTCCATTGGGGGCAGACGGTCCTGCGCGCCGGGGTCTGACCATTCNGTTTCCANCCANTCCNNGANCTNCGCCTNGCTCACATTCTGCGGNCCAAGGATGCGGGCCACCACGGGCANCATGGCCCCTGAGATAAGCGAGGGTGCCACCTNAGGCCCCGCGCTGACCGCTGCCGTGGCGGNTTGGATGAAATGGGCGGTCTCCTCCGNNAATGGCTCGAAAAGCGCGTCGAGGGCGGCATTCCCCGGCTTTGGGAAAGGCGGCTGACCGTTGAGCGAGAAGGGCAGAATGCGGCTCGGCTCCCGGCCCGAGGCGTGATAGCCNGCCGGATCGAAACCGCCGCCCTGCGCCGTGGTCAGGCTGCGCAACACGTCATAGGTCGACAGACCCAAGCCCCGGATGGCGACTTGCTTGCCCTGCCAGCCCGCCGCCTGTTCAGCGAGCGCTGCCGCAGGATAGGCCTGCGCGACTTCCGCTTTGGTCTGCGCCGCGTGATCTTGCCANCCGGCCCATTGCGCGTCCGCCTCTACGGGCGGCTGGCCGAGGGTGAGAAGGACCTCATTATAGACTGCCTCCGCGCCGGACTTCGTTTCGACACGCCAGCCCGAGCCTCTCCGCGAGATCCGCGAGACTTGGGCCGGGATCAGCCTGAGNGTCGCGNCGGTTTTCTTAAAACCCTGCGCAAAAAGATCGTNCCAACGCGCATTAAGGTAGCGGCCCATATCGGCGCGGGATGGGAAACTGTCGGGATCGATGGGCNTGTCTTGCCACTCCGCAAAGCGCCCCACGGTCGTTCCTTGCGGCGGNCGGATGGCGATATCGCGGTATGGGATGTTGAGCAGACAATAGGCCGGCTCTGATGGGGCGAAGTTTGGTCCGGCGCCGNGGTAGGGGCCGGGCTCNTAAATATCGATCTGCACGCGGCGGTCGGTGGNCTTGAGGCGCTGTGACAGGGCCTCCAACGCGCCAAGGCCNCGTGGCCCNAATCCGATCACCGCAATTCGCGCTGTACCCTTTGNCTGCATGTCNCNCCCCGGTCTTATTCCAGCGCGACCGTAGAGNCGCGCCATGGCAGGGGAAAGCCNGCGCGCAACAAAAGCGCGCTACAAAAAAGGCACCCGAAGGCGCCCTTAACAAACCACTCATTTCACCGGAGAGGCTGCGATCAGCCGCCCCAGCTGCGCACCGAGCCNCAGTCCATATGGGTGAAGTTGGAGCCGGAATAGCGCCCAACACCGCCGCCGCCGCAGGCCATCGCCGCACGGGCCACCTGATGCACCGAGCGCGATGCGAGGCGCAGGTCAGCAGCCTGACCTTTGAGGTGCAGCGAGTTCTTGGCCACACCGCTAGAGCGGGAGCGCAACATCGCGTTGGTCTTTGGGCTGCGGTAGCCGGACAGGAGCATATAGGGTTCATTCACATCCAGCAGGTTATGCGACGCGGCCATGATGTCGACGGTACGCAGGTCCATGTTGGTGACCTCATCCGTCCGCCAATCGCGCATAAAGTGGTTGATCTCGGCAAAGGCGTCTTTGATATAGTGACCTTCGATCCAATAGATCATGTCCAGCCGTTCGCCTGTGCGGCCGGAGAACATGCGGATGCGGCGAATATCGCCAGCGCCACGCAGAAAACCTGCCGCGTTAGAGAAGGTGGGAGCTGCTGCAACGGTGGTTGCTGCGAATGCACCCAGAAGGGCGCGTCGGGTCATACCCGAGGAGCTTGTGCCTGTCATGTGTCTCTGTCCCGTCGTCTGCCTAAGTTACCCAAGATGTTACATGGGCCATTCATCTCATCCCCAGATGCAACATTGTTATTGCATAGCGGGAAAATCTGACCAAGGGCTGAATCGGAAAGGTTCCCGAGAGGTACAAATTTAGGCAAGTTTTTGCGCAATGTGGTTAAAAAACCCAATGTTTACAGGGAAAACCGATGCCCGATGCGCACAGANCAAAACCAGATTTTCCTGCGAACGGAAATTTGAATGGACTTGCGCGTCTTATTATTGGCAAACCGGGCAGGCAATAGGGTCGCTCGGCGGCAATGGTAAATTCACGGGGAACGACATGGGATTCAGCGCGACATCTTCACGGCATCTGCCCAATCTAATCGCGGGGCTGGCCCTGATGATCACGGCGTTGATCTTTGCCGCGCCCGCCACGGCGCAGGTCACCGCTTTCAANCAGGCGGTCGCCGAGGCTGCCGCGCAGGANGATGACATCGCTGCCTTCTACCGCGAAAATGACTANGCCGCGATCTGGACNGGTGCCGCCGAGGAACACCGCGCGCGCCGTTCGGAANTGCTGCGGGCGATCACCACGGCGGATGACCACGGCCTGCCGGTGACGCGCTATAACCCCGATGCCGTTCTGGACATGCTGCGCAACGCGCAGAGCCCGCGCGACCGGGGATTCGCCGAAGTTGAACTGAGCCGCGTCTTCCTGCGCTACGCCCGCGACATACAGACCGGCGTGCTGATCCCNAAGCGGATCATCAGCCAGATCGTGCGTGAAATCCCTTACCGTGACCGCAAGACCTATCTGCAAGACCTGCCCAAATCCNCTCCCGCCGCTTATTTCCGCGCNCTGCCGCCGCGCAGCCTTGAGTATAATGCGCTGCTCAAAGAGAAGATCGCGATGGAAAANCTGCTGTCNCAGGGCGGNTGGGGCCCNTCGGTTCCCGCAGGCAAGCTTGAGCCGGGCGATACTGGCAATGANGTGATCGCACTGCGCAACCGTCTTATCGCCATGGGNTATCTGGAGCGGTCCAACGCCGTNGGCTATGACGCCAGCCTCACCGANGCCGTGCGCCAATTCCAAGAGGCNCANGGGCTGAACACCGATGGTGTCGCAGGTCCGGCCACGATGAAGCAGATCAACATNGGTGTAGANCAGCGGCTGCAATCAGTCATGGTGGCGCTGGAGCGNGAGCGGTGGTTCAACACCGACCGCGGCAAACGTCATATNCTNGTGAACATCCCCGATTTCTCGGCNAAGATCATCGACGATGGCAAGACCACCTTCCAGACCCGNTCGGTCGTGGGNGCCGCCCGCGAAGACCGCCCCACGCCCGAATTTTCGGATGTGATGGAGCATATGGTNGTGAACCCAAGCTGGTATGTGCCGCGCTCGATCATCGTTGGGGAATACCTGCCGCAGCTCAAGCAGAACCGTAATGCGGTGAACCATATCGAGATCACCGACAGCCGGGGCCGCAAGGTGAACCGCGGCGCGGTGAACTTCAACAAATATACCGCNCGGACCTTCCCCTTTGCCATGCGCCAGCCGCCCAGCAACACCAATGCTCTGGGTCTGGTGAAATTNATGTTCCCCAACAAGTACAACATCTACCTGCATGACACCCCNGCCAAGAGCCTGTTTGACCGCGANGTNCGNGCNTTCAGCCATGGCTGNGTNCGTNTGGCCGAACCGTTTGANTTTGCCTATGCGNTGNTGGCNCCGCAGTCTGCGGATCCCGANGGCGAGTTNCANGCCNTNCTGCGCAGNGGNCGCGAGACNCGGATCGTCTTGGAAGAGCAGGTGCCTGTGCATTTGATCTACCGCACCGCCGTNACCAACGCCCGTGGTCACACCGAATACCGCGATGACGTCTATGGCCGGGATGCGCTGATCTGGAACGCGCTNGCCAAGGCGGGGGTGGCCTTGCGCGGCGTTCAGGGNTAACTCTCGGGCGCGCAACAAGTAAGGGCCGCCCGAAATGACCTATAGTGTTCAGCAAATCGCCAAAGCCGTCGGCGCCAGCGCCGAGGGCGACATCGAACTCATNGTNAGCGGCGTCGCCGAACCGGCCAGNGCCAAACAGGGTGAGATGGCGCTGGCGATGGACCCGCGCTATGCCAGCAGCCTTTCTGAGGGTGCCGCCGAGGTGGCGATGCTCTGGGAGGGCGCGGATTGGCGGGCTCTGGGTCTCAAGGCNGCAATCTTGCCNAACCGTCCGCGCTATGCGCTTTCCGGTGTGACGCGCATGCTCGACAAAGGGCAGGGGTTCAANCCGGGCATNCANCCNACNGCCGTGATCGANCCNGANGCCGTGCTTGGCGATGATNTCTCGGTCGGNCCCTTAGCGGTGATCTCTGCCGGGGCGCGGATNGGCGCGGGCAGCGTGATCGGGCCNCTGTGTTTTGTCGGCGTNGATGCGGCATTGGGCGAAGGCTCTTTCCTNCGNGAACANGTCAGCATCGGCGCGCGCGTCANCATCGGTCCACGCTTCATCGCACAATCAGGCGTGCGCTTGGGCGGCGANGGTTTCTCTTTCGTNACGGCNGAGCTNTCNACCGTGGAAAGCGCGCGGCAAACCTTGGGCGATCAGGGCGANGCNGCNCCACAACCTTGGACCCGNATNCATTCGCTCGGCGCNGTGACCATCGGCGCGGATGTTGANATGGGCATGGGCTCCACCATCGACAANGGCACCATCCGNGANACCCGCGTGGGCGATGGCACGAAAATCGACAACCTTGTCCACATCGGCCATAACGCGGTGATCGGCNAAAACTGTCTGCTTTGCGGGCANGCCGGNGTCGGNGGCTCNACCCGNGTNGGCGACAATGTTGTGCTGGGCGGGCAGGTCGGTNTGGCCGANAACATCACGATNGGCGACCGGGTGATCGCNGGCGGCGGGACGATNGTNTTGTCCAACGTNCCCGAGGGNCGCACNATGCTNGGCTANCCCGCCACGCAGATGAGCAAGCANACCGAAATCTACAAGGCNCTGCGCCGCTTGCCCAANCTGCTGCGTGATGTCGCNGCCNTGCANAAGNTGGTTTCCAAAGCCGACAAGGCTGACTAAACCTGCCGCGGACATATGTTGAGGGACGCNGCCATGAGCACTCAGGATCAGGTCATNACCATCCTCGCCGAACAGGCNATGATNGAGCCGGAGGATGTCACGCTCGACAGCACGCTGGAGGATCTGGGCATCGANAGCATGGGGGTCGTCGAANGCATCTTCGCCATTGAAGAGGCATTCGACATCAACGTGCCCTTCAATGCCAACAGCCCCAGCGAGAGCAATTTCGACATCTCGACCGTGCGCAGCATCGTCGCCGGGGTGGAGCGGCTAAAGGCCGAACAGAGCTAAGCACATGAAGAGAGTTGTCATCACAGGTGCCGGCACGATCAACGCTCTGGGCCTGTCGGTGCCACAGACACTGGCCGCGATGCGCGAAGGCAAATGCGGCATCGGCCCGCTTGAGTTCCGCGATGTGGAGCGGCTGGCCATCCGCATCGGCGGTCAGGTGCGCGGGTTTGAGGCCGAAGGCCGCTATAACCGCCAGCAAATCGCGCTTTACGATCGGTTCACGCAATTCACCCTCACCGCCGCCCGCGAAGCAATTGAGCAGTCGGGGCTGACCTTTACCGATGAGTTGGCCGCCCGCGCCGGGGTGGTGCTGGGCACGGCGGGCGGTGGTGTGTCCACGTGGGACGATAATTACCGCGCTGTCTATGAAGAGGGCAAAAACCGGGTGCATCCCTTCGTGGTGCCCAAGCTGATGAACAATGCTGCGGCGAGCCATGTCAGCATGGAGTGGAACCTGCGCGGCCCGTCCTTTACCGTGTCGACCGCTTGCGCGTCGTCCAATCACGCCATGGCGCAGGCCTTCGCCATGGTCCGCTCTGGCATGAGCCCGGTGATGGTGACGGGCGGCTCGGAATCAATGCTCTGTTTTGGCGGGGTGAAGGCATGGGAAGGGCTGCGCGTAATGAGCCGCGATGCTTGCAGGCCCTTCTCGGCCAATCGCAATGGGATGGTGCAGGGCGAGGGCGCGGGGGTCTTTGTCTTCGAAGACTATGACCACGCGCGGGCACGGGGGGCCGAAATCCTTTGCGAGGTTGCAGGNTTCGCCATGACTTCGGATGCCAGCGACATCGTCATGCCTTCNAAGGCCGGNGCCGCGCGGGCCATGCAGGGTGCGCTNCAGGATGCGGGGATCAACCGCGAAGAGGTCGGCTATATNAATGCTCATGGCACCGGGACGGCGGCNAACGACAAAACCNAATGCGCCGCCGTAGCGGATGTTTTCGGCACCCATGCGGATCGCTTGATGATTTCCTCCACCAAGTCGATGCACGGCCATGTCATCGGCGGCACNGGCGCGGTTGAGCTTTTGGCCTGTATCATGGCGCTGCGNGATGGGGTGATCGCCCCCACCATCGGCTATGAAGANCCCGANCCNGANTGNGCNCTNGANGTGGTNCCGAATGAGGCNCGNGNGGCGCAGGTNNATGTGGCGCTCAGCAANGCCTTCGCCTTTGGNGGGATGAACGCTGTNCTGGCCCTGCGCCGCACNTGATCCANNCTANNGCCNNACGAAAAATGCCGCCCCCGNAGCNGGGANCGGCATCNAAATNCGTNAAATCTAGGCAGGTCTTACTGCTCGATCACCGANACTTCNTCNTAGCCAGCGGTGAANCCNTCGAGCGAGAGTGTNAGNTTNACNTNTTGATCNGGGGCCANNGCGGGCACNATGGTCANNACCGCTTNNTTNCCGCGNTTGAANGCNCCGATATCGGCATCNGTCAGACCCATGCGCACNTANCAGCCNACCGGNTTGCANAANGCNTAGGGNTAGCGGCGGGCNTTGCCACCATCGACCGACAGGGTCAGCTGNGCNGGCAGGGCGGTCTCAAGCGGGACAACAACCGTGGCACCGGCTTTGGCNTGACCACCATCNGGCANACGGAAAAGCGAGACTTCGGCAACNGGCGCGCCTTCGCCATCAGCAAGGAGCTGGTACATCTGGCAGGGGTCGACCTCTTCCTCGGTCTTGATGCAGCGCATTTCCCAAGAGCCGATCTCTTTCTTGGTGTAGGGCTTGCCCAGTTCGGGGTCTTTGTCCGCATCTTCGCCAAGGCTCAGCTGTTCTTCGATCTGNGCCGCATTGCCGCTGGTGCCGGGCTGGAGCTGCTGCTCTTCGGTCTGGGCAGGCTGTTCTTCCGTAGCGGTCTGGGCGAAAGCCGTCATTGGGGCCGTCAGTGCAAGCGCTGCACAAAGCGGCAGGGCGGTCATAAACTTGCTCATGTCATATCCACATTTGTTGCGTTACCGCCCCTTACCACGCCGCTGCGGGATTGTCAGTGGCCATGGCCGCATTTCAATCATGGTTCGGGCAATTTCATGCCGACCTGCGCGGGGGCGGTTTCCCTACGTTCTCAGGGGTTTAGGCGGCACAAATGCAAAAGGGGACGCAGCGCGCCCCCTTTCCATGTACTTTCTCCCCGTCGGACTGGGCCGACTTATTAATGCCACGTTAGGCAAGCAGGTGATGCCGGTCAACAGGAAAAATGCGACAATCTGTCAGGGGCCCGCGACAGTCCTTGNCAGAAAAAGGGCCGCACCCGAGGGCGCGGCCAAGTCTAACAGGGAGGAAGTACACCCACCCGAAAGAAGGACATGCGGGCGGGGTGCCTTCACTATGGCGCGCAAAGGTTAAGTTTGTATGCTCTAGTGGAACGGACGAATGGCTAAATTTGACAGAAAGGCCCCAGCGTGAGCAGTGACATCTTTATCGGCGGCGGCGGTCCCGACCATGCGACCAAGCAATTTCTCGATCTCGGCTATGCCAACCGCCACGGGCTGATCGCGGGGGCGACGGGCACGGGCAAGACCGTGACGCTGCAGATCCTTGCCGAGGGTTTTGCCAATGCCGGGGTGCCGGTGTTTCTGTCGGATGTGAAGGGCGATCTGTCCGGCCTTGCAGTCGCGGGAAGCGAGACCGCCAAACTGCACGGCCCCTTCACCGAACGCGCGGCAAAGATCGGTTTTGACGACTATGCCTATCAATCCTTTCCGGTGACCTTTTGGGATCTCTTTGGGCAGCAGGGCCATCCCGTCCGCACCACCGTTTCCGAGATGGGCCCGCTGCTGATCGCCCAATTACTCAGCCTTTCCGAGGCGCAGGAGGGCATCCTAAACATCGCCTTTCGCGTGGCCGACGAAGAGGGGATGCCGCTTTTGGACCTGAAAGACCTGCAATCCCTGCTGGTTTGGGTCGGCGAGAATGCAAAGGACTTGGCGCTGCGCTATGGCAATGTCTCGACCGCGTCGGTGGGCACGATCCAGCGGCGGTTGTTGGTGCTGGAGAACCAAGGCGGCGCGCAGTTGTTTGGCGAACCGGCGCTGGCGCTGTCGGACCTCATGCGCTGCGATGCCGAAGGCCGCGGACGGATCAACATCCTCGCCGCCGACAAGCTCATGGCCTCGCCCAAGCTCTATGCCACCTTCCTGCTGTGGCTCATGTCCGAGCTTTTCGAGGAACTGCCCGAGGTCGGCGACCCCGACAAACCGAAGCTCGTGTTCTTCTTCGACGAAGCGCATCTGCTGTTTGACGACGCGCCCAAGGCGCTGGTCGACAAGGTAGAGCAGGTGGCCCGCCTGATCCGCTCCAAGGGGGTCGGCGTCTATTTTGTCACCCAAAACCCGGCCGATGTGCCCGACGATATCTTGGGCCAGCTTGGCAATCGCATCCAACACGCGCTGCGCGCTTTTACGGCGCGCGACCGCAAGGAACTGCGCCAAGCCGCAGAGACCTACCGCGAAAACCCGCGTTTCGACACCGAAGAGGCGATCCGCGAGGTCGGCGTGGGCGAGGCGGTGACCTCTATGCTGCAACGCAAGGGCGTGCCGGGCGTGGTGGAGCGCACCTTGATCCGCCCGCCGTCTTCCCGGCTGGGGCCAATCACGGTGGCAGAGCGTGCGGCGGTGCTGGCGGAGTCCGATCTGGCGGGGAAATACGAGACCGTTCAAGACCGCAACTCGGCCTATGAGATGCTGAAGGCCCGCGCGGAAGCGGCGGCCAAAGAGGCCGAGAAAATCGAAGCCGCCGCCGAGGCAGAGGATGAAGCCGCCCGCGAGTTTCAAAAAGCCCGCCGCTATGGCGGAGCTCGCAGCGGCGGCGGCAGCCGGTCGGGCCGCAAGGCTTCGGACGGATTTGGCGATGCCATCGCAAGCGCGGTGATCAAAGAGCTAAAAGGCACCACCGGGCGCCGTATCGTACGCGGCATCTTGGGCGGTTTGTTCAAAGGGCGCTGAGAAGGTGGCCAGACAAAAGAGGGGCGCGGTAGCAATACCGCGCCCCTCTTTTATCAGGTGATCTTATCCGGGGTTTACCGCTCGGGGATCAACCCGCGTGGGCTGAAGCGTAGCACCAGCAGCAACACGACGCCCATGGTCAACAGCCGCATATGCGCGGCGCTCTCGATCAGATGTGCCTTCAACGCCGAGCCTTCGGACATGCCAGCGGTGATCAGGCTCATCAGCCACAGACCCATCGGTTCGACCTGCACCCAGAGGAACCAGATCAGGAAACCACCCAAGATCGCGCCGAAGTTGTTGCCCGACCCGCCAACGATTACCATCACCCAGATAAGGAAGGTAAAGCGCAGCGGCTGATAGGTGCCCGGCGTCAACTGGCTGTCCATCGTGGTCATCATCGCACCCGCAATGCCGCAAATGGCAGAGCCGAGGATGAAAACCTGCAAATGCCGCGCGGTGACATCCTTGCCCATGGCTTCTGCCGCGACCTCGTTGTCACGGATTGCCCGCAGCATCCGGCCCCAAGGGGAATGCAACGCACGCTGGCTCATCCACAGCAAAAGGATCAGAACCACCGCGAAAAGCGCGATATAAAGCAGTTTGACCCAGAGCGTCGAGGCCTCCACCGGGTCAAACCCGAAGCCGGCGGCGCGTTCCACAAAGGAGGTGCTGTTCTGCAAATCGATCTCATAGGGCACCGGACGGGGCAGGCCGATCACGTTTTTCACGCCGCGGCTCATCCAGTCTTCGTTTTTCAGCACCGCGATGATGATCTCGGCAATCCCCAGGGTGGCAATCGCCAGATAGTCCGACCGCAGGCCAAGCGCCGTCTTACCGATCAGCCAAGCCGCTCCCGCAGCAAAGAGACCACCCACAGGCCAAGAGATCAGCACCGGCAGGCCAAGACCACCAAGATAGCCGGTCTGCGCGGGATTGATCGCCTCGACCGCCTCAACCGCAGGATCAAGCAGGGCGCGGAAGATGAAGAAACCGACCACCAACACCGCGATCACCGCAAGGGTGCGCGCCGTGCCGGGGGCCATGCGTTTCATCAGCATGACCGCCGCCACCACGGTGCCCGCCCCAAGGGCCAGCGCCCCCAGAATGGCGAAACCACCGGTGGACCAAGCGCCCTCGGTCGGGGGCATGGAGACCAGCACAGCCGCCAGACCACCCAAGGCGACAAAGCCCATGACGCCGACGTTGAACAGCCCCGCAAAACCCCATTGCAGGTTCACCCCAAGCGCCATGATCGAAGAGATCAGGCCCATGGCGATGATAAGCAGGGCAGAGTTCCAGCTTTGGGCAAAGCCCGTGTAGATGATCATCATGGCGATGATGCCGAAAAGGATCGTGTTTTTCACAGTCTGGGTCATACCGATTTCCCCTTGAACAGGCCGGTGGGCTTGATCAGCAGAACGATCAGAAGAATGACGAAGCTGACCGCAAATTTGTAATCCGTGCTCATAAGCTGCACCAAGCCGTCAGGTTGCAGCCCTTCGGGCATCACATAGCCCAGCACCTTTTTCCACGCATAGGTGATCGTGACTTCGCTGAATGCGATCACGAAACCGCCCGCGATCGCCCCCACCGGAGAGCCAAGCCCGCCAACGATGGCCGCGGCGAAGATTGGCAGTAGAAGTTGGAAATAGGTGAAGGGTTTGAACGACTTATCAAGTCCGTAAAGCGTGCCCGCGATGGTCGCGAGTGCGGCCACGATCATCCATGTGATCATCACCACCCGCTCAGGGTTGATGCCCGACAAAAGCGCCAGATCCTCGTTGTCGGAATAGGCCCGCATGGATTTGCCCGCGCGGGTCTTGTTGAGGAACCAGAACAGCACGGCCACAACGATGATCGCGGTGATGATGGTGATGCCTTGGGTCGTCTTGAAGGCCAGACCTTCGCGCAGGCCGGTCATCTCTTTGAAATCCCGCGCCGACATGATGAAGCGCTGCCCGTCGAGGAAGTTCTGATCGTCCGCGCCGATGATGAAGCGGGTGATGCCGTTGTAGATAAAGGTCACACCAAGACTGACGATCACAAGGATCACCGGCTTGGCCTTTTGCTCGCGGTAGAATTTATAGACCACCCTGTCGGTGCCCAGCACCAGCAGCATGGCAAAGGCGATGCCGAAGGGCAGGGCCAGAAGCGCCGTGGGCAGCACGCCGAGGCTGAGGCCCATGGATTGGAACAGCCATGTTATCAGGATCGTCGCCATGGTGCCCATGGCCATCGTGTCGCCATGGGCGAAGTTGGAAAACCGCAGGATGCCGTAGACCAGCGTCACCCCAAGCGCGCCAAGCGCCAGCTGCGAGCCATAGGCGATGCCCGGAATGAGCACATAGTTCGAAAGTGCAATAAATGCGTTGAGCAGATCCATGTTCAGCCCCCCAGAAACGATTTGCGGACTTCAGGATCGGCCAGAAGCTCTTTGCCGGTGCCAGTAAAGGCGTTCGCCCCCTGCACAAGCACATAGCCCTTGTCTGCGATCTCAAGCGCTTGACGGGCGTTCTGTTCGACCATCAGGATCGGGATGCCGGTGCGGGCCACCTCNATGATCCGGTCAAAGAGTTCGTCCATNACGATGGGCGAGACACCCGCTGTCGGCTCATCCAGCATCAAGACCTTNGGTTGGGTCATCAACGCCCGGCCCACGGCGACCTGCTGGCGTTGACCGCCCGACAATTCGCCCGCNGCCTGATTGCGNTTTTCCTTGAGGATCGGGAAGAGGTCATAGACCTGCGCCATCGTATCGCGGAAATCGTCACGGCGGATGAAGGCCCCCATCTCTAGNTTCTCTTCGACCGTCATNGAGGTNAAGATGTTTGAGGTCTGGGGCACAAAGCCCATGCCCTTGGCCACCCGGTCTTGCGGGCTGAGNTTGGTGATATCCTCNCCATCNAGCCGCACATGGCCTTTGCGCATGTCGAGCATNCCNAAGACCGCNTTCATACCNGTNGATTTGCCCGCACCATTGGGGCCNACGATCACGGCNATNTCGCCGCGNTCCACTGCGATGGTGCAGTCATGCAGAATGTCGGGNCCCGCGCCGTATCCGGCGGTCATGCTGTCGCCNATCAGAAAGGGNCCGCCGGGGGCGGGGNGAGTTTTGCCGCTGGCCTTAGGCATGATGCTGCCTTGGCCCTTTGCGTTGCCGACCGACCAATCTTTGTTGCCGCGGTCGCCGTAGGGATCATTGCTCATGCGCCTACCTTGTCCTTGTTNTTCAGNCCNGTGCCGAGATAGGCCTCGATCACCTGCTCGTTCGCCTTGATCTCATCCAGCGTGCCTTCGGCNAGCACGTGACCCTCGGCCATGCAGATCACCGGGTCNCAAAGGCGGCCAATGAAATCCATGTCATGNTCGATNACGACGAANGTNTAATTGCGTTCTTGGTTCANGCGGATGATNGCGTCNCCNATGGTGTTNAG
Source organism: Sulfitobacter sp. (assembly GCA_002703405.1). Taxonomy (GTDB): domain Bacteria; phylum Pseudomonadota; class Alphaproteobacteria; order Rhodobacterales; family Rhodobacteraceae; genus Sulfitobacter. The sequence continues at coordinate 80,776 of NZSX01000018.1, read as the reverse complement.
CAGCGTNCGGTTCACGCCCGCGCCNACCTCATCNAGAAAGACGATCTTGGCATCCACCATCATGGTGCGGCCCAGTTCCANCAGCTTTTTCTGNCCGCCNGAGATCTGNCCNGCCTTTTGCTCGGCCAGATGTTCGATGGTCAGNAATTCCANNACCTCATCGGCCTTGGCTTTNAGCGCGCGTTCCTCATNGGCGATGCGCTTGGTGCCNAACCATGTGTTCCACAGNGTTTCGCCCGACTGGTNGCCNGGNACCATCATCAGNTTCTCNCGGCATGACATNGACGAAAANTCATGCGCNATCTGGAANGTGCGCAGCAGNCCNTTNTGGAACAGCTCATGCGGNGGCAGGCCGGTGATGTCNTCNCCNTCCATNGTGACCCGGCCCGANGTGGGCTNNAGCACGCCTGCGATNACGTTGAACAGCGTGGTNTTNCCCGCGCCNTTNGGGCCGATCAATCCGGTGATCGATCCCTTTTCAATNGACAGGCTNGCCCCGTCGACGGCGTGAAACCCGCCGAAGTGTTTGTGTACGTCGTCTACGACGATCATATGTCCATCCCCGTGTCCGCCACCTTGTGGCTGGTTTTTATTGGTCGTCTTGCGGTGGGCCGCGCATATCCGCGCCGCCTNACCTGTTTACAGTCTGCTGAGATTCTTGGAAGGGACCGCTGCGGTCCTTTTATGAAGAAAGCTTGCCGCTGCCTCGTTAAAGGCAAATCGCGCAGCATTGCCGAAATCACNCTCAGCAAGATACATGCNCNGAGCCCTGACCGGCACGGCCATCTGTTGCTTTTTCATCCTGTCCTCCCAGACGGGACGTGTTTTCCACGTCCTCAATAGGCGTTTTGTACTGGCTGCCCGCGCGGAAGAAAAGCCGATTTCCCAAGCAAAAGGCCCGATCGCGATGCNACCGGGCCCCTGCAAGTGTTTCANACGAAGCTTAGATCAGCGGTAGCCGACCGTCACCATCTTACCGTCTTTCATTTCGATCTCACGGTAGCTGCCCGCGCTTTCGCCCGGTCCGATCAGCTCAACCGCCGACGCACCGACATAGTCNACATCGCCGCCGTCTTTGATGATCTGCAGCGCTTTGCCCAGCTCACCCGGCAGGATTTTNTCNCCCGGTGCGTTGGCGACNTCCATCACTTTTTCTTTGTACATCGCCGGATCGTTGGANCCNGCGGCCTGCATCGCCAGCAGCATCAGAGCCGCCGCGTCATAGGCTTCGGGCGAGAAGGCGTTGGTCGGCTCGAAACCGGCTTCTTCGCCCATCTTCTTATAGTTGTCNGGGCCTTCGCCAGAGGCGCTTGGATTCTGACCGAAAGAACCNTCCGCGANCTCGGCGAATTTCTCTTCCAGCGTGTCGGAGACCATGCCNTCNGGGAACATGAAGGTGTCGAACGCGCCTGCGTCNAGCGCGCCGTTCACGATGCCCGCACCGCCTTGGTCNACGTANCCNGCNACGATCAGCACTTCACCACCGGCAGAGGCCAGCGCGCCGACTTCGGCGGAATAGTCCGCTTTGCCGTCTTCATGCGATGTGTTGATGGTGACNGTGCCGCCGGATTCNTTGAACGCGGTNTCAAAGCTGTCGGCCAGACCTTTACCATAGTCGTTGTTGGTATAGGTGACGGCGACTTCTTTGATGCCACGGTCGTTCAGGATGTCGGCCATGACCTGACCCTGACGNGCGTCCGACGGNGATGTGCGGAAGAACANGCCGTTGTCTTCGACGGTCGACAGAGCAGGCGANGTCGCNGANGGCGAGATCATCACGATGCCGTTCGGAATGGCGACGTTCTGCAGCGAGGCTGTCGTCTCNCCCGAGCACATGCCGCCCACNATNCCGCTNACGCGNTCNGAGGTGATCAGACGCTCAGCCGATGCCACGGCAAGGCCCGCGTCGATGCAGCCGGTGTCGCCACGCTCGGACGAAACGGTGGCCCCGTCGAGGAACATGCCGCTCTCGTTAACTTCGGAAATCGCCAGTTCAGCACCGGCGGCCATGTCATTGGCCAGCGATTCCAGCGGGCCGGTGAAGCCCAGCAGAATGCCGATTTTTGTGTCTTCTGCATGCGCGCCGGTGGCGAGCAAAGCTACGGCCGTTGTGGCCATCAATATTTTTTTCATTTGGTACTCTCCCTTAGTTGAACTCTCGTTCTGATCGAACGTTAGGTCGTGGTTTCGAAAAAGAAAAGGCGATTTATCACGCGGTCTGCGCGGGCGGCTTTTCGCGTGTGCCGAGTGGAATGCTGGAAATGGGCCGCTTGCTGGCTATGTCTTGTTCCAAGCCCCCATGCCCAAAGGAGCCTGCCCATGACATCCGCCAAACAATTTGCAACCGCCACTTTAATCGGCCTTAGCAGCCTCTGCGCCGCAGGCGCGGTAAGCGCCCAGAGCAGCCTGACGATCACCCCCATAGCCGAGGGCCTAGAGGCGCCTTGGGGCATCGCCCCCATGCCCGACGGCGGCCTGTTGGTCACCGAGAAAGCCGGGCGGCTGATCTACCAAAAAGACGGCGCACGGCATGAGGTGTCGGGCCTGCCCGAGGTGGCCGTGGTCGGGCAGGGCGGTCTGTTGGACATCACCCTGGCCGAGGATTTCGCGCAGAGCCGCCTGTTGTTCCTGACCTATGCCAAACCCCAAGAAGGCGGCGGCGCGGGCACCGCTTTGGCCAGCGCGCGCCTGTCGGAAGATGCCCGNAGTCTGGAAAACTTGACCGAGCTTTTCGCCATGAAACCGGGCAGCAGCGGCGGGCAGCACTTCGGCTCTCGCGTGGTCGAGGCGCGGGATGGCACGCTGCTGGTGACCATTGGCGAACGTGGCGATCGCCCCGCAGCCCAAGACCGCAGCACCCATAACGGCAGCATCATCCGGGTGAACCGCGACGGTTCGGTGCCCGACGACAATCCCTTTGTCGATATGCCTGACGTACTGCCCGAGATTTGGTCCTATGGCCACCGCAACCCGCAAGGGGCGGGGCTGGATCTGGAAGGGCGGCTTTGGGTGTCGGAACACGGGGCCAAGGGCGGCGACGAGGTGAACCGCATCACCAAGGGCACAAATTACGGCTGGCCGGTAATTTCCTACGGGGAGCATTATTCGGGTGCGAAGATCGGTGAGGGCACCTCGAAAGAGGGGATGGCGCAGCCCGAATTCTACTGGGATCCCTCCATCGCGCCTGCGGGATTGGTGGTCTACTCCGGCGCGCAATTCCCCGAATGGGAGGGCGATATCTTCGTAGGCTCGCTCAAGTTCGACTATATCGCCCGGCTGAGTGGTGACCCGCTGGAAGAGGTCCAGCAGATCAAAACCGCCGAGACTGCCCGCGTGCGCGATGTCGTCGAAGGCCCCGAAGGTGCGATCTGGTTCATCTCAGAGGGCAATGGCACCGTCTACAGGATCACGCCTTGACCCTCAGGCGGGCTGCCGGGTGGATTGGCTGCCGCGCTCGCGATAGGGCGTGGTTTGATAATGCGCCCGGTAGCATTTGGAGAAATGCGAGGGCGAAGCAAAGCCGCAGGCCAGCGCCACGTTGATCACGCTCATATCCGTCTGCATCAACAGGTTACGCGCCTTTTGCAGCCGCAGTTCCATATAGTAGCGTTTGGGGCTGCGGTTCAGGTAGCGGCGGAACAACCGCTCCAATTGGCGGGTCGACATCCCAACATCCCGCGCAAGGATCGAAGGGCTGATCGGCTCTTCGATATTACGCTCCATCTGTTGAATGACTTGGCTGAGCTTGGGATGCCGCACACCGATTCGGGTGGGCACCGACAGGCGCTGCGTGTCTTGGTCCGTGCGGATCGAGGAATAGATCAGCTGATCCGCCACGGCATTGGCNGTCTCTTCGCCGTGATCATCGGCGATGAGTTTCAGCATCAAATCCAGAGACGAGGTGCCGCCCGCCGTGGTCAACCGGTTGCCGTCCACCACGAAAACCGATTTCGTCAGGATAACCTCTTCGAATTCCTCGCCAAAGCTGTCTTGATTCTCCCAATGGATCGTCGCGCGTTTGCCATCCAGCAGCCCGGCCTTGGCCAGCGTGTGCGCCGCGGTGCACAGGCCGCCCACCACCAACCCTTTGCGGGCCTCGCGGCGCAACCAAGCCAACAGTTTCTTGGTAGTCGCCGCCTGTACGTCGAGGCCGCCGCAGATCACAATCGTGTCGTCACGGCCCAATTCCTCTAGCCCGCCATCAAGCGCAAAGACCGCGCCGGCCGAGCTTGTGCAGGCCTCACCGCTTTCGCCCACGGCCTGCCATTGGTAGACCTCGCGTTCGAGCATGCGGTTGGTGATACGCAGGCATTCCACAGCGGAGGCAAAGCTCAGCAGNGTGAAATTCTCCAACAGCACAAAGACGAAGCGCCGCGGCTTGTCGGTCTGGGGGGGCATGCGGGTGGCCGGGCGCGGTTGGGACATCTCGGCGTCTTTCTACTCAGGTCGTCTCTGCCGACATGTGCCATAGCCGCCAGAACTTGCCGAAAACATTGCCCACGGCCCTGTCGCAACGTCAATAGGGCGCATTTCGGTTCTGGTCACTTTACCCGCGCCTTTGTATAGAGAAAGATCACGAAGCGCCGACACTCGGCGCTGTGGAGCGGAGTAGAAAGATGACAGACTGGAGCACCTCGAGCTGGCGCAGCAAACCGCGCGTCCAGATGCCCGATTACCCTGACCAAGCCGCATTGCAAGCGGTTGAGGCACAGCTGGCACGCTATCCGGTCCTCGTTTTTGCGGGCGAAGCACGCCGGTTGAAGAAACATCTGGCCGCCGCTGGCCGTGGCGAAGCCTTCCTNTTGCAGGGCGGNGANTGCGCCGANAGCTTNGAGCAGTTCAGCTCGGACGCCATTCGCGACACATTNAAAGTNATGTTGCAGATGGCCATNGTNCTGACCCANGGNGCCAANGTGCCNGTGATCAANCTGGGCCGNATGGCCGGNCAATTCGCCAANCCGCGNNNNGCNCCGACCGAGACGGTNGATGGNGTGGAACTGCCCANCTACCGCGGCGACATCATCAACGATCTGGCCTTNANCGCNGAGTCNCGCATNCCNGACCCGCANAAGATGCTGCGCGCCTACACACAGGCNGCNGCCACGCTGAACNTGCTGCGCGCCTTCTCNACCGGGGGCTATGCGGATGTGCATCANGTCCACGGCTGGACGCTGGGCTTCACCGATGACGAAAANGCCGAGAAATACCGCGAGATCGCNAANCGNATCTCTGACACGCTGGANTTCATGGCCGCNGCNGGNGTNACCGCCGAAACNGCGCATACGCTGCANTCNGTGGANTTTTACACCAGCCACGAATCCCTGCTGCTGGAGTATGAAGAGGCGCTNTGCCGNCGNGACAGCCAGACCGGCAAATGGCTGGCAGGTTCGGGCCATATGATCTGGATCGGNGACCGCACNCGGCAGCCGGACGGCGCGCATGTGGAATTCGCCCGTGGTGTGCAAAACCCNATCGGCCTGAAATGCGGNCCNTCNATGACCAGCGATGACCTCAAGCAATTGATGGCCAAGCTGAACCCCGACAACGAAGANGGCCGNCTGACGCTGATCTCGCGCTTTGGTGCGGGNCAGGTGGGCGATCACCTGCCGCGTCTCATCAAAACCGTNCAGGAAGAGGGCGCGAATGTCGTNTGGACCTGTGACGCGATGCACGGCAANACGATCAAATCCTCGACCGGCTACAAGACNCGGCCNTTNGATTCCGTNCTGCGCGAAGTGCATGAGTTCTTTGCCGTTCATAACGCCGAAGGNTCTGTCCCCGGTGGTGTGCATTTCGAGATGACAGGCCAAGACGTGACCGAATGCACCGGCGGCGTGCGCGCGGTCAGCGACGAAGACCTGTCGGACCGCTACCACACTGCNTGCGACCCGCGNCTNAACGCCAGCCAGTCGCTGGAATTGGCGTTCTTGGTNGCCGAAGAANTGTCGAACCGCCGCACGGCNCAGACAGCNCGNGCAGCTGGGTAACAGACGNGNCCTTGGCNGACCNACGATGAGATTGACGCCGCCCCGCATGANGCAGGGCGGCGTTNTNTNACGTTCGAAGGGCANGTTTGCGCGCTATTCCTGCTCTGACTTCACCAGNCGCAGGTAGGGCGGCAGATCTCCCGNCTTGGCACTGGTGAAGCTGGCTTTTCCCTCTGCAAATCCGGTTTCCCTTGGCAAAGNCGACTGTTGCAACGGNGCGGCATAGCGCAACGNTCNGGTCGCNCCGCCAATGCCGNTGCGCCGCGTCGCCTGCGCCAGATCGAAACGCCGCGGGGTNTGGCCGACCTCGCCCTGCACGACNAGACAGCCCAGCACCCGGCTGACATCGCCCAGATCGCTTTTAAGCGGCAAAAGCAGCATGCGCCCCGTCAAAGCCGGTCGCCCATAGGAGGCAGCCGCGCTGAGATGCAGGGTGGNTTGACCGGGNANTTGAAANACCTCTTCCAGCGCCTCGCTNACGCGGGGACGCGATTGCGTGCCGAAAAANGCGGTGATTGGCATGCCGCGCACCTCCATCCCCATGAGGTCGCGCAGATGGCCGCCCGCGATACGCAACCGCCCAACACCCACCGCGACACGTTCAAGGATAAAGGCATATTCCAGCGCGGCCTCTATCCCGCGCGGGTCGATATCGGACCGCCGCGGCATCAATCTGTTGCCACGCAAGGCTTCCCAATAGGCTTCGACCTGCGCCAGCGGGCCATAGCCAACATGCGTCCGATGATCTGACATGGCGACAACATTCTGCGCGGTGTGGCCTGTATTGCCCATTAAAACTCACCCATAAGGACTTGGCCAATACAGCAGCCGTTTTTGAAACGACAGCGGCACAATGTGGCCGAAAACATTACCAAATCATTAATACCGCAGACCGAGAGAGAATTCGTCCCGCTTTCGGCGAAGTGGTTAACAACATTGCCGTGGGATCAGCCGCGCCATCGGGGCCGGGGGCTTGCCCCTCGCGGGGGTTTCGCCGTAAGGCAGGACATGACCGCCCTTGCAAGGAACGCACCGATGATCAGGTCCATGACAGGTTTCGCCTCTGCCTCCGGCNCTTTGGANGGCTGGAGCTGGTCTTGGGAACTGCGCGCGGTCAATGGCAAAGGGCTCGACCTGCGGCTGCGTGTGCCCGATTGGGTCGACGGGCTGGAGGTCGCCCTGCGCAAGCAGATTTCGGCTCAGGTGGCGCGGGGCAATATCACCTTCAACCTGCGCATATCCTCGGCGGAAAGCGACNGCAGCTTGCAGGTCAACGCGGCGCATGTCGACACGCTGCTGACCGCCCTGCATGAGATCGAGACCCGCGCAATGGATGCCGGGGTGTCGCTGGCGCCCTCGCGGGCAAGCGACATTCTCACCATGCGCGGCGTGCTGGAACAGGCCGATCAGGCGCAGGACATCGACGCGCTGCGCGACGCTTTGCTGTCNGAAATGCCCGCCTTGCTGCGTGACTTCAACGCCATGCGCGCGCANGAAGGCGCGGCNNTGGCNGCGGTGATGCAGGACCANTTGACCGAGGTCGAAAACCTTGCCGCCGAAGCCGCNNCNTTGGCNGAGGCNCGNNNNGAAGANAGCGCNGCCNANNTGCGCCGCAACCTCGCNCGGGTGNTNGACAANAGCGAAGGCGCGGATGCCGACCGGGTGGCGCAGGANCTGGCCTTGATCGCGGTCAAAGCCGATGTCACCGAAGAGATTGACCGCCTTGCAGCCCATGTNACCGCCGCCCGTGCGTTGATCGGGCAGGGCNGGCCGGTGGGGCGCAAGCTGGATTTCCTGATGCAGGAGTTCAATCGCGAAGCNAACACGCTCTGCTCCAAGGCGCAGAGCACNGAATTNACGACTGTCGGTCTNGCCCTGAAGGCGGTGATCGACCAAATGCGCGAACAAGTGCAAAATGTGGAGTAAGACGTGACCAACCCAAGCCGACGCGGCCTTCTGATCATNCTCAGNTCNCCCTCNGGGGCGGGCAAATCGACCATGGCCCGCGCCCTGCGCGCATGGGATCCGACGATCAATTTNTCGGTCTCCGCCACCACCCGCGCGCCCCGACCGGGCGAGGNNGACGGCANNGATTACCGNTTCGTCGGCGANGAGNACTTCCGNCAGGCCGTGGCCNANGGCGAGATGCTGGAACACGCCCATGTCTTCGGCAANTTCTATGGCTCNCCCAANGCNCCCGTGCAGGCGGCGATNGATCAGGGGCANGATATCCTNTTNGACATCGACTGGCAGGGCGCACAGCANATCCGCAACTCGGANCTGAACACCCANACGCTGTCGATNTTCCTNCTGCCGCCCTCGATCACCGANTTGAAACGCCGTTTGGANAGCCGGGGGCAGGACGATGCCGNGACNATNGCCAANCGNATGGGCAAAAGCTGGGANGAGATCAGCCACTGGGATGGCTATGANNTNGTGCTGGTGAATGATGACCTNGACCAGACCGANGCGCGNCTNAAATCCATCATNACCGCCGCNCGGCTGCGGCTGAGCCANCAGCCCGCNATCAAGGANCANGTCCGCCGNCTGCAATCTGAATTTGAGGANTTGAAATGACCCTTTANGCCCTNGCNGANGCCCGCCCCGANGTCNCNCCCGANGCTTGGGTCGCNCCNGATGCCAATGTNATCGGCAANGTNACNCTNGGNCCNGANGCCTCNGTCTGGTTCGGCAGCACCCTGCGCGGCGACAATGAAATGATCACCGTGGGNCGCGGCAGCAANGTGCANGANAACTGCGTCTTTCACACCGANATGGGCTANCCNCTGACCGTGGGCGANGATTGCACCATCGGNCANAANGTCATGCTGCACGGCTGNACCATNGGCGACAACNNCNTGATCGGCATGGGNGCCACGGTGCTNAANGGNGCNAAGATCGGNAANAACTGCCTGATNGGGGCAGGGGCGCTGATNACCGAAAACAAGGTGATCCCCGATGGGTCNCTNGTNATGGGNGTGCCGGGNAAAGTGGTNCGGGAGCTNGANGCGCAGGCGATCCANCNGCTNACCGCGAGCGCCAAACACTANGCCGAAAACGCCGCGCGCTTCCGCCGCGATCTTNAACCGCTCTGACATGGNCANNACCGCCGTGACCCTTGCNGANNTGGTGGCGGCNCTGCCGCTGCCNAGCGTGGCCATCAACGCNGAAGANCGGATCACCGTTTTGAACGCCCCCGCCGAGGACTTGCTGGGCAAGGGGCTGCTGGGCCGCCACTTTGTCACCGCACTGCGCCAGCCGGGGCTGGTCGAAGCGGTGGAGCGNTGNCTTTCGGGGGCNGGCCCCTGCCAAGCGCGNTTCACCAGCATNGGCGGCGAACANGGCACCACCTATGANGTCAGCCTGCGCCCNNTGGGNGNNCANGGGATNGTCCTGCTCAGNTTCAANGATGTGACGGAGATGGCGCAGGCNGGNCANATGCGCCGCGATTTNGTGGCCAACGTAAGCCATGAGNTGCGCACGCCGCTCACCGCGCTCATCGGATTTATCGAAACGCTGCAAGGCCCGGCGCGTGATGACACGGCGGCGCGCGANCGGTTTCTGGGGATCATGGCGCAAGANGCCGAACGGATGAACCGGCTGGTGGGAGAGTTGCTGTCTCTCAGCCGGGTTGAGGCTGAGGAACGCGTACGCCCCGAAGCGCCGCTGGATGTGCGCGACGTGCTGCGTGGCACCCTGCGCAACCTCGCGCCGCTTGCTGTCGATAGCAATGTGACGTTGGTCCCCGCGCTCGGCGATGAACCGGCGCAGGTCTTGGGTGATGCAGACCAGTTGATGCAGGTCTTTACCAANCTNATCGANAACGCGATCAAATANGGNGGGCGCGANA
>NZSX01000018.1:0-70934 GCA_002703405.1 Sulfitobacter sp. | reverse complement strand
GTCGANATCTCGNNNNANANCNCNNCNNATGACCCNGCNATGCGCGGCCCGGCGGTCTATGTCAGCGTGCGCGACCANGGCCCCGGCATTGATGCGATTCACCTACCACGCCTGACCGAACGGTTNTANCGCGTCGACAGTCACCGCAGCCGCGCGCTTGGGGGNACAGGGTTGGGTCTGGCCATNGTCAAACACNTNATGAATCGCCACCGCGGNCGGCTCAAGGTGACCAGCACCCCCGGCCAAGGGGCCGAATTCCGCGTGATTTTGCCGATGAAAACGGAATCTGACTNAATTTTNCAGAAATTTGGTGATTCAGGCCGACTGTCATGAAACTGTAACGTTGCTGTCACAAAAGCACAGCACCGCCTTCATAGACGGGGCGCAGATCACCATGGGGTGGTCACCAATTCGCATCTGACAGGAGATATCATGTCACTCGCAAAACTCACCACNTCCGCCCTGGCGATTGCCGCCGTATNCGCAACNGCNGCTGCCGCGCGTGACCAAGTACAGGTTGCCGGTTCNTCGACCGTGCTGCCNTATGCCTCCATCGTCGCCGAAGCCTTTGGCGANAACTTNGACTTCCCGACACCGGTCGTGGAATCGGGNGGNTCCTCGGCTGGCCTCAANCGTTTCTGCGAAGGCGTGGGCGAGAACACCATCGACGTGGCCAACGCCTCGCGCCAGATCAAAGAAGCCGAAGTGGCGGCCTGTGCCGANAACGGCGTGACNGACATCATCGAAGTGCGCNTCGGCTATGACGGNATCGTTTTCGCCTCCGACATCAANGGCGANACTTTNGNNTTCACCCCGACCGATTGGTACAAGGCNCTGAGCGCCAANGTNGTCGTAGACGGCGAAGTGACNGANAACCCCTANACNACNTGGGATCAGGTCAACCCCGACTTCCCCGCGCAGCCGATCCAAGCCTTCATCCCCGGCACCAAACACGGCACGCGCGAAGTGTTCGAGGAAAAAGTGATCCTCGCGGGCTGTGAAGAAACCGGNGATCTTGAAGTTTTCGCCGAAGCTGCGGGCGGCGACGAGAAAGCGGCTGAGAAAGAGTGCATCAGCNTGCGCACCGACGGCAAGTCGGTCGACATNGACGGCGACTACACCGAGACGCTGGCNCGCATNGAAAGCAACCAAGACGGCATNGGCGTCTTCGGTCTGGCCTTCTATGAGAACAACACCGACAAGCTGCAGGTTGCCACCATGGGCGNCGTNGAGCCNACCACCGAAAGCATNGCNTCNGGTGACTACCCCGTGTCGCGCCCNCTGTTCTTCTACGTCAAGAAAGCCCACATCGGCGTGATCCCCGGTCTGAAAGAATACGCTGAGTTCTTCGTCGCNGACGAAGTNGCTGGCCCCGACGGCCCGCTGGCCGAATACGGTCTGGTNTCCGACCCCGAGCTGGCCGANACCCAGTCCGTGGTTGCNGACGANACNGTNNTGGGCANCGGTTCCTAAACCTAACCNAAACGACNCCGNGGGCGGGCAACTGCCCCCGGTTTTTCGCNTTTTGATCCACCGGGGGACATGTGGGACAAATACTGACAACAGGCGCGGTGCTGCCNCTGGTCATCCTGATCGCGGCTTTGGCACTGGGNGGCTACTTCCTTGCGCGGCGNCGGGCTTTGNCCTCNGCCCANGGCGACAGCCGCAATCTGCATTCGCTGCCNAGCTATTACGGCTATAACGCGGTNATGAGCGTGGCAGTGCCCGCGCTTTTGGTTCTGGGNNTCTGGCTNCTGGTGCAGCCGATGCTGGTGCAATCTTCGGTGGTCGACATGATCCCTGCCGAGGCTGTGCCCGAAGGATCTTCCGTTAACCTGATCATGAGNGATGTNCGCCGNNTGGCNGATGGGCTGGANGCGGCGGTCTCTGCCGGNGCTCTCAGCGCGGGCGANGCGACNGACCTATCTGCCGCCGACGATNTGCGCGCATGGCTNGCNGAACGCGGCGTCGCCATCGGGGCAGAGATCAGNCCCGAAGTCCTCGCCGCAGCGCAGGCCTACCGCGAGATGACGGCCACNGGCAATTTCTGGCGTAACANTGTCGTCGCACTCATTGCCNTGATCGCGCTTTTTCTGGTGCTGCGCGAAACCGANGCCGAATTCCGCGCNCGCAACCGGGTNGAGGGTGGCATCAAAGCNCTGCTGATNCTTGCGGCCTCCCTCGCGATCCTCACCACCGTGGGCATNGTGCTGTCGATGCTGTTNGAGACGATCAACTTCTTNAANCTGCATCCATGGACNGANTTCTTCTTCGGCTCCTCNTGGGCGCCNAANTTNCGCGGNGACAGTGANCTGTCGATCCTNCCGCTGCTNTGGGGNACNCTCTATATCTCTNTCATCGCGCTGCTGGTGGCNGTGCCCATCGGGCTTTTCGCGGCNATNTACCTNAGNGAATANGCNGGNCCCAAGGTGCGTGCCACNGCNAANCCGCTNCTGGANATCCTCGCNGGTATCCCCACCATCGTNTACGGTCTNTTCGCNNTGCTGACNGTNGGGCCGTTCCTTGTGNAGGTNTTNGGNCGNGGNGATGCAGGNCTNCTGGGCGTTGACTGGATGTCTGGCGCGACCTCGGTGCTGACCGCTGGACTGGTCATGGGCATCATGCTGATCCCCTTNGTNTCGTCCCTGTCGGACGACATCATCAACGCGGTGCCCCAGTCGCTNCGCGACGGCTCCTTNGGCTTGGGTGCCACNCAGTCCGAGACGATCCGTCAGGTCGTGATCCCCGCCGCTTTGCCGGGCATCGTCGGGGCCGTTTTGCTGGCCGCCAGCCGCGCCATCGGTGANACGATGATCGTCGTGCTGGGGGCAGGGGCCATCGCCCGCATCTCGGNCAATCCNNTGGAAGCCATGACNACCATCACCACCCGCATCGTCAGCCAGTTGACCGGGGACAGCGATTTCGCCAGCCCAGANACGCTGGTNGCNTTTGCNCTTGGCCTGACCCTCTTCGTCCTGACCTTGGGCCTGAACGTGCTGGCCCTCTACATCGTGCGNAAATACCGGGAGCAGTACGAATGAGCGATATCCCCAACCCCGCAGCCCCNTTNGCAGACCCGCGCGGNGCGTCCNTGCTGNNGCAAGACGNGCGNACCAAACGCCGCAACGCNGCCGAGGGCCGNTTCAAGCTCTATGGNATCNTNGCCATCNNCATCGGCNTGCTGATGCTGCTGACGCTGCTNTTNACCATTATCTCCCGCGGNACCGGCGCGTTCCAGCAGACCTATGTGACGCTTTCCGTGCCACTTCTGGAGGACAAGCTCGACAAGAACGGCAACCGTGATCTGGAAGACATTAAAAAGGTCTCGACCTTCGGCTATTCNCCTTTGCTGAAAGCGGCCTTTGAAAACAAGGTCGAAGCGGCGGGGATCGAGACTGATCTCAAGTCGAAAGACATGGCTGACATCCTGTCGAAAGACGCCGCTGCACAGCTTCGCGATCATGTTCTGGCGAACCCAGAGTTGATCGGGNCCGCCGCCGAGTTCGAGTTCCTGACCAACAGCCGCGTCGATGGCTACCTCAAGGGCCGTGTGACTCGCGAAAGCATCGCCAATGACAAGAACATCAGCGCCGAACAGCTTGATTTTGTAGATGTTTTGATTGCTGACGGCAGCCTCGAAAAGCGCTTTAACCTCGACTTCATCACGGGCGCCGACGCCTCTGACGCGCGGCCCGAAGCGGCGGGCATGGGGGTGTCGATNATCGGTTCCTTTGCCATGATGCTGGTGGTGCTGGTGCTGGCGCTGCCCATCGGTGTTGCGGCCTCGATTTACCTCGAAGAATTCGCCCCCAAGAACTGGATCACCGACATCATTGAGGTGAACATCAGCAACCTCGCTGCGGTGCCGTCGATCGTCTTTGGNATCCTCGGCCTTGCGGTATTTATCAACTANATGCACCTGCCNAACTCCGCNCCCTTGGTCGGTGGTCTGGTGCTGACNCTNATGACNCTGCCNACNATCATCATCTCGACCCGCGCNTCGCTGAAATCCGTGCCGCCGTCGATCCGTGATGCGGCGCTNGGGGTAGGGGCCTCGAANATGCANTCGGTCTTNCACCATGTNCTGCCCTTGGCCGCGCCAGGTATTCTGACCGGCACCATCATCGGGCTGGCGCAAGCCCTTGGCGAAACGGCACCTTTGCTGCTGATCGGCATGGTCGGCTTCATCGCNTCCAACCCNCCGGAAANCATCGCCGAAGGGCTGATGTCCCCGAACTCCGCCATGCCGGCCCAGATTTACGAATGGGCCAAACGCGCCGACCCGGCCTTCTATGAACGCGCTTGGGGCGGTATCATCATCNTNCTGGTGTTCCTNATCTCGATGAATGCCATCGCCGTGCTGCTGCGCCGCCGCTTTGAGCGACGCTGGTAANCAAAGGACGGGACCCATGAAAGACAANAGATATTCGGAGAGTGACGTGACAACCCAACCCGTCAAGATCGCGGCCCGCAATGTGCAGGTCTACTACGGTGACAGCCACGCCATTCGTGACGTGGACATCGATATCGCCGATAAAACCGTGACNGCCTTTATCGGCCCATCAGGCTGCGGCAAGTCGACTTTTCTNCGCTGTATCAATAGAATGAACGACACTATTGATGCTGCCCGTGTGACCGGAGATATCCGTATCGACGGCGAAGACATCTATGACAAACGTGTCGATCCGGTGCAGCTCCGCGCCAAGGTTGGCATGGTGTTTCAAAAGCCAAACCCATTCCCCAAATCGATCTACGACAATGTCGCCTATGGCCCGCGCATCCACGGGCTGGCGCGCAACAANGCCGATCTNGACGANATCGTNGANCANGCGCTGCGCCGTGGGGCGATCTGGAACGAGGTGAAGGACCGTCTGCANGCGCCGGGCACTGGCCTGTCNGGNGGNCAACAGCANCGNCTNTGCATTGCCCGCGCCGTGGCNACGGAGCCNGAAGTNCTGTTGATGGACGAACCTTGCTCAGCCCTTGATCCGATCGCCACCGCGCAAGTTGAGGAATTGATTGACGAATTGCGCCANAACTACTCCGTCGTGATCGTCACNCACTCCATGCAACAGGCCGCACGTGTGAGCCAGAAGACTGCCTTCTTCCACCTCGGCAACCTTGTGGAATTTGGCGACACCGACGACATCTTCACGCGNCCCCAAGACCCGCGCACCGAAAGCTACATCACCGGCCGTATTGGATAATATCATGTCAGANCAACACATTGCATCAGCATTCGACCGCGATCTGGAAGCNGTTCAGGCNCAGATCCTCAAAATGGGNGGCTTGGTCGAAGACGCCATNCGCCGNGGTGCCCANTCACTTGAAACCCGCGACGAAGAGCTCGCCAATGAGGTGCGGGCAGGGGACAAGGCCATCGACGGGCTGGAAGANCAGATCAACGAAAGCGCCGCCCGCGTCATCGCTTTGCGCGCGCCCACGGCGATTGACCTGCGGCTGACANTGAGNGTNATNAAGATTAGCGCCAACCTCGAACGTATTGGCGACTATGCGAAAAACATGGCCAAGCGCAGCAGNGTGCTGAACCANATGGAGCCNGTCAGCGACAGCACNGGTGCGATCCGCCGCATGGCCGGCGCGGTGGAAGCGATGCTGAAAGACGCGCTTGACGCCTATATCCAGCGCGACGCNGATCTNGCGCGTGANGTGATCACCCGCGANGAAGATGTCGACCAGATGTACAANGCACTGTTCCGCGAATTCCTGACCTTCATGNTGGAAGACCCGCGCAGCATCACCGCCTGNATGCANCTGCATTTCATCGCCAAAAACGTCGAGCGTATGGGCGACCATGTCACGGCCATCGCAGAACAGGTCGTCTATCTGGTGACCGGTGAGACGCCTGAGGACGACNGGCCCAAGGCCGACCGCACCTCGATCACCACGAAGGACTGAAACCATGGACGTGACCCGGCCACAGGTTTTGCTGGTAGAAGACGAACCCGCGCAACGTGAGGTATTGGCCTACAACCTCGAAGCCGAAGGCTTTGAGGTNCGGCGCGCCGAGGATGGTGANGAAGCCATGNTGCTGGTGTCAGAGGCCGCACCTGATCTGGTGATCCTCGATTGGATGATGCCCTTNATGAGCGGCATCGAAGTCTGCCGCCAGNTNAAGTCGCGAGAGAGCACCCGGCATATCCCGGTCATCATGCTCTCGGCGCGNTCCGAGGAAGTGGACACCGTGCGGGGCCTTGAGACCGGCGCGGATGACTATGTGATCAAGCCGTANAATCTGCGCGAACTCATGGCNCGNGTGCGNACGCANNTGCGGCGNACACGACCNGNNGCCGCNGGCGCGCTGCTCAGCTTTGATGACATCCAGCTTGACCCGGAGCGTCACCGTGTGAGCCGTGCGGGCAGCGAGTTGAAACTGGGGCCAACGGAATACCGGCTGCTGACAACGCTGCTTGAGAAACCCGGCCGCGTGTTCAGCCGTGACCAGTTGCTCGACCACGTNTGGGGCCGCGATATCTATGTCGACACGCGCACTGTGGACGTTCACATTGCACGACTGCGCAAGGCGTTAACCCGTGAAGGCGGTGGTGANCCNATCCGTACCGTNCGGGGCGCGGGNTANGCNTTGGGCTAAGGCATTNGGTTCACNCTTAGGNCGCNATTTATTTACATAATACTGATTATGAGTTTTACATATTNCGGTATTGGCCCNGTTGNTGCGATCTTCTCGCCACAGTAGCACCTCAATGCCACCTGACGCTGGACAGCGCCAGTTTCGCTCCGCTAACACTATCTAGATGTTTTAAAGCGAGTGATTATGGCCTCTGTACTTATTTTGAACGGCCCGAACCTGAACCTGTTGGGNACGCGACAGCCTGAGGTCTATGGCAAGACGACCTTGGCGGATGTNGAGGCTCTCTGCGCGGCGGAANCTGCGCGGCTGGACTTGGAGATGCAGTTTGCGCAGTCCAANCACGAAGGCGCGTTGATCGANTTGATCCATGAGGCCCGTGGCCAACANGCTGGTATCATTCTGAATGCTGGCGCCTNTACNCANACGTCGATCGCNCTGATGGATGCCATCGCCTCTGTCGAGCTGCCTGTGGTCGAAGTGCATTTGAGCAATATCCATGCCCGTGAGAGCTTTCGCCATANNTCCTACATCGCCCCTGTGGCCATCGGACAAATCTGCGGTTTCGGTGTACACGGCTATGTTNTGGCNATCCAAGCCCTTCAACGNTGNATTGTAAGCTAATGAATTTGCGCGATTNNCTTCATCAAATCGCGCATAGCCCGACAATCGAAGAACTCTGGGATGCCCATACNCGACAGATGGCNGACTATGGGTTTGACCGGCTGATCTACGGGTTTACGCGCTACCGAACGCCGACATCGCTGGGGGACCCGGCGGATTTTGTTATTNTGAGCAATCAAAGCCCGGANTATCTTAACGGCTATCTNCANAGCGGGCTGTACTTCAACGCNCCTATGCTGCGATGGGCGCTGAACAACGAAGGCGCTTGTAGCTGGGGCGCCCTGCCCGAGATCACGCATGGCGATGACCTGNCAGAATCTGAAAAACGGGTGATTGATTTCAACGCGCGGATGGAGGTGACCGCGGGCTACACGATCAGTTTCCGNTCAATCTCGGCGCGNTCCAAAGGCGCGATCGCCTTGACGGCGCGGCGTGGCCTGACCCAAGACGNGGTNGATGCGATCTGGGACGAGCATGGCGCCGACATTCAGTTGATGAATGAAATCGCGCATCTAAAGATCCTNTCCCTGCCCTATAGCAGCCCNAACCGNAGCCTTACGCGGCGCCAGNTNGAGGTGCTGCAATGGGTCGGAGATGGCAANACNACGCAGGACATCGCNCTGTTGATGGGTCTGACAGCCCCCACCGTCGAAAAACACCTTCGCCTCGCCCGAGANGCNCTGTCGGTTGAGACGACAGCTCAGGCGGTGNTNAAGGCCGCTTTTGCGAACCAGATGTTTGTGATGGATCNGTAATATATTAGGGTATGGAATACCTTACTGGCACCTCAGGTAGTAGATGGCCATGGTCCGCNAGTATCGCGGGTGTTCGCATCAACGGTACGACGGGCTTTAAATCCTTGTAATACCAAGGCGCTTTTGGGCCCGCCGGTCTCAGTCAGGTTTATTTTTCACCTGGCTGACCGGATCCCTACCNTTCCCCAGATACTNTTCGNTCACGGCCCCCGCGCTGCGCATTGGCATCGCCGCCATGCGTATCCCTCNAACGNAAAAGGGCGGCGCATNGGAATGCACCGCCCCNTATTCANCATGACGANAAGGCTTAGCCTTTCGCGGCTTTTGCNACTTCTGCTGCGAAGTCNTCTTTGANGACNTCGATGCCTTCGCCAACTTCCAGACGCACGAAACCNGTGATGGTCGCGCCTGCTTCTTCGGCAGCTTTGCCGACGGTCANGTCAGGGTTCACAACGAAGGACTGGTTCACCAGCGTCACTTCGGACATGTACTTCTGCATCCGNCCNGNGATCATTTTCTCGATCACGGCTTCGGGCTTGCCGCTTTCACGGGCGATGTCCATCTGAACTTGCTTTTCTTTCTCGACCACGGCTGGGTCCAGATCAGCTTCGGACAGCGACGCNGGGTTCACAGCNGCGATGTGCATCGCNATCTGCTTGCCCAGCTCTTCGTTGCCACCGTTCATGGCGACCAGAACNCCGATCTTGCCCATGCCGGGCGCGGCTGCGTTGTGCACNTANGAGACAACGGTCTCGCCTTCGATGCTCTGCATCCGGCGCAGCGACATGTTCTCGCCGATTTTGGCGATGGCGTCGGTCAGCGTGGTTTCAACGGATTTGCCATTGATCTCAGCCGCTTTCAGCGCGTCGACATCGTCCACTTTCAGCGCTGCATCGGCGATGTTGCTGACCATGGATTGGAATTCGGCGTTCTTGCCNACGAAGTCGGTTTCAGAGTTCACCTCAACCGCGACGCCGCGGCTGCCTTCNACCTTAACAGCCACAAGACCTTCGGCTGCGGTACGGCCGGATTTCTTCGCCGCTTTGGCCAGACCTTTGGTGCGCAGCCAGTCAACGGCGGCTTCCATGTCGCCGTTGCTTTCTGTCAGTGCCTTTTTGGCGTCCATCATGCCTGCGCCGGTGCTGTCGCGCAGTTCCTTGACCATGGATGCTGTGATTGCCATCTCTTGGTTCTCCTTTGGAAATCGGGTGCAGGCCCAAGGCCCGCTACTGGTGGAAATCGGGGCAGGTTACCCTGCCCCGTGTTTCAGNTCCGTGACGCTTAGCCTTCGGCTTTTGCGACGGTCTCTTTCTTNGATTCGATGTCCAGCGGCGCGTCTTTGCCCATGGCATCGTCGTGCACGGTCTCTTCGGATGCGTTGCCGATTTCGACGCCGGTGCTTTCTTCGCTTACNGCTTCTTCTTCGGGGGCTTCTTCCATNGCGCCNAGNTCAACGCCTGCCGCACCCANCTGAGCGGACATGCCGTCNAGAGCNGCGCGCGATGCCAGATCGCAGTAAAGCGAGATGGCGCGGGCCGCGTCGTCGTTGCCGGGGATGATNTAGTCAACGCCNTCGGGCGAGCAGTTGGTGTCAACCACGGCCACAACTGGGATGCCCAGTTTGTTGGCTTCGGCGATNGCCAGTGCTTCTTTTTTCACGTCGATGACGAACAGNAGGTCAGGACGACCGCCCATTTCNCGGATNCCGCCCAGCGATGCTTCCAGTTTGTACTGGTCACGCTCCATACCAAGACGCTCTTTCTTGGTCAGGCCTTCAAAGCCGCGCTCGGACTGCTCATCGATGTTTTTCAGACGGTTGATCGACTGCGAAACGGTCTGCCAGTTGGTCAGCGTGCCGCCGAGCCAACGGTGGTTCATGTAATACTGTGCGCATTTCTCTGCGGCTTCGGCGATCGGCTGAGCAGCCTGACGCTTGGTGCCAACGAAGAGAACGCTGCCGCCTTTGGCGACGGTGTCACGGATCACTTTCAGCGCATCGTCCAGCATAGGAACGGTTTGCGTGAGGTCCATGATGTGGATGCCGTTGCGTGCGCCGTAGATGTACGGGCCCATNCGGGGGTTCCAGCGCTGNGTCTGGTGACCAAAGTGTACGCCTGCTTCAAGCAGTTGGCGCATGGAGAACTCAGGAAGAGCCATGTCTTTATACCTTTCCGGTTTAGCCTCATCGGGGGTATGACAGCGTCATGCTGCCAACCGGCGGACGTTTTGGGATTTCTCCCCAAAAGGCCCAACCCCGACTGCGGGTTCAAGTGGGGCGCATATATGCCAGCGCGCGCCGCAGCNCAAGGGGCTTATTGCAGGCCCGACCGGGGATCNGNATGCCCTGCCCGCACGATCGCCTCGCAANGTTGCGCCAGCGCCTTGCGCCCCGCGAAATCGGCNACNGGNANCGGCNGGTGATAGACCACCTCGACCGCACCCTGTTTTCGCGCNGCNAGNGTCGTCAGCAGATGCNCCCCAAANGACATATCCCCCCACCATCCATAAAACCGCGGGTCTTCGCCCTGAGGCGCATGGTAGATCACACTCACCGGCTGAACCGCGATCTCGTCATGCAAGGCCGGGTCGAAAAAAGCTTCAAAAAGCGTTGTTTTGAAGGGCAGCACTTGCAGCCCGTCGGTGCTGGTGCCCTCGGGGAAGAACAGCAGCTTATGCCCCGCCAACAGCCGCGTCCGAAAAACCTCTGTCTGGCTGCGCGCTTCGGCCCGGTCGCGGCGGATAAAGACCGTCCCCGTCGCCCGCGCCAACCAGCCGATGCCGGGCCAGCCCGCGACTTCGGATTTGGAGACGAAATAGATCCGCTTGGCCGCGTTCAGCGCGAAAATATCCAGCCACGACGTATGGTTGGCCACCACCGCGCCGCGCCGCTCCATCGGGGTGCCCCGTCTGACAAAGCGCATGCCAAGCACCCAGAAAGCGGCTCGGCATACCATTTGCGTGATATGGGGCGTAATGGGCCGGTGCAGGCCGAAAATTGGCCGCTCGATCAGCCGCAACAGCAGCAAGACCACCAGACCACCAAAGACCAAAAGCGCCAAGAGCACACCGCGCAGCGCCACGCGCAACATCCCCCCAAGGGTCAGGTGCCGCTTGGGCGGTGGCTGGTCGCTGTCCCAAGTCGTGGTCATCCTGCGCCTCCGCCATAGAACCGCGCCTGACGCGCGCTCATTTGTTTCGTGTCTAGGATCAGGCAGACATCCGTGGTGTTGAAGGCACGGTCGATATAGGCCCCCTCGCCCACGGTGCCGCCCAGCCGGAGATAGGCTTTGATCAGGCTCGGCACGGCTAGCATGGCCTTGCGCCGGTCAAGCTCGGCCTCAGGGATCAGGTCCATCGGGGTGAATTCACGGGCGCGCACGCGCAGGTCTGCGGGCGCCAAGTGCCGATGATGCAACAGCGAAAGCGGTTCGGCCAAGGCGGCCGTATCGGTGCCGTGAAAACTTGCCACGCCGAACAGAACCTCAATCTCATGCTCGGCGACATAGCGCCCGAGCGCGGCCCAAAGGTGGTGCATCGCCGTGCCGCCGCGATAGGCAGGATCAAGGCAAGACCGCCCCAATTCCAATAGCTTACGCCCCGAATTCTTTAGCGGCGTCAGATTGTATTCCGTCTCAGAATAGAATCCGCCTGCCCGTGCAGCCATATCCCCGCGCATCACCCGGTAAACGCCCGCAAGCTTGCCATTGCGCAGATCNGTCAAAAGCAGATGATCGAAGTAGGGGTCGAACCGGTCTTGCTCCAGCCCGGCGGTGTGATCGACCATCGGCCCGCCGCCGCCCAGCTCGCGCACGAAGACATCATAGCGGAGCCGCTGCGCGGCCTGCACATCAGCGTCCGTCTGCGCCAGTCTGACTTGAAAATCTGCTGCAACGCCCCGCGGCATCGGCCAATCCTATGCC
Source organism: Sulfitobacter sp. (assembly GCA_002703405.1). GTDB lineage: Bacteria > Pseudomonadota > Alphaproteobacteria > Rhodobacterales > Rhodobacteraceae > Sulfitobacter. The sequence goes on along the minus strand of NZSX01000018.1, from coordinate 59,025 downwards.
CGAAATGAAAGTCTTCGCCTGATAGGCAATCGGCTGGCAAGGCGCAACAGTTGCAAGGAAAGCGAAAACCGGTTACTCTCCCTCTGGTTGCTTCAAAGAAAATTTCTTCCACCATTAAGGATTTGGAAAGGGTCATCCCTCATCAAAGACCGGCATTAATTCCAAACGAAAGCTATCTATGACCACCTTACCCTGGTCACGAAAGTTGACCGTCACCTTGCCGCCGATGTTGCTTTGCACTTGGCCCGTGCCCCATTCGGGATGCTGCGGGTGCATGACCAGCATGCCCGGCGTCAGCAGCGCGTTCAGATCATCCATGCCGTTTCCAATCATCCTAAGGGGCCACCATGGACCAATTTAACATCGACCTGCCCGCGCTGATCGGCAGCCGCATCTGCCACGACTTGATATCGCCAATCGGCGCCATCAACAACGGGCTTGAACTGCTTGAAATGGCTGGCACCGGGGCCGCGCCGGGGCCAGAGCTTGCCCTGATCGGCCAAAGTGTCGAAAGCGCCTCGGCCCGTATCCGGTTTTTCCGCATCGCTTTCGGGGCCGCTGGCGATCAGACCATGGGCCAGAATGAGGTGACATCGATCCTGCGCGATCTCTATACCGCCTCACGGGTTGAGATTGACTGGCAGATCACAAGCCCACAATCGCGCAACTGCGTGCGAATGGCGTTCCTGTCGCTGCTTTGTATGGAGACGGCTTTGCACCATGGCGGGCGGATCACCATTACCGTTGAGGCTGGCCAATGGCGTCTGCATGCCGAAGCCGACAAGATCGCGATCGACCCCGGACTTTGGGCGCTATTGTCTCAACCGAATCCAGACCAGTCGCTACAACCTGCACAGGTCCAATTCGGGCTCTTGTCCATTTTGGCCCAAGCGCAGGGGAAAGAAATCACAGTCAACAGCGCTGNCACGGTCCTCACCCTGTTCTTCTAANGGTCAGCCGCGCACCGTTCCCGCGCCCCGAACAAGGTACTTAAAGCTCGTCAACTGCGCCGCCCCGACGGGGCCGCGGGCGTGCANCTTGCCNGTGGCGATGCCGATCTCCGCACCCATGCCAAACTCCCCCCCATCCGCGAATTGAGTGGAGGCGTTNTGCATCANGATCGCCGAGTCCAACCCGNTNAAGAATTCCGTCGCNGTCTCAGTNTTCTCGGTCAGGATGCAATCCGTATGGCCCGACCCGTACTGGCGAATATGGGCCATGGCGGCCTGAACATCGGGCACGACGCGCGCCGCCACGATCATGTCGAGGTACTCTTGCCCCCAATCCGTCTCGCTGGCCGGAACCGTGCCGGGGATATCCTGCAATGCCGNATCGGCGCGCACTTCGACACCGGCATCGATCAAGGCCCGGATCACACCTTTACCAATGGTTTTGGCGATATCCTCATGGATCAGCAAACACTCCGCCGCACCGCAGATGCCTGTGCGCCGCGTCTTGGCGTTCAGCACGACCTTCAGCGCTTTCTCAGGGTCGGCCTCGGCGTCGATATAGATATGCACGATCCCTTCGAGGTGGGCAAAGACCGGCACGCGCGCCTCACGCTGCACCAGCCCGACGAGTCCCTTNCCACCCCGCGGCACGATCACGTCGATGGTATCGGTCATGGTTAGCATTTCACGCACCGCNGCCCGGTCGCGTGTNGGCACCAGTTGCACCGCATCCTCGGGCATGCCCGCATCCCGCAACCCCTGTTGCAGGCAGGCGTGNATGGCGCGNGAAGAATGAAAGCTTTCAGACCCGCCNCGCAGGATCACCGCGTTACCGGCCTTGAGGCAAAGCGCNCCCGCGTCTGCCGTTACATTCGGACGNGATTCATAGATCACGCCGATCACGCCGAGCGGGGTCCGAACACGCTGGATGTTTAGCCCCGAAGGCTGGTCCCATTCGGCGATGATCTCTCCCACNGGGTCGGCCTGTTCCGCGACCGAGCGCAGCCCGTCGACCATGCCGCGAANGCGGTCCTCNTCCAGCATCAGCCGGTCCATCATCGCATCAGACAGACCTTTATCGCGACCAAAGTCGAGGTCCTGNGCATTGGCGGCGATGATCTCGGCCCGGTTCTTCCAAACGGCATCGGCGGCGCTGATCAATGCGGCATGTTTACGCTCTGCCGTGGCGCTTGCCAGACGCGCTGCCGCGGCNCGGGCGCNGGCCCCGATATCGGCCATCAATTCAGAGATATTTTCGATGTCACTCATAGCCTTATGCCCCTGTCTTAATCTTNCGCGCGCCTAGAGCGCCATGTCGTCCCGATGAATCAAAGCCGCCCGCCCGGGATAGCCCAACAGGGCCTCGATCTCTGCGCTTTTGTGGCCCTTGATNTGCCCGATCTCTTCGGCGGAATAGCGGCTGAGACCATGGCCCACGGCATGCCCCGCCGGGTCGTACATGGCGATGCTGTCACCGCGCTCAAAACGGCCTTCGACNGCCGTCACCCCCGCGGGNAACAGCGATGTGCCCCGCGCNAAGGCNGCGACCGCGCCNGCGTCCACNGTGACCGCCCCGCGCGGTTTCATCGCGGCGATCCAACGTTTGCGNGCGGCCTGNGGATCGCTCTGCGCGCTGAACCANGTGGCATTCGCCCCACCTTCAAGCGCAGTGAGCGGNCGCNNGACGAAACCATCGGTNATCGCCATCGCNCAGCCNGCCGNNGTCGCCGTGCGCGCNGCCATCAGTTTGGTNTTCATGCCACCTTTGGACANACCCGACCCGGCATCGCCCGCCATCGCCTCAATCTCGGGCGTNATGCTGTCGATCACCTCATAGCGTTGCGCAGTCGGATCCTGCGAAGGATTGGCGCTGTAGAACCCATCCACATCGGANAGCAAGATCAACTGNTCCGCCCCCACTGTCACCGCGATCTGCGCCGCGAGACGATCGTTNTCGCCAAAGCGGATTTCATCGGTCGCGACCGTGTCATTCTCATTCACAATCGGCACGACGCCGAGCGAAAGCAACTGCTCCAGCGTGGCGCGGCTGTTGAGGTATCGGCGGCGGTTGGCACTGTCTTCCAGCGTGACCAAGACTTGCGCGGTCGTGATGCCATGGGGGGCGAGCACCTCTTCGTAGGCCCGCGCGAGGCGGATTTGCCCGACAGCCGCCGCCGCCTGTGCCTGCTCNAGTGCCAAGACAGTNGGAGGGAGGCCCAAGACACCCCGTCCAAGTGCNATGGAGCCNGAGGAAACCAGTACAACGTCNCAGCCCAACCCTTTGAGCCACAACACATCTTGCGCCAATCCGNTCAGCCAGTCCCGGCGCAAATTGCCGCTNTNGCGGTCCACCAAAAGGGCGGAGCCGATCTTGATAACGACACGGCGGGCGGTGCTTAGGGTTGCCAAGGCGTNTCTTCCTCGGTGGTGCGGAAGCGCAGGCGGTCGTCATCGATGTTTTGGCGNAGGGTCCNCAATACTTCGGTCACNCCTTCACCNGCGACACTGGACATCATCATCACCTCGCCGCCNCAGGCTTTTTCCAANTCANTCAAACGACTTGCCCGCTCNTCNTCATCCANCGCNTCAACTTTATTNAACACCGTGACGCGCGGCTTTTCTGCCAGATCGCCACCATAGGCTTCCAGCTCGCCGATGATGGTGTGGTAATCTTCCGCCACGGTCTCGGACGTNCCGTCGATCAGGTGCAACAANACCGCNCAACGCTCGACATGGCCNAGGAANAGATCGCCCAGNCCGCGCCCTTCGGAAGCGCCTTCAATAAGGCCGGGAATATCAGCTACGACGAATTCTGTGTTATCCACACCAACCACCCCAAGGTTCGGGTGCAGCGTGGTGAAAGGGTAATCCGCAATCTTTGGCCGCGCGTTCGANGTNGTNGCGAGGAAGGTCGACTTACCCGCGTTCGGCAAGCCNAGCAGGCCCACGTCGGCGATCAGCTTGAGCCGCAGCCAGAGCGTACGGTCCACGCCCTCTTGGCCCGGGTTTGAGCGGCGCGGCGCTTGGTTGGTGGCGGATTTGAAGTGCAGGTTGCCCCAGCCGCCATTGCCACCACGCGCNAGCTGNACNCGCTGGCCCAGCTCTGTCAGGTCNGCGATGACCGTTTCNTGATCCTCGTCGAGGATNTCCGTGCCGACGGGCACACGCAGGATGATGTCATCGCCATCCTTGCCGGTNCGCTGTTTGCCCATGCCGGGCTGNCCGTTCTTGGCAAAGAAGTGCTGCTGATAGCGAAANTCNATCAGCGTGTTCAGCCCATCNACCGCCTCGGCCCAGACNGAGCCGCCGGTGCCGCCATCGCCGCCATCCGGACCGCCATATTCGATGTATTTCTCGCGCCGGAACGACACACAGCCGCCGCCCCCGGCGCCGGATCGGATATAGACTTTGCACAGGTCGAGAAACTTCATGGTCTTGCCTTTCAGGCACGGGAAACGGAGCTAGAGCTTGCAGCTATAGGTCCATGTGGGTACGGCAGCATCGCGGGCCAAGCAATAGGTTTCCGCGTCGCCGAGATAGACAAACCCTGCGTTGGTCAGCACCTTGGCCGAGGCCGGGTTGTCATGGAAAACAGAGGCAAAAAGCGCGTCATTGCCCAAGGGGTTGGCATCCACCAAAGCCTGCACCGCGTCGGAGGCCAGATGGGTGTTCCAGAACGCCGGGGCGACCCAATAGCCGATTTCGGATTGGTTGCGGTCGAGCCGGGTGAGAGAGATCACCCCCATNACCTCGGAACTCTCCGCGCGGGTGCCATCCATGACCCAGACGTCTTCTTCCCGGTCATCNGACATTGCGCGGGTCACATAGGCTTCGACACTGCCCGGCGGCAGCGGATGCGGGATAGAGGATGTCGCATTGGCGACCCGCGGGTCGCTGGCATACATCTCAATCATGCCCATATCCGACCGGCGCACCGGACGTAGGTCAAAACGCTCTGTCTCAATAACTGGTTGGTTCACAATCGCTTCCAACTGCATCGTCATGTTCCTCCTCCGAACAGACTGGATTGGGGGCTTTGGTCCAAGCTGGCCGCCCCTGCCCCGATGAGGCGCAAACAGCGCTTCGGGGCGTTGATACATTCGACATATTCCTCCCTGCCGAATGTAACGACTTTATCAAAATTCGGCCCTGTCCCGCNAAGAACGGTAAAACGATCTGACAGGCCGTCGAGCCTTGAACTGAAAAACAAACGCATGGGACATGTCCCGAAAAAGAAAAGGGACCGGCGGTATCGCCGATCCCTGATTTTTTCAAACCCTTTGGGGTACGGCTTATTCAGCGGCCTCCGCGCGTGGCAGAACCGAAATNAACGTGCGGTTTTTCAGACCCTTGTGGAAGGTCACAGCNCCGTCGACGGTTGCAAAGATCGTGTGATCTTTGCCCATGCCAACGCCNTTNGCAGGCCAAAACTTGGTNCCGCGCTGACGCACGATGATGTTGCCGGGGATAACGGCTTCGCCGCCATATTTNTTNACGCCAAGGCGACGACCNGCTGAGTCGCGCCCGTTACGGGATGAACCGCCTGCTTTTTTATGTGCCATCTCGGTCTCTCCTTAGCCTTTGGTCTTTTCTTTGGCCTGNTCGACCCAGCCTTCACGCTGGATACGGCCTTTGAAAGACAGTTTCTCGTCAACTTCAGCGATATCCGCTTCGGTCCATGCTGCGATNTGNGCNAAGGANGTGATNCCCGCTTCGTGCAGCTTNTTCTCAAGTGCNGGGCCNACGCCGCTCAGCNCNTTCAGGTCGTCNGNGCCNGCGTCNGNNNTCTTGNCGGCTTNNNCNCGGCTTTTTCGGNNNNCGCCTTAGGTGGCNNNNGCCTTCTTGNTCTTNNNTGNTCTNNGCNGCNTCATCGGNCTTGCCGGTGATCGCNGCNACAGCNGCNGCGCTNACNGANCCGGTGCCNANNGCNGCAGNNACGCCCGACTTNTCNGCGCCNGANGNNAGGATGTCGGTGATCTTGATCANGGTCANCTTCTGACGGTGNCCCTTGGTNCGCTTGGAAGAGTGCTTCCGGCGNCGCTTGACGAAGTTGATAACCTTTTCGCCTTTGATCTGNTCAACGACTTCGGCCTGAACGCCTGCGTCTTTAACCATGGGCGCGCCGAGCACGGGGCTGTCGCCGCCGAGCATCAGAACTTCGTTGAACTGGACTGTTTCGCCAGCATTGGCCGCAATACGTTCAACCCGCAGCATATCGCCGGATTGCACTTTGTATTGCTTGCCGCCTGTCTTGATGACCGCAAACATGCGTCTTCCTTTTCTGTCATCCGCGTTCTGTGGCCCCCGNTTGGGAGTTTGTGGATGNCNTTCCNGCCNATCCGCCTCGAACAGCGCGCCCATGGGGCGTCATTAAAAANCAATCCCTAAGACGGATNACCCGCCGGGATGCGGGCTTATCTTCGGNATGGCGGGACAAGTCAAGTAGGTTTTCGCGCTCAATTCTCGGCGCCCGTCACAGGCTTTCGGCCACCATANTCAGGGCCAGAGCACGNCCAAGCCCGTAAGAGATATCCTCATAAGCCCGGCCAAACCCGTCGAAAAGCNCCCGGTTGAGGGCACGCCCGGCGCCTGTCTCTGCAAATTGAGCATATTGTGCAATCTCGGCGTCGCGCAGGGGGTGATAGGCCAGCAGCAGATAGGCGTGCATCCAGACAGAGGTGTCTTCGGTAACCGCCTCCAGCTCGGCNCCGACCTCGGCCAAGAGGTCTTCGTCACTGTCTTCCAAGGCGCCACCGTCGCGCATTCCGCGCAGGAATTGGAAATTGCTGTTGAGCGCNGTGCTGACATTGCGGTCAACCATATCGGCGGCNTCGATCAAGCGGCGGATCAGAGCGACCCGTGGNTCATGATCCCCGGCCAATACGCCATANTGCGCCCGCGCGATNTGCTCCACTTCNGGCTCGGCAATGGCGGCACGGCCCGCGTTCTCCAGCCCGACGATCCGNCCGCCCAATTCCGTTGAATAAAAGTCNATCGCCTGTTCGANTTCGGCAGANGTCATCGTCTCTTCCANTGCCCGGCGCACCATTTCGACCATGCGCCCGGCGTCATGNATGCTTTCGACCTGCATCNGCCAGCCCGGACCGCCCTGCCCGNCCAGCATGTCTTGGTTCAGCATCTCGGCATGGGCNTGCCCCTCGTCACTGAGGATCACCGCCGCTTGCCGAAGCTCCAACAGATCGACAAGCACGGTCATGCGCGCNTCGGCCCAAGCGGGCAAAGCCANAAGCCANAGGAGTGGCGCNANNACCCAAGCCCGCATCAGAGGTCCTGACTGGGCTGCATCGCCGCNAGCCGGGTGGCCACGGCCTCNAACCGATTGGCCATNATCTCATANTGGACCGCGTTCATCAGCGTATAAACCTGCTGCATCTCGGGATNCTCCAGCGCCTCGGCATAGGCGAGCAGATCGTCNTCCGAGAAGGATTGATAGGTGTAGGCCGCGTTGGCCAANGCATTCGCGGCAATCTGAGCGCCCAGTTCATCGGCCTGCGCGCGCATCGCTTCGCGCAGGTCAGGCTCTTCCATCTGCANTTCGATCACNCCGGCGCCCGCGGCGGCCAAAAGGAANCGAATCTGCACCTCTTGAATGGCCCGGACCGAGATNTCTTCGACATCGCTGGCGACATTCAAACGCCGCAGTGTTTCCANTCGCGGCGAGCCAATGCGCTCAAGCCCCGCCACAATTGCGGCACCGCTNTCCGCCTTCANCCCGTCATCCTCGGNCATATGCGCCTTGTTCTCTACGGCCACCAAACGCTGGCCCAGATCGCTCGCATAGAAATCGGCNGCATGATCCAGCAGATCGTCGCTCAGCGTTTCNGANAGGATATCCATCGCCATGCNGTGCATCAACTCGGTGTCAAAGACATCCCGNACCAGCCGCGACCATTCCGAGCCGAAATCCTCGCTTTGCAGCCCCANCATCTCGGGCGCGGAATCGGCTGAGAGGCGAATGCTCTCCAACGCCACGTCAAAGCCNGTTACTTCNAAGAACCGCTCCAACGCGCCGCGCTCCGCCGCCCGTAGCGGCAGGGCAAGGGCGACAAGCAGCATCATCGCCATAACGAAGGGGGCTGCGATCAATCTATTTTGGCGAAACATGGGCTGTCCTTTCGCGGAATTCTGCCTTTAAACTTAGGCTGTACCAGCCCCGGCGCAATGAAAATCCCCAAACTTTCCCTTGATGCGCAAAACCCCTCTTGCCACTGCCTGAAAAGGCGACTAAACGGACCCCCCAGACCCCCGCGGAGAGGTGCCGGAGTGGTCGAACGGGGCGGTCTCGAAAACCGTTGAGCCTTCACGGGTTCCCAGGGTTCGAATCCCTGTCTCTCCGCCACTACCGCTTTGAGAGTAGTGACTTTTTATCCGATCGATAATGGATGACGATATGCTGAATATCGCTCAACCCCAGTAGGCGCTGGCGCGTTTTTCTAGCCCCTCGTATGCCCCTTCACAGCACCTCCGCCGCCAAGTGATCCCCACACCTCCAATTGATCCAGATCAATGCAGCTTCCCCGGCCCCGCCCCATACTGGCCTCGGTCACATGAGGAGCGCCGCTATGCAAAATACCACACTGACAGTCGTTCTCGGGGTCAACGCCCGGCCCGACCAGCTAGAGACCCTCGCGCGCGAGGCGCAGTCCCATGGCGCCCATCTGATCGTTCTTCTGCTCAGCGAAACCGCTCCGGTTCCGGTCTATTCCATGGGCGTGGGAGAGCTCAGCACCTATTCCCTTCCCGCTGACTGGCAATCGGATGTGGATGAGGCCCGCGCCGCGGTCGAACAGCAGCGCAAGGAATTCTCTCAGTATCTGACCGACCAAGGTGCCAGCGCGGATGTCCGCGCGGTCTGTGGTGAAGCCACGGCCCTTCGAAACACCGTCGCGCGGGCGGGGCTGACCTGTGATGCGGTGCTTGTCGGGACGGACCTGCGCGAAGACGCGCGCTTGTTCGAAGACATCGTCCATGCCGCGCTGTTCGATTCCGCCGCCCCCGTCTTGCTGAACATATCGAACCCACAGGCGGCTCTGGCCCCGCAATCGGTCTTTGTGGCATGGAAAGCGGGCCTCCCCGCCACGCGGGCGATCCGGGCGGCTTTGCCAAGCCTGCGGGCCGCACGGGAGGTGACCGTGGCGCTCTTCGATCCGGTCTCAATCTCTGCCTATGACGGGGAAAACCCCGGCACAGATGTCGCGGCATGGTTGACCCACCAAGGGTGCCACGTCGCGGTGCAGCAATATGCAAGCGGCGGAGAGGACATCGCCACCGCGATCGTGAAGCGCGCCAAGGAAACCGGCGCCGAGCTGATCGTCATGGGGGCCTATGACCACTCCCGCCTGCGCGAAAAGGTTTTTGGCGGCACGACCCGCAGCCTGATTGAACAAAGCGCCTTTCCCGTGCTTCTGTCGCACTAATGCCCGCTGATACAAAGGACCTGCTGCACATGCGCCCTTGTTTAACCGCCTTTGTCGGGCTGTCCTGCGCCCTTCTCGCTGCCTGTTCAGACGGGCCTTCCGAAGATGCCGACCGGGTCCGCGAAGGGCAGCGGGTCTATGCAAAGGAATGCGCCGCCTGCCACGGTGCGCGGGGCGAAGGGGCTGGCCCGATGTCGCTGCAGCTTGATGTTGTGCCGCCTGACTTGGCAGGGCTGAAACAGCGCAATGACGGGTATTTCCCGCGCGAATTTGTCAGCCGCTTTGTCATGGGCCAGCTTGCAAAAGACGATCCTGCCTCCCCGATGCCCGACTTTTCCGCCGTTGGGCTGCGCCATGTTTACCCCAATGGCGGCGCGGATGGGGAGGTGCTGGAAACCGATTTTGCCAATCTTCTCGATTATTTGGAAGCGATCCAGTGGTAGGGACGGCGCGGTGTAGAATACAACCGCCGCGGCCCTGAGCGTCACCCCCTCCATTGCGCCCAAACCCTTAGCCGCGCTATCGAATGCCCTGCCCCGCAGCCCCTACAGACGGACACCTCGCATGAAGATCAACGACGAAAGCCCCGTTCTGCTGGCCCTTCTGGACGCCGCCGTCGACGCCATGGTGGTGGCCGATCACGCAGGCAATATCCTGCGGGTGAACAAGGCGGCGGCCACGCTTTTCGGCCATCCGGTCGAGGCTCTGGTGGGGCAAAACGTGCGCATGTTGATGCCGGGGGACATGGCCGTTCAACACGACGGCTTCCTGCGCCACCACCTTGATACCGGAGAGAAACGCATCATCGGCGTGGGTCGCGATGTCGAAGGGCTGCGCGCGGATGGCAGCATTTTCCCGCTGCATCTTTCCGTGGGCCGCGCAGATATCTCTGGCGAGGTCGCTTTTGTCGGCATCATGCACGATCTGTCGCGCCGAAAAGCCGCCGAAGAGGCCACCGCCCGCTCGCAACGGATGGATGCCATTGGCCAGATGACCGGCGGCATCGCGCATGATTTCAACAACCTGCTGACGGTGGTGATTGGCAATCTGGAANTGCTGGAAATGTCNGAAACCTCNGCCAANAGCGGCGCGCTGATTTCCGACGCGCTTGAAGCTGCAGAGATCGGNGCAGACCTGACNTCNCGNCTGATGGTCTTNGCCCGCAAAAGCACGCTGAACGCCGCGGTGATCNACCTCAACGCCGAAGTCTCCAAGGCCGTNGCGATGCTCAAGCGNACCATCCATGGCCATATCGCGGTCGAGACNGCCTTTGCCGAGGATCTCTGGCAGGCCAAGGTGGACGCCACCCAACTCCAGACCGCCGTCTTGAACATCGCCCTCAATGCCCAAGATGCCATGCCCTCGGGCGGTAAGATCACGTTGGAAACCCGCAACATGCAGCTTGATGACACCTATGTCGCNCANGAGATCGGCATCGACATGGGCAACTACATCCGCCTGTCGATCGCCGANACGGGCGCNGGCATGTCCCCCGAAACCCGCACCCGCGCGATGGAGCCGTTCTTTTCGACCAAGCCGGTCGGTCAAGGCACGGGGCTGGGCCTGTCGATGGTTTACGGNTTCATCAAGCAATCCGGCGGGCATATCGCGATTTACAGCGAATTGGGCAANGGCACGACGATNAGCCTCTATTTNCCNGCGCTTAAAGACAGCGCCCGGGCGCGCCCCGTATTGAGTGAGGNCCCCGCGCGGCACGCCGCCATCGGCAGCGGCCTGCGCGTGCTGCTGGTTGAGGATGANCCNATGGTGCTGCGTNTGTCCGAAACCCGGCTGAGAACGCTGGGATTCGACTGCGTTACGGCAANGACNGGCGATGCCGCTTGGGACATCCTGCAACGGCGCGACGACATCNATGTGGTCTTTACCGATCTGGTGATGCCCGGCGANCTTTCGGGCCATGCNTTGGCCAAACGGGTCGCGGCAANACATGCCCGNNCTGNNGATATTGATCACCTCAGGCTTTTCCGAAAACGTCCTGCGCGGAGAGGAGGAGACCCATGCCTTCGCCATTCTGCGCAAACCCTACAGACAGGCGGATTTGGCCNAGGCATTCCGNAGCTTNCTGCGGGATTAATCCGCGCTCTCGCCAAAGCTCTCTTCGGGGCTTTCGGTNANCACATAGCCGACCCCGCGCACCGTCTTGATCAACTGCGGGCGGGCCGNATCACGCTCGACNTTTTTGCGCAGNCGCGCCACTTGGTTGTCNATTGTNCGGTCCAANGGNGCCCAGTTCTGCCCGTCGATCAGGTCCATCAGCCGGTCGCGCGANAGCGGTTTCTTCGCATGGGTNANAAAGGCNGCCAANAGTTTGAAATCAGCNGTGGTCAGATCNCNCTCCTGCCCGTCNCGNCCCAGCAGCAGCATCCGGTCGAGGTTGATCTTNANNCCNTCGAGCNCGAGCCANNGNTCNGCGCTTTAGNGGNNCNNGNGCNNCCGCCTCGCGNTTGCCACTGCGCCGCANNACNGATTTCACACGGGCCAAAACCTCTCGCACATGGAAGGGCTTGGTCAGATAGTCATCCGCNCCCAGTTCCAGCCCGACNACCCGGTCNATCACATCGTCTTTGCCNGTCACCATGAAGATCGGCACGTCATGGTCGCGCTGNAGCTCACGCGCGATGTCCAGCCCGTCTTCNGCGCCGAGGTTGAGATCCANNGTCACCAGATCAAAGGCTTCCGCCGCAAAGGCCGCCCGCACGCTTTGCGCGNNATGCGCNTCGGTCACNANGTAGCCATCGCTTTCAAGGCAGCGCCTCAGAAGCGTTCGGATCTTGGCATCGTCATCAACAACAAGGATTTTTTTCGCGGTCACGGCCATCACCCACAAAAGCTGCGCTTGTATAGTCCGCAACCCAAGCGAGCACCNCCCGCNNCNCCANCCCCTGCGACAAAGCGTTACAAACGGATACAACANCGCAGGTCTTGCTGCGACATGCGCCTGAGAATGTGACCGCGCCCCAGAAAGGACGATCGCATGTACGTGACGCTATCAAATGAGTTCACCCCCGCAACCAAAGTGNCNGAGNNNCAGCTTTGCCCCCGCNCCCCCGCCGCGCTGACGGCGCGCAANCGGCAGGCGGTCGGGNCGCATCTATTTCGCGAAGGCGATNTCGCCCATCATATCTATGAGATCACNTCGGGTGTCTTTCGTCTGANCCGCGTGCTGGGCAACGGGCGGCGGCAGGTCATCGCCTTTGGCCTGCCGGGCGACATCATCGGCTTTCCCAACGGCGCGCNGCATCACAGCGATTGCGAAGCGATCGAGGCGGCGGAGGTAATCGCCCACCCNCGCCATNCGCTCGACGANTTCGACGGAGACAACGGNACGCATAAACGGCTGCTGAACGCCGCCCTGCGTGAGATTTCGGCGATGCAGGATCATTTCATGATGCTGGCCCGCAAATCCGCGATGGAAAAACTCGCGTCCTTTCTGATCACGCTGGCGGANCGCAACGGGCGGCCGATCGGCAATNACACCACCTGCGCCCTGCCCATGACACGCGGCGACATCGCCGATTTTNTGGGCCTGACNATCGAAACCGTCAGCCGCACNCTGACCCGCCTGCGCAANCAGGATATCATCGCGCTTGAAACCTCTCAGNCGGTNNTGATCAAGGACATGGANGCGCTGATCTCNGCCTCGCAGGCCGCAGACTGAAAGCAATCTTCCACAGAACCAAAAGNGCGGNTTTCGGCCCGCGCTTNGCGCTTCANGCCGTTTTGTCCGGTCTCGGCCGGTCCTCGCCATTGGGCACCTNCCCATTCTCNAGCAAAATCCGCGCGGCGTCGCCTTCCAGATCATCGTATTGCCCATTGCGCAGCGTCCAAAGACAGGCCGCAAGNCCGGCCGCGCCAAGGCAGATGGAGACGGGGATCAAAACGATCAGGATATTCATCGGCGCACCGCATTCAAAACCACGAGGATAGAGGAAGAAGACATCACCGCCGCCGCCATCAGCGGGGTNGCAAAGCCCATGACCGCCACCGGGATCGCGACCGCATTGTAGGCTGCGGCCAAGGCCAAGTTCTGCCGNATGCGGCTGCGCGCCCGCCGNGCCAGACGCAACGTATCNTCCACCGCAGAAAGATCACCGCCCAGCATCACCCCGTCCGAGGCGACCCGCGCCGCATCCAGNGCCGTGGCCGGGGCAAGGGACGCATGGGCCCCCGCAAGAGCCGCCGTGTCATTCAGNCCATCGCCCACCATCAGCACCCGCNTGCCCTGCGCAGCCATATCGCGGACCAGATCGGCCTTATCCTCTGGCCNGACGGCGGCATNGACTGTGGCNATGCCCAATGTTCGGGCCAAGATAGCCGCCCGNTGCGCGGTATCGCCGGTGANCATGGCNACCTCCAGCCCNCGCTCTTGTAGGGCGCGNACCACNTCTGCGGCACCGGCNCGGGGTGTNTCNATCAGCGGCAGGGGGATGCAACGNTCTGGCAGTTGNAGCTCNGGNCCNTCCTGCCCCCGGCGCANGGANACCGGCGCGCCGTTCCACAGACCGTTGATCCCCTGCCCCGGCACCTCTCNCANTTCGCGCAACTCGNCGGGCATATGACNCTGCAGCGCNGCCGCCANGGCGCGNGANGCCGGATGGTCCGACGCCTGCGCGAGGGAAAGTGCCACCGAAGCCGCGCGCGNNTCAAGCGNGGGCAGACGCGCCACGCCTTCNGTCAGNGTNCCGGTCTTGTCGAACAGAACCGTGTCGATCTCGGCCAAACGCTCCAGCGCCGTGGGNGATTTNAGCAGCACGCCCGCGCGGAACAAACGCCCCGTCATCGCCGCCGTNACCGCNGGAATGGCCAGTGCCAAGGCGCAGGGGCAGGTGATGATCAGCGTCGCCGTGGCCACCGCGATCGCCTGATAGAGGTCNCCCGTCAGCCCCCACCAAACGNCGAAGGCCAGCGCCGCCANNCCATGCACCACCGGCGCGTAAAGCCGTGCCGCCCNGTCCGCGATCCCGCTGTAGCGGTGCTTGCCCGTCTCGGCCACTTCGACGAGGGCCGCNAGGCGGCGCAGGGTGCTGTCCTCGGCGCGGCGGGTGACGCGCAGGTTCAGCGGCGCACNGAGGATCACCTCGCCCGCACAGACCGCCCCGCCCGCCGCCACGGCAACGGGGTCGGCCTCTCCNGTCAGGGCGGAGCGGTCCAGCATCGCGGCCCCTAGGGCGATNCCATCCACCGGGGCGCGGGCCCCGGCGGCAAGGGCGATGCNGTCGNNGGGCATCAAGGCGCNNACNTNNACCGTCTCACGNCCCTTNGCGGTCAGNCGGGTGGCNCGCGGCAGTTCCAGCGCCGTCAATTCCGCCGCNGCAGAGCGCGCCGTCGCCCTTGCGCGGTGCTCAAGATAGCGGCCCACCAGCAGGAAAAAGGTCAGCGACAGCGCCGCGTCGAACCATGTATGCGCCCCCGTNGCNGCNAAAGTCTCATAAAGTGAAGTCGCCGCCGCCAGCAGGATCGCCAGCGCAATNGGCACGTCCATGTTCATCCGCNNGGCCCTTANGGCGCCCCCTGCNGAGGCAAAGAACGGCACCGCNGAGAAGNCCAGNGCAGGCAGCGCGATGGCNGCNGAAACCCAGTGAAACATCTCTCGCGTGATATCGCCCGCCCCGGACCAGACCGCGACGGAAACCGCCATCACGTTCATCATGGCAAAGCCCGCGACNGCGGCACGGGCCAGCAGGCGGCGGCCTGTGTCATCCCCCGCCGGGCGCAGGGCGNTTGCGTCCAACTCATGTGCCTCAAAGCCCGCATCNTTCANCGCCTGAAGNGCCGCNCTGGCGTCNTGNCCGGGCATCANGACGATCCGCACCCGTTTGGCCCCAAGGTTCACCCGCGCNGNTTTGATCGAGGGCAGTTTNGCCAAGACCCCCTCGACCCCCGCAATGCAGGCCGCGCAGCGGATCTGTGGCAAGGCGAGGTGAAGCGCCTCGTTGTCCNCCGCAACCCGCTGCGCTGCGGCCTCGGCCGAGGGGGCGGCTGCGACNCAGCCCGGACAGGCGGCAACGGTCATGGGGTCACCCGCAACGAAATGCGGCGGCGAAAGAGCGTGCCATCGGCGGCGCGCATCTCGATCCGTAGGTTCCAGTTGCCAGCGCCTGCNGTGACCGGGGCCACCCATGCGTGGCCATCCCACGCGAAGGCAGGCGTCATGTCGTCCGCCACAGTGGTCGCGCGGCCCAGTGTCGCCGTNATGATCTCGGGCTGTACCACCGCCTCTCCAGCGTCCNGCACAGCCAAGCGCAGCGCGGTGGCGGTCAGCTTTGCCTCAACCGTCCAGCCCAANGCCTNNTGCGCCGCGCGGTCCGTGTCGAAATTNTGCGAGGCGATGTAGCTCGANTCNGTTTCCTTGCCCGGNAAGGTNCGCACCGCGNTGAANGCAAGCGCGAGGTTCACCGCGATGATGANNGAAAANCCGCCCACGAAGATCGCCAGCACATGCCAGCCTGTGAGGGGGCGTTGCCTTTGCAACTCTGCTGCGGTCATTGGCTGTCCTTTCCATTNAAAATCGTATCGCCAAAGGCCCGCTCGCCNGAGCGGANATCTTCGACCCANAANCGCAGANCGNTGCGCGGCGCNGCGGCGACTTCGGTCTGCGGCGGNGCGATNACATAGACCCGTTGCAGGCGGGTGGTGTCGGCGGGCACAGCAACCACCGGATCAGNCGCCCCTTCGANGCTNAGGNCCAAGCCANGGNCCCCNGCGAGAGACAGCCGGAAGTCCCGCGCCTCCCCATGTTTGTTGCGCAGACGAATGTCATAGGCGTTGCGGATCGATCCGTCCGACAGGGTGACGAAGGTCGGGTTGCGCACCGGGGCNATNGTCATGTCGATCTCGGGCCGGATGAACANGGCCACGACAAGCGCCACACCGATGGCCGCCCAAGCGGCGGTGTAGATGAGCGTNCGAGGGCGGAAGACATGCTGCCAAAGCGGCTTGGGTTGCCACGGAGGCTGGTTGGCCCCGGCGACATCCCCCGCCGGGGCTTCGGCAAGGCCCGCCACGGCGGCGCTCGCCTTGGGCGCAGTGGGCGGCTCATCATCCAGCGCGAGATAGTCGATCAGCCCGCGCGGGCGGCCAATCTTGGCCATCACATCGTCGCAGGCATCGATGCAGAGCGCGCAGGTGATACATTCCATCTGCTGGCCTTCGCGGATGTCGATCCCCATCGGGCAGACCGCGACACAGGCGTTGCAATCGATGCAATCGCCCAAGACCTCTCCATCCCGCGATTGGCGGTCGCCTGCGGTGTTTTTGTCCAGCGCCGCGCCGTAGCGCGCCACCGCATTGCCGCTGCCGATCGCCTCTGCCGCCGCTTTCTGGCGCTTTACCCCGCCCTTGCCGCGCGGCTCCCCCCGCCATTTGCGGTAGCCGACGGTCAGCGTGCCGGGGTCCATCATCGCACCTTGGATGCGGGGCCAAGGGCACATGTAGATGCAGACCTGTTCACGCATGAAGCCGCCAAAGATAAAGGTCGTGGCCGTCAGCACGGCGATGGTGGCATAGGCCACGGGGGCGGCTTGCAGGGTCACGAGGTCGCGCGCCAGACTGGGCGCATCGGCAAAGTAAAAGACCCAAGCCCCGCCCGTCGCCACCGCGATCAGCAGCCAGACCAGCCATTTCGCCCCCCGCAGCCGCGCCTTGCGCAGGCTCCACGGCGCGTTGTGCAAACGAATNCGGGCGTTGCGGTCGCCCTCGATCCAGCGTTCGACGGTCATGAAGAGATCGGACCAGACGGTTTGCGGGCAGGCATAACCGCACCAGACCCGACCCAGAGCGGAGGTGAACAAGAACAAGCCCAGCCCCGCCATGATCAGCAACCCGGCCACAAAGTAAAACTCATGCGGCCAAATCTCGATCCAGAAGAAATGGAAGCGCCGATTGGCGAGATCAACCAGAACCGCTTGGTCCGGCAGGTTCGGCCCCCTGTCCCAGCGGATCCACGGGGTAATATAATAGACCCCCAGCGTGAGGATCAGGATCACCCATTTTAACCGGCGAAAGAAGCCGCTCACCCGGCGGGGAAAAATCGGCTCTCGTGCGGCAAAAAGCGGGGGGGCGGCGTTGGACATCGGCGGTATGCTCCGGGGTTACGTCTTGCGGCCTACACCCGGAGGGCGCAGGCCGCTTTGATCTGCATCAATCCGCAGATTATTTGTCCTACCGGCTCAATCGGCGACTGCACCCTCGGCAGCGACCCCGGCCTCGCCACCGCCCAGACCGTGGACATAGGCAGTCACGGCGCGCACCTCAGCCTCGCCCAGACGGGCTTGCCACGGCGGCATCACCCCCATACGCGGCGCTTTGAGTTGGCGCAGGATCGCGTCATGGCTGCCACCGCGTAGCCAGATCGCATCGGCAAGGTTCGGCGCGCCCATCTCACGGTCGCCAAGGCCACGCTCCCCATGGCAGGCGCTACAGTTGTCGGCATAGACTTCCGCCCCCGCCTGCGCCGCGCCCGCGTCATGCTCAAGCCTCGACAGGCTGCGAACGAAATGCACGGTGGCGTCGAGATCGGCCTCCTCCATCCAATCAAACGGCGGCATTTCAGAGAAGCGCGCGTCGGGGTCATCCTCGTTGCGGATGCCGTGACGCACGGTATAGGCGATCTCCTCCATCGTGCCGCCCCAGAGCCAATCGTCGTCCAAAAGGTTGGGGTAGCCCGAGGCCACGACACCCCCTGCCCCCGCGCCATGGCATTGCGAGCAATTGGCCGCAAAGACCGAGCGCCCAGCCTGCGTCGCAAAACGGTGCAGTTCTTCGTTATCCTTCAGCACCGCCAGATCGACGGTCACGAGGCTCTCCGTCAGATCGGCGTTCGACAGATCCACGCGGGCGATCTCGGCGGCGACTTCACCGCGGGTGGAATAGCCCAACAGCCCCGCCGTAGCACCCGAGACCATCGGCCATGCGGGATAGAGGATGGTATAGATCACGCCCCAGACGACGGTGGCGTAAAAGGTCCAGAGCCACCAGCGCGGCAGGGGCGTGTTCAGCTCTTCGATCCCGTCCCAACTGTGGCCTGTGGTCTCGGTCCCGGTGGCGGGGTCGATCTTGCGATTGTCGGTCATGGCTGGGCTCCGTCATGGCGGGCTTGATCGGGGTCGTCGTTGCGAAACGGGACGGCGGCGGCATCGTCGTGCAGGGCGCGCGCGCCGGGGCGAAAGGCCCAACCAATGACCCCGAGAAAGATCAACGTCAGGATCAGAAGCGCCCAGCTGTCTGCCAGTTCGCGCAGAAAAGAATAGGTGTCCATGGCAGGCTCCTCAGCGGGTGGCGTCGGGCACGAAGGTCGAGAAATCGACCAGCGTTCCGAGCATTTGCAGATAGGCTATCAGGGCATCCATTTCGCTGATGCCGGGCTGCCCGTCGAAACTGCGCACCTGCGCGCCGGGGTAGCGTTCGAGTAGCGCGTCGTAGTCCCCCATGGGATCGACCTGCACCCGGAAATCGCCACGGACATTCGCGATCATCTCATCACTATAGGGCACCCCAACCGTCCGGTGCGTCGCCACCAGATCGGTCACATCCTCAGGCTCAAGCTTGGCGTCCATCAGAAAGGCGTATTTCGGCATCACGCTTTCCGGCACCACCGACTGCGGGTCCATCAGGTGATCCACATGCCACTCATCCGAATAGCGTCCGCCCACGCGCGCCAGATCCGGCCCGGTGCGTTTAGAGCCCCATTGGAACGGGTGGTCATACATCGATTCCGCGGCAAGGCTGTAGTGGCCATAGCGTTCGGTCTCGTCGCGCATCGGGCGGATCATCTGGCTGTGGCAGGTATAGCAGCCCTCGCGGACGTAAATTTCCCGCCCCGCCAGTTCCAGCGGCGAATAGGGGCGCATGCCCTCGACCTCTTCGATGGTATTCTCCAGCCAAAAGAGCGGCGCGATTTCGACGATCCCGCCGATGCTGACCACCCCGAGCGAGGCAATCAGCAGCAGCGTCGCGTTGCGCTCGAACCGCTGGTGAAAGGTGATTGTCTGCGTCTCGGGCGGCAGTTCGTTGGGGATTTTGCCCTTCTTCAAGCCTTCGCTGGCGGTCACGATCTTCGGGTCGTCAGCGGGGTCATAATTGGGGCTGTGGGGGTTCTTGGCCATTGATCTTACTCCGCTGGCAGGGCGACGGTGACGGGGCGGGCTTGCGGGGCGCGGATGGTCATCCACATGTTCCAGACCATCACCGCACCNCCCGCGAGGTANANAACCCCGCCCAGACCACGGACCACATACATCANGNATTTNGCTTCGACGGTGTCNGCAAAGCTGTTGACGAGNAAGCCATTGGCATCGACCTCACGCCACATCAGCCCCTCCATAATGCCCGANACCCACATCGACGCGGCGTAGAGCACGATNCCNANGGTCGCGAGCCAGAAGTGCAGGTTGATCGCCGCNANNGANTGCATCTGCGCCCNGCCCCANAGCCGNGGNGTCAGGAAGTANAGCGCNCCGAAGGTGATCAGCCCGTTCCAGCCNAGCGCGCCNGANTGCACATGGCCGATNGTCCANTCGGTGTAGTGGCTNAGNNNGTTNACCGCNCGGATCGACATCATCGGCCCTTCNAAGGTCGACATGCCATANAAGGCGAGCGAGGCNACGAACATGCGGATGATCGGATCGGTGCGGATCTTGTCCCACGCGCCTTCGAGCGTCATCAGNCCGTTGATCATNCCGCCCCANCTTGGCATCCACAGGATGATCGAGAACACCATCCCCAGCGTNGCNGCCCAATCGGGCAANGCGGTGTANTGCAGNTGGTGCGGCCCGGCCCAGATNTANAGAAAGATCAGCGCCCAGAANTGNATGATCGACAGCTTGTAGCTATAGACCGGGCGGCCCGCCTGTTTCGGCACNAAGTAATACATCATGCCCAGAAACCCGGCTGTCAGGAAGAAACCCACGGCGTTATGCCCGTACCACCACTGCGTCATCGCATCCTGCACGCCNGCAAAGACCTGCACNGATTTNGAGCCCCAGATCGACACCGGGATGGCNAGGTTNTTGACCACATGCAGCATNGCCACGGTGATGATGAAGGCCAGAAAGAACCAATTGGCGACATAGATATGACGCTCGCGCCGCTTCAGGATCGTGCCGAAGAATACGGCGAGGTAGGTCAGCCAAACGATGGTCAGCCAGATGTCGACGTACCACTCCGGCTCGGCATATTCCTTGGATTGGGTGGCCCCCAGCAGATAGCCTGTCGCCGCCAGCACGATGAAAAGCTGATAGCCCCAAAAGACGAACCACGCCGCGTTCCCACCCCAGAGCCGCGCCGAAGAGGTGCGCTGCACGATGTAGAACGACGTGGCGATCAAGGCATTGCCCCCAAAGGCGAAAATCACCGCGCTGGTGTGCAGCGGGCGAAGCCGGCCAAAGTTCGCATAGGGCTGCGCCCATTCGATATTGAGCGCCGGAAAGGCGAGTTGGAAGGCGATGAAGGTGCCCACCAGAAACCCCACCACGCCCCAGAACGCCGTGGCAATCACACCATAGCGAATGGGGCCATCCATATAGCCCTGCGATGCCCTAGGTGCGACAGGCCCGGCGTCTTCGACAGGCATCCCGCGCAACTGCCAAAAGAACAACCCAGCGGCCACCAGCATGACCAACAGGGCATGGACCATATAAGCCGGATCGCGCGCCCAATCCGCCCCGAGTGCTGCAAAAAACACTATAAGCGCAAGCACGATCAACTTGAGCGTATCGAACATATTCCGAATCCCTTCATCTTTGGGAGACGGATCGCATGCGGCTGAGACCACCGCTTTGATCTATGTCAAAGACGGCGGCATTAGCCTTCGAAGGGCGCGTTTTTCGTAAGGCTGCGGCCTAGCTTTTGGACCGCGCCCCGCTGGGATCATACATCGGTTTCAAGCTCACCTCGGCCTTGATCCGGCGGCCTGCGACGTCGATCTCATAGGTCGAGCCCAGCAGATCGGAGACGCTTTCCTCTTCACAGGGCACATAGCCCAGACCAATCGCGCCGCCCAAGTAGTGCCCATAGTTGCCCGAACTAAGATAGCCCGTGATTTTCCCGTCCCGCAGGATCGGCTCGGCGTGATACAGCAGCGGCTCCGGGTCCGTCAGACGGAATTGCACCATCCGCAGCTTCAGCCCCTCCTCCTTCTTGCGCAGCACCGCGTCGCGGCCAATGAAATTGGGCTTGTCGGTTTTCACCGCAAAGCCCAAGCCCGCCTCCAGCACATGGTCCTCGCAGGTGATGTCATGGCCGAAGTGGCGAAAGCCCTTTTCGATCCGGCAACTGTCCATCGCGTGCAGCCCGCAGAGTTTCAGCCCATAGGCTGCGCCTGCCTCGGTCAGCGCCTCAAAGACATGGGCCGCCATTTCAGTGCTGACGTAAAGCTCCCAACCCAGTTCGCCCACGTATGACACGCGGTGCGCCCGGGCGAGGCCCATGCCGATCTCGATCTCCCGCGCCATGCCGAAGGGGTGCGTTTCGTTAGAGAAGTCATTGGGCGAGATCGCCTGCAACACCTCCCGCGCCTTTGGCCCCATGATGGCGAGCACCGCTTCGCCCGCCGTCACATCCGTGATCACAACGAGGCGCTCGCCCGCATGGCGGCGCAGCCATGTCTCATCCGCCAGCCGTGTCGCGGCTGGGGTGACGACGAGATAGGCCGTTTCGCTGAGCCGCGTCACGGTGACATCCGCCTCGATCCCGCCGCGGGGGTTGAGGAACTGGGTATAGACGATCTTGCCCACCGGCACCGCCATCTGCGCGCCGCAGACGTGGTTCAAGAAGGCTTCGGCCTCCGGCCCCTCGACCCGGATTTTGCCGAAGGACGACATATCATAGAGCCCGACGCCCGTGCGGATGGCGGCGTGTTCGGCGGCTTGGTTGTCGAACCAGTTCTGCCGCCCCCAAGCGTAGCGGTATTCGCGTGTCTGGCCGGGATCGGCGAACCAATTGGCCCGTTCCCAGCCTGCGAATTCGCCCATGACCGCACCATGTTCCAGCAGATGCGCATGGAGTGGGCTGCGCCGGATGCCCCGCGCGGTGGCCTTTTGGCGGTAGGGAAAGTGATCGGCATAAAGCAGCCCCAGCGTTTCGGTCGACCGTTCCGCCAGATAGGTCTTGTTGCCCTGAAACGGCTGCATCCGCGAGATGTCCACATCGCCCAGATCGAAGGGTTTCTGCCCGTCCTCCATCCACTGCGCCAGCGCCATGCCCGCGCCGCCTGCCGATTGGATGCCGATGGAATTGAACCCGGCGGCGACCCAGACATTATCCATCTCGGGGGCCTGACCGAGGTGATAGGCATCATCGGGGGTGAAACTTTCGGGACCATTGAAAAAGGTGTGTATCCCCGCCTCCGCCAGCAGCGGCAACCGTTTGACGGCCATCTCAAGGATCGGCTCGAAATGGTCGAAATCTTCGGGCAGTTGGTCAAACTCGAAACTCACGGGGATGCCCTGCAGCGCCCATGGCTTGGCGACAGGCTCAAACGCACCAAGCAGGATTTTGCCCGCATCCTCTTTGTAATAGGCGTATTCGTCGGGGACACGCAGCACCGGCAATTCACGCAAGGAGGGAATGGCTTCGGTGACGATATAGAAATGCTCACAAGCCTGCAGCGGCACGTTGCTGCCCAGCATCCGGCCTACGTCCCGCCCCCACATGCCCGCGCAATTGATGACATGCTCAGCCTCGATCTGCCCCGCGCTGCCATCCTCCCCGGCCCAATCCACTGCCGTGATCCTACGCCCCGCGCGCACCACGCCGGAGGCCTTGACCCGCTCCGCCACAATCGCACCACGCGCCCGCGCTCCCTTGGCCAGCGCCAGCGCAATATTGGTCGGATCGCCCTGCCCGTCTTTCGGCAGATAGACCGCGCCGGTCATGCCTTCGGTCTCCACGTGGGGGTATTTCGCGCGGACCTCTGCAGGGGTGATTTCCTCAACCTCCACGCCAAAGGCACGGGCCATGGCGGCCTGACGCAGAATTTCCTCACGCCGCGCAGGTGTCAGCGCGGCAGTGATCGACCCCACGCGTTTGAACCCCGTTGCGACCCCGGTTTCCGCCTCAAGCGCGCCGTAGAGTTCTTGGGAGTATTTCGCCAGCCGCGTCATGTTCTGCGTCGCGCGAAGCTGCGCGATCAGCCCTGCCGCGTGCCATGTGGTGCCAGAGGTCAGTTGTTTGCGTTCCAGCAACACGACATCGGTCCAGCCCAGCTTGGTCAAATGGTACGCGACCGAACAGCCGATCACGCCACCGCCGATGATAACGGCACGGGCTTTGGAAGGCAGTTGTACCATCTCAGACCTCCTGCGCGCGGATGCGGGTGTTTTCACTGTCCCAAAGCGGCGCGTCGGGCTGCACCGTGGCGCGGTAGCTCTGGCCAAAGATTTCCACCGTGAGGTCGGTGCCCGGCACGGCAGCCTCGGCGTGAACCACCCCGAGGGCGATGGAGGCATCGACGCGGAGCCATAGCCGCCGCTGGTCACTTCGCCCACAACCCGGCCCTTCAGGCGCAGTGTGGCCATCGCTGGCGCGTCTTGTGGATTGTCCTCAACGATCAACGTGACGAAGCGCCGCTGCGGCCCTGCCGCCCGCTCGGCAACCAGCGCCGCTTTGCCCGGAAACGCCTGCGGTTTTTCCAATCGGATGAACCGGTCCAACCCGGATTCCAGCAAGGAGTACTCCTGTGACAGATCGCCTTTCCAGGTGCGGTAGCCTTTTTCAAGCCGCATGGAATTGAGCGCGAACATCCCGAAAGGCACGGCCCCACCCGCGATGACCGCATCATAGATCGCGGGCATATCCGAGGGCGCCGCGTGGATTTCCCAGCCCAATTCGCCCGCGAAACAGACCCGAGCGAGCAGCGCAGGCTTGCCCTGCACCGATGCCTCTTGATGGCTGAGCCACGGCAGTGCCAGATCAGCATCGGGGGCCAGTGGTGCCAAAAGCGCACGGGATTTCGGACCACAGAGGATCAGGGTCGAGACTTGATCCGTCTGATCCGTCAGGCTGATCGCCCCCCCTTTGGGCAACGCATCGCGCAGTAGTTCAAAGTCATGCCATTGCGCGGGGGCGGCAGTGATCAGGGTGAAGTCATCCTCCTCATGGCGCAGGATCGACATCTCGGTCAGCACCCGGCCCCGGCTGTCGAGGAAATAGCCCAGCGTCATCCGCCCGACCTTGGGGAGCGCCCCTGCGATCCGCCCCAGCAGCCACTCCGCAGCGCCCGGTCCCGTAAGCGCGAAACGCGAGAACCCCGGCAGATCGAGCACGCCCACATGGTCACGCACCGCCGCGACCTCCTCACGAACCCGCACCGCCCAAGGGCCCTCCCGATCCCATGTCTGGGTCGCTGCTTCTGAGGTGTCATCACCCGGTTTGGCGAACCAATTCGCCCGCTCCCACCCGTTGTAAGCCCCCATTTGACCGCCCGCATCACGCAGCCGGTCGTGCAGCGGCGACAGCTTCTTGTCGCGCCCGGCGGGCCATGCGTGATGCGGAAAATGCATCGCATATTCATGNCCATAGGTCTCNANNGCCTTGGCGAGGGTNAAGTCGTGATCNGCATNGGCAGTNAAGCGGCGCGGGTCGACATCCCACATGTCCCACTCNGTNTCACCCGCCATGATCCATTCGGCCATGACCTTGCCCGCGCCGCCGCCCTGCGCGATGCCGAAGGTAAAGCTATGCGCCTCAAAGGCATTTGGCACGCCGGCCATCGGGCCGAGCATCGGCAAGCCATCGGGCGCATAGGGGATCGGCCCATTGATCACCCGCCCCACACCGCTTTGGCCCAAAAGCGGCATCCGCGCCATGGCGTCTTCGATATACCATTCCAGCCGGTCCAGATCGTCGGGGTAAAGCTGAAAACTGAAATCCTCGGGCATCGGATCGTCGGGGGTGATCCAATGGGCTTTGCAGTTGCGCTCATAGGGACCGAGGTTCAGACCGTTCTTGTCTTGCCGCAGGTAATAGGAACTGTCCACATCGCGGACCATCGGCATTTTGTGGCCCTTTTCGGCGGTCCATGCGGCCAGCTCGGGGATTTCTTCGGTCAGGAAATACTGATGGCTCATCACCACGGCAGGCACCCGGCGGCCGCCATGGGGGCGGAACCATTCGCCGACCCGCTGCGCGTAATAGCCGGCNGCGTTGACCACCTTCTCGCAGCGGATATCGCCCTTTTCGGTATGGACGATCCATTCGTCCCCATCGCGATCTATGCCGGTGGCGGGGGTAAAGCGGTGAATTTGCCCGCCGGCCTCCCGCGCGCCTTTGGCAAGGGCTTGGGTCAGTTGTGCCGGGTCGATGTCCCCATCCAAGGGGTCCCACAACCCGCCCGCGAGGTCATGTAGCTCTATGAACGGGTTATGCTCTTTCAGCTCGGCGGGGGTGCACATCTCCATCCCCAGCCCCTGCGCGCGGGCCATGGAGGCGACATGTTCAAACTCCTGCATCCGTTCACGGCTATGGGCCAAACGCAGCGCCCCGGTCACGTGGTAGTTGATCGGATAGCCCACCGCCTCGCCCAAGCTGCGGTACATCTCTAGCCCGTAGCGCTGCATGTTCATCACCGCCCATGAATTCGAGAAATTGGGGCAGTTGCCCGCCGCATGCCAAGTGGAGCCCGCGGTGAGTTCGTTCTTTTCAAGCAGGACGCAATCGGTCCAACCCGCGCGGGCAAGGTGGTAGAGGGTCGAGACCCCAACCACGCCGCCCCCGATGATCACGACCCGTGCCGTTGTCGGAAAATCAGCCACGTTCAGCTCCCTTTGCCAAGCACTGCCAAAGGCTGACCAAAGGCGCCCCCGGTCAGTTTGAAACCATTTGAATTGATGAAAACCCGGTTCAGTAAACCGGCGGAGAGATCACCCAGACCACCACGGCGGGCGTGTCGTAGGGGTTGTCCCAAGTGTAATATTCGCCCCGAATGCGAAAGCTGTCGCCGGGGCAAACGGTAAAGCTGCGCTCTGCAATCTTCAGGTTCAACCGGCCCGAGATGACAAAGCCCACCTCCTGCGTTTCGCGCATGACGGGCGCCTCCAGCCCCGAATAGGCTGCAAAGGTCGAATGGATGACCTCGAAACTGTCGGTCAGATCGGGGGAAAGCAACTCTTCCGTCAACCCGTTGGCCGCACTTCCCATGGCCCGCCGTGCCCCGGCGCGCACGACATAGCCGCGTTCTTCGGGTGTCACTGCCGCTTCGCCAAAAAGCAGAGAGACCGGCACGTCCAAGATCTCGGCCATGCGTCGCAGGTCTGAGATGGAGGGGGTCGAGATATCGCGTTCGACCTGACTGACCCAGCCAACGGAACGGTCCAACGCCTCGGCCATATCGGTCAGGGTCAGTCTGCGCCCCTTGCGGATCGCGCGTAAATCGGCCCCCAGTGAGCGTGGCGCTGTGGCCTCGGCCCCCTGCCTTTTCGCTCGGGTCATGTGAAAATATCCTCCATTTTTTCACTGTGGCGCGGAATTCGGCGTCTGGCAAGTGTTTCTCCTCGAAAGCGATGAACTGAGGCGGGCGGGGTTAAGACCGCCCCTTCCAAGGCACCAACAGCCGCTCGGCCTTGCGCATCAACATGTCGATGCCAAAACCGATGACGCCAATCAGGATGATCCCCATCAGTACGATGTCGGTCAGCTGGAATTTGGAGGCGACCATGATCATCATCCCCGCCCCCTTTTCTGCGGCCACCAGTTCGGCGGCCACCACCGTGCCCCAGCAGACGCCCATCGCCACCCGCGCCCCGGTAAAGATCTCGGGCAGAGAGTTCGGCACGATCACATGGCGCATGATNTGCGCCTTGGACGCGCCAAGCGAATAGGCCGCGTGGACCTTGGTGATATTCACCCCCGACACGCCCGACCGCGCAGCNATGGCCATGATCCATAGGGCCGCAAGGAACAGCAGGATGATCTTGCCCACCTCGCCGATNCCCGCCCAGATGATCACCANCGGAATCAGCGCAAGCGGCGGCACGGGGCGCATGAATTCGACAATCGGATCGAACCANCCGCGAAACCAGCCCGACAGGCCCATGGCATAGCCCAGCGGAATGCCCACCAGCGCNCCAAGGGCAAAGCCCACGACAACGCGGAAAAGCGAATAGCCCAAATGCTCCCACAGGGTGCTGTCCCGGTAACCTTGGCTGGAAATCTCACCCAACCGGGCGACCACGGCCTCAGGTGGCGGCAGCCAAATCGGCTCCATCTGCCAGCCCTTCGCAGGCTCAAAATTAAGCGTGCCCTTGGGCGACATGCCGACGCGGCCAAAGTCAGTCAGCACCTCCCCACCCGGCACGATCTGCTGGCCGTTNACCGCGACGACGCGGTGCCCGACATCGCGGCCCTTNTCGTCATTCTTATCGACGCGCAAAAGCCCCGACCGCCANGCGCCGATGGTGAAAGCGTCATTCTTGGCCCAGCCTTCNCCGGGATCGACCTGCGGCGTNTCGGCATCTTCGCCCACGGGATGCACCAAGACGGTGATCGTCGCATCATCGCGGCTGCCGTCTTCGGCCTCTGCGGTATAGGTCAGCTCGGCCAGCCCCTCAAANGGGCCGGGCGCATGNAAAAACCGGGGCAGCAGCGACGAGCCGGTAAAAGCGCCCCACAGCAAAAAGATCGTNAGGATCGAGATNACGCTGGCGGTGCGGTTCGAGGTGACAGCGCTTTCATCGCCAAAGGTGACGGTCTTGCGCGCAACAAATCCATTCGCAGTCTGGTCGACGGCAAGACGCACCAAAAAGAATGAGGCGGCAAAGATAACGATATAAATCAGNANGATAACCATTATGCGTCCTCCGTCCGGCCCATAATCTCTTCTTCCATGTCCCAGATCATACCAAGGATCTCTTCGCGTCTTTCGGCNAATTCTGGATGCTTCTTAACNTCGCGCAGATCGTGGCCCACCCCCAGATCGGCAAAGGGCAGACGGTATTCGCGGTGAATGCGCCCCGGACGCGGCGCCATGACCAAGAGCCGCTCGCCCAGCAACAGCGCTTCTTCGACCGAATGGGTGATGAGGATGATGGTCTTGCCCGTCTCTTTCCAAAGCTTCAGCACAAGGCTTTGCATCTTTTCACGAGTCAGGGCATCAAGCGCGCCCAAAGGCTCATCCATCAGGATCACGTCGGGATCATTTGCCAGACAACGCGCCAGCGCCACCCGCTGCTGCATCCCGCCGGAAAGTTCGTAGATCGCCTTTTCCTTGAAGTCCCTCAGCCCGACGATATCGAGCAGGTGGTCGACCTCGGCGCCATATTGCTTTTCGCTCTGCCCCTTCATCCGAGGGCCAAAACTCACGTTCTCGCGCACCGACATCCATTCAAACAGCGCACCCTGCTGAAAGACCATGCCCCGCTCTGCATCCGGCCCGGTCACGTTGTGGCCATTCAAAACGATCTCGCCCGAGGTTGGCGCAAGAAATCCCGCAACGATGTTCAGAAGCGTCGTCTTGCCACAGCCCGAGGGGCCCAGCACCGACATCAATTGGCCTTCGGCAAGGTCAAGCGATACGTTTTCAAGCGCCTGTACGTGACCGCCATTGGGCAGGTCGAACCGCATCGACAGATTTTCGATTTTTAGTCCCGACATGCCGCCCCGGTGCCCCCTGCTATTTTTGTAAGACCGCCCCCGCCTGCCCGGCTCTTCGGCTACAAAGAACCGGGCAAAGATTGGGGGCGGCCCCGTATTGAGCCGTCTCGGCTTACATCTCGCCTGCGGCCTGCAACGGACCGGTGTTGACCGCGTCGTCGTAGCTGTCGAGCGCCGCGTCGATCGCGCCCGCTTCGACAAAGACATCTGCGACGCCTTTCATGAACTCCTGCGCGCCACCCCCGAGCCATTTCTCTCCCATCTGGTCCTCAAGCGAGGGGAAGGTGAAGGTCGCGATCGTTTCCATCGTGGCGTCTTCGTCCATGCCGGCGTCCTTGGCGATCACGGGCAGCATCTTGGCTTGATTGGCCTCATCGGCCCACATCGCATTCGCTTCTGCCGTGACTTTCAGGAAAGCAGACACCGTATCGGAATTTTCAGCCACCCAAGACGCCGGGCCAGAGGTCACGTCGAAAACGAGAATGCCCAGTTCTTCTTTCTCGGCGCCGGTCAAAAGGATATTGCCATGCTCCAGCATCCGCCGCAGAGAGCCGCCCCAGCCGCAGGCCATATCGACCGAGCCCTGCGCGATGGCTGCAGCGCCATCAGGCGGCGCCATATCGACCACATCAAGCGACCCAACATCGACGCCGAAGTGGCTCATTTGTTTGAGAAAACCGTAGTGCGCAGCGGTGCCGAGTGGCACNGCGACCTTCTTGCCTGCCAGTTCCGCGACGGAGGATTTGTCGATCTCCAACTCCTCCCGGATCACGCAGTTATCATTTTCGGAATAGCTGACCGCGACATCGAGAATCTGAATATCTTGCCCCGCCGAGGTCGCCACCACGAAGGGCGGCACGCCTTGGCTTACCGACATATGCACATCGCCCGACGCCATCGCCGCCGACATAGCTGTGCCGGAGTCGAAGCTGACCCAATTCACACTGGTGCCGAGTGCTTCGTCATACATTCCCTCGGCCTTGGCATATTGGAACGGCATTGGCCATTCGAGGAAATACCCCACGGTCAAATCCTGCGCGGCAGATTGGGTGACACCCATCACAAGCAGGCTGGCGGCGGTGCCCATCAGTTTCACGGTCTTCATGATATTCTCCCTAGGTCTGTTATGGTCGCTTCTTCTAATTGAACGTCCCGTTCACATGTTTCGCGACCATCGGCCCCTGTCAGACATCAGGAAGGGCAAGCCCCGGGNNATGTGAAAAAACCCNTCGTGNTTTCACGATACGGGTNGAATTGAACTTTTCAACAAAATTCTCNCGNCGCAACGCAACATAATTTTCATGTTAAGAAGTCTGCGTAGAATTTAGCCGGGGGCACTTTTGCCCCTCGCAACGATAGGCGAGAGCTACGCGGTATTCCTAAACAGTAATTTAATTGTTTTGGCCGACCGTCAGACTCAACCTAATTGGAGAGGGAGTCTTAACCTGCCGAAATGCAGCCCCTTTGGGGCGATGGTGATCTTGACCCGCGCGGGGCGGGTCAAGTCTGTCGTGACGCTCTGAAAGCGCGCGTTTACCAGGAGGTGATAACAGTGCCCTGATAGCTTTCATCGATGAAGGCTTTGATTTCATCGGAATGATAGGCCTTGAGCAGTGTCTCAACCCATGCGGCTTCCTCGTCGCCTTTACGCACGGCGATGACGTTCACATATGGGTTCTCGGCGCTTTCCATCGCGATCGAGTCTTCCTTGGGGCTCAGACCCGAGGCAATCGCGTAGTTGGTATTAATCAAGGCCGCATCCAGATCGGCCAGCGACCGCGGCAGTTGGGCGGCATCAAGCTCTTTGAAGGACAGGTCCTTGGGGTTCTCGGTGATGTCGAGCACGGTCGGCACCAGACCTGCGGCCTCATCCACCTTGATCAGACCCAGTTCTTGCAGGACCAGCAGCGCGCGGCCACCGTTTGTGGGATCGTTCGGGATGCCGAATGTGGCCCCTTCTTCCAGATCGGCAAGCGCAGTGATCTTGTCCGAATAGACACCCATGGGGGTCGTGATGGTGTTGCCAACGACGCTCAACTCAAAGCCGCGGTCTTTCATCTGCGCTTCAAGATACGGCACGTGCTGGAACGAGTTGGCCTGAATGTCGCCATCGGCCAGCGCTTGGTTCGGGACCACGTAGTCAGAGAATTCGACCACATCGATGTCCAAGCCCATCGGCTCGGCGATACGGGCGACCTCTTCCATGATCTCGGCGTGCTCGCCGGGGGAAACGCCGACTTTGATTTCCTCGGCGGCAAGACCGGTGGCCATCAGCGCCAGAACGGAGGTGAGTGTCGTAAGACGAAGCATAGTAGTCTCCTTAGATTGAGAGAGCGGGTGTAAGGCGCGGCCTATTGGCCGGCGCTTTTGGTGGCCCGTTTGTCCACGGCGCTGGCGATACGCTCGCCGATGGACTGCACAAGCTGTACCAAGACGATAAGGATGATCACGACGATTGCCATAACGTCAGGCATAAACCGTTGATATCCATATCGAATACCAAGGTCTCCCAGCCCTTCGCCCCCTACGGCCCCGACCATGGCGGAATAGCCAATCAGGCTGACAATCGCCAAGGTCAGGCCCAGCGTGATGCCGGGGAGCGCTTCGGGCAGCAGCACTTTGCGGATGATCTGCAGCGGGGTCGCGCCCATCGCGCGGGCGGCTTCGATCAACCCGGAATCGACCTCACGGATCGCGTTTTCCACCAGACGCGCGATGAAGGGGACCGTCGCGATAGTCAGCGGCACAATGGCCGCCGTGGTGCCGATAGAGGTTCCGGCCACCATGCGGGTAAAGGGAATGATCGCCACAACGAGAATGATAAACGGAACGGAGCGCGTGGCGTTTACCACCAGCCCGAGCACCTTGTTTACCCAAGGCGCGGACAACAGTTCCCCGCGTTGCGAGGTGGCCAGAAACAGCCCCAGCGGCAGGCCAAAGACCGTGCCAAGGATCGCGGATACCGCCACCATATAGAGCGTTTGCCCCGTCGCTTCGATCAAAAGGTTAATCAGATTAGCCGACATAGCCCAGCACCTCCGTCAGAAGCCCGTGTTGTTCCAAAAAGGCGCGCGCTTGGGCGGCCTGCGCCACCGGCAGAGACACCAGCAGGTTGCCGAAGGGCCGTGTTCCGATCTCTTCGACAGCGCCCGCAAGGATATTGACCGGAATGCCCATATCCTGCGTCAGCCGTGCCAACATCGGATCGGTGGCATGGGCGCCAGCAAAGGTGACGCGGATCACCTCTTCGCCGCCCGTCGCAGGGGCAGTTTGGGTCAGCCGTTCTTTGACAAAGGCAGGCAGGGTGACGCCGGTCACGCCCGAAAGGAAGGACCGGGTCGTCGCGTGTTGCGGCGCGGTGAAGATGTCATAGGTGGCCCCATGTTCGACGATCTGGCCCGCGTCGATCACCGCCACATGGCTCGCGATGTCGCGCACCACGGCCATCTCATGGGTGATCAGCAGGATCGTCAGCCCCAAATCGCGGTTGATGTCCTTCAAAAGCGATAGAACCGTTTGGGTGGTCTCAGGGTCCAGAGCCGAGGTCGCCTCATCCGAGAGCAACACTTTCGGCCCGGTGGCCAAGGCGCGCGCGATGCCGATCCGCTGCTTCTGTCCGCCCGAAAGCTCTGCCGGATAGCGCCCCGCCTGTGCGCTTAGCCCGACCCGGTCGATAAGGTCCGCCACACGCGGTTTGATCTGCGCGCTCGGCATCCCGGCTACTTCGAGCGGCAGCGCGATATTGCCCGCCACGGTACGTGAAGACAGCAGGTTAAAGTGTTGAAAAATCATGCCAACGTCACGTCGGATCGCGCGCAACTTGCCGCCTTTGGCGGTGCTAACATCCTCACCGCCGACCAGCACGTTGCCGGTGGTCGGACGCTCCAACCCGTTGACCATGCGCAGCAAGGTCGATTTGCCCGCCCCCGAACGCCCGATGATCCCGGTGATTGAGCCCGGTGCCACGTCGAGGGATATCCCCTCAAGCGCATTCACGGTCGCCCCGCCTGCTTTGGTAAAGGCCTTGCCGACCTTGTCAAAGGCNATTGAGGCACCTTCTGTTGTGATATCAGTCATTTTCCGTCCGGGTCGGGGTGGGTTTCGAGTGGTGTCCCCTAGATAGAACCCCTGCCCCCGATGCAAGGCACGATCATGCATAGCTGCCTTGTTTTGCACACTTATCTCATGCCGGGGCATTCGCCCCTTGTGCCGTTATCCGATGAGGATAATTATATTCACGAATCGGAATAAATGCGGGGAGGGCATAAGATGAAGGTCAACAGACGGACGGTGCTGGCAGGGATGGGCGCGGCAGCCCTTGCCCATGGCCCGCTGCGTGCCTTTGCCCTGACCTCTGCCCAGATCGGTGGGTATGAGTTTGTCAGTGTGAGCGACGGCAATCTGGTGCTCCCGCGCAGTTTCTTCTTTGAAGGTTTGCCGCAGGAGGAACTGGCGCAGGTTTTGGCCCCCTTTGATCTTCCCAAGGACCAGTTGGCGCCGCCCTGCAACCTGACGCTTTTGCGCAATGGCGAACGTGTGATCCTCTTCGACGCGGGCGCTGGCCCCGGCTTTATGCCGTCGGCCGGGTCGCTTTCAGAGAGTTTGGACGCGGCGGGCGTCACCCCGGAGGCGGTGACNGACGTTGTTTTNACNCATGGCCACCCGGATCACCTTTGGGGCGTGCTGGACGATTTCGACGATCTGGTCTTTCCCAATGCGCGCTACCACATGGGTCAGGTCGAATGGGACTATTGGCGCGATCCGGCNACCGTGGACACAATCGGCGCAGCCCGCGCCGCCTTTGCCGTCGGAGCCGCGCGGCGGTTGGCGGCNATCGAGGACCGGGTGACCNATTTCTCCGACGGCGATGAAGTGCTGCCCGGNATCATGGCACAGGCNAGTTTCGGGCATACGCCCGGGCATATGTCGTTNCTGCTGGGCNGCGGNAGTGACGCGCTGNTGATCGGCGGCGATGCCATCGGCAATCACCATCTNGCCTTTGCNCGGCCCGGCTGGGCCAGCGGATCGGACCAAGACCCCGAGCGCGGNGCCGANACCCGCCAGCGGTTNCTGGACCGGCTGGCGGACGAACAGATNTGGCTGATGGGCTTTCACCTGCCNCAGGGCGGTCTGGGCCGGNTTGAACGCCGTGGCGANGGCTATCGTTTCGTCGGNGCCGCGCGATGAAGCGGTTCGCTGGCATCACCGCNCTGCTGCTCGCTTATAACGCCACGACGGGCGAGGTTATCGCGGACAGATACCCCGCCTCGCCGNTCTAGATTAAACCCTTTNAGGTTGTCTTCGGCGCGCGCTCTGCCGTCAGCGCGACCGCCCCTTAGACCTATTAGAATGCGAGCCATAACAACAGTCTAGGCTTCATCGCGACCGTTGAANGGGTTGTTTCGGCATATTCGCTAGANCCAGATTTGACCTTCATGGTTTGATTGTTATNGNCATGGCGCTCGCAAATAGCAGTTCCGAAGCCGGATCACGCCCAGGCATAGGGTCGCATCAGAAAAAGGCAGCCGCTTCCAACTCCACCGTGATTACCCCGATAATCGCGCCGTTGGATGGTTCTGTAATGGGCATCGAAACGCGGCTTTGATGCGCTTTGGAGCCTTCATCGATGGCCACTTGATCGATTACGAACATCCCCGATGGTGGCGTGAAACGATTGCTGTTCTTGGGCTTGCCGCCTTTGAAATAGACCGATGCGGTGCCGATGGTGACGACGGTCAACCCATAGGCGTCAAGCAGCGCCACTTCGGCAATCTGACCTTTGGCGCGGGCAATCTGCGCCGCTAAGAAAGCTGCGGCGACAGGGGCCTTTGCTTGGCTCGTCGGGGTGGCCTGCGCGGTCGCTGCGGCAGATGCGGCGGCCAAGACATTCATCTCTCGGTGTCGCTGGTTCTGCTGCGCAATCGCGTCGACGATGCGGGCGTCATTGACCCAAGACAGCAAATCCCGGTCGATATAATCGTTCAGCGCCCAAGGCACTTCGGACGCGGTAACCTTGAGCCCGGAACACAGGATGAAGATGAGCGATACAAGTGGCAGGTGTCGAAGCATCGGGGAGCCCTCATGAGGTTGGCGGCGTAAAGACCGCGGGAGAGCTACACCCTAGCGTTCGATTGGTTTACGCCTCATGAACGGCGATCACCGCTTAGACCTCTTCGCCCTTAAACCCCGTTGCCACAACGAATTTCTCCGATGAATCCGGTCGGCTTGCGGGTGGTTTGATATTGGCAACCTTGGTGAAACGGCGCTTGAGCAGTTTTTGCAACTCGCCCTCGGCGCCCCCCGCCAGCACCTTGGCCACGAATGTGCCGCCCTCTTCCAAGACGTCGAAAGCGAAATAGGCCGCCGCCTCGCAGAGTGAAATAATGCGCAGGTGGTCGGTCTGCTTGTGCCCCGAAGAGGCAGCCGCCATGTCGGACATGACCACATCCGCCTTGCCGCCCAGCCATTCCTTTACCTTAAGGTCAGCGTCGTCTTCCATAAAATCGAGCTGGTGCAGCTCGCACCCCGCGATCGGCTCCATCTCTTGCAGGTCGACGCCGAGAATGGTGCCCTGCGTCTTGCCCTTCTTCTCGCCCAGCACATTGCAGCGCTTGACCGCGACCTGACACCAACCGCCCGGCGCGGCGCCAAGGTCCACCACCCGTGCACCGGGGACAAGGAAACGATATTTATCGTCTAGTTCCATAATCTTATAAGCCGCCCGCCCGCGATAGCCTTCGGCCTGCGCGCGTTTGACATATGGATCGTTCAACTGCCGCTGCAACCAGCGGGTGGAACTGAGCTTGCGCCCGCGTGCGGATTTCACCTTGACCTTGAGGTCACGCTGACCGCGCCCCGAGGTGTTTTTTCCGTCCGGTGTCTTGGCCATCAAAAGACCCCTTCTTCTAATACGCCATCGGCGCTCATCTGTGCATATAGCAGGCCTTCGCGCAGACCGCGATCCGCAACTGACAGCCTGTCGGTCGGCCAGCAGCGCATCAAGGCTTGCAGGATCGCGGCGCCCGACATGATCAGGGCGGCGCGATCTTGCCCGATCCGCGGATCGGCGCGCCGCCCGCCCGGCCCCATGGCGATATAAGAGTGGATCACCTTGTCGATCTGCGCGCTGGTCATGCTGAGGCCATCGACCTTGGTCCGGTCATAGCGTTTCAGGTTCAAGTGGCTTGCCGCCACAGTGGTCACGGTGCCCGAGGTGCCGACGATCTGAAACCGCTTTTGCGACTGGATCGTCTGATAGGGTGTGAAATCGGTGAGGTTCTCTTCGAAAAACCAGCTCATCAGGGCGAAACGCGCGGCGTCGTCTTCGACGTCAGAGAATTGGTCGCGCAGCGTCGCCACGCCCAGAGGCACGCTGATCCAATCCACCACCCGTGCGGCAGGCACATCAGATTTCGCCTGATAGAAGCCGCCCTGAAGCCGCATGATCGACCGGGCGCGATCCGCCCGAGGGACTTTGGAGATGTCGATCCAGACAAGCTCAGTCGAGCCGCCGCCGATATCGACCACCAGCAGGTTCTCCGTCTTGCGGCTGACCAGTGGCGCGCAAGAGATCACGGCAAGTTGGGCTTCTTCCTCAGGGCGGATGATGTCGAGTTTGAGACCCGTCTCGCGCTGGATACGGCGCATGAACTCTGCGCCATTCTGTGCGCGGCGACAGGCTTCGGTCGCCACAAGCCGCATGTTTTGCACCTTGTTGCGGCGCAATTTCTGCTGACAGATCCGCAATGCTTGGATGGTGCGCGCCATCGATCCGCGCGACAAACGCCCGGTTTTTTCCAAACCGGCACCCAATTGTACCGATTTTGAGAAACTGTCCACCACATGGAAACCGCTGCCACGAGGCTGGGCGATCAACATGCGGCAGCTATTTGTACCCAGATCTAGGGCCGCATATAGCTCATTAGATCTGGGCGGAACTGGCGCGGGGCTCAGAGCCGGGATGTCTTTGTCGAGCGCACCCGCACCTTTGGGACGCTGTGGCGCCATGGTTACGCGCCTTTCATATCGAGTTGCCCCCAAGGTATTCCCTGCGCCGGGCCGGTGCAAGTGGTCGCAGTGCCTTGGGCCAATTTCCGCGGCGTCCTGCGCCATGCCCCCCACCTTTCGGCATCTCAGGACCACCTCACAATCATCTTGAGAATAATGGGGGCGCAGGGCCCTCGTGATGGCCCGCCCGATGCGCTATCACGAGCCCCAAGTCGCGGATGGGTCGTGTTTCGTCGAAAAACGGCCCTGTCCTGACCGCGACGCTCGTTAGACAGGTTTAAACCGGAGGAATCGTCCCATGCCCGCAGTCACCATCGTTTACTGGCGCGATATCCCCGCTCAGGTGATCGTCGGCAAAGGCCGCCGTGGGTCCAAGCGCCCCCTGCCCGAACGCTTTGAACAGGCGATCGACCGCGCGGCGATGAAGATCGGCGCCGGAGATTCCGATGCCTATTTAGCGGAATGGCGCAAGGCGGACCCCTTTGAGGTTGAAGGCGATCCCGATGCCATCGCCGACGCCGAAGCCGCCCGGATCGACGCGGAATACGACCGCGACCGGATTAAGCAACTGATTGACAACGACGGCTGGGCATAGCCTGCCAGCCCTATGATCAAGGACACGCTCATGGCACTTTTGAACTTCCGCAAGAAGGAAACACCGGCCCCGCAGGCGCCGGTGGCCGAAGTCGAGGCGCTGTTGAAAGATTATTCGATCGAGGTGATGCCCCGCACCGCCGAGAAGGTCGAAGATTTCCGCGCCCTGCTGCCAGAGGGCACCCGTGTCTATATCGCCCATATCGACGGCACCCCGATTGAGGATATGGTCGCCACCGCCGCGCGGCTGAACGCCGATGGCTTCAAGGTCATGCCGCATTTCCCGGCCCGCATCATCAAGGACCGCGCCACGCTCGCCGACTGGATCGCCCGCTATCAGGGCGAAGCCGATGTGCGCCAAGCGTTGCTGCTTGCGGGCGGTGTCACC
The DNA here is from genome assembly GCA_002703405.1 of Sulfitobacter sp. Classification (GTDB taxonomy): domain Bacteria; phylum Pseudomonadota; class Alphaproteobacteria; order Rhodobacterales; family Rhodobacteraceae; genus Sulfitobacter. The sequence continues at coordinate 21,043 of NZSX01000018.1, read as the reverse complement.
GCGCCCGTGGGCGACTTTACTGACAGCATGCAGCTGATGGAAACGGGACTATTCGATGAGGCTGGCTTTACCCGTCTGCATGTCGCTGGCCACCCCGAGGGCAACCGCGACATCGACGCCGACGGAGGCCGCCTAAACGTCGATGCCGCGCTGAAATGGAAGAACGACTTCCAGACCCGCACNGANGCNGAAATGGCCATNGCCACGCANTTCGCCTTTGAAGCGCAGCCAATCATCGAATGGGCCGACAGCCTNAAGGCNGCNGGCATNACNCTGCCNATTCANATCGGCATCGCAGGGCCCTGCNAAANTGCANACNCTNATCAAATTCGCCATNGCCTGCGGTGTNGGCCCCTCGCTCAAGGTGCTGCAAAANCGNGCGATGGATGTCACCAAGCTGCTGTTGCCCTATGAGCCTGCAGATGTGATCAGNGANTTGGCCNCCTACAANGCNGCNCACCCGGACTTCAACATCACCCATGTGCATCTTTTCCCGCTGGGCGGGATCAANACNAGCGCCACATGGGTCCAAGANAANGGCGGCGCCTCTGGCGTACCCGCCGACGCAGCCTAAAGGAAGTTACATGACCAGAACCGTCATCGAATCCAAGACCAAGACCGCCGTCATCGGCTTTGACGAGCCGTTTTGCGTGATCGGAGAGCGGATCAACCCCACGGGCCGCAAGATCCTCAGCCAAGAGCTTGAGCAAGGCGATTTTTCGCGGGTCGAGGCCGATGCCATCGCACAGGTCGCCGCCGGNGCCACGGTGCTGGATGTGAACTCGGGCGCGGTCTTCTCCAACAAAATGGCCGAAGACCCGCGCTATGCCGACAACAACTTTGTCGAGCCGATGCTGATGCCGGAACTGATCAAAGTGGTGCAAAANGCCGTCGACGCGCCGATCTGTATCGACAGTTCGGTCCCCGGCGCGCTTGAGGCAGGCTTGCAAGCCTGCGAAGGCCGCCCGCTGTTGAACTCGGTGACCGGCGAAGAAGAGCGGCTTGANCTCGTGCTNCCGCTGGTCAAGAAATACAACGTGCCCGTGGTGGCGATCTCCAACGACGACACCGGCATTTCCGAAGACCCGGATGTGCGGTTCGCCGTGGCGAAAAAGATCGTCGAACGTGCCGCCGATTTCGGCATCCCCGCCCATGACATCGTGGTCGACCCTCTGGTCATGCCGATTGGCGCCATGGCAACGGCGGGCCATCAGGTCTTTACCCTTGTGCGCCGCCTGCGTGAGGAATTGGGCGTGAACACCACCTGCGGTGCGTCGAACATTTCTTTTGGTCTGCCCAACCGCCACGGGATCAACAACGCCTTCCTGCCGATGGCCATGGGCGCGGGCATGACAAGTGCGATCATGAACCCGGTGGCCGTGCCGCTCAACGCCACCAAGATCGCCGAGAAGCGCGCCGAGATGGCCGCCGCGGGGATCATCCTGCCCGAAGAGATGGATGACGAGACCTTCGTGACGCTCTTTAATCTGGGATCGACCAAGCCCCGTCCGGGCAAGGAGATGGAGGCCATCCGCGCCGCCAACTTCCTCTTTGACCGTGACCCCCATGGCAGCGCATGGATCGAGTTCAACAAGGTCGCCCCCAAGGCCGGCCAAGAAGGCCGAGGCCGCGCGGGCCGCACCGGCGGTCGCCGCCGCCGCTGAGCCCGCTCGGAACGATGAAAGGCCCCGCCAGCATCGCTGCGCGGGGCCTTTTGTTGTCGGCATTCATGGAGAGCCGTTTTTTTCAGATAGGTAAACAGCGGAAATCTGGCGCCATCCCAACGGCCCCTGCAAAATCTAGTCNGCCCGGTTCTGGCTCACGAGCTCTTGGATCGCGGCCATAACCGCCGCGACATGGTCGGCGTCCGCTGCGGCGCTATGCGGTTCATTAAAGCCGCCCATATCATTGTCGAAATACTTTCCCGAAGCCTTTGAGAAATCTTCCGAAAGCGCGGCACGGCAAAGGATGTCGGCACCGATGCTCAGGTCATTTCCAGCAACGCCAAAACCTTCCTTCACCATTTTAGACGCCAACAGCGACCCGGGATTCACTGCGATGAAGAGCGGGCCATCCTGATGCGCGCGGGCCATTTCCTGCGTCCAGATTGTGATCGCCAATTTGCTCTGCGCATAGGCCGCCATATCGTCCAAGGTGCCGTTGCCCCGAAGAGCGGCCACATCCACCGGTGCCTGCGCAGCAGAGGAAAGGTTCACCACCCGGCCCGCTTTGGGCAGTACCGGCAGCAAGAGTTGAACCAGCAGATAGGGCGCTAATGTGTTGACCACAAAACGCGCGTCTAGCCCCGCTTCGGTGCGCGGATCGGGCAGTTTCAGGACACCTGCATTGTTGATCACCACGTCGATCTGGCTGTGATCGATGCGCAGCGCCTCTGCCAATGCCGCGACCTCATCCAACTGCGACAGATCTGCACGGTAGGTCTGGGGGGTGCCGCCCACCTCTGCCGCCGCTGCGCTTAATTTTTCGGCGCTGCGCCCGTGCAGCAGAATAGTATGCCCCTGCCCGCTAAGTTTCTTTGCCGTCAGCAGACCGATGCCGTCAGTCGCGCCGGTGATGAGGATGGTCTTGGTCATGGCTTTCTCCTTATCGGGGTCTCTGCGCGTCTCTGCGATGGCGCGGGATGCGTCGGTCGGACGATCACCAACCGCCCAAAACCTGCTTGCCGATCACCCGCCCGCTTTCTTGCCGCAAATGGGCCGCGCGAAGGTTCTCTACATTTATCACGCCCGCATGTTCGGTCACGGTAGATTGCAACCTGCCTGCGTCGATCATCTGCGCCACCCGGTTCAACAGGTCACGTTGCGCGGTCATGTCTTCGGTCTGGAACATCGACCTTGTGAACATAAACTCCCAATGCACGCTCAGAGCTTTGGGTTTCGCTGCTTTCATGTCCAGCGTTTCGGGGTCGTCGATCAATGCGATCTGGCCGCGCGGGGCAATGGCTTCGATGATGGCTGGCCAATGCATGTCCGTGGCCGTCAGCGCGGCAACGTAGCTGGGCGCGAGGTTGAGATCGGCAAGCTGCGCCACCAGATCACCCCGGTGATCCACCACATGATCCGCCCCCATCTTGCGCACCCAGTCTTGGGTTTCCGGACGCGACGCGGTGGCGATCACGGTCAATCCGGTCAGCGCCTTGGCCAATTGGATAAGGATCGACCCCACGCCCCCGGCCCCGCCAATCACCAAAAGCGCCTGCCCCTCACCGGCCCCTTCCGTCAGCCGGAAAGCATCGAACAGCATTTCCCATGCGGTGATCGCGGTCAGCGGCAGACTGGCGGCCTCAACGAAATCGAGCGTTTCCGGCTTTCGCCCCACGATCCGGGCATCAACCGCATGAAAAGCGGCGTTGGTGCCTGCACGGGTCACATCCCCGGCATAGAACACCGCATCCCCGATGGCGAAATCCGTAACCTCTGAGCCCAAGTCGACGACCACACCCGCCGCGTCGAACCCCAAGACCTTTGGGCCGCCATCGGGGGCGGAAAGCGCGCGCAGATTCACATCCACCGGATTGACAGAGATGCCCTTTACCTCAACCAAAAGATCGCCCGGCCCCGGCGTGGGTCGGTCGATTTCCAACGCCTCCAAAACCTCTGCCGCGCCGGTGGTGTTATAGCCGATGGCTTTCATTTCGATTGTCCTTCTTTCCGAATTACGTGGTTGGACAGGAGGTATCAGTTCGCCGGACTGTATAAACCGGGGCGAAACCGGATTGAGTTTATCGAAACGCAGGATAATGGGGACGCAAGGCGCCTGCGCGGTGCGCACTCCGCACAGGCTCCCAAGGTCAAAAGCTGTCGACTGCAGAACGGTCAAACCGCATCAACTCGTATCGCTGAGAGATATGGCGGAGGCGGTTTGACCTTCGCCCCCTCTACACGAAGGTATTCGTCACCGCAGAACGCTGCACTCACGCAAGGGGATCAAACCTTCCAAGCGACCCTCAGTATCAGAACCTTAGCGACAGGCACGACATGCCGCCGTCCAGTTTGGCGCATTCCGCATTACTGATCTCGACCACTTCAAAGCCTGCCTTCGTCAACATTTCCGCGGTGCGGGGGAAGCCCGCAGGACAGAGCACATATTGGTTAAACCGGATGCTATTGGCGGCGGCCTCTTCGCCCTCGGCGGTGTGCAACACGCGGTAGCCTTCGAAACAGCCCGAAGCGTCGAGCCGTTTGGTGCTGAGGATGGTGTCCCCATCGAGCAACGAGCAATCGGTCTTGAAATGCAGCACGCCGGGCGGTGTAAAGACCTCGCGGAGGCTATAGCCCCAGTCCGAGACGATCTGCGTGAGCTCGGCCACGCCTTCGGCATCGGTGCGGTCTGATCGGCCCACCAAGATCTCGCGCCCGGTGACCAGAATGTCGCCTCCTTCGATATGGCCGGGGCCTTCAATCTGGCGCAGGTCACTGTAAAGGGTGCTCAGGGTCGGTGCCATTTCGGCCACCTCTCCCATGCGGCTCGGTGCGCCGGGGCGCATCAGAACGGCCCCCTTTGGCAAACAAAGCGCGGTATCCTCAACAAAGACGGAATCGGGAAAGGCGTCCAGCGCGGGCAGTTCGATCACCTCAGCGCCGGTTTCTTTCAATGTGGCAACGTAATGCGCATGGGCCTTTTCCATCTGCGCAAGATCGGGGGTGCCGATGTCCTCGGCGCGCAGACCATCGACGATGCTGGCGGCGGGGCGACGGGTGACGGCGCGGGTGAATTCATAGGTGGGGTCTGTCATGTCATGCTCTCTTGTTTGCTGGCGCGGGGGTAGGCTGTGCCTGAATTTCAATGAGCGTCGGCCCGCCAGTCGCGGTGGCCGCGCGCAGCGCATCTGCAACGGCGCCGGGTTGCGTATCGCAGCGCCAGAAGGGCAAGCTGCAGGATTGTGCGACGGCGGCAAAGTCCGGCGGGGCCGGGTCACATCCGACGACGCTCACCCCCGCGTCCTGCATGGAGGTGGCGATTTCCTGATAACCGTGGTTGTTCCAGATGATGAAGCAAATCGGCAGGTTTTCTTGCACCGCGCACATCAATTCCGGCAGGCTGAACTGCGCGCCGCCATCGCCAGCGATGCAAATCACCGGCGTGTCGGGTGCGGCCAGCGCCGCCCCGATTGCAGCGGGGATGCCATAGCCAAGCGCGCCAAAGCCGGTGGCGGCGTTGAACCAGCCGCCGGAGCGGTCGTGATCGTAGTAAAGGTTGCCCGCATAGATCGGCTGGGTGGAATCGCCGACGATGATCGCCCCCGGAACCGCCCCGCGCACTTCACCGAGGGTGTCGCAAGCCGCACGCATCTCCGGGCCGATCTCTTCAAACGCCTCGCGGCGGGCCTTGGCCGCCCGCGCTGCCCCGTCTGGCGCGGCATCCCCGTCGACCGCGGCATTCAGCGCGTCAATTGCGAGTGCCGCATCGCCGTGGATCGACAGTTCGGCGGCATGGCGGGAAAGCTGCTCAGCGCAAATATCGACGCGGATGAGCCTTTGGAACTCGGGCATGGTGCCGGAGGCGTACATATCATAATCGGTCGGGCCCAATTCGGTGCCCAAGGCCAGCACCACGTCCGACTGCGCGATCAGTGCCCGCACGGCTTGCAGGCTGGGGCTGGCCGGAACGCCCAAACGATGCTCGAACATTACGCCGCGGGCATTCACCGTTTGCACCACCGGCGCGCCTAGTTTTTCGGCGAGGGTTTGCAGGGCATTCCCGGCTTTTCGAGCCCCGCCGCCGGCAAGGATCAAAGGCGCCTTGCTCTGCGCCAATATCGCGGCGGCTTCTAAGATTTGCTCGGCAGACGGGGGGGTCACAGAGGTGGCAGAAATAGAGGGCGCTTCGGCGGTATAGGGCGCGCCAGCCACGTCCAGCGGTATCTCAAGATGTGTGGGCCCCGGTCGGCCGAACTGGAACGGCTCAAAGACCCGGTCGAGCATGGGGGCCAATTCATCGGCGGTCTCAACCCGCTCGGAGATCAGCGCGACGGTCCGTGCCATCGCCCGCTGATCCGGCAGCTCGTGGAGATGGCCCCTGCCCTTGCCAAGGCTGGGCAGCGTGTTGACGCCAGAGATCACCAGCATCGGCACGGAATCCGCGCGCGCTTGGCCCACCGCGGTCAGCGTGTTGGTCAGCCCCGGCCCCGTGATGACAAAGGCAACACCGGGTTTGCCGGAGACCCGTGCATAGCCATCCGCCATGAAGCCCGCGCCCTGTTCGTGCCGGGGCGTCACGTGGCGGATGCCCGAGGCCGCCAAGCCCCGGTAAAGCTCGATCGTGTGCACCCCGGGGATGCCAAAGACACAGTCGACGCCGCGCTGTGAAAGCTGGGCGACCAGCGCTTCGCCGACACTGGTCATGCCGTTTCCAGTTGCAATTGCGCCGCGTGCCGGATGATCCGGTCACAGGCCGCATCAAAGGCCGCGTCGCCGGTCGTCAGCGCCACACGCACCCAAGCATCGAGCGTTTCCCCAAAGGACGCACCGGGCATGACCGCAACGCCAGCCTGCTCAAGCAGGTGCATGGCATAGTCGGTGCCGCGCATTCCGGTGGCCGACACGTCGATCATTGCAAACATGCCCGCATCCGGTTGGTGAACCTTCAACGGGCTTTCTTGCGACAGACGGCGGTGCAAACGCTCGGCGCGGGCGGCAAAGCGCTGCTTCATTCCATCGGCCACGGGCGACCCCTCGCGCACCGCTTTTTCGGTCATGTCAGCGATAAAGGGCTGGTTGCCGAAAAGCATGGTCTCCGACAGCGGCAAGAGAGCCTCGGTAAAGGCTTCGGGGCCTATGCACCAACCGCTGCGAAAGCCCGGTGCGGCGTGGGATTTTGAGATCGATGAGACGACGATGGTGCGGTCAGCCAGCTGCGGACGCCACAGTGGCGAGCAGAATTCAGAGGTGTCAAAGATCAGTTCTTCGTACACTTCATCAGAGATAATCCACAGGTCATGGGCAATGGCCAGTTCACCAAGCGCGTCTATCTCTGCCCGGGTCAGCACCGCGCCGGTGGGGTTATGCGGCGTGGTCAGCAAGATTGCCGTGGTCTGCGGGGTGATCCTTGCGGCGATGTCATCCGCATGAAGGCGAAAGCCGTTTTCCGGGCGCAGCGGGACGGGCACCATCTCGGCACCGCTGGAGCGGATAACCCCTTCNTAAGTGGCATACATCGGATCGCCGACCAGAACCTGNTGCCCNGCCTCGGCCACGCCCAACAGCACGGCATAAAGCGCTGTCTGCGTGCCGGGAAAACACATGGCTTGGTCCGGCGTGATGCGGCGGCCCGCGCGGCGCGAATAACGCTCGGCCAATGCGGCGCGCAGACCTGTCTCACCCCGACCGTCAGAATAGCCAGTGCGGCCCCGGCGCATTGCATCGGCCGCNACATCCATAAGCGCGTCGGGTGTCGGCACGTCCGGCTCGCCNATGGTCAGCTCGATAATATCACGGCCCTGTGCGGCAAGCTCGCGGGCCTTTAGATGCACTTCCCATTTTGCGCCGCCAAGACCTGCCAGCCGTCGGGTGATATCTGTCGTTCTCATGTCTGTTGCCCTGCNNNTGTGAGGTCTATCCCGAGGAGCGCTCCGACGGAGCGAATTCCGATTTCTGAAAGCTCATCCGGCGCNAAAGCGCTCGGTAGAACACCGCCTTCCATCCACAATCCNTCGATCACGGCGTTGCAGGCGATGGCCAAATGGCGCAGNTCTTGTGCTGNGNNGGGCTGACCCGCNTCNTTCAATACGGCTGCGATCAGCGCCTCAAGGCGGTTGCGGAAATTGTAATAGGTCCNCTTGTGNCTTTCGCGCATCTGCGCGTCGTCATGGACCTTGGTCAGAAACCCCGCCCAAAGGCTGACCGACCCCGCGTCNACAACCGGCGGNGTCAGGCTGCCGACGACNAAAGCCGCCAACCGTGCCACCGGCGCGCTACAATCGCCTNCNGCGAAGGCCGATGTCAGGTCAGTGAGCCGGTCCATGTGATGCTCATAGGCCGCGGTAATCAGNTCTTCTTTCGACGAAAAGTGGTGCCTTATCATACCCTGTGACACGTCAGCACGGGCCGCGATTGCCCGGACCGTCGCGGCCTGAACACCCTTTTCGGCGATCAGCGACAGAGTGGCCTTTATCAGGGCCTCNCTGCGGTGCTCCGCTGGNTCACGTTTGAATTTAGGCGTGCTGTCCGACACAGGGCGATTTCCGAACTTCCTAATTATACACTTGCATGATTACGAAATACGGGCCTTACTACAAGACAGAAATTTGGGNCACATCAAATGAGGGGCGCNGACGCTTTGCAAAGANAGCCGGTCAGAGCCACACAAGCAGCCGAAGACGCCAATGCCGATNGCGCNGNGGAGAATGAGGCCATAAGAATTACCGACCTGCACAAATCCTTCGGCGCGTTGGAGGTTCTNAAAGGNGTCTCACTGACCGCGNAAAAGGGCGATGTTGTCGCCATCATCGGCGGCAGCGGGTCGGGCAANTCCACCTGCCTGCGCTGCATCAATTTCCTCGAAACCCCAAGTGCGGGTCAGATCATCGTCAACGGTGAAGAGATCAAGATGCGCCAAGACGGCTCCCCCGTNGACCGCCGCCAGATCGAGCGCATCCGAACCCGCCTTGGCATGGTGTTTCAGGCNTTCAACCTCTGGACCCACCGCACCCTGNTGGAAAACNTCATCGAGGTGCCGGTCCATGTNCTCAANGTGCCGCGGGANGAGGCCATCAANCGCGCACGGGTGCTGCTAGANCGGGTCGGACTGGGCGATAAGGCTGATACNTTNCCTGCGTTTNTGTCGGGCGGNCAGCAGCAACGCGCGGCAATTGCCCGCGCCCTTGCGGTGGAACCCAGCGTGATGCTGTTTGACGAACCCACCAGCGCGCTNGACCCCGAGTTGGTGGGNGAGGTGCTCACNGTNATCCGNGATTTGGCTGCCGAAGGGCGCACCATGCTGCTTGTCACCCACGAGATGAAATTCGCGCGCGAGGTGGCGACNCATGTCGTCTACCTTTTTGAGGGGCGCATNGAAGAACAAGGCCCGCCGGAAGAGCTTTTCGGCAACCCTCAATCNGCNCGGCTGCGGCAGTTTTTGCAGACAGTCGGCTAAACCACCAAGAAAAAAACAGGGAGACTACCAATGACATTNAAGAAACTCATGACGAGTGCGATCGCGACANCAGTGCTGAGCGCCGGTGCCGTGGCCGCCGAAGAGGTCAAGATCGGCATCGCAGCCGANCCCTACCCNCCNTTCGCCTCTCTCAATGCCTCCGGTGAATGGGAAGGCTGGGAAGTTGAGATCATCGACGCGGTCTGCAAAGCGGCCGAGTTGGACTGTGTGATCACCCCCGTGGCNTGGGACGGCATCATCCCCTCNCTGACGGGCCAGCAGGTCGATGCGATCATGGCCTCCATGTCGATCACCGAGGAACGTCAGAAAACGATCGATTTCTCTGATCCCTACTACAACACGCCCGCGGTGNTCGTGGCGGATAAGTCGATGGACATCGAACCTACGGCCGAGTCGCTGNCNGGNAAGATCATCNGCATTCAAGCCTCAACCATCCACCAAGCCTATGCCAATGAATATTTCGGCGATGCGGCGGAAATCCGGGTCTATCAGACGCANGACGAAGCCAATCAGGATCTGGTCTCGGGNCGGATTGATGCCACGCAGGCCGACAGCATCGCCATGGCNGATTTCGTNAACTCCGACATNGGCNCNTNNTGCGANATCAAAGGNNCGGTNNANAATGACGAGGCCATCTTGGGCNAAGGTGTCGGCGCNGGNGTGCGCAAGGGCGANGACGCGCTGCGNGAAAGCCTGAACAANGGCATCGCNNANATCCTCGAAGATGGCACNCACGAAGAGATCACCGGGCGCTATTTCGATACCAGCATCTACGCNGAGTAANCNCNNATCGTGGAGNTNNTCTTCGAAACGCTCGGNCTNNCCGANAGTGCGNANNTNNTGTCCCTCAGCCCGCCGGGCTGGGGNGGCAACCTGTTGCGCGGGCTNGCGAACTCTTTGCANATCGCATTTGGCGCCTTCGGGTTCGGCCTTCTGATCGGGCTCTTTGGGGCCTNCGGCAAGCTNTATGGCGGGGTGGTCCTGCGCGACCTCCTNGCCGTTTATACGACTGTGATCCGGGCNGTGCCNGAANTGGTGCTGATCNTGATCCTCTATTACGTCGGNACCGATCTNATNAANAAANTCTCNGNNGCCATGGGNTATGGCCGNGTCGAGATNAGCGGTGTNGTNGCNGGNATCTGGGTGCTCGGCGTGGTGCAGGGNGCNTATGCCACCGAGGTNNTGCGCGGCGCNATNCAAGCCGTGCCNNCGGGNCAGATNGAGGCCGCGCGCGCTTANGGNATGCCGCCNNTNATGCTGNTGCGCCGNGTNACNATCCCCGCNATGATGTCNTTTGCCACGCCNGGTCTNGCGAACCTGTGGNTNATTGCNACNAAAGANACNGCNNTNNTGGCCATCGTCGGCTTCAGCGAATTGACGCTGGAGACCCGACAGGCCGCCGCCAGCACGCGCGCCTATTTCACCTTCTTCCTCGCCGCGGGCGCGCTCTATTTNATCGTGACGCTATGTTCTGGCGCGGTCTTTGCCCGGATCGAAAAATGGGCGCGGCGCGGTCAGCCGTCGCTNAAAGGAGCGGGCCGATGATCCCCTTTCGCGCNCTGATGCAGCCCCACCGCNTTGTCATGCTGGCGCTTTTGCTGGCTGTGGTCATCTGGTGCGCCNTGGCGCTGCGGTGGGATTGGATACCGGAATATGCCCCGCTNGCGTTGGAAGGGCTNTGGCGCACGATCTGGATANTGGTCGTCACCTGCGTGCTGGGNTTTCTNNTGGCNATNCCNCTGGGNCTCGCGCAGGCCATCGGGCCTTGGTANCTGTCTGCCCCTGCCCGGATATTCTGCACCGTCATCCGTGGCACGCCNCTGCTNTTGCAGATCTGGCTGCTCTATTACGGCCTCGGCTCGCTGTTCCCGCAAATCCCTTGGATCCGCGGCAGTGAACTCTGGCCCTACCTGCGCCAAGCTTGGCCCTATGCGGTGCTGGCGCTGACGCTGTCTTATGCGGGCTACGAAGGCGAGGTCATGCGNGGCGCATTTTCAAGTGTGAACAAGGGGCAGCTTGAGGCTGCAAACGCATTCGGCATGCCGCGTTTCACCATGTTCCGCCGCATCTGGCTGCCGCAGGCCATTCGCAACGTCCTNCCGACATTGGGCGGTGAAACCNTCCTGCAGCTCAAGGCCACACCTCTGGTGGCGACAATCACGGTGGTCGAGCTTTATGCCGTNTCCTCGCGTGTGCGCTCGGACACGTTTATCGTCTATGAACCGCTGATCTTGCTGGCTGTGTTTTACATGATCATCGCNGGGGNCATCGCCTTGTTGTTTCGNCGNTTCGAGAACCAAGTGCCGGGATAGCGNCGGCAGCNGTTGGANGGGANNNAACCTCAACTGTAGAAGNTCAAGGAAGCCTGATCAGTCCGCCCTCAAATNCATNGGNGTNGTGCCAAACTGNNNCTTGAAGGCGCGCGTCATNGNACTTGCGNTTTCGTAACCGCAGCGGGTGGCNATCTCAGAGATNGACAGGTTGGTNCCTTCGGCCAAGCTNTTNGCNGCGATCAGGCGTCGGTGCCGATAGACTTGGCCCGGCGTNGCATTCAAACTGCGCGCGAACCGTCTTTGCAGGCTTTTGAGCGAACACCCCAAGTGACGCGCAATNGTCGGNATTGNCACCGGNGCTTCGATNGTCTCATCCATNAGNACAAGCGCCCGNGANACNAGTTTGGACCGCCCCGATATGTTGNCGGNCTNCCCAAANGNCTGATCGCTTNGATGCAAGAAAAGCGACGCGACATCGAGCCGTGTGATCTCGCCGCAGTGCGCCCCGATCAACGTCANNACCAGATCAAAGGACGCCATGGCACCNCCGCAGGTGATCCGNTTGCCNTCAATGACAAACCGCTCTTGCCGGGCATCTANNTGCGGAAATGTCTCTGAAAAGCTTTCGAAAAGATGCCCNTGGATGGTCGCGGGCCTGTNGTCCAACAGCCCTGCAGCCGCCAGCAGCCANGCCCCCATATCGAGCCCCACCAGACATTTCGCATTCGCGCANAGCCCCCGCAGCGCGGACAGCACCNGACTGCTGCTCANCGCAAGNTGNCCATAGCTGGCGGTCACCATGAGGTAATCNNNGGGGGGCTTTGTCGCGGTGGCCAATTCGGTCTGTACCAACATCCCGCTTGAAGACCGCACNAGCCCCCCCTCAAGCGAAAGCAGGCGCCAGTCATANCGCGCCTGCCCGGTGATGCTGTTCGCGGCGCGAAACGGCTCCAAAGTGTTGGCNAGACAATGGTTCGAGAAACCATCGAACAGNAGAATGTCGATCTTANCCGTCTCGCCTGATGATTTTGTCTTTTCCTGCATGTTTCTGTCTAGCACNGCACATATCGGCCGATCAATCCGGGTAGTCTGCAGATAANCCTAAAAGGAGACCAAGATGNNCCTGCAGATGACCCGTGAGGTCTTTATCACCTGCGCCGTGACCGGATCCGGCAGCAGCCAAGATCGGTCACCCCATGTTCCCCGCAGCCCNGANCANATCGCCAATTCNGCCATCGCCGCCGCCAAAGCGGGNGCNGCGATTGTGCANTGCCACGTGCGCGACCCCGAGACNGGCGTGCCCTCACGCGATCCGAAACTCTACCGCGAAGTGACCGANCGCATCCGCGATGCCGAGGTCGACGTGGTGCTGAACCTNACCGCAGGCATGGGCGGCGANATNGTCTTTGGCCCGCCCTCCNCGCCGCTGCCGCTGAACGATGCCACCGATATGGTCAGCGCCGAAGAACGGCTGGCNCATNTCGAAGACTGCCTGCCCGAGATATGNACCCTCGACTGCGGCACGATGAATTTTGCCGAAGCNGACTATGTGATGACCAACACGCCCGGCATGCTGACAACGATGGGCGCGCGGATGGAAGCGCTTGGCGTNAAGCCAGAGATCGANGCCTTNGATACCGGCCACCTTTGGTATGCGAAACAACTGGTTAAAGACGGNGTGTTNTCTTCGCCCGCGCTGGTGCAGCTCTGCATGGGCATCCCATGGGGCGCGNCCAATGACCTGAACACCTTTATGGCNATGGTTAACAATGTGCCTGACNACTGGAACTGGTCCGCCTTTTCAATCGGCCGTGACGAGATGCCCTATGTGGCCGCATCGGTCTTGGCANGGGGCCATGTGCGCGTCGGGCTTGANGATAATCTGTGGCTCGGCANAGGCGAGCTNGCCACCAACGAAGNGCTTGTNTCGCGNGCCGTGNCNATCATTGAAAACATGGGGGCAACCCTCATGGGCCCTGATGCCGTGCGCNAAAAGCTGGGCCTGACCAAGCAGGCACCGCGATGACCAANANAGCAGCAATCATCGGNGGTGGTGTCATTGGCGGCGGCTGGGCNGCGCGCTTTGCCTTGTCNGGATGGAACGTCNCNATNTTTGACCCCGATCCCGAAGCCGNACGCAAAATCAGCGAAGTCATGGCAAANGCGCGCCGGTCCCTGCCCGCCTTGTCCGAGGTGGCNCTGCCGCCCGAAGGTCAGGTNNAAATCGTCCCCACATTGGCCGACGCCGTCNCAGAGGCCGACTGGATTCANGANAGCGCGCCGGAACGGCTTGAGATGAAGCACAAGATCTTCNCCGAGNTTCAGTCCCANTGCCGCAAAGACNCNNTGATCGGCTCTTCNACCTCGGGCTTCAAACCGTCCGAACTGCAGCAAGGGGCGCTTCGCNCCAANCAGATTTTCGTCGCNCANCCNTTCAACCCGGTCTATTTGCTGCCGCTTATCGAACTGGTCGGTGACGANGCCACGACCACGCGCGCGCAAGCGGTGCTTACTGAAATCGGCATGAAGCCCCTAAGACTACGCAAGGAAATCGACGCGCATGTGGCTGATCGTTTTCTCGAAGCGGTCTGGCGCGAGGCGCTTTGGCTGATCAANGACGGCATCGCNACGACCGAGGAANTCGATGACGCGATCCGGTTNGGCTTTGGNCTGCGTTGGGGGCAGATGGGCCTGTTTGAAACCTACCGCGTGGCGGGCGGCGAGGCCGGGATGGCCCATTTCATCGAACANTTCGGGCCCTGCCTGCAATGGCCTTGGACCAANTTGATGGACGTGCCCGAGCTGACCGATGATTTGGTACAGAAGATCGCCAGCCAATCGGACGCGCAATCCGGTGCCCATACGATCCGAGAGCTTGAACGCATTCGCGACGACAANCTGGTGTCCATGATGCGGTCCCTGAANGGNCGTGATTGGGGTGCAGGGGCGTTGTTGAACGCGCATGACGCCCGCCTAGAGGGCAAAGCCGACCCCGACTTCACCAAACCCATCATCACTGTCGCGCGCGCCATTCCAATNGATTGGACGGATTACAACGGGCANATGAACGAAAGCCGCTATGGGCAGCTGTGGTCTGACGCCGCCGACGCNCTNATGCGCATGATCGGGGCCGATGCCGCCTATATCAAATCNGGCTTNAGCTACTTTACCGCCGATACNCANACNAAGTTCCNCAATGAATGCCANGCAGGCGACAACGTNACCGTTGTCACNNCCATTCTTGAGGGTGCGGGTAAAAAGCTGCGGCTNTTCCACGAATTGAANAGNGCCGNNGGNGANGTGNTNGCNACCTGCAACCAGTTCCTGCTGCACGTCAGTCTGGAAACCCGCAAATCCTGCGACCCTGCGGCGCATGTCAGCGACAAGCTCGCAACCATCATTGCGGCCCAGGCCGCTCTGCCCAAGCCGGAGTTGACCTGATGCATTTTGGATTGACCGAAGAACAAGAGATGATCGTTTCCACCGTGCGATCCTTCGTCGAAAACGAAATCTACCCCCACGAGGCTGAGGTGGAGCGCACAGGCGAAGTCCCCGATGACGTCGCGCAGGCGATCAAGCAAAAGACCATCGATCTTGGGTTCTATGCCTGCAACTTTCCCGAAAGCGTGGGTGGGGCCGGTCTGTCGCATCTTGAATTCGCGCTGGTAGAACGCGAATTGGGCCGCGGCTCTATGGCGTTGAACCACTTTTTCGGGCGGCCGCAGAATATCTTGATGGCCTGCAAGGACGATCAGATTGACCGCTACCTCACCCCCGCCATCCGCGGCGAAAAGATGGATGCGCTAGCCATGACCGAACCCGATGCAGGGTCCGATGTGCGTGGCATGAAATGTACGGCCAAACGCGATGGCGGAGACTGGGTTCTGAACGGAACCAAGCATTTCATCTCTGGCGCGGACCATGCGGATTTCTTGATCGTCTTTGTGGCAACCGGCGAAGACGACACGCCGCGCGGCCCCAAAAAACGCATCACGACCTTTCTGGTCGACCGCGGCACGCCCGGGTTTACGATCCGGGATGGCTACAAATCCGTCTCGCACCGCGGCTACAAGAACATGATCCTCGAATTTGACAACTGCCGCCTGCCCGATGCTCAGGTTCTGGGCGAGGTGGATGGCGGCTTTGCGGTGATGAATGAATGGCTCTACGCCACGCGGATCACGGTCGCGACAATGTCTGTGGGTCGTGCACGACGTTGCTTTGACATGGCGTTGAATTACGCGGCTGAGCGCAAACAGTTTGGTCAGCAGATCGGCAAGTATCAGGGCATCAGCTTTCAGCTGGCCGACATGATCACCGAAATCGATGCGGCGGATCACCTGACATTGGCAGCGGCGTGGCGGCTGGATCAGGGCCTGCCCGCGAACCGCGAAATCGCCAGTGCGAAGCTTTACGCCTCCGAAATGCTGGCGCGGGTGACGGATGCCACCCTGCAAATCTTTGGCGGCATGGGCTTGATGGATGACTTTCCGATTGAACGCTTCTGGCGCGATGCGCGGGTCGAGCGGATTTGGGATGGCACATCTGAAATCCAGCGCCACATCATCAGCCGCGATCTCTTGCGCCCCCTTGGCGCCTAGGGTCACGGGTATGGGTGATCTTGAGCGCCTCCTTCGCCCCCGCTCCATCGCCGTTGTCGGAGGTGGGGCGTGGTGCGACTCCGTGATCGAGCAGAACCAGAAGATCGGGTTCATAGGTGATATCTGGCCCGTGCATCCCAAAAAGGACAGTGTTGGCGGCTTGCCGGCCTTCAAGGCGCTTGCCGATTTACCAAACGCGCCGGATGCGACGTTCATCGGAGTGAACCGCCGCGCAACCATCGATCTGGTCGGCGAGCTGAACCAGATGGGTGCCGGGGGCGCCGTCTGTTTTGCAAGCGGCTTCAAAGAAACCGCTGACGGCGGGGTTCTGAATGACCAATTGCTGGCCGCAGCAGGGGGAATGCCCATCCTCGGGCCGAATTGCTACGGGGTTCTGAATGCCGTGGATCAGGTGGCGCTTTGGCCGGATCAACATGGGCTGCTGCCCGTTGAACGCGGCGTGGCGATCCTTGCGCAGTCGTCCAACATCGCGATCAACCTCACGATGCAGCAACGCGGGTTGCCCATCGCCTATACCATCACCGCGGGCAATCAGGCCCAACAAGGACTTGCCAGCATTGCCCAAACAGTCATCCGCGACGACCGCGTGACGGCGCTTGGGCTTTACATCGAAAGCTTTGGCGACATCGCAGCCTTCGAAGAACTGGCGCGGCTTTCGCGCGCGCTCGGCAAACCGATCGTGGCGCTGAAGGTTGGCCGGTCGCAGGAATCACAACTGGCGACCATTTCGCACACGGCCTCGCTCGCTGGCAGCAGCGCTGGTTCGGACGCGGCATTGGCGCGGCTTGGCATTGCGCGGGTCGGTTCCCCAGCTGCGCTTCTTGAGACGTTAAAGCTGTTTCACTGCCATGGCCGCCTGTCCGGGGCGCGAATTGCGTCCTTGAGTTGTTCAGGTGGCGAGGCGAGCGTTATGGCGGATACCGCCGCGCACTATGGCCTGACCTTCCCCCCACTGACATCTGCTCAAACAGATACGCTTTCCCAACACCTCAGTTCGCTGGTCAATCTGGCGAACCCTCTGGATTACCACACGCAAATCTGGCGCAATAAGGCGGCCATGACGGCGGTGTTCGCGGCCATGACAGGCAATGATATCGATCTGACACTTGTGGTGCTTGATTTCCCACGCTTGGACAGCTGCACCGCCGATGACTGGATCATTGCGATTGAGGCGATTGAGGACGCGGCCCGTCAAACGGGCCGCCCGTTTGGGGTGGTCGGGTCGATCGTCGAAAACCTGCCCGAAGCAATTGCAAAACGCCTGCTTGGCGCGGGGATCGTGCCGTTGTGCGGCTTTGGCACGGCCTGCGAAGCGATTAGCGCGGCGCGCATGCCGCCGCGCCAAAATCACCGACCCCTGCTACCTGCCTCCAGCTTCGCAACGACGATCACGGTCACCGAAGGCGATGCCAAACGGACCCTTGCGGCATACGGCTTGGATATCCCCACAAGCCGTGCAAGCATCGCCCCTGCGGATGTGATCGCTTGCGCCAAAATGATCGGTTTTCCCGTGGTCCTGAAGGGCGAAGGTGTCGCCCATAAAACTGAAGCCGGCGCGGTAAAGCTGAACCTCACTGACGCGGAACAAGTCAGCGCGGCGGCGCAAGCAATGCAGGCCGAAACCTTCCTAGTCGAAGAAATGATCACCGGCACTGTCGCGGAGCTTTTGCTAGGCATCGTCGCGGACCCCGCCCATGGGTTTGTCCTGACATTGGCCGCGGGCGGCACCCTGACGGAAATTCTGGAGGACGGTCAGTCCTTGCTGCTGCCCACCACGGACACAGATATTCGCCACGCCTTGGGCCGATTAAGAATACACCCCCTGCTGATCGGCTATCGCGGTGGTGAGCCAGCCAACATAGACGCCATTGTTGACGCGGCCCTAAAGCTGCAAAACTTTGTCACCGACCACGCCGACGACATTGCCGAAATCGAAATCAATCCCCTCATCTGTACAAAAGATCGCGCGATCATCGCCGATACGCTTTTGGTGAAAGGAACAATATGACAAGCCCCGTTAAAACGCGCCGAGAGGGTGCCGTGATCGAGATCACTCTGGACCGCCCAAAGGCTAATGCCATTGATCTGCAAACCAGCCGTGTCCTGGGCGAAACCTTTGCTGCGTTTCGCGATGAACCTGATTTGCGCGTTGCGATTATCACAGGGGAAGGTTCGAAATTCTTCTGCCCGGGTTGGGATTTAAAAGCCGCCGCAGACGGGGACGAGGTTGATGGCGACTATGGCGTTGGCGGCTTTGGTGGCCTGCAAGAATTGCGCGACATGAACAAGCCTGTGATCGCTGCGGTGAACGGTATTTGTTGCGGGGGCGGACTTGAATTGGCCCTGTCAGCCGACATCATCTTGGCGGCAGATCATGCAAGTTTTGCCTTGCCCGAAATCACATCAGGCACGGTGGCCGATGCCGCCTCCATCAAACTGCCAAAACGCATTCCCTACCACATCGCAATGGAGATGCTGTTCACAGGCCGCTGGCTCGACGCCGAAGAAGCCAACCGCTGGGGGTTTGTGAACCGCATTCACGCGGCGGACGATCTGATGGCGCAGGCATGGGATATGGCACGCCTTTTGGCCTCGGGTCCGCCGCTGGTCTATGCCGCGATCAAAGAAATCGTGCGGGATGCTGAGGATAGCAACTTTCAGGACACCATGAACCGGGTCACCAAACGCCAGCTAAAGACTGTCGATGTGCTTTACGGGTCCGAGGATAACGCCGAAGGTGCGCGGGCCTTTGCTGAAAAGCGGGATCCGGTCTGGAAAGGGCGCTAAGAGCGTCGCATCCGGGCTTTCACCGGCTCCCGCGGCTATTGGTCCCGCGCCACCTCAACGGCCCACTCAACGAACGATTGAGCCGCGGCTTTCCTGCTCCCGGACGTGGAAGGCGGGGTAAAATAGCCGGTCCCAAATCTTTCTAGCGTTTTCCATGGGAATGCCCGCTGCTGGCGAGAAAAACATCCCAATTCACGGAGACGCAGTCAGAAATGTTAGCGCAAACCGTCACGCGTAACAGAAACCCAGATCAGTCGGATCGACTAAATGACTGGATTTAATGGCGGACCCTAGAGGATTCGAACCTCTGGCCTCTGCCTTCGGAGGGCAGCGCTCTATCCAGCTGAGCTAAGGGTCCACTAAGGGGCGGTATAGCCAGAGCGGGCCGCCCCTGCAATGGGAAATCCGGGGGCCAGGGCGGCGAAATTGAGCTTAGCCGAAAAGATCGTGCGCCAATTCAAGTGCGTCGACCAGTGTGTCGACCTCGGCGCGGGTGTTATACATGCCAAAGGACGCGCGGCAGGTAGCAGAAACCCCCAAATGGGTCATCAAAGGTGCTGCGCAATGGTGCCCGGCCCGCACCGCCACGCCCTTTTTGTCGAGCACGGTTGAAATGTCATGGGCATGGGCCGCGCCATCCAAGGTGAAGCTAAAGATGGCCGCCTTATCCGGTGTCGTGCCCTGAAGGTTAAGCCAGTTCAGCGCATTGAGACGGGACACGGCGTAGTCGCGCAGATCATCTTCATGGGCGGCGATATTTTCCATCCCCAAGTCCATCATGAAATCCAGCGCCACGCCCAAGCCGATGGTGGCCACAATGCCGGGGGTGCCCGCCTCGAACATCATCGGCGGGTCGTTATAGCTCACCGCGTCTTTGCTGACTTCGCGGATCATATCGCCGCCCCCGATGAAGGGGCGCATTTCGGCCATCCGCTCGGACTTGATGTAGATCGCCCCTGAGCCCGAGGGGCCATAGAGTTTGTGCCCCGTGACGGCATAGAAATCACAGCCGATGTCTTGGACATCCACCGGCATATGCACCGCCCCCTGCGAGCCATCGACCAGCACCGGAACGCCTTTTTCATGCGCCGCTGCGGTGATGGATTTCACATCAACTTTGGTCCCCAAAACATTGGAAAGATGGGATATTGCAACCAGCTTGGTCTTTGGCCCAATGGCATCGATCACCGCCTGCGGGTCCAGCGCGCCGGTGGCGTCTACGTCGACCCATTTCAGCACCACGCCCTGCCGCTCGCGCAGGAAATGCCATGGCACGATATTGGCGTGATGCTCCATCACCGACAGGACGATCTCATCACCGGCCTGCATCCGCGGCATGGCCCAGCCATAGGCCACGGTGTTGATCCCCATGGTGGCACCGGTGTTGAGCACGATCTCATCTTCTGATCCGGCATTGAGAAACCGTGCAACGGTGCCGCGCACGCTTTCATATTTGTCGGTCGCCAGATTAGAAAGGTAGTGCAAGCCACGGTGAACATTGGAGTATTCATTCGCGTAGGCTTGGGTGATAGCATCGATCACCACCTGCGGCTTCTGCGCTGATGCACCATTGTCGAGATAGACCAGCGGCTTGCCGTTCACTTCGCGGCCGAGGATCGGAAACTGCGCCCGGACGGCGTCAACGTTGAACATGTTTCAAACTCCTTGGGCGGTCAGCCCGATCAAAGACAGCAGGAGGCCCAGACCCAGCAAGACCCCAAGCGCGGCCCCTGCCAGCACAGCGGCGGCATGGAAGAGCCCCGGCAGATGCAGCAGTTCGGCCACGAAATTCAGCAGGATCCAAAGACCCCAAAAAGTAACGACGAAAGAAGCCAGCAGCGCCACCGGCGGCAGGGCCAATGTCAACAGCAGGATCCCCAATTGCGCGCAGAGCCGGAGCGCCTGCAACCAGACCACGGCCGCGAGAAGCGGGGCCGCCGCGCCCTGCCCGCCCAAGGCCCGGCCGACCCAAGACAGCGCATGAACATAGAGCACCATCAAACCGGCCAGCAGCGCAAAAAGCACCAGTGGCGATTGGAAATAACTCGGCAATGCTATGGCAGGCGGCGCGATCACGAACATCGCCGAGATCAACAGCGCGTTCAGCGCCGCGACCAGAGCGAGCGATGTCCAAATCACCTCGCGGCCCAAAGGCAGGGACGCGATCATCCGCGCTGCGGCGCGGGGGCTGCGCAATGTGGTTTGCGCGAGTTGGATTAGGGCGGC
>NZSX01000017.1:16123-34153 GCA_002703405.1 Sulfitobacter sp. | reverse complement strand
TGCACCAAGCCAAAGGCCATGCCCGAGAGCATCGCCACCGCCACGCCGAACCACAGGCCGCCGCCGAGATATACGGTCAGCCAACCGGCGAAAGCGCCGACTACCATGATGCCTTCGATGCCGAGGTTCAGCACCCCTGCCCGCTCGCAAATGAGCTCGCCCAGAGCGGCAAAGATCAGCGGCGAGGCAATGCGGATCGCGGCGGTCCAGAAGCTCGCCTGAAGGAGAATGTCGAGAATGTCCATCAGTCGCGCCTCACCCGGAATTTGGTCAGCATGATCGCCAGCACCATCGCCAGAAGCGCCAGCGCCAGCATGATATCGGCGAGGTAGGTCGGCACGCCCGCCGCGCGGCTCATGCTGTCGGCGCCGACGAAAATACCCGCGACGAAGAGGGCGGCGACCACCACGCCAAGCGGGTTCAGCAGCGCCAGCATGGCGACGATGATCCCGGTGTAGCCAAAGCCCGGCGAGATATCCAAGGTGAGGTTACCTTTCAGCCCCGCCACCTCGGAAAAGCCCGCCAGCGCAGCAAGGCCACCCGACAAGAGCGCCGTCTTGATCAGCGTGGCGTTGACCGGAATGCCCGCGAACCGCGCTGCCGCAGGGTTCAGCCCCACCGCGCGCATCTCATACCCCAAGGTGCTGCGGCGCTGGATCACCCAGACGACAAAGGCCGAGATCAGCGCGAGGCCGAAGCCCCAGTGCAGCCGCAGCCCCTCGGCGATGCGCGGCAGTCGCGCCTCTCCAATCAGCCGCGCGGATTTGGGCCAGCCAAGGCCCATCGGGTCTTTCAATGACCCTTCGAGCAGCATGGACACCCAAAGCAGCACGACGAAATTCAGCAGCAGCGTGGTGACAACTTCATCGACGCCAAAGCGGGTCTTGAGGAAGGTCGGCACCAGCAGCACTACGGCCCCCGCCAGCATGGCGGCCAGCGCGATGGTCGGCAGCAGCGCGAAGCTGGGCCACGCGAGCGCACCTGTGCCCAGTACCACGGTGACCACTGCGCCCGTGTAAAGCTGCGCTTCGGCCCCGATGTTCCACAGCTTCGCGCGGAAGGCGACCGCGACAGCCAGACCGGTAAAGATCAGAGGCGTGGCGCGGTTGAGGGTTTCCAGCGTGGCGAATTTGGAGCCAAAGGCCCCTTTGACGATCAAGCCCAGCACCGAGAACGGCTGCGCTCCAGCGACCATGGCCAGCAACGAAGCGGCAACCACCGTCGCGAAAAGTGCCAGCGCAGGCAGGCCCAGCGAGCGGGTCCATGTGGGGTTGGCGATGGGCTCAAGCCGCATGGGAGGTCTCCTCGAATCCATCGCCCGCCATCCAGACGCCCAGTTCGGCGGGGGTGAGCGCGCCGCGGGCGAAGCCGGGCGAGAGGCGCCCTTCGGAGATCACGTGGATCACGTCCGACAGCGCCGTGACTTCGTCAAGGTCTTCGGAGATCAGCAGCACCGCCGCCCCCCGATCCCGGGCGGCGAGCAGTTGTTCATGCACGTAGGTCAGCGCCCCGATGTCAAGGCCACGCACGGGCTGGTTGGCCAGCACCACCGAAGGCGCGGTCTCAAGCACGCGGCCAAGGATCAGCTTTTGCATGTTGCCGCCCGACAGCAGGCGGATGCGGGTTTCCGGGCCGGGGCAGCGTACGTCGTAGCCTGTGATGATCTTGGCCGCGAAGTCGCGCGCGGCGCGCCAGTTCATCCAGCCGTGGCGCGAAAATCCGGGGCGGGAGTAGAGTTCAAGCACCGCGTTTTCGGTGAGGTCGAAATCGGCGATGGTGCCGGTCTTGTGCCGGTCCTCGGGGATGCGGGCGATGCCTGCGCTGATGGCGGCATGGGGCGACCAACTGCGCGGGGCGTCGCCTTTCACGTGAAACGTGCCCGACGCGGGGCGGATCAGCCCGCCGATCAGGTCGGCCAGCGCGGTTTGGCCGTTGCCGGAGACCCCGGCAAGGCCGGTGATCTGGCCCGCACGCAACTCAAGATCGACGTTCTTTAGCCCCGGAGCGCTGCCGACGTCGGGCGTCGAGACGCCTTCGAGCGTCACCAGTGCGGCACCGGGATCAGCGCGGCGCACGACAGGGGCGGCGACCTCAGTGCCAACCATCATCTGCGCCATCGCGGCGCGGTCAGTCTCGGCAGTCTTGGCTTCGGCCACCAGCTTGCCATGGCGCAGCACCACGACGCGCGACGAGATCGCCATGACCTCATGCAGTTTATGCGAGATGAAGATCATCGAGAGGCCAAGCGCCACGGCTTTGCGCATAGTGGCAAAAAGATCATCGGTCTCTTGCGGGGTGAGAACGGCGGTGGGCTCGTCCAAAATCAGGATCCGCGCTTCGCGGAAAAGGGCTTTGAGGATCTCGACCCGCTGCCGCTCGCCGACGCTCAGGCTGCCGACCTGTGCATCGGGGTCCACCCTCAGCCCGTAGTCCTCCATCAGCGTGACAATCCGCTGACGCGCCTGCGCGCGACCGAAACCGGGGCGCCAGATCGAGCGGGTGCCAAGCACGATATTTTCCAGCACGGTCATATTGTCGGCCAGCGTGAAATGCTGGTGCACCATGCCGACGCCCGCGGCCAGCGCGGCACGCGGATTGCCCGCATGCAGACGTTGGCCGAAAACCTCAACATGGCCTTCGTCGGGCGTGTAATGGCCAAACAGGATATTCATCAGCGTGGTCTTGCCCGCGCCGTTTTCGCCCAGCAGGGCAATGACTTCGCCCTGCCGCAGATCGAAGGAGATCGCGTCATTGGCGGTGAGTTTGCCAAATCGTTTGGTAATATTATCGAGGCGCAGGACAACCTGCGCCTCGGGTCTTGGATCGGTCATTAAGAGGACTTCGGTTCTTCGTCGTTGATGTCGACGGTGAAGGAGCCATCCTTGATCGCCTGCTCGCGCTCTTTGACCAGATCAAGCGCCTCTTGCGGGACTTTGCCCTCGAAGGTACCAAGCGGAGCCAGTGAAGACCCGCCCTCGGACATGAAGGAATAGCGGCCATAATCGTCGGCCATGAACTCGCCTGCTTTGACGGCGGCGATGGCGGCATCAAGGGTCGGCTCGAAATGCCACAGAGCCGAGGCGACGACGGTTTCGGGGTACTCGGCTTGCGTGTCGATCACATTGCCGATCGCCAGCACGCCCTTTTCCTGCGCCGCGTCCGACACGCCGAAACGCTCGGCATAGAGCACGTCGGCCCCCTGCTCGACCATGGCAAAGGCGGTTTCCTTGGCCTTGGGCGGATCGAACCACGACCCGATGAAGCTGACTTGGAACTTGATATCGGGGTTCATTTCCGCAGCACCCGCCATGAAGGCATGCATCAGGCGATTCACTTCGGGGATCGGGAAGCCGCCGACCATGCCGATGTTGCCGCTCTCGGTCATGGCACCGGCGATGATGCCCGACAGATACGCCGCGTCCTGAATGTAGTTATCGAAGACCGCAAAATTGGGCAGCGCATCGTCTTGCTTGAAGCTGGAACCCATGAGGAAGGCGACCTCGGGGTAATCGGCAGCGACTTCGCGCGCTTCGGCTTCGGCACCAAAGACTTCGCCGACGATCAACTGGTTCCCGGCCTCGGCATATTCACGCAACACGCGGGCGTAGTCGGTGTTGGAGACGTTTTCGGTGAAGGTATATTCGATGTCGCCGCGCGACTGTGCGGCTTCGGCCGCTTTGTGAATGCGGCTGACCCATTGCTGTTCGACCGGCACGGTATAGACGCCAGCCACTTTAAGCGGCTCAGCAGCCAGCGCGCCCTGCGGCAAAAGGCTGGCCCCGGCCAGCATGGCCGCCGTGCCCAATAGGAAGCGGCGTGTGAGATTGCGTTGTGTCATATTATATCCCCCGTTGGTTAGGTATTTTACCGTTTGATAAAATAATTTACCTGTCAAGCTTCTCCTGACCCTAGGTCAGCCCAAGCTTTTCCGAATACGCGCGGTGTGCTGATTAATGTGGCAGTCAGCAAGCGAAGCGGTAAATAGGGTCGACCCCAAGGATCGGATTCTACGATGAGCCATGTATTGCACCGTAACCTGCGCGCCACGCAACCTGTGATCGTACGCGGAGAGGGAAATTTCCTTATTGATGACAAGGGGAAACGCTATCTGGATGCCTGCGGCGGCGCTGCGGTGTCGAGCCTTGGACATGACAATGCCGCCGTGCGCGTCGCTGTCGCCGCGCAGATGGACCAGCTTGCCTTTGCGCACACCGGCCTCTTTACCAACACCCCGGCAGAGGCGCTGGCCGACCATTTGATTGCCCGCGCGCCTGAGGGCACCGGCGAAGGGCGGGTGATGTATTTGGGCAGCGGGTCCGAGGCGATGGAAGCGGCGCTGAAGCTCGCGCGGCAGTATCATCTGGAGCGCGGCGACAAAGCGCGGGCGAAGATCATCGCGCGCAAGCCCAGCTATCACGGCAACACACTGGGCGCGCTGGCGGTGGGCGGCCATGCCGGACGCCGCGCGCCCTTTGCGCCGATGTTGATGGATGTGGAGCATATCGACGCGGCCTATGCCTACCGCCTGCAACGCGAGGGCGAGAGCGAGGCGGATTTCGCGCAACGCTTGGCGGATCAGTTGGAGACGCGGATCGTTGAACTGGGGCCGGAGACGGTTGCCGCCTTCGTGGCGGAGCCTGTGGTGGGGGCCTCGCTCGGCTCTCAGCCAGCGCCTGTGGGGTATTTCAAACATGTGCGCGAGATTTGTGACCGCCACGGCGTGCTGCTCATCGCCGATGAGGTGATGTGCGGCATGGGGCGGACGGGCAGCCTTTTTGCGTTGGAGCAGGAAGGTATCTGTGCCGATATCACCACCATGGCCAAGGGGCTCGGCGCAGGCTATCAGCCCATCGCGGCGGTGATGGCACGGGAAAGCGTGATCGACGCGATCATGGCGGGCAGCGGCAACCTGTGGAACGGGCATACTTATATGTCACACGCGGTGGCGACGGCGGGGGCGCTGGCCGTGCTGCAAGAGGTCGAGAGCCGTGATCTGCTGGGGGCCGTGCGCGCGCGGGGGCAGCAGTTGGAAGCCGCGTTGCGCGAGCGGTTCGGCCAGCACGCCCATGTCGGTGACATCCGCGGGCGCGGGTTGTTTTGGTCCATCGAACTGGTAGCCGAGCGTGACAGCAAGACGCCCTTTGACGTCAGCCGCAACCTTGCGGGCAAGATCCAACGCGCGGCGATGGAGGCGGGGATGATCTGCTATCCGTCGCAGGGCTGTGCTGATGGTACTGCGGGGGATCATGTGTTGCTGGCCCCGGCCTTCACCTCGCCGCCCGAGGAGATCGAGATGACCGTCGAAATGCTCGGCACGGCGGTGGATCAGGTGATCGCGGAGGGCTGAGCCCTCCGCCCGGTTACCGGCCTTTGATCTGGATCGAAAAATTGCGCTGCGCCCCGGCGGGCGGGCGCGGGAAGGGTGCGGCCTGCCGGATGATGCCAAGCGCCGCTTGATCCAACGCTGCCGACCCCGAACTGCGCGCCACCCGTGCGCCTGCCAATTGCCCGCCATTGCCAACCGAAAAGGCGATCACGGCAGTCCCACGCGAGCGGACGCGCGGCTTGCCGACGCGGGCGATGAGGCTCATGACTTGGCCGGGATAGTTGCTGGCCGCCGCGTTGCCCGCAGGTGCTGCGGCCCGCTGACGGGTGCCGGACTGCGCGGCGTTGCCCGCACGGGCGGCGGTCTGCGCGCCCTTGGTGTTGTCGCGCTTCGCATTGCCGCGCGTGGTCTGCTTGGGCTTGGGTTTCGGCTGTGGCTTGGGCTTGGCCTTCTTGGCGGCCTGGGCGGCGCGTTCGGGGTCGCGGCGCTGCGGGCGCTGCGACAGACGCGGCGCATCGTCCTCAGGCTCGGCGGTGAGGGTCTCGACCGGGGGCACCGGGGCCACGGCTGTGATGGACGGCGTGGCCTCAGTCGTCTCGGGCGAGGTTTCGACCGGAGTGAGGGCGGACAAAACCGGCGTTTCTGTCGGCGAAGCGGCGGGCGGGGCCACGGGCATGGGTTCGGCATCCATCGCCTGCACCGGCTCTGCGACTGGCGAAGGCGTGGGGGTGAGCGTGGGCTCCGGCGTGGGGGGCGGCGGCGCCTCGGCGGTCTCCAAGGGTTCGGGCTCGGGGGTCGGCGTGATCTCCTCCACCGGTTCGGCCTCTCGCGTGCCGACGGCCATATCCTCAAACCGGGTGCCAAGCTGGGCCGCGGCGGGCGCTCCGCCGCCCGCGATCTTGGCGCTGTCGTCAATTTGCGCCAATTGCGACACGCCCACGACGAGGCTGGCTGCGACACCGATGGAGAGTGTTTTGACAAGACCGGACCGGGGGATCATTGCAGCGCCCTTTCGGTGACAAGCATGACGCGCTCTGCTCCGGCCCCGCGCAGTTCGCGGGTCAGTTCCACAAGGCGGCGGGCAGGCAGCGCGCGGTCAGGCAGCAGCCGCACGGTATCGCGCTCTTCTTTGGGCAGCGCGTCGATGAACTCAGCCACGCTGGCGCGGTCTTGGCCTGCGTAGGTCATGCGGCCATCGGCATGGACCACCAGCGCATTGGGCGGGGCGCGGCCCTCAAGCTCGCGGGTTTCCACGAGGTTGAGATCGGAATCCAGCGGCTGCGACAGGGTGCCTGCGACCATGAAGAAGACCAGCATCAGAAAGACGATGTTGATCAATGCGATGGTCGGTTCGCGTTGTGGCTTGGCCTTGGCAATGGGTCGCATGGTCAGCCCTCCAGTACCGAGACGCTGAGCCCCGGCAGGGCGCGCAGCGCGATGAGCAGATCGGCCAGCGCCTGCGCCTCGACCTCGGCCCCGAGCGAGACCAGAAGCGGCGTGCCCTTCTCGGCCTCGGCCAAGGGGCTGGCGGTCAGCGCGTCAAACGCCAGCGCATCGCCGTTGAGGCGCAGCCCCTCGGTGGTCAGTTGCAAAAAGAACGGTTTCACCCCCGTCTCGGCCCCTGCCCCGGATGTCGCTGCGGCCAATTCAATCTCGGCAAATTTTGAGAAGGTCGAGGTCAGCATGAAAAACAACAACAGCAGAAAGATCACATCGATCAGAGAGGTCATGGAGAGGCGGTTGCGCCGCCGGCGCGGCCTAGCCATGGGCTGGCTGGGGCGCGGCGGCGGCAAAGGGGGTGGCAGCGGGCGCAGCGGCGGGGGCCGCGTTCTGGCCGGGGTGCAGCACGGTAAGTATCGCCTTGTCGGCGATGACGCGCTCGGTCTCCATCCGCTGTTCCAGCCAGCTGAGCACCAGCGCGGTCGGCATGGCAACGACGAGACCCACAGCGGTGGTCAGAAGCGCCACCCAGATGCCCCCCGCGAGGATTGAGGGGTCCACCTGCGACCCTGCGTCTTGCAAGGCGCGGAAGGCTTCGATCATGCCCAGAACCGTGCCGAAGAGGCCCAAGAGCGGGGCAAGCTGCGCCACGGAATCGAGCAGACGAAAGCCGCGCTCCAGCTTGGCAAAGCGCAACTCGGCCTCGGCCTGCAAGCGCGAAGCGCCCGCGTCGGGCGCAGACATGGCCAGTTCGATCACCGGGGCGAGGTAGCTTTTCGACCGGCCCAGCGCTGAGCGTGCGGCGCTGGCATCGCCGCGCTCCCAAGCATTGACCGCTTCGGACAGCGCCCGATGGCGGCCCACGGCGGCGGCGCGGAACTGCCATGTTTTATAAAGTGCCACGGCGAGGGTCAGCACCGCCACGGCCATCAGGATCACCACAACCGGGCCACCGGTTTCGGCAATGCCCCGCAGAGGGGTCAGCAGTTCGCTCAGTTGATCCATCAGCCCAGCACCTCGATCTCGGTCCGGGTTGCCGGGGCCAGCGCGTTTTCGCAGGTGCCCGCCGCGATCCCCGCCCCTTCGCAGCTTTGCGCACCGTTAAAGAGGATACGGCCAAGGTTTTCGCAGGTGGTCTGCGGCACCACGAATTGGCGCACGCGCGGGCGGCCTACGGGCAGTTGACCAAAGTCAAAAAGGGTCAGCCGGTTCACGGTGCCTTCGCGGTCGAACAGCACGGTTTCATAAACCGCCTTGTCCAAGGGAGCGGAGAGGTCGTTCGTAATGAGGAAGGTCAGTTTACAATTGGCCTCTGTGGTGTCGGCGGCGTTCAATTCGACCTTGAGCGAGGGGGCCGCAGTCGCCGCTGCGGCGGCAGGCGTCTCGGCGGCGGCACCTTGGGCAATGGTCAGGGACAGGGCCGCGAGGAACGCGGAACGAAAATGCGGCATGGGGTGGCTCCCGATTGGTTTATCTATGATCACGGCGCGCTGCTGAGGCGCCTGCCACGGCTGGGCAGAATCGTCGCAGCACCTTTCGCGCCAAGCGGAATTTCTGCCTGCTGCCTAACAAAATCGGGCAGCAGTGACAATCCTGACTTTAATACTCGGATAAGACGGCCGCCGCCCTGCCCACTTGGTGAGCAGGGAACAGTTGCGTCGATCTGGTGTTAGGCTGCTGAAACCATTGCCTGCGGGAAAACGACACCCGCGCAGAGAAGGAGGCCAGAATGACCGACGACAGCCAAAAGATCGCGACCATCGACCCTGCCCATAACGTGGCCCTGTTCACGCCGGACGCCAAAGCACTGGAACAGGCGGCTTCGGCTGGGATGAAAACAGTGGTGAACTTCCGCGCCTCGGATGAAAAAGGCGGCCTCTCCCCCGATGAAGAGCGGCTGGTGGCCGAGAAACTGGGGCTGAACTACCTGCACCATCCGGTCACGCCCGATACGCTTGGCCCAGATACGGTGGACGAATTCCGCAAGTCATTGGATGACCTGCCGCAGCCGGTGTTCCTGCACTGCGCCTCGGGCAAACGGGCCGGGGCGATGACGCTGATGGCCCTTGCGGCAGACAAGGGATGGGACGGTGACACGGCCCTGCAAGAAGGCAAATCACGCGGCATTGACCTGACCGAAGAGAAGATCGGCCAGTTGGTCAAATCCTACGCGGATAGCAAAGCATGAATGAGGCGTCCGGTTTTGCCGGGCGTTTATTTTTGCGCGCAGTAGAGGCCGTGCAGCGTTTCCAGAACCGCCACGGCCTCCTGCCCTTTCACCCGGTAAAAGATCGTCTGCCCCGCACGGCGACTGTCCACAAGCCCCGCTTCTTTCAGCTTTTTAAGCTGCTGTGACATGGTGGATTGCGACAACCCGCAGGCCTGCGCCAAATCCCCAACCGAACGCTCTCCGCCCAGAAGACGGCACAGGATCTGCAGCCGCGCTTCCGATGCGAGCATCGTCATCAGGGCAGCCGCTCCGGCAATATCACCGTCCAAGAAATCGTCCGAGTTTTTCATATTAGCATCATTGAATATTAGGAATGGGTAATATATACTGAATAGCAGTCTGAGACAAGCCTGCCGCCAAGGCGGGCGCGTAAGGAGTTGAGAGATGGAAACCGAATTCACACCTTGGCTGTCGCTGGGCGGCGGCGCGCTGATCGGGGCCTCGGCGGTGCTGCTGATGGCGACGAACGGGCGCATTGCGGGCATCAGCGGGCTGACCTCACGGCTTTTCGCGCGCAGCAGTGACGGCGAAGCGCGGGGCGTTTCGTTCTTTTTCGTGCTGGGGCTTTTGCTTGCGGCGCCCCTTTGGCTGATCGTCTCCGGCGGCTGGCCGCAACAATGGGTGCCGTCGAACCCGCTTTTGATGGCTCTGGCCGGGCTGTTGGTCGGTTTTGGCGCGACCTATGGCAATGGCTGCACCTCGGGCCATGGGGTCTGTGGGATCAGCCGTGGCTCGGCGCGGTCGATCGTGGCGACGGTGACCTTCATGGCAACGGCTTTCGTGACCGTATTCGTCATGCGGCATGTGTTGGGGGCGTGATATGAAACAGATATTCGCGCTACTCTCCGGCCTCGTCTTTGGCATCGGCCTTATCGTCTCTGGCATGGCGGACCCCGCCAAGGTGCTGAACTTTCTTGATGTCTTTGGCACATGGGATCCCAGCCTCGCCTTTGTCATGGGCGGTGCCATCGCCGTGACCGCACCGGGCTTTGCATTGCTGTTCCGCAGCCGTCAGACCCCCTATTTCGACAGCACATTCCGCGTCCCCACCCGCAACGATCTTGAGCCCAAACTGCTGACCGGTGCTGCGATCTTTGGCGTGGGCTGGGGCTTGGGCGGCTTCTGCCCCGGCCCTGCGCTGACCGCCTTGCCCTTGGCGGCCAGCGGCACGTTGATCTTTGTGCCCTTCATGCTGGGCGGCATGTGGATCGCCCGCCACACCCCTGATTTGATTACTAAAACTAAGGAAGGACCTGCCTGATGAGCGACCCTCTGAATACACCCGTCGTGCGCCATTCGCCTTCAACCGGTGCGGGCAGCCCCGATGTCTGGGGCATTTATGAGCCCGACACAGGCTCGATCCAATACATCTGCGCCGATCCGGCGACCAAGAAGGCCGCGCTGATCGATGTGGTCTGGAACTTTGATCCGAAGAACTACAAGTTCACGACCGAGAGCATGGATCAGGTCTTGGACCTTGTGAAAGAGCACGGCCTGAGCGTGGAATGGGTGCTTGATACGCATCCCCATGCGGATCACGTCATGGCCTCCGCGCATCTGAAAGAACGAACTGGCGCGCCCAATGCCATCGGTGCGCTGGTGCCCGAGATCGCCAAAATTTGGGCCGACCTTTACAACCTGCCGAACGCCTTTGACCCCGACCGCGATTTTGACCATCTGTTCGAAGAGGGCGAGACGTTTAAGATTGGTGAGTTGGACGCCAAGGTAATGCTGTCGCCCGGTCACACACTTGGGTCGATCACCTACGTCTGTGGCGATGCGGCCTTTGTGCATGACACACTGATGCAACCCGATGCGGGCACCTCACGGTCGGATTTTCCGGGGGGCAAGACGGCGGAGCTTTGGGACTCGATCCAAGACATCCTCGCCCTGCCCGGCGACACGCGGCTTTATATCGGCCATGACTATGGCACCGATGACCGCAAAGAGCCGACGTGGGAGGCCACGGTGGATGAGCACAAGGCCAAGAACATCCACGTCAAAGATGGCACCAAGCGCGAGGACTATATCGAGCGCCGCCAGAAGCGTGACGCGACGCTTTCGCTGCCCAATCGGATCCTTGCGGCCTTGCAGATCAACCTGCGCGGCGGGCGTCTGCCCGATGCCGAGGATGACGGCAACCACTACCTGAAACTGCCGGTTAACCGTTTCGACTAAACCAGACCGGGCGGCCCTTCGGGGCGGCCCCTTCCCCTGACGGATTGCCTTACATGACCCTGCGGCCCCTTGCGCAATATCTGCCGATCCTCGACTGGGGGCGGCGCTATGATCGCGGCCAGTTCACCGGAGATATGGTGGCCGCGGTGATCGTCACCATCATGTTGATCCCGCAATCGCTGGCCTATGCGCTGCTGGCGGGGATGCCGCCTGAGGCGGGTATCTACGCCTCCATCGCGCCGATTGTGCTTTATGCCATCTTCGGCACCAGCCGGGCGCTGGCGGTGGGGCCGGTAGCCGTGGTGTCACTGATGACAGCAGCGGCGGTGGGCAATATCGCAGAAGCGGGCACGGCGGGCTATGTCACAGCGGCGCTGACGCTGGCGTTTCTATCCGGCGCAATGCTGCTGGCGCTCGGGCTATTCCGGCTGGGGTTTTTAGCGAACTTCCTGTCGCACCCGGTGATAGCGGGGTTCATCACTGCGTCGGGCATTCTGATCGCCGCCAGCCAGTTGCGCCATATTCTGGGGGTCGAAGGCGAAGGCCATACGCTGGTCGAAATCCTCGCCAGCCTTTGGGCGCATCTGGGGGAGGTGAACCCGATCACCCTTCTGCTGGGCGTGACCGCGACGGCGTTTCTGTTCTGGGTGCGCGGCGGGTTGAAACCCTTGCTTTTGCGTATCGGGCTGGGGTCACGCATGGCCGATATCGGTGCCAAGACAGGCCCGGTGCTGGCGATCGTCGGCACCACGCTGGCGGTCTGGGCCTTTGATCTGGGCAGCCGCGGCGTGGCCATCGTGGGCGAGGTGCCGCAAAGCCTGCCGCCGCTCACCCTGCCCTCCTTCTCGCCTGACCTACTGTCGCAGCTCTTCGTCCCCGCGCTGCTGATTTCTATTATCGGCTTTGTGGAAAGCATCAGTGTGGCGCAGACATTGGCCGCCAAGAAGCGCCAGCGCATCGACCCGGATCAAGAACTCATCGGTCTGGGCAGTGCGAACCTTGGCGCGGCCTTCACCGGGGGCTTTCCGGTCACCGGGGGATTTTCGCGCTCTGTGGTAAACTTTGACGCGGGGGCCGAGACGCCTGCCGCCGGAGCCTTCACCGCCGTCGGGCTGGCGCTTGCGGCGCTGTTTCTCACGCCGCTGATCTACTTCCTGCCGAAAGCCACGCTGGCCGCCACGATCATCGTCGCGGTGCTAAGCCTCGTAGATTTCTCGATCCTCAAACGCGCTTGGGCCTTTAGCCACGCCGATTTCGCTGCCGTGAGCGTGACGATCCTGCTCACGCTGATTTTCGGCGTCGAAGCGGGCGTGAGCGCGGGGGTCATCACCTCGATCCTTGTGCATCTTTATAAGACCTCGCGCCCGCATATGGCCGTGGTGGGCCGCGTGCCCGGGACAGAGCATTTCCGCAACGTGCTGCGCCATGAGGTTGAGACCCAGCCGCATGTGCTGTCCCTGCGGGTGGACGAGAGCCTCTATTTTCCAAACGCCCGCTTCCTAGAGGATCAACTAGCGCGCTATGCTGCGGACAAGCCCGAGCTGACGGACGTCGTGCTGATGTTCCCAGCGGTGAACGAGATCGACCTTTCAGCGCTGGAGTCGCTGGAGGCGATCAACACGAGGCTGCGGGATGCCGATATACGGCTCCACCTGAGTGAGGTCAAAGGCCCGGTCATGGACCGCCTCAAGCGCAGCCACTTCTTGGATGATCTGACGGGCGAGGTATTCCTCAGCCAGCATGAAGCCGTTTGCGCCTTGGCCGAGCGGCACTGAGGAATTCGAGGGTATTTGTCCGCGCGCGGGAACCGCCCTGCCCGTCGCGCGTTGGCCTGCCATGAACAAGATATTTGCGCGCGCCGCCGCCCTTTCCGCCTGCCTTTTTGCCACTGCCGCCCCTGCCGAACAGGTGGGGAATGTCGACGTGGACTGGCTGGGCAATGACATTATCGTTGAAGCCGTGGCCGACCCTAAGGTCAAGGGCGTGACCTGCCATCTGGCCTATTTCGAGCGCGGCTTGATTGACCGGCTGCAAAAGGGCAACTGGTTTGAAGACCCGTCGAACTCCTCCATCTCTTGCCGCCAGACCGGTCCGATTGAAGTGGGTGATATCGAGATGGACGATGAGGGCGAGAATGTCTTTAGCGAACGGCGCTCAATCATCTTCAAAACGCTGCGGGTAAAGCGGATTTTTGACAAAGAGAACAATACGCTGATCTACATCAGCCACAGCCAGCAGGTGCAGGACGGGTCGGCCAAGATGTCGATGTCAACTGTGCCCCTGTTCCAGCCCGGCCAATAAGCCCAAGGGCCAAGTTTTCCTCGGCGAAGGCTTGCCATCGTGGCGATCCCGCCTTGTCGGGCGACCTGCCTGCGATATGCTTCGCAAAACGCAACAATGCAGCGACAGGCAGGATTTATGAGACATTCACGCAGAACATTCGCATTTGGCCTCGCCGCTCTGGGGCTGACCTCGGCCTGCTCTACCGGGGGCGGCGCACTTGGCCCCGCAGCGGCGGCTGGGGTGCCGGACGATCTGCGCCCGGTGCCCAATGCAGGCTATGACGCTTGGGTCGCGGCGTTTAAGGGCCGTGCCTCGGCACAAGGGATTTCCGCTAGCACCTTGGCTCAGGGGTTTCGCGGTGCGGGCTACCTGCCCGGCGTCGTGAAGCGGGATCGCAACCAGACGGAATTCAGCCGCAGCTTGGAAGATTACCTCGCNATCGCNGCNTCNGANGANCGTGTATCAAAGGGGCGCGCGGCTTTTGCACGGCACCGCAGCACGCTGAGCGCGATTGAGAACCGCTACGGCGTGGCGGCAGAGATCGTCGCGGCGGTTTGGGGGCTGGAGAGCTATTTCGGNGAGCGGCGCGGNAATGTGCCCGTCGTNTCGGCCACNTCGACNCTGGCCTNTGACGGGCGGCGCGGGGCGTTCTTTGAAAAGCAGCTGATCGCGGCNNTNAAAATNCTGCAAAACGGCGANATCANNGCNGACCGCNTNACCGGNTCTTGGGCCGGGGCCATGGGGCATACGCAGTTTATTCCCACNTCCTATCAAGCCTTCGCNGTGGATTTCACCGGCGACGGACGNCGCGACATCTGGTCGGAAGACCCCAGCGATGCGCTGGCCTCGACCGCCGCCTATCTGTCGCGCAACGGNTGGACGCGCGGCGTGAAATGGGGNGGNGAANTGGGCAGNATNCCCGCCAGCGCCGGNTCNGTGATCCAGCCNCAGGCANGNGGGCCGCAGTTTGTNGTGACCAGCAATTTCCGGGCGCTGAAGCGCTACAACAACTCCGACAGCTACGCCATCGGCGTNGGCCATCTGGCCGANCGCATCGCCGGGGGCGGNCCGCTGCGCGGCAGCTTCCCNCCCGANGCCAANGGGNTGACCAAGGACGACNGNATGGCGCTGCAACAGCGGCTGACNGCGCGGGGGTTTGANACCGATGGCACCGACGGGGTGATCGGGCCAAACAGCCGCAAGGCGATCAGCGCTTATCAGGCCAGCGTTGGCCTNCCTGCGACGGGCGAGCCTTCGGTCGATCTGCTGCGCCGCCTGCAATAGGNGGTATCAGCCGGGGCTGATNCCGGCCCGGTCGAGCATCCCTGCCACCTCAGCNAANGAGGANTGCGGNGGGGTGTGCTCGGCCTTGCGCTGGCTAAGGAANGTCTCGCACGGCCCNGCNAANGCAATNGCGCGGTCCANTTCGGGNTTNCTGCCGCTGCGGTAAGCGCCGATGCGGATCAATTCCTCCATATCNGCATGGGCNGCCAGCGCCTTATGAGCGGCAGTGAGCAGCGTATACTCCACATCACTGTGACAATCCGGCAACGTTCGCGAGACCGNTCGCNAGNAGNTCAATCGCTGGATAACGCCCCTTTTCGGCNATCTTNCGNTCNANCACGATATGCCCGTCGGTAATGCCGCGCACAGCGTCGGCGATGGGGTCATTCATATCGTCACCATCCACCAAAACAGTGAAAATCGCGGTGATGTCGCCCTTGCCNACCGGCCCCGGCCCGGCGCGCTCCAACATCTGCGGAAGCTCCGAGAANACCGTCGGCGGATAGCCCTTGGCGGTGGGCGGTTCGCGCGAGGCGAGNCCGATTTCGCGNTGCGCCATGGCNAANCGGGTTACGCTGTCCATCANNAGCAGCACNTGCTGGCCCTGATCGCGNAAATGCTCGGCCACGGCCATGGCGGTCCAAGCGGCTTGGCGNCGGGTGAGCGGCGGCTCNTCNCCGGTGGCGACGACGAGAACCGCCTTCTCCATCCCCTCGGGGCCNAGGTCGGTCGAGATGAAATCCTGCACCTCNCGGCCCCGTTCACCGACCAGNGCCATNACCACCACATCNCAGTCCGTATAGCGTGCCAGCATGGCCATCAGCGTCGATTTACCNACACCNGAGCCNGCNAAAATGCCCAAGCGCTGNCCTTGGCAAAGCGGNGTGAANACATCNAGCGCGCGNACATGGGTCGCCANTTTCGGGCCNATGCGTTTGCGGTNNAANGCNCCCGGCGGNGCNGCGCGCAGCGGGCGNGGNTNGTTGCCNTCGGGCAGATGCCCCTTCCCGTCGAGCGGCGTCGCCGACGCGCTGATGACACGGCCCTTCCANCTNTCATCNGGGCGGATCACATCGCGGCCAACCGCGACCTCCACCCGGTCGCCCGCCGCCACCCCGCGCCATGAGCCGAAGGGGAGCAATTCGGTGCCATGGGTGCCNAGNCCCACGACCTCNGCATGNACCGGNCCGTCNGAGCCATGCACGATGCAGCGCTCGCCGATGCCCANNACCCGCTCCAGNCCNACGGCNGTCAGNGTAATGCCGGTGATCGCGCGCACTTCGCCGGTGATCTCGGCCTCGCCNGCCTCGCGGGCAAAGCTGGTCAGCTCGGAAAAGAGTGTCTGCATGNATAAATTTCCTCTAGGAGAGCAAGCTAATATTTACTATACAAGGATTAAACAGGCTATAGGCAAAAAAATGAACTTGTCTAATCTTTCTATTCTTGGACTCGCTTCGGACCGNATGCAGTGGCTTTCGGCCCGGCAAAAGGTCGTGTCTGAAAACGTCGCCAANGCGTCGACACCGAACTTCAAAGCACGTGATGTATCGTCCTTTGAATCGATGCTGAGCGGAGAGCTGTCGCGCGATAAAGGGCTGGTGACNACCCANGACAANCANTTCACNGGNGTNGCCCAAGGNACGCCCGGCGTGCGTGAGGTGACGGATCGCAGCGCCATTGGCACCACGCTGGANGGCAATACCGTNAACCTCGAAGAACAGGCCGTGAAGGCNGCCGAGATCGGNGACCATTACAGGTTGGCNGCACAGCTTTANCGCAANAGCTATGACNTNCTNACCATGGCCGTCACCGGNAANAGGTAAGGAAANCGCATGGATCCNCTTCAGTCTATCGCCAAAATCGCCGCCAGCGGGATGACCGCGCAGACNGCGCGTNTGCGGGTGATCTCGGAAAACGTGGCCAATGCCGATTCAACGGGCACCACGCCNGGCGCCGATCCNTTTCGNCGCAAGACCATCAGCTTTTCCGAGTTGATTGANCGCAANGGCGGCGGNTCNTTGGTTGAGGTNGANCGNATCGGNCGCGACCANTCNCCNTTTCGCCGCGATTATGACCCGTCGCATCCNGCNGCGGATGACACCGGCTATGTCAATCGGCCCAATGTCGATCCNATCATTGAGATGGCCAACATGCGCGAGGCNTCGCGCAACTACGANGCCAACATGAACATGTTCGAGTCNGGNCGCCGGATGCGCGGNCAGATGCTCGACCTGTTGAAGTGAGGTAACCTGAGATGAGCGATCCCGCNTCCCTGATCTCGACCGCCGCGGTTCGCGGTGCCTANCGCACCTCGCAATCGCTNACCGGCGCAAAANGGCGAAGCNATCGCCGAAGAGGCNGGCGCCAGCGCCAATAGNTTCACCAATATGGTGCAGCAAGCCTCNGAAANCGCGCTGGAAACNGTGCGCGAGGGCGANGCCGTGGCCCANGCNGGGCTGCGCGGTGAGGCGGATACCCAGCAGGTGGTCGAAGCGATGCTGGCGATGGAAAGCACAGTCAAAGTNGCCGTNTCNGTGCGCGACCGCTTTGTCGAAGCCTATCAGGAAATCTTGCGGATGCCGATCTAGGCCATGACCGAAACCCAGACCTATGACATCATCTCTGCTACCGTCTGGGCCGTGCTTTTGGCCTCGGGTCCGGTGCTGGGGGTGGCGCTGGCGATCGGTCTGGTNATCGCGTTNTTCCAAGCCCTGACGCANATTCAGGAAATGACGCTGACCTTCGTGCCCAAGATCGTGATGATCTTTGTCACCCTGCTGGCNGCGACGCCGTTNATGTATGCCACGCTGAAGAACCTGTCNGANACNNTCTTTGACCTCGTGCAGAACGGTGGGCTGTGAGAGCGCTTTGGCATATGGCCCGNGCGGCGCTGCTGGGNGCGGTGCTTGCNACCCCTGCCCTCGCNCAAGGCTGGGGGTCGTTCTATGAGCCATCGCAGAAAAACGCGGTGACCAAGACNGCCCGGACGCTGGCCGCCAAAGGCGGGCCCGAAGGCGTCTGCATCCGCGANATNCTNGCGGCNCAAACGCGGCATGGCATNCCNGANAACCTGCTGCTNGCNATNGGNCTGCAAGAGGCGGGCACNNGGCGCAANGGGCATTTCACNGTCTGGCCCTANGCGGTCAACGCGGCGGGNGAAGGGCGGCTATTTGACAGCCGCAATGCCGCGCTNGATTGGATCGCNGAGCGNCAGGCGAGNGGCATCCGCTCCATTGACGTGGGCTGTATGCAGATCAACATGCGCTGGCANCCGGATGCGTTTGACAGC
>NZSX01000017.1:0-16118 GCA_002703405.1 Sulfitobacter sp. | reverse complement strand
CNAAGGNTTNGATCCGCGCGTNAACGTCGATTACGCCGCGCGNTTCCTCAAGCGGTTGCACNGGCGTACGGGCAGTTGGATGCAGGCCGCCGGGTCGTATCACTCCTTTGAGCCTGAGTTCCGCGACACCTACCTTGACCGTCTGCAAAAGAACATCTCTGCCGCCAATGCGCGGCTGCCGGAGTTTCAGGCGCTGGCCAGNGCCAGCCCCGTTCCCGCGCGTCCGCGCAAGACGCCNCGCAGCACNTCGGGCAGNTATGACNGGTTGGCGGCCAAGGCCACTTGGGGTGCGCAGATCGGCGGGGCCGAGAACGCGCGCCGNTCGCTCTATTCCGCCCATGAGATGCAGCCCGTCCTGCCACAGTTCACCACCGTCCANGCGGAGGATGCGGGATGAGCACGAAACCGAATTCNATAATGCCGCAATGGCGCATGTTTGGCGCAAATAANGACGTCAGCTTTGCCGTNGGCATGNCGCTGGTGCTGGCGGTNCTGTTCCTGCCGCTGCCGCCGATCTTGCTNGANTTNGGGNTNGCGCTNTCACTGTCGCTGAGNGTGCTGATNTTCATGGTNGCGCTCTGGATCCCTTCGCCGTTGCAGTTCAACTCCTTCCCGACGCTGCTGCTGGTCACGACCATGTTGCGCCTGTCGCTCAACGTGGCCTCAACCCGGCTGATCCTCAGCGAAGGCCATGCNGGTCTGCACGCCGCGGGCGATGTGATCCAGGGNTTCTCCAAGTTCATCGTGGCNGGCAATTTCGTNATNGGCGTGGTGATCTTTGCCATTCTCGTCATNATNAACTTNGTNGTNATTACAAAGGGTTCGACCCGTATCGCCGANGTNGCCGCNCGNTTCTCGCTNGATGCNATGCCGGGCAANCANATGGCGATNGATGCNGANATGGGNGCNGGNNTGATCGANGANGACGAGGCCCGTCGCCGCCGNAAGGAACTGGAAGACGAAAGCGCGTTNTTCGGNGCGATGGACGGTGCNTCGAAATTNGTGCGCGGCGATGCGGTGGCGGGGCTGATNATCACGCTGATCAACGTCATCGGTGGCATTCTGATCGGTGTCGTGCAGCGCGGCATGGGNGTGGGCGATGCCTTTAACGTCTTTACCTCGCTGACCATCGGGGACGGGCTGGTNAGCCANATCCCGGCNNTGGTNGTNTCGNTNGCNGCCGGTCTGATCGTGACCAAGGGCGGCACNCGNGGCGCGGCGAACGAGGCGGTCTTTGACCAGCTTTCGAACTTCCCCAAGGCGCTTTACATGGCNGCNNTNCTGNTGTTCGGCATCGGCCTTNTGCCGGGCTTTCCGCTGCTGGTCTTCGCCCTTCTGGCCGCTGCCATGGTGGGCTTGGGCGTGGTGATCCAGCGCGGCGCGGCAGAGGCGGCAGAGGCCAAGGCAAAGGCCGATGCAGAAGCGCAGAAACAGCAGGACATGCCAGAGGTCGANNNCAACCCCATGCACCTCGACGANTTGCGGCTGGTGCTGGGCGAAGGGCTGGTGGCGCTGGCCAACCGNCCCGACGCGGTGCTGCCAAGCAAGATCAAATCCCTGCGCAAACATTTCGCCGAAGAGTTCGGTTTCCCCATGCCCTCGGTGCGGATCAAGGATGACGTGAGCCTGCCGATCAACAGCTANTCNTTNCAAATCCACGGCGTTGATGTNGCCAAGGGCGACATCCGCGCCAANCAGATGATGGTGATCAACCCCGANGGCGCGCCNCTGCAACTGCCNGGTGAGGCCACGCGCGAACCCACCTTTGGGCTNGACGCGCTTTGGGTCGACAGCAAGGTNGCCGATCAGGCCGAGGCNCAGGGNTATACGGTGGTGGACCCCGAAAGNGTGATCACCACGCANNTGACCGAAGTGGTNAAGGAAAACATGTCNGAACTGCTCACCTACGGNTCGGCNAAAGAGGCGATTGAGGGGCTGGACCGGAACTATCAAAAGCTGGTCAACGANCTNCCCGTCCCCTCCCCCGCCATTCTGGTNCAGCAGNTNTTGCAGGAACTGCTGCTNGAGCGNGTNTCGATCCGCAACCTGCCGCTGATCGTCGAGGCGATGGCCGANGCCACNCGNCAGACCAGCAAGCCCGCGNTGGTGCTGGAAAACGTNCGCCGCCGNCTGTCGAGCCAGATTTGCCAAGGNCTGGCCGATGGGCAGGGATTTGTGCCGGTTATCACCCTGTCGCCGTCATGGGAGGCCGAGTTCATNGANGCGGTCAAAATGGTCGGCGATGACCGGACATTCGTCATGTCGCCCAAACGGGTGCAGGANTTCGTNNTGCANGCCCGCCANCANATCCAGCGCTTCGCCTCTGAGGACAGCTGGCCCGCGCTGATGGTNAACCCCGAGGCGCGGTCCTATGTGCGCTCCATGTTNGAGCGNGTCAGCCCGATGACGCCGGTNATNTCCAACGCCGAAATNCANCGCAAGGTNTCNCTGCGGACCGTCGCCACCATCGGGGGCTAGGGATGGACCTNTCTGCCCTTTTGACCGACGCGCTGATGGGATACTTCGTCGTCTTNGCCCGCATCGGCAGCGCGCTTTTGTTCATGCCGGGTTTTGCGGAAACCTCTGTCCCNACGCGGCATCGGCTGTTCTTTGGNCTGATCCTNAGTGCCNCGCTNTATCCNGTNACNGGNCTTGGCCCGGTGGCCGAAGANCGCCCNGGTGCNNTGNTGTTGATCTTNGGNTCNGANATCACNGTNGGNCTGTGGATCGGNCTGGTGGCNCGNACNCTGCTNTCGGCGNTGCAATTTGCNGGCTATCAGATGGCNTTGATGTCGGGGCTGGCCAANGCCTTGGCACCNAACATTGGGGCCTTTGAGGGGGCAACNAGCATGGCCNCGATGCTGCTNATCGGGGCNACGGCGCTGATNTTNNTCACNGACCTGCACCACCTGATNATNGANTCGNTNCTGATGTCCTATCAGGTTTTNATCCCCGGCACNTTCATGCTGGCCGATCTNACCGANCANTTNGCCCGCGCNACGCANGTCAGCCTNTANCTNGGNCTGTCNATCGCCGCGCCNTTCTATGTGGCGGGNCTGGTGCTNAACGTCGGNATGGGTCTGGCGAACCGCATGATGGCNAGCCTTCAGGTCTTCTTTATCGCNCAGCCNTTGCTGATCGCCGCCGGGNTGGCCTTGATGGTGCTGGCGGTTCCGACCATGATGCGNGGGTTTTTGGAGCCATTCGCGGAATGGCTCACCACCTACGGGTTCTAGGCCATGTCGGAAGAGGACAAGAGCAGTAAGACCGAAGAGCCGACGGAGAAAAAGCTCCGCGACGCGCGCAAGAANGGCGACGTGCCNCAATCGCGTGAGACCGGCACGGCGATGCTGGTNTTTGCCNTGCTGNTGATCCTGATCTTCGTGCTNCCNAGTTCGATTGGCGGCATTGTCGACGCGCTGCAACGCCCGCTTTTGGGCGCAGGTGTGACNGCGATCGGCACCGGCGGCACCGGATTGGTTGAAGCCGGCGGTGTCCTTAAATCGCTGGGCTTTACGGTGGGGCTGGCGATGATGCCCGTAGTCGGAATTATGGTGTTGGCAGCGCTTTTCGGAGTGCTGATNCAAGGCGAGACGGTGGTTTCAGCCGAGCGGATCAAACCGAAGATATCGAAACTAAACCCCCTCTCGGGCTTCAAGCGCCTNTTCTCCGCCGATGCCTTTGTCGAATTCGCCAAGAACACCGCCAAGGTGCTGGTGATCGGCTTTATCACCGTCTGGGCTGTGCGGGATATTGCGCAGTCTCTGGGTCAGACGCAGGCCTTTGTGCCTGAGACTTTACTTGATGCCACNTTGCAAAAGGTGCGCTGGATNTTTCTTGTGACAACCACCTTCCTCGTCCCCATTGCCATNGCCGACATCATTTGGAANCGCGCGCAGTGGAAGAAGAAGCAGATGATGAGCCTCAAGGAAATCCGCGACGAGCATAANGACAGCGAGGGCGATCCGCAGATCAANGGCCGCCGNGCCGAATTGCGCCGCGCCCGCGCNCGCCAGCGCATCGCGCAGGCNATCCCNNNNGCCAGCGTGNTCCTGACCAACCCGACCCATTACGCCGTGGCGCTGAAATATGAACAGGGCGTGGATGATGTGCCGATCTGCGTGGCCAAGGGNGCCGATGTGATGGCNCANCGCATCCGCGANCTGGCCAAGGAACACGATATTCCGATGATCGANAACCGCCCGNTGGCCCGTGCGCTACATGCAGCGGTNGANGTGGATGACCGTAT
The DNA here is from genome assembly GCA_002703405.1 of Sulfitobacter sp. Taxonomy (GTDB): domain Bacteria; phylum Pseudomonadota; class Alphaproteobacteria; order Rhodobacterales; family Rhodobacteraceae; genus Sulfitobacter. The sequence continues at coordinate 11,869 of NZSX01000017.1, read as the reverse complement.
CCCNATGGANCATTGGCAGGCGGTGGCCGAGATCATCGGCTTTGTCATGGATCTGCGCCGGAACGTCCGTCGCAAACCGCCTGCAGGGTCGTCGATCCGCGAGGATTAACCCNTGCNCGCTNANCGCAGGCGCAGCCCTTCGAGGTTGCGGTCGGCGGGGAGTTTGGAGCGTTCCAGCAGGATTTTGGTGATCAANCGTGCGCGGACAAGGCTGAACGAGCCCATGATCTGCGCGGCATCGCGTTCGGGCATGGCACCGATCACCTGCACGGCGGTTTCCACGTCGATTTCATCCATGATGCCCGCCGCCACCTGNGGCTTCATGTTGCGNTANAGCTCGACCAGNTTGGTCATGTCNTGNTTGTTGGCCTCTTCGATCACCTTNANCTGCGCGCCGATNTCATCGCGCAGGCTGGCNAGNCGGGTCTGCTCGGCNTTGAGGCTTTGCTCGGCCAGCGCCAGCTTGGCTTCACGGTCNGCAATCGTATCGCGTTGGTCTTTCAACAGCGCACGCTCTTCGGCGATGGCCTCGGCGATCAGATGGCTCGGCTCGCACATGCCGCTNTNNCCCGGGGCGCTGGCGTCATAGCTGGGCGGCGCNGGGGCNGCGGCNAGCTCNANCGGNACCGGNGGNGTGTCACNNGGCGTCTCGGCGATNGCCATCATCGGCATGAACTCAACCGTNAGCTTGAGCACNCCNGCGACGCCAAGGCCAAAAAGCGCNATCTTTGGTAGGGAGATACGGCTCATTCCTTACGCTCCTTGGTNATGTCGAAAAAGGTGCGGACCAACTCGGATTTGCCCTGCACCGCCGCCTGCCCNCGCACTTGGGAACGCCCTTTGAGNCGCGCGGCNCGCATCTNTGCNGGGCTTTGGCCTGCNGNNGNAGGNTCAGCCGCGGCGGCTTNGCGNNGCTGNGGGGCGTCNCGCTGCACNGGNGGCTCGGNGCGNTGNACCTTNGTGCTGAGNTCGCGNAGGTCTTCGACCGANNNGGCNGATTGATCNACNGCNCTGGAAAAGGCCCCNACCATCGGCTCCATNTCNTTCANGGTNGCCATCAGGGCGCGAACCCGGCGGTCGAGGATAAAAGCATAGACCAAGGTGCCAACCAGCAGCACGATGATGAGGATATCAATCAAGGCCGGCATCATCGTCGCTGTCCTCCTGATTTTCCTTAGGGAGCAAGGANTGGATCACCCGCAGCGCCAANGCGCCNTTGCTGCGCTGGCCAAAGGCNGCTTGNAACATCGGNTGNGCNTTCACCATGCCNACCACGGGNGTATCGACNGTCATGCCCAGATCNATCACCTGACCGGGCTTCCATTCCAGCACCTCATGCAGCGGGATCGTNACCTNNTGNAGCACGCCNGTNATGGTGACNGTGGTGCTNGANATCTGGCTGTTCATATCCTTGCGNGCNTTGCTGTCGGTNGGCGAACGCCCGCCAAGGAAGGGCTGCGCNANCTGNGCGCTGACCTCATCCAGCGTGCCATAGGGCANNACCAGCGCCATATGGCCGCTGCGGTCTTCGAATTGCANATGCANNCGGACCAGCACCGTCGCNGTNCGCGGCGCGGCCAGCATGACCGACCGGGGNTTGGACTCCANCGANTGGATGTCGAATTGCACGGGGCTGACATCNNNCANNCANTGCGCCAGNCCTTTGAGCGACAGTTCCGCCAGCCTGCGGCCCAGTTTCTGCTCNATCGCGGTCAACCCGCGNGGNTTCCANTGNTGGCTNGTGGCGCGNCGGCCACCCAGCATGATNTCNAGGACCGAAAACAGNAGGTCNGGCTCGACCACACAGGCGATCTGGCTGCCCCAGCNNTCNGCATTGGCNATGGCGATGAGCGAGGGCGNCTGNATGCTCTCCATCGCGTCCTCATAGGGCATGTANTCNAGCGAGCTNAGCTCGATCTCNGGNGCNACGGTGCAATAGGATTTGAGGTCGGGCACCANNGCCANCANCAGACGGTCGATGATGATCTCAAGCGTGGGCAGGCGCTGNAAGCTTTCGCGCGCCTGACGGATCATCGTCTCTTCGAGGCTNAGCGCATCGGAGGAATCCGCTATCGTCATTGCACCACCATATCGGCAATCAGTATTTCATGNGGCGCGTCNGTGTGNCCCACTGCCCGCGCCCGGCGCAGCAGTTCGGTTTTCAGCATCGCCAGCCCATAGCTGCCAGTCAGGTCGCTGACATGCAACTGCCGCANGAANTCTTGGAAGCTNTCGCGCAGGTAAATCTCACGCGCGATCANNCGGTCCGCGCCCTCGGCGGTTTCGTCATAGACCATCAGCATGTTCAGCTTGAGAAANCGGCTGGTTTGCCCGCCCTGCGGCCCGGTATCGGTGACGTTCACGATGATCTCGGGGAAAGGCATGACCGGCATCTTGATCTCGGTCTTNGGNTTTTCGCCATGCGCGTCTTCGCTGCCTTCCTCACCATGGGCATTGTCNGCGGTCTCAACCGTATCCTCGACGGTTTCATCCCCGCCGAGCCCCACCATTTTCAAAAGCCCCGAAGGGCCGATGGCAAGCGTCACCCCACCGACGCCAGCAAGAAGGCAGAGCAAGNCGACAGCAAGGATAGCAAGAGGCTTTTTCATTCTTCAACTCTTAATCGGATCCTGCGCGGAGCGCCATATGCAAGAACAAATACATCCCCAAACAAGCTTTATTGCAACAGAAACCTGTTTATTTTTCGGTTCTCNCAAGTATAAATNGATATATGCTTGCATAGTGGCGACCGAGCGGGGAATGCTCGGACTATCCAATCGAGTGAGGGCCCGTGAATCAGATCGTTGAAAACCTTAAGGATTTAGGTCCAAAGCGGCTGGCTCTTCTGGGCGGCATCGGTCTGGCGATCACCGCGGCCATCTTTATCGGCGCGCGGACCATCCTCGCCCCNACCTATGTTCCGGTTTACAGCCAGCTTAGCCCCGGCACCGCGTCGCAGATGATGCAGACGCTGGAACANGCGGGGCTCACGGTCGATCTGTCGCGCAATGGCGATACCATTTCGGTGGCCGAGACCGATATNGCGCGTGCCCGCATGGCGCTGGCCGATGCGGGGCTGCCGGGCGAGGGCGTGCCGGGTTGGGAGATTTTCGACAATATGTCCGGCATGGGGATGAACTCCTTCATGCAAAAGGTGAACCGGCTGCGCGCGCTGGAAGGCGAGCTGGCCCGGTCGATCCAAACCATCAGCGGCATCAAAGCCGCNCGNGTGCATCTGGTACTGCCCGAACGCGCCGCNTTTTCGCGCAGCCGGGCCGAGGCCAGCGGCTCGGTCATNGTGCGCTCGCANGCCAACGCCAGCATGACCCGCAGCCAAGCNCAGGCGATCCANGCNCTGGTGGCCTCTGCNGTNGCNGATTTGGAAGCGCAGAANGTNACCGTCCTGTCGGCCTCNGGTGAGACGATCTTGGCCAAGGANGANGGCGGCAGCTCTGACTTCTCCCTCCAAGGTCAGCGCANCATGATCGAAGAGCAACTGGCGCAAAAGGTTGAATCNATTCTCAACGCCCGCGTCGGGCCGGGCAATGCCCGCGTGCGGGTCAGCGTCGATCTGACGACCGAACGCGANGTCCGCGTCTCGCGTAGCTTTGATCCNGCCCAGCAGGTGGCGCGGTCGATCGAAACCCGNGTGCGCAACTCCAATGAAACCGACCCNGCGGCGGCGACGGTGGATGTGGCCAATAACATCCCCGATGAGCTGCGCGACGATGCGGGCGGCGGCGCGGGGCAGTCCACCCGCTCCGAGAACGACGAGATCATCAACTACGAAATCGGCTCGGTCCAGAGCGAGCTTGTGCGCGAGCCGGGCGATATCGAGCGTATCTCGGTCGCNGTNCTGGTNAACGGCAGCTATGGCACCCTGCCCGACGGGTCCGAGGGCTATATCGAGCGCAGCCCCGAAGAAATGCAACGTCTGAGCCAANTGGTCAGCACGGCCATCGGNTTTGATCAGGNNCGCGGCGATCAGGTGCAGGTCGANAGCCTTCAGTTCCTTGATTTCGATTCCGAGTTCAGCAGCCCCGCAGGNCGTGGCTTGGGCGCGGTNCTGGCCGATAACGCCATGACCATCCTGCGNTCGCTCTTTGCCTTGGCGCTGGTGGCGATCATCATGGTGCTGGGCGCGCGCCCGCTGCGCATGGTGNTGGATGCCACCCTGCCCCANCCCGCNNTGGCCGGTGCTGGCGCAGACGCGGGCCTGCTGGACGGTCCTGAGCNGNATAACGCNCCNAAAGCGTTGACCGGCNGCACCCAGANCGAGACCCCGCCAAACCGCCTGCCCACCCCGGCGGGCGTCCAGACCGGTGCGGTGCTNGGNCCAATGGACGAGATGCCCCGCGACATGGTGCAACTTGCTTCGGTCGAGGGCGCGGTNCAACACAGCCAATTGCGCGCCGTGGCNGAACTGGCCGAAGACAACACCGAAGACGCCCTGCGGGTTCTGGGCCAATGGCTGTCGGAAGGGGATGATCTGTGATCACNACCCTCAAGCTGCAAAACTTCGACGANGACGGCAAGAGCAAGCCGCAGGATCCGGCGCTGCCCACGCCCGAAGAAATCGAAGCGAAGATCAAAAAGGCCCATAAGCAAGGCCATATCGAAGGCTATCTGGCCGGGGCNGACGCGGGCCGNGCCGAGATGCANCAGACCATGCAGGCCGAACACGCCGTGATGGCNGAAAAGCTGGCNCAGGAACTNGCGCGGCTGTCGCAGGCGATGCAGGCCCATCAAGAAGCGCTGATGGCGCAAATCGTGGGCTTTACCCTGCAAACCTGCGAGATCGTCCTGCCCGAGGTGATCGAACGCCTGTCGACCGCGCGGGTGANAAAGACCGTGACCCAATCGCTGAAAATGGCCATCGGGTCGAGCCAGATCAAAGTGCGCCTGTCGCCCGCCACGCTTGACCAGATTGGCCCAGACCTGCGCCAACGCGCTGTGTACTACAAATGCGACNGCGTGCTGGACCTGCGCGCNGATGCCGACCTGCCCGATGGGGATGCCCGCATGGAATGGGATCACGGCAGCCTTGATTACGGGTTCAAAAAGATTTGCGACCGCCTGCTCGCCGAATTGCGCGACACCCATGCGCGGGCGCTGACAGCACAAAAGGAGAAGGACGGAAATGGACAAGCCTGACCTGCAATCGCCCAAAGACGACAACAACGCNGAAGGCAAAGCNCCTGACGCAACGCCAGAACAGCCGCGCGCCGATGCCTTTGGCAATACCGCCAGNACAGGCAGCGATGACGCGGGCGTCTTCCCGCAACTCGACACTGAAGACTCGCGCAACGCCCTTGCCCCCCGCCNCGAGGCCGGTGGCGCTGGCATCAACGCNATGNTGAACGTCGGCCTNGATGTGCAGATCGTGCTGGGCCAAGCCCGCATGCCGATNTCGCGCCTGCTGGAANTNACCCGNGGCTCTATCGTNGANCTGAACCGCAAAATCGGCGCACCGGTCGACCTCATGGTCTCTGACCGTCTGGTGGCGCGCGGCGATCTTGTGAAGGTCGGCGAAGACCGGCTTGGCGTGTCCCTGACCCAGATCGTCAAGGACTATGTCCCTGACTGACCTCCCCTCTCTGCGCGCCTATGCGTCNGGCCGCATGGGCCTTGCCCTGCTGGTGCTTCTCGCCAGTGGCGGCATGGCCATGGCCCAAGACGGAGGGTTTCTCTCCACGCTGTCGGATGTGATTGGCGACACCGCGCCCGGCAGTGACGAAAACGCCAATCTGTCGGGCCGCATNGTTCAGTTCATCGCGCTGNTCACCGTGCTGAGCATCGCGCCGGGGCTNTTGGTNGTNATGACCAGCTTCACGCGCTTTGTCATCGTCCTGTCGATGCTGCGCTCGGCCCTTGGCCTGAACCAGACCCCGCCCAATATCGTGCTGACCTCGCTGGCGCTGTTNATGACCTTNTTCGTCATGCAGCCNGTGTTCGAGGACGCCTATGAGGCCGGNNTCGAGCCGCTGNTGGAAAACGCCATCGNCGANGAACAGGCGCTNGAGCGGATCGCNNCNCCGTTCAAAAACTTTATGTACGTCAACACCCGNCCCGAGGATTACGCCCTGTTCCTGCGCATNGCCCCNGCGGATGAAGAGGCCGAAGAGACCCCCCTGCCCGCCTCGGCAGAGGAGGCCACCTTTCGCCATCTNGTTCCGGCCTTCATGATCTCGGAACTGCGCCGCGCCTTTACCATCGGCTTTCTGATCTACCTGCCCTTNGTNGCCATCGACCTNATCATCGCCTCGGTCTTGATGAGTGCGGGCATGATGATGCTGCCCCCGGTNTTGATCTCCCTGCCGTTCAAGGTGATCTTCTTTGTGCTGATCGACGGTTGGTACATGCTGGCAGGATCGCTGATCGAAAGCTATGTGCCGCTTGCCGGTGGCTGACCTGCACTGAAAGGATTTAACCATGTCGACCAATGCCCTTTCCAAAACCCGCAGAAAGCCCATCACGGTGGAGGATCTGAACGGNCCCACCAAGGCGGCCATCACCTTTCTCTGCCTCGGAGAGCAGACCGGTTCGGAACTCATGCAAAAGCTCGGCACCGCCGAGATCGAGCGCATCACCAGNGCCATGAGCCGNCTTGGCCCGATCCCNGCAGAGGTGGTGGAACATGTGCTTAANGAGTTCACNCAAAAGGTGGTCAGCGGCACAGGATCGGTCGTAGGNTCNCTGTCGACGGCAGAGTCCATGCTGCGCAANTTCATGCCCGAAGAACAGGTNACCAGCATCATGGCCGGGCTNAAGGACAGCGAACGNGAGAACGCCATGTGGCGCGGCTTTGGCGCGCTGGATGAGACGGTGATCGCCAACTATCTNAAGGGCGAGCANGACCAGACNGCGGCGGCNATCCTCAACAACGTCGACACCAGCGTGGCCGCCAAAGTGCTGCCGCTGCTCGGCCCTGAGCGGATGCAAGACATCGCCGAACGCATGATCGCGATGGAGGCCGTGCCGCTGCACATGATGCAGCAGATCGAAGAGACGTTGAAACAAGACATTCTGTCNAACGCGATGCACACCAATTCGGTCGAGACGCATCANCGCATGGCGGANCTNTTCAANCAGTTGGATGTNCAGGCCTTCGAAGAGCTTTCCGGNGCGNTGGACGCGCGNATTCCCGACGCCTTCCAAGCCATNAAACAGCGTATGTTCGTCTTTGACGANCTGTTCAAACTGCCGATGCANGACTTGGCGCAGGTGATGCGNGGGCTGGATGGGGCCACCCTGCCCATGGCGATGCGCGGNGCCAAGAAAGAGCAGCGCGATCACCTGATGGAATGCCTGCCNCAACGCTCGCGTCAGATGCTGATGGACGAGATGGCCGCCACCGGTCCGGTCCGGGGCCGCGACGTGCGCGCCGCACAGGCNGCNATGGTGGAATATGCCAAGACCCTCGCNGACGAGGGCGTNATCGAACTGCCCTCGGCAGCCGATGACGACGAATTCATCGAATAANGNGGNTNAGCGGTAGGCGCTCGACGCGCTGTAGCCGCCGGTGATCGTGGGAATGTCGATGGTNATGGCCGTGAAAGTGCTGCCCTGACCGATAGAGACGGCCCCCTGCATCANCGAAAGCACGGTGCTCGACGANGACGAGACGCCCTCTACCGCATCGTAAATCGCCGAGAACCGCGAGACGAGCTTGTCGACCTCGGCGGGGTCTTTCAGNTTTTCGATGTCAAACTTCTGNTCAAAAAGCGCGATCTGGCGGTCGAGATCGACNNNNATNGCNTCATCCGGNACGCCAAGCGCACGGCGCATGAANNTNCCGAGGTCTTCGTCTTTCAACACGTCGAGCCAANTGTNGATTTCAGAGGCTNTGGATTTGAACTCCAAGGCNATCCGGGCGCCTTCGTTGTCTTCCCCGGCNGCATTCAACACNAANCGNTCNTTGAANCGGTCGATCATCTCNGCTTGCCAGTCGAGCTTATCAAGGTTCGCGCTGCTCCCCCCNCCGGGNGTGAANCCCAANGTCNGATACATGTCNCGNATCTTGGGNTCGCTGAGGCGGTTCACCAGTGCGGAACTGTCGGTGATATCGCTTTCCAGCGTCTTNCGGATCATCGCCTTGCCAAAGATCTGATCTTCGAGGTCGNAGGCCCGCATGACGAAAGTATAGACTTCCGTATCGGCAATCAGTTCCTGCGGGGAAGAGATGCTGCCGATACGTTCTTCAAAAGCGGCGATNTGCCGNGCGTTCAGGGCGTTGCTGGCGGCAAGGTCGAGCTGTTTGTCGCGCGTTGCGTCAAACAGNTTNACCGCCACCTGCGTGCNNATGCCGCCNAGCGANATCATGCGTGCGCGGCCTCATGGNTNGNNGNCGGNGNNNCNGGGCGNAGNTGCATCAGCTCGGTCTCNTATTTNAGNACCGCGCGCANNTCGCTCATNGCTTTGTAGAAATCGGCCATGGAGACGAAGTTCGCCGCTTCCATGATCCGGCTGCGCATCTCGGCGCCAAAGCAACAGGCCAAGTCGGCCAAACCCTGTTGGATCATCGGCATGATTTGATCGCGGGTGTCGGGACGGATCAGCGCCGTTTGCACAAGGAAATAGACCTTAGAAACGGGCGTGGATTCTGCATCCGGCTTCAACAGATCGGACTCGCGTACAATGTCGGCGCGGTTTTCGACCGTCAGCGCCTGACGGCGGTCGCCGTTGCGGATGACGCAGCCGTTCACGACCACACGTTCGCGGGGGCGAAGAGTGAGTTTCAGCATCTTACACCTCCTGCATCTGCGGCGCGGCCTGCCCGGCCAAACCTGCGGCAATGTTGCCATTGATCTCGACAAGACCCGCCAGACGCCCCTCGCCTGCCATCAGCGCGGTGCTGTGACGGTCCACCCAAAGCGCGATGGAGATGAGCGAGGCTTTCAACCCATCGGGCATCTTGTTTTCCGGCTCAGACAGGTCAAAGCGCAGAGCCGACCAGAACCGTTGATTTTCGTAGATCGCGTCGCGCAGACCGGAGGCGAGGATGTTCAACCGCTCGCTTTTATCCTCGGTGGCATCAAAGCCTTGGCCTTTGTCGGCAAGGTCATGTGTGACGCGGCTCAGGATGCGGCGCTCGATCTGCCGCGGGGTTTCGCTTTCGCGAATTGTTCGTTTGTATGCTGCCAGCCCCATAGGAATTCTTCCTTGTTTTTATAGTTTGCTGCCTGCCAACCGCAAATTCTGAGGCGGTTGGACCGGGGCCAGAGCACTAGGTTCCGGCCCCGAAAACCCTAATCCTTAACGGAACAGGCTCAGGATNTTCTGCGGNGCCTGGTTGGCGATCGACAGGGACTGCGANGCCAGCTGCTGCTGAACCTGAAGCGCCTGAAGACGGGCGGCTTCTTCTTCCATGTTGGCGTCAACCATCGCGCCAACNCCGGTGTCGAGGTTGTCGGTCAGCTTGGTCAGGAACTCTTGCTGGTTTTCGATGGATTTCTGACCAACGCCAAGAGTGGTCGAAGCTTCAATAGCTTCCCCCAAGAGGTCTTCGGACGCAGTCAAAGAGTTCTTGAGATAGTCCTGACCGGCAATTTCAGCTGCCGCAGGAGTGGCGGCACCCGCCACGGCGGCATCATAACCGGTTTTGAAAGCATCCGCGACTGCTTTGAAATCGGTGTAGGTCCGCTTTAGGTCTACACCGCTGACGTCCATTGTTGTTGCTGCTACACCGGTGGCGTTACGGGTAATCCCGGTGACAACACTAAGGGAACGAGCCTGTTCGGTGGTGGTAGCCGCAGCAGAAATCGAGCCGTCACCTGCTACAGTTGTCCCAGTTGCGACGGTATTGCCCGAGCCGATCAGATCATCGCCGTTAAAAGTTGCTTGGCTGATGGAAGCGTCCATCTGCTTAACAATTTCATCAAGCTCATTCTTGACGTCTTCGATGCTGCCGCCGCCTTGAGCGAAGGCAACACGCTCCGAAAACTGGCGCGCGAGGTCCTTAAAGCTATCAGCTCCGACGTTGGCTGTCGCCAAAGAATTTTTGGTCAACGTCAAGCTTTCGTTGATCGATTTGGTCATACCGCTATCGCCCTTCATCGTTTCCGAGATGGCAAAATAAGCGGCGTTGTCGCCAGCGTTCGAAACTTTCAGACCGGTCGAGATACGGTCTTGGGTCTGATTCAGGCTCGAATTGACGCTCCGCAGAGTCGACAGAGCGTTCATGGCGGATGTGTTTGTGTTGATCGAAGACATATTCTTATTCCAGACTATTCTAGTTCGTTATGTCGTCTTTCTGACAACTGCGGGGCGAACCCGCTTGATTACGTTTTTACGCGAAAAACTGGCAACATTGAGGCAAATCAGAAACTTTTGTCCACGGTTGTCATCAGTGTTGCTCGGTTGTCACGTTTCGCACCGCTTCGGCCGTAAATGCCTGCAATGCTGTGCTTTTCCCGGATTTGGGAAACCTGTGAGATCATCTCAGACGTGGCTTGGCGGGCCAATTGCAGGTGGTGATGATCGCGCGCGATCAGATCTTTCAGATCGCGCAATTTATCTTTGCTGACCGCCTCGGGATCATGGCTGAGTTGCTCTTCCAGCACGGCGGTGAGTCGGGCCTTTTCGCTGGCGAATTCGACCAATTGGTTGAACGCCCCGCCCTCCACCGCGGCGATTTCGCGGCGCAGCAGATTGCCCAAGGCATCCACGGCGGCGAGTGCTTTGCGCGGATCGCTCATCGGTCGGCCCCCGTTTGATAGCGCTGCATGGCGGTTTCAATTGTACGGGCGATTCCGGTGCTGTTCTGCTCGGCGATGCTTTCGCCGATCGCGTTGGACAGAAAGCTGCGCCAAGTCTCTTCGGCATGCCCCCCGCCGAAGCTGCCGACGTCCACGGTCGAGAGCATTTCATCGACCATCTGGCCGAGGAACATCGCCTCGAACTCCTGCGCTTTTTCGGCGGTGACGGCATCGGCCTGCGGTGCTGCCGGTTTGGCCGCCGGGGTCGGCGCGGGGATTGGGAAAGATGCGAATTCCATGGCCTGCCCCTAGATGATCTCAAGGTCGGCATGCAGAGCGCCCGCCGCCTTGATGGCTTGAAGGATTGAAATCGTCTCGGTCGCGCCGACGCCGATGGCGTTCAGCCCGTCGACGAGCCGTTGCAGGCTGACCGACCCGTCGATGACGGCGAATTTCGCGTCTTTCTCTTCGACGCCGACCGAAGAATTCGGCACCACCACGGTGGTCCCGCCGATGGACAAAGATTCGGGCTGGCTCACGTTGAAATCATCGCGGACGGTGACGGTCAGCCCGCCTTGGCTGACCGCGACACGGTCGATGCGAACATTGGCCCCGATGACGATGGTGCCGGAGCGCGCGTCGATCACCACTTTGGCGACTTGATCAGGCTGAACTTGCAGCGGTTCGATCAGGGCCATCGTCTCCATCAACGATCCTTTGCCATAGGCGGATACGGTGATGGTGCGCGAATCAATGGCAGTGGCGACCGGGCCCATGGCTTGGTTGATGGCCGCCTCGACCCGCTGCGCGGTGACGAAATCTGCGTTGCGCAGCGCGAGTTTGATGCTGGTCATCTCGCTGAAATCAAAGTCGACCTCACGCTCGACGATGGCGCCGTTGTCGATCCGCGCGCCGGTTGGCACGCCTTCGACGATGGAGGCATTGAGACCTTGGGCCGCGAAACCCGCGACGGCGATCGGGCCTTGGGCCACGGCGTAAATCTCACCATCGGCGGCGGTCAACGGCGTGACAATCAGCGTGCCGCCACGCAGCGAAGATGCATCGCCCAAGGAGGACACGACCACATCAATGGTGCTGCCCATCCGCGCGAAGGGCGGCAGGGATGCGGTGACCATGACCGCGGCAGTATTCGCCGTGCGCATCTGGTCCTC
>NZSX01000016.1 GCA_002703405.1 Sulfitobacter sp. | reverse complement strand
TGGCCGATGCGCTTCCGATGTATCCGCATGAGTTCTTTGCTGAAAACGGGTCTGCCGGGATAGCCGCCACACCGATCGGCACCGGGCCGTACAAGCTGGTGAGCCAAGAGCCCGGCATTCGCTACGAGATGGAGCGGTTCGAAGATCATTACGCTGGCAGCCCCAAGGGTGGCGCGACCATCGACAAGATCACCGTCCGTACTATCCCCGAAATGAACACCCAGTATGCCGAGCTGATGTCGGGCTCGCTTGACTGGATTTGGCGCATTCCCCCGGATCAGGCGTCGCGTCTGGAAGGCCGGGTTCAAATCATCAGCGCGCCGATCATGCGCATCGGATATGTGGGTTTTGCTCCAGAAGCGATGGCAGGCGACACGCCGATTGCCGACAAGAAGGTACGTCAGGCGCTAATCCATGCCACCAACCGAGGCGCGATTGTCGAAGCTTTCGCGGGCGGCGCCTCCGAGGTGCTGAATACCCCCTGCAACCCGGCCCAATTCGGGTGCGCGCAGGACGTTGCGGCCTATGAATACGACCCGGAGAAAGCCAAGGCTCTGTTGGCCGAAGCAGGCTATGAAGACGGCTTCGCGATGGAAATGGTGTTTGCCGCCATGCCCCGCCCGACGGCCGAGGCGGTGGCTGCGGACCTTGCGAATGTCGGCGTGACGCTGGATCTGAACGAACAGCAGTATTCCTCGGGTATCGGCAAGTGGCGCGCCAAGGAGCTTCCAGCGTTCTTTTCGAACTGGGGCAGCTACGGCATTGGCGACACGGCGTTTATCCTGTCGAACTTCTTTGGCGGCGGCGCGGACGATCTTGTGCAGGACGCCGAACTGGCTGAATGGCTGACCGAGGCCGATACCGCATCCGACCGCGAGGTGCGCGCCGAGAACTACGCCAAGGCCGTCAAGAAGGTCGCGGACGAGGCCTATTGGATGCCGATGTACAACTTCAACGTCAACTACGGGCTGTCCAACGACCTGAACTTCACCCCGCACCCCGACGAGTTCGCCCGTTGGTGGGCGGCCAGCTGGAAATAGGCTGACCCCTCCTGCGGAACTGGGCCGGGCGGACCGCTCCCCACCGTCCGGCCTCTATTAATGGAAAGACCCATGCTCTCTTTCATCTCCAAACGCTTGGCCGTGGCGCTGCTGGTCTGTTTGACCGTTTCGGCGCTGAGCTTCGGGCTGATGTTCCTGTCGGGCGACCCGGCGATTGCCATCGCGGGCTCCGGTGGCAGGGCCGAGGACGCCGAGGCGGTCCGTATCGCCTATGGCTTCGATAGGCCGCTGATTGTGCAATATCTCGATTGGATCGGCAGCGCGCTGACCGGAAATTTGGGGCAGAGCATTTATTTCAACGTGCCGGTGACCGAGATCATCGGCAACCGTGTCGGCGTCACCCTGACATTGGGGTTCGTCTCCTTCATCGTTGCCTTGGTGATCGCCGTGCCCTTGGGCGTCGCGGCGGCGCTGAGGCCGAATGGCTGGATTGACCGACTCGCGCTGGTGGTCGCCGTGTCAGGGCAGGCGATCCCGAGTTTCTGGTTGGGGCTCATGGCCATCGTCGTCTTCGGCGTATGGTACGGCATGGTGCCGATTTCAGGTGCGGACACCTGGCGGGGCTACATCCTGCCGGTGATCGTGCTGAGCTATTACGCCATCCCAGAACTTATGCGGATCACCCGCTCGGGCATGATCGATGTGCTGGCCACAGAGTACGTCCGAGCGGCCAAAGCCAAGGGGCTGCCAATGCACTTGGTGATTTCACGCCACGCGCTGCGCAACGCGGTGCTGCCGCTGGTATCGCTGGCGGCCGTGCAACTGGGCCAGCTTCTGTCCGGGTCCATTGTGATCGAGAGCGTCTTTGCGCTGAACGGGCTGGGGCGGCTAGCTTGGGAATCGCTGCTGCGCAGTGACTTGCCGGTGATGCAGGCGATTATCCTGATCCTGTCGCTGCTCTACGTCGTTCTGACCACATTGGCCGACATTCTGAACGCTGTGCTTGATCCGCGCCTGCGGGGGGCTTCCTGATGTCCGAAGTCACCATGGAAACCGCACGGCCCAGCCTTTGGCGCAAGATGCGCGGAAATACCGGGGCGCTGATTGGTGGCACGCTGCTGGCGGGGATCATTTTGATCGCGCTGTTGGCGCCGTTGCTCGCCCCGCATGACCCGATCGCGCAGGATCTGACACGCCGCCTTCTGCCGCCGTTCTGGCATGACCGTTCCGTGCCCGAACACCTTCTAGGCACCGATCACCTTGGCCGCGATTACCTGTCGCGCCTGATCTATGGCGCGCGGGTGTCTCTGGGTGTGGGGCTGGGGGTTATCTTCGTCTCGGGTGCCATCGGCATCACGCTGGGCCTTCTTGCAGGGTATTTTGGCGGCTGGATCGACATGGTTATCAGCTTTGCCATCACAACCCGGCTGTCGCTGCCCATCGTGCTGGTCGCACTGGCGGCGGTGGCACTTGGCGGCGCGTCGCTGATCACGCTGATCACGGTTCTGGGTCTGCTGCTCTGGGATCGGTTCGCCGTTGTCACCCGCGCTGCCGCACAAAGCCTTCGGCATCAGGAATTCATCATGGGCCTGCGGGCCATCGGGGCGAGCCGAACCCGCATCCTATTCCTCGAGATTCTGCCCAACATGCGCGCCACGATCCTTGTCGTCGTCTCGCTGGAGGTCGCAAACGTGATCCTTCTGGAAGCCGCGCTCTCCTTTCTCGGGCTGGGGGTGCGCCCACCGACGCCAAGCTGGGGGCTGATGATTTCCGAGGGTCGCGACAATATTCTGTTTGATCCGTGGCTGATCGCCCTTCCCGGATCGGCGCTCTGTCTGCTGGTGCTGGCTGTGAACCTCTTTGGCGACGGACTGCGCGATATAACGGGACCTGCACGGAAATGACCGAGATGATGCTTGATATTCGCAACCTGCGCGTTTCGATCCCCACCGACCGGGGCATCTTGAACGCGGTTCGCGGGGTGGATCTGCAAATTGCCAAGGGCGAGACGCTCTGCCTTGTGGGCGAGTCGGGCTGCGGCAAATCGCTGACCGCGACCTCGATCATGGGACTGTTGCCGCGCTACGCCAAGGTCACATCCGACCGCTTTCAGATGGCGGGTCAGGATCTGACCACGAGGACCGATGGCAAGCTGGCAAAGCTGCGTGGCCGTGATGTTGCGATGATCTTTCAGGATCCGACCAGCGCGCTGAACCCGACGCTGACCATCGGGCGACAGCTGACCGAAGGCGTCATGCGCCACGAAAAGCTGAGCCGCAAGGACGCTGACTCCCGCGCCATCGAGATGCTCGACCGCGTGGGCATCGCCAATCCGGCGGCGCGGCTGACGCAACATCCGCACGGGTTCTCCGGCGGCCAACGCCAGCGCATCATGATCGCTTCGGCGCTCATGGGGCGGCCCGGACTGCTGATCGCGGATGAACCGACGACCGCGCTGGATGTGACCATTCAAGCCCAGATTTTGGCGCTTCTGGGTGAGCTGCAGAGCGATCTTGGCCTGTCACTTTTGCTAATCACGCATGATCTGGGCGTGGTCGCGGCCATAGCTAACGATGTCGCGGTGATGTACGCCGGACGCATCGCCGAACGCGCGCCCGCCGCTGACCTCTTTGCCGCGCCGCGCCACCCCTATACCCAAGGCCTACTTGCTGCGATCCCGGTGCCGGGCGTCACCCCGCGCGGGAGCGAATTGCCCGCCATTCCGGGCCGCGTGCCGGGGCTGATCGGCACAATGCAGGGCTGCGCCTTTCGCGACCGCTGTGCCCGTGCGGGACCGGACTGCGTCAATGATCCGGTGCCGCGCGTCGACACCGGTCCCGGCCATATCGTTGAATGTGTCAAGGCAGCGGAGGTGGCAGCATGACGCCTCCCATGATCCGAATGACCGACATCCGCAAAGCCTACCGCCTACGCCGCGGCATGTTCGCTTCGACCGAGGAGCTGGTAGCGGTCAACAACCTTTCGCTTGAGGTGGCCGAGGGTGAAACGCTTGGGCTCGTCGGCGAATCCGGTTGCGGCAAAAGCACGGCGGTCAGCATTATGCTGGGCTTGTTGCAGCCAGACCAAGGCGAGGTCGAGATCGCGGGCCAGAAGATCGGCGCCATGCCGGTGGCCGACCGCGTGCGGGTGATCCAACCGGTGTTTCAGAACCCCAATGCCTCGCTCAACCCGGTCAAGCGCATTCAGACCCTCGTCGGCCAGCCGCTGCGCCTGCACGGTGGCACAAATGTCGATGCCGAGGTCAAGCGAATGCTCGACCTGGTGGGGCTTCCCGCGCGATTGGCCGATTCCTATCCCAGCGAGCTTTCGGGCGGGCAAAGGCAGCGTGTCGCCATCGCCCGCGCACTCATCCTCGGCCCACGTGTGCTGATCTGTGACGAGCCGACCTCGGCACTTGATGTCTCGGTACAGGCGCAGATCATTAATCTGCTGCTTTCGCTCAAGAAAGAGCTTGGCCTCACGATGGTCTTCGTCAGCCACAATCTGGCCGTGGTCGAGCATTTGGCAGACCACGTGGCTGTCATGTACCTTGGGCAGAAGATTGAAGAAGCCGGAACCAATGCACTTTTCGAAAATCCCTGCCATCCCTATACACGTGCCCTTCTTGCCGCGACCTTGGTGCCGGACCCACAGGTAGGGCTGCCGGAACAAAAGCTGGGCGCGGCGGCGGCGGACCCGTTTGCCGCACGCCGCGGGTGCCTTTTCGCGCCGCGCTGTCCGGATGTGCGGGAAAGCTGTGTCAAAGGTCCGCAAGAGCTCCGGGAGGTGCGCGACACCCATGTCAGGTGCGAGCGGGCGGCATGACGTCGTGTTCCTTCTGTCGCTGAACCACGCCGATGAGCATTTCGGCAACGCGCTGTTTTGCTTTGGGGGCAGGAACGAGACCCGCAGCCCCGAGCCCTTCGCCAAACATAAGGGCAGGCTGCGGCAAATCGCGACTAATCGGCGGAATCTGCGCGGGGCGCTAGGTGGCAATCCCCCCACTGAAGCGGACCACCCCTGCAGGCCGATCTTGGCTAGCTTTTTGAGCAACGCCACTAACGTAGACTTCTTCGACAGCGCGGTCGTCCCCCATGATTTGCAGCACGAACAACTCCTCCGCGAGGCTCTCAGCGCGCTCCATGCGCAGGGACATCGCGCTTGTGGCAGATGAGTTCAAGATCACAACGTCTGCCTCTGTTCCCGATGCCAACGTACCGATTTTGTCCTCCAGACCCAGAACATTGGCGTTGCCTCGTGTCGCCCAATCGAAAGCTTGGAGCGGATGCATAGATTGCCCCTGTAGCTGCAGAACTTTATAGCCTTCCTTCAGAGTTTGGAGCATCGAATAACTTGTGCCTGCGCCTACGTCCGTCGCAATCCCGCTTTGAACGCCACGCGCAGTTAGGTTGCGATGATCAAACAGACCACTGCCGAGAAAAAGGTTCGAGGTGGGGCAGAACACGGGGTGCGCGCCGGTTTCCGCCAGCGCGTCAACCTCTCTAGGTTCGAGATGAATGGCGTGCCCTAACAGTGTGTTGTCCCGCAACAGACCGTAGGACTGGTACACATCCAAATAATCACGCGCCTGCGGATAGAGCTCTCTGGTGAAGGCGATTTCTTCTTTGTTTTCGGACAAATGCGTCTGGATGTGGCAATCAGGATGCTCCGCACCGAGCGCCATCGCCGTTTCCATCTGCTCTGGCGATGACGTGATGCCGAACCGTGGCGTTATTACATAGCCGTTTCGGCTTTTGCCGTGCCATTCGGAGATCAACGCCTTCGTTTCATCATACCCTTTCTGCGGCGTGTCGAGAAGATCGGCTGGCGCATTGCGATCCATCAAAACCTTACCGCCCAGCATCCGCATATTGCGCCGCGTCGCTTCTGAGAAAAAAGCATCCGCCGAGGTCTTGTGAACCGAACAATATGCGGCGGCGCTGGTCGTGCCATGCGCAACCAACTGATCAAAGAACGCCTGTGCCATGCGGTGACTGTGGTCTTCGCAGGCAAAGCGCGTTTCTTCCGGGAAAGTGTAATTGTTGAGCCAGTCCAGCAGTTGCGAACCCCATGAGGCGATCACCTGCACTTGTGGAAAGTGAATATGGGTGTCGATGAAGCCTGCCATCATCAAATATGGGCGGTGATCCGTGATTGGCGCATCGGGGGCTTTGGCCAGTATACTGTCGAAGGGACCACTGTCTTGAATGATGCCATCGCTGATCAACAAACCGGCATCTTCAAGGTAGGTATAGGCTTGGGTATCAGAGCCATCTTGCGGCGCGCGGTGAAAGGTCAACAGGCGACCGCGAAGCAGTTTTTGGGTCATAGGGGTCTCAAATCTAAGGAAGAGTTTAGAGGGGCGGCGACCTGCCGCCCATCGTTTGGTTACGCCTGATGGGCGGGCATATCTTCGTCCATGAAGTCTGGCTCATCGGGCACAACAATGCGGTGCTCTAGGTCCTCTTTCGGTGCGACCAACGGATATAGGTACATAAAGGCGCCGACGATCAGGTAGCCTATGGTGATCGGGTCCAGTTGCGGCAGTTGCAGCTTGTAGGAATGAATGATCCCGACCGACGACATCAAAGACGCTGCGATTGCAAAACCGCCTGCCATTTTGAAGCGGCCGTCAATGATGTCAGCGACGATCGCACCCCAGATAAGTCCGGTGATAATCGCCCCCTGACTAAGCGCCAGATGGCCTTCGTAATGCGCGCCTTCCATCAAAAGCGCGGCGGTGAGCGCTTCGTCACCTAAAGATGGCAGACCCTCAACGCCGGAACTGCGCAGGGCATTCATCAACGAACCCCACTTGGTCACCAAGAAGGCCGAGATATGCGGCAGGATGGCGAAGGATACGGCGGCCATATGCATCGGCTTTACCGCCCATGCCGTATTGGTGATCAGGCTGACGGATACGAAGACCAAGACCGGTGCGGCCGCGGCAACCGGGATCAGACCCGCAAGGAACGACAAAAGCCCGACAAATGCGGCGGCGGCGATGACGACAGCAACACCAATGATATAGCCCGCATGTGCGTCAAGCCGTTTATAGGCAGGATGGCCGATGTAGACAGTCGTCGGAAAGGGCGATCCAAAGAGTGCGCCCAGCATCGTGCCCGCCCCATCGGTAACCTGACACAGATCGACCGGATAGTGGTCGCCTGCCGCTTCCGCAGATTCCACGTTGTTCATGGTTTCGATGAAGTTGTAGATCTGCACCGGGATCAGCACGAGGAACAGTTCAGGGTTCGCGAACAGATACTGAATGCCGGCAAGCAGATCGCCGATGTAGGGAACCGGCGGGTAGAACCCGATTCCGCTCACGTCAACTTTGGACTCTCCCAAGACAATGGCGATCACTGTACCCGCAGCGATTGCCACCAGACCGGCAGGCAAGTTGCCCGGAAGGCGAAACCGTCCGATCAGCCCCCATAGGATGAACAACAACGAGGTGAAGGCAATGATCGGGCTTTCGAAAATCTGCGCCAAGGGCACAGAGCCGATAAACACTAGCGCGATGCCGCATAGGGTGCCGAGCATGCCCGCGCGCGGCGTGATCTCTTTCAACCACGGCCCGACAATGGCCCCAAGTGCGGCGACGACACCGCCCATGAAGCCCGCCCCGATGCCGACCTGCCATGCCAGCAACGGGTCGTTCGTGGCCCAGTAGATTGGTCCGATGACCCCGAATAGATAGACGAACATCACAGGTGTCGAGATGCCGTAGGGCAGGGCGGTCACGTCTTTGCCCTGTTTGTTGGCTGCCCATTTGGCCATATAGGTATAGACCGCAACACCGGCTAAAATGGCGATGGCCGCGCCGGGTACAATGCGGCCAAAAACGATCTCGGGTGGCATCTGAAACACGAACTGGCAAACGCCAGTCAGGATCAGCAAGTTTACAAGGTTGTCGGTAAATAACGCCCAAAAAGCGTTAAAATCGCTGCGTGCGAACAGCTTGTAGTTATAAGTCCTCCCGTCCATGACGGTCTCCTCCACTGATAGGGCGGAACGCCTCTGGCCAGTCAGGCCAGTCTCCCCGTTCGGCCCAGATATGCGCGCCCCAAAGGCGCTTCTATTGCCCCGATCGGGGCGGTTGCGGCAGTTTCAGTGGTCAATTCAGCGATCACCTCGGCAACCACGAAGGCTGCAATGACGCTGGGCCGCTTGTCGCGGCTACCGCATGCCCCAATAGGGCAATTCAATTGTTCGATTGTTTGGCCGTCGCAGTGCATGCGCGCCCAGTTTTTAAATTTAGCGCGCTTGGTCGCCGAGCCGATCATACCGACGTACAAGGCATCACCCCGTTCCAACGCGGCGGAGGTCAGCAGAAAGTCTAACGCATGGTCATGGGTCAGAACGATAAAGGCACTGCCTGCTGGCGCGCTCCAGATATCGGCCTCTGGCAGGATGCTGAGACGGGTCTCTACCGCTGCCGTATTGAGGGCGATCTCCTCGGAACGGGTGTCAATCAGGGTGCATCTGACAGGCAAATGTTGAAACAGGTCGGCTAAGGCCCGCCCGACATGACCGGCCCCCATGACATAGACATGAGGCAGGACGGCTTTTGTCTTGAGAGCCCGGTCCGCTGCGGCGCGCTTGTCTGATGACCGCATCCATGTCAGGCGGATTTCGACCCTTCCCCCGCAGCATTGGCCGATCTCAGGGCCAAGCGGCACGTCCAACTCTCGCACCAAATCTCCGCTCTGCAGCATGTCCCGCGCTGCTTGGATGGCCAGAAATTCCAGCTGGCCACCGCCTATCGTTCCCCAGAGCCCTTGGGCAGAGGCAAACATTTCAGTTCCCTCGTTCCGCGGGGAGGAGCCGCGCACGCGGGTCAATGCGACGCGAATGACCGATGCATATGCCGCAAGAAATTCATCCAAAGAAACGGCGCTATTCGACATGGTTCACCCCTCGGCCTGCAACCGTGCCACAGCCAGCAACACCCGTTCCGGCGTGGCCGGCGCATCAAGACGCGGACACGCGCGGTAGTTGGCCACCGAAGCGACAGCCATCGACAGCGCTTCGAACACCGAAATGCCAAGCATGAAGGGCGGCTCTCCTACCGCCTTGGAGCGCTTCACGGTCAGTTCGCGGTTCTCCGACCAGTCGGCAAGGTTCACGTTGAATATGCGTGGGCGGTCGGAAGCGAGGGGAATTTTATATGTAGAGGGCGCATGGGTCCGCAGTCGTCCGGCATCGTCCCACCATAACTCTTCTGTTGTGAGCCAGCCCATGCCTTGGATGAACGCGCCTTCGACCTGGCCTTTGTCGAGCGCCGGATTGAGGGAACGGCCCACATCATGCAGGATGTCGGTACGCTCGACACGGTATTCGCCCGTCAATGTGTCGATCGTCACTTCAGAGCATGCTGCCCCGTAAGCATAGTAATAGAACGGACGCCCTTGGCCTTTGGCGCGGTCCCAGTGAATTTTCGGCGTCTTGTAGAAACCGGCCGCCGAAAGCTGCACGCGGGCAAGATAGGCCTGCTTGATGAAGGCCGCAAATGTCAGGCTGTCTTTGCCAATAAACACATGATTGGCTTGGAAACTTACCTCTGCTGCGGTGACACTCCAAGTTTTTGTTGCGAACTCGACCAACCGCGCTTTGATCTGTTCCACCGCGTTGAGCGCAGCCATGCCGTTCAGGTCGGTTCCGCTGGAAGCAGCGGTTGCCGACGTGTTCGGCACTTTCTCAGTGGTGGTCTTGGTAATCTTGATCCGCTCAAAATCGACCTGAAACGCCTCGGCGACAATCTGTGCCACCTTGGTGTTCAACCCCTGACCCATCTCTGTGCCGCCGTGGTTCAGGTGGATTGAGCCGTCGTTATAGACATGCACCAATGCCCCGGCCTGATTGTACCACGTCGCCGTGAATGAGATTCCGAACTTGACCGGGGTCAGGGCAATCCCCTTTTTGAGCACCGGCGAGGTCTCATTGAAGACCACGATGTCTTTGCGGCGCTGGCGGTAGTCAGAGGTGGTTTCCAACTCCTCGACAAGCCGTTCGAGAATGCTGTCTTCGACTTTCTGATGATAGGGCGTGATGTCTCGCCCTTCGCCGCCGTAGAAGTTCGCCTTGCGCACGTCCAGTGGGTCTTGATCTGTGGCATAGGCGATCTCTTCGATAATGCGTTCAGCCGCCACCACCCCCTGCGGGCCGCCAAAACCACGAAAAGCCGTGTTGGAGACTGTGTTGGTCTTCATCGGATGGCTTTCAAGCCGTACATTCGGGTAAAAATAAGCGTTATCGGCGTGAAAGAGGGCTCGGTCGGTCACGGGGCCCGAGAGGTCGGACGAAAAACCGCATCGCGCGGCAAAGCTGCCATTCACCGCTTCGATGCGTCCCGCCGCGTCGAAAGAGACATCATAGTCGATTACAAAGTCGTGGCGTTTTCCCGTAGCCGTCATATCTTGGTCCCGGTCGGGACGGATTTTCACGGCGCGGTTCCACTTTTTCGCCGCCATTGCGGCAACAGCGCAGAACAGGTTCATCTGGCTTTCCTTGCCGCCGAACCCGCCGCCCATGCGGCGCACGTTCACCACCACTGCGTTCGAGGGCACGCCGAGAACTTGAGCCACCATATGCTGCGCCTCGGAGGGGTGCTGCGTGGAGGAATGCACGATGATATCATCGTCTTCTCCGGGAATGGCCAAGGCGATATGCCCTTCGAGGTACATGTGGTCCTGTCCGCCCACAGCAATCCTGCCCTTGATCCGATTGCTGGCGGTTTCCAGCGCCCCATCTACATCGCCGCGTTCGAGTTTCAACGGAGCGGTGACGTGTGGGTATCCCGCCTGTTGCGCCTGAATGGGATCAAGCGCATGGGGTAAAACATCGCAGTTGATCTTGGCTTTCTCTGCGGCGTGGCGCGCAATTTCCCGTGTCTCTGCGACCACCGCAAAGAGGGGTTGGCCATGAAATTGAATCAAATCAGTGGGGAAAACCGGCTCATCATTCAGTCCTGTAGGGCTTAGGTCGTTGACGCCTGGCACATCCTCGGCCGTTAGGATGCCGATCACGCCCGGAGTTGCCAGAACATCGGTATAGTCGATGTCCAAGAGCGTCGCATGGGCAACATCCGAGACACCTAGATAGGCATGCAACGTGCCTTCGGGCAGCGTAATGTCGTCGGTGTAATCTGCCGCGCCCGTGACGTGTTTGGACGCGCTGTCATGAATGCGATCGCTGTGGGCGGTGCCGGTAATGGAAACGTTGTCTTTCATTTTTGCGTCTCCTTGCGTTAAGCGTTGATAAGTTGAACGGGCGCGGCGCTTTGCGCATCCTGTTCCAGATAAAAACGGCGCAGAAGATTCTGAGCAGAGAGCTTTCGATACGCCGCGGAGGCGCGCCAGTCGGTAAGCGGTTCGAGATCCTCGGCCAGCGCTGCTGCGGCGGCCTCGAAGTTTTCTCGCGTCCAGCACTGACCATTCAGCGCAACTTCTGCCGCCGTTGCACGTTTGGGTGTCGCGGCCATGCCGCCAAAGGCAATGCGGGCATTGCTGATGACGTTTCCGGTTACCGTCATATGGATGCCAACGGCCACCGACGAGATATCTTCATCGCGCCGTTTGGAGATTTTGTAGGCGGCGTTCAGATCATCGGGGCCGGGCAGGGGAACCTGAATGCTCTCGACAAATTCCGCCGGTGCGCGGTCCTGCTTGCCATAGTCTATAAAGAACCTTTCAAGAGGCACGTTTCGACGGGCAGCACCGTGGCGGAGCGTGATCTCTGCGCCAAGCGCGATCAGAACGGGCGGGGTATCACCGATAGGAGAACCGTTGGCGATATTGCCCCCGACCGTGCCCATGTTTCGCACCTGCCATCTCGCGATACGGTTCCAGTAGGGAAGAAGGTGAGGCAAGTGCTCTGACAGAATGGCCTGACAATCGGTGTAGCTGGCCCCGGCCCCGATTTTTAGCTGCCCTCCCTGACGCTCAACTGTTTTCAGCGCATTCAGATGGCCGGTGAAGACTGCGGGCCCGATTTTACGTAGGAATTTTGTCACCCAAAGCCCGACGTCTGTGGACCCAGCCACGATGGTTGCGTTCGGGTAGCTCAAGAGGCAATCGGCCAGATCATCCACGTCAGCCGGGAGGATGCTCAGGTCGTCT
Organism: Sulfitobacter sp.; assembly: GCA_002703405.1. Taxonomy (GTDB): domain Bacteria; phylum Pseudomonadota; class Alphaproteobacteria; order Rhodobacterales; family Rhodobacteraceae; genus Sulfitobacter. Next base: position 79,170 of record NZSX01000016.1, on the reverse strand, counting down.
TCGGGTCCGGAGACGATGCGCTTGCCATGCTGAAGCGCTTGCAGTCGCGTCGTTATCTGCGCGCGTTCGGCATTCAGAAGATCCGATGATGGCGTGCCATAGCGCGACACGGCCACCGCTGCCTTGATGATCGGCTCATAGCCGGTGCAGCGGCACAGGTTCCCTTGTAGCGCCGTTTCAACCTCTTGCGATGTTGGTTCGGGCGTCTGCATCCAGAGCGCATAAAGCGACATGACAAATCCGGGCGTGCAGAAACCACATTGGCTCCCGTGATGTTCAATCATTGCTTCCTGAACAGGGTGCAGCCGACCTTTCGGACCGGAGAGATGCTCGACCGTGACCACATGACAACCGTTGATCGAGGCCAGAAACCGAATGCAGGCATTGATGGGCTCATAGACCAGCCCGGCATTGCCAAGTCGGCCCACCAGTACGGTACAGGCGCCGCAATCGCCTTCGGCGCAGCCTTCTTTTGACCCGGTCAGACGGCGTTCGAGCCGAAGAAAGTCCAAAAGCGTTTGGCTGGCTGAAACGTCGTCCAGCGCCACGTCTGTGCCGTTGAGAATGAAACGAATGTCGCGTTGATAGTCCACGGGGTGCCTCCCAATCGCCAGTCTGGCTGTGATCGTCGCCGCTACGATAGACACAGTTGTTTAGGTAAAAAAATCACCGGAAACGCTAAATACTTTCAACAGAACGTTGAAAATTTGCCGGACCTCGGGCATGTTCATGTGGAAGGGGGGGCGCCGTTTGTCTTATATCGAAAGCTTGCGCGTCTTCGTTCGCGTGATGGATTTAGGAAGTATCACCGCGGGCGGGCGGGACCTGAGGCTGACGCCTGCAGTTGCCAGCAAGCGTTTGAAAGAGCTAGAGAAACATCTCGGCGTGCGCCTGTTTAACAGGACGACCCGCTCCATAACCCCGACAGAGGTCGGCACCGTTTTCTACGATGAGGCCCATGCTATTTTGCAGGCGCTGGATAACGCCGAGGCCCGGGTCGCCAGCTTTTCCGACGCCCCGCGAGGCGCCCTGCGGATCACGGCACCGCTTGGGGTCGGGCGTCGAATAGTTGCACCTTTGGTCCCGGAATTCTCTGAAACCTATCCCGATACAGAGATAAGGATGCGGCTGTCTGACCGACGGGTAGACATCATGGCCGACGGGCTTGATATCGCTTTCTTTATCGGGGAGCCGAGTGATTCCACGATGAAGCTGCGAAAGTTCGCGGATTGCGATCGAGTCTTATGTGCCTCTCCGGACTATCTTGCGCGCTGTGGAACGCCGCTGACGCCTGACGATCTTCACGATCAGGCGCACAACTGCCTTCTGCTTCGGTATCCAAGATCGCCAGAGTATTATTGGACACTTCAGACCGATATGGGCCCCCGAAAATTGGAGGTTCGCGGTCGGTTCGATGCTGATGACGGTGATGTACTGACCGATTGGGCGTTGGCCGGGCGCGGGATCATCAACAAGCCGCGCTTTGATGTGCGTGAACACCTTAAGTCGGGACGACTTGTAGAGGTATTGCCCCACACTCTGCCAAGGCCGACCATTTTTGGCTGCCTGTATCCCCACAAAAAGCTACAGGACCCAAAGGTCCGTCTTTTCGTTGATCACATTGCACGAAACAGCAAACGCTTCTTCGTCTGAATTCGACGCCCGTTCAGCGTTGCACTCTGGTGTGACGGATGGCCGGGTGCCCGCCGCCGCGCCAAAGGTTTTTTCACAATTGCAGTAGTGAACGCGCGCTGTCGATGCCGATAATTCCTTGAAATAAAAGCGGAATGCGGAACGTTACTGGCTACGCACTTCGCGCACCCAAGCGACAATATTGCGTCGCGCTTCCTCGTCCATTTGTACGGCATTTGGCGGGGGCATAGCGTGGCTCACGCCCGCTTGGAGGTAGATCTGGTCAGCATGACGCGCGACGTCGCCGGGGGTCTCAAGGTAGACCCCCTTTGGCGCCCACTGCATATTGCCCCAGACCGGCTCACGGGCATGGCACATTGAGCAATTGCCGATTACGGAGTCGTAAGCGCTCTCGAACCCTTCAGCAGAGGCATAGGCCTGCTCATATGCCGTCAGTTCTCGGGCTTCTGCGTCCTCCCATGTCTCCCCCGTTCTGATGGTCGAAAGCCACGCGATCAAAACCATAAGCAACACGGTCACCGCCCAAGTCCAATGCGGACCGGAACCGGTTTTGTGCATCGTGTTGAAGTAGTGGCGAATGGTGACACCGGTCAAAAAGATCAGGCTGGCAATGATCCAGCTGAACTCTGTTCCAAACGCCAGCGGGTAATGGTTCGACAGCATCAGGAACACCACCGGCAAGGTAAGGTAGTTGTTGTGGGTCGAGCGCACCTTAGCGATCTTGCCGTATTTCGCGTCAGGTGTGCGACCCGCCTTAAGGTCTTCGACGACGACCCGTTGATTGGGCATGATCTGAAAAAACACATTGGCGGTCATGATCGTCGCCGTGAAAGCGCCGAGATGCAGCAACGCCGCCCTGCCGGTGAAAATCTGATTGTATCCCCATGACATGATCACAAGGATTACGAACAAAAGCAGCATCAGAACTGTGGGGTGATCGGCCAATTTGGACTTGCACATCGCATCATAGAGCAACCAGCCAATCGTCAGAGAGCCGCCGGAGATCAGGATGCCCTGAAACAGCGAAATATCGGCTTTGGTGGGGTCGAGCAGAAACAATTCACCGCCGACCCAGTAGATGATCATCAAGAGCGCCGCCCCTGACAACCAAGTGCTGTAGCTTTGCCATTTGTGCCATGTCAGGTGCTCTGGCATCCGGGCGGGCGCGACCAGATATTTGACTGTGTGATAGAACCCCCCGCCATGTACTTCCCATTCTTCGCCGTAGGCGCCGTCGGGCAGGGCGTCGTTTGGTTTCAGCATTAGATCGAGCGCGATAAAATAGAACGACGCACCAATCCATGCCATTGCAGTGATCACGTGTAGCCAGCGGACGCTGAACGCGATCCAGTCCCACAGAATTGCCAAATCGTACATGGCTGGTCTCCTTAGATTCGAATTTTCTAACACCCTAGGCGAGACAGGTTTGTTCTGGTATCGCCGTAAAGGACCAAGCAGCATCAAAAAAGACAGAATAATGTCCTACTTCGATAACATCCGCACTTTTGTGCGCGTCTATGAACTGGGCAGCATGTCTGCCGCGGGGCGGGATTTACGGATATCTCCAGCTGTTACGTCGTCACGGATTTCGCAATTAGAAGAACGGCTTGGCGTGAGGCTGTTTCAACGGACGACACGCAGTCTATCCCCGACCGAGCAGGGCAAGTCGTTCTACCGCGGCGCGACTGAAATACTCGAAGCTGTCGAAAGCGCCGAGGCGCAGATCGTCAACATCACCGAGAACCTGAAAGGATCGCTCTATGTTGCGGCGCCTTTAGGTGTCGGTCGTAGGTTAATCGCCCCGCAAGTCCCCGGTTTCTTGAAGAACTATCCCGAAGTCAGCGTGAGGTTGCGTTTGTCCGACCGGAAAGTGGACTTGACCACAGAGGGTCTGGATTTGGCATTCTTTCTGGGGCAGCCCGAAGATAGCAATCTGCGCATCCGAAAAATCGCAGACGTGGAGCGGGTGCTCTGCGCATCGCCGGACTATATTGCGCGCCGTGGCATGCCCGAGAGCGGAAGCGCGCTGGTGGCGGAGGGGCATGAATGCCTGAGCCTTCGCTTCCCGGGGGCGACCGAATTTCAATGGCGGCTAACGACACCGGATGGCCCCAAGCGATTTCGTGTCTCGGGGCGCTATGAGTCAGATGACGGGGACGTGCTCACCGATTGGGCACTTGCCGGACATGGCGTCGCAATGAAGCCCGTTTTCGAAATTGCAGAACACTTGCGGACTGGCGCTTTGGTGCCTGTCGCCGAAAAGTCGCCTCCCGAGCCGATCCAGATGGCGTGCCTATTCACGCATCGCCGTAGACAGGATCCGAAAACGCGCCTTTTCATGGAGTTCATGATAGATCGCATCGCCGCGACAATCTAGCGAAGCAATCAGTAGGCCGAAGCCTCAGCTTCCGCGATATGTTGAGTATCCGAAAGGAGAAAGCAACAAGGGCACGTGGTAGTGCGATTGCTCGGACATCCCAAAGCGGATCGGTATGACGCCTAGAAATCTTGGGTCTTCAGGCGGTGTGCCGCTTGCATCCAGATAGGGGCCTGCGTGGAACACCAGTTCATACTCGCCCACTTCGAACTCTGCTTCGGGCAGGATTTGTTCGTCAGTGCGCCCGTCGTTGTTCGTCGTAAGCGTTTTCAACAGATGCCGTTCAACACCGCTGATGCGAAACAATTCAATTTTCAGGCCTTCGGCGGGGCACCCAAGGGCGGTGTCGAGGACATGAGTTGTAAGATAGCCGGCCATTTTTAACTTCTCCTGAAACGCTGTCTGTTTCTAGGCTGAATGCCTTTAAGTGACAAATCTCCACTAACAGAAGGCTCCTTTAAAATTTTTTTGAAAAACAGATCCATCTTTCCTGTTTAGGTTGGGTTTTAGAAGAAAAGGAATATTTGCGTGAAACGTTACCCAAGAGATATGACCGGCTATGGTGGCGCTGTACCAGCGGCGCAATGGCCGAATGGCGCAAAAATCGCCGTTCAGATCGTGCTGAACTACGAAGAAGGTGGGGAAAACAATATTCTCCACGGTGATGCTGCGTCTGAAGCGTTCCTCTCTGAAATAACCGGGGCCGCACCCTGGCAGGGTCAACGCCATTGGAACATGGAATCGATCTATGAATACGGCAGCCGCGCCGGGTTCTGGCGTGTTCACAAACTGCTCAAAAACACGCCAATCACTGTTTATGGTGTAGCAACCGCTCTTATGCGGGCGCCCCAGCAGCTCAAGGCGATGAAGGAGGCGGGCTGGGAGATTGCCAGCCATGGTCTGAAGTGGATAGAACACAAGGATATGGAGCCGCAGGAAGAGCGCGCCCAGATCCGCGAGGCAATCCGCCTTCATACTGAAGTGGTGGGGGAGGCCCCGCGCGGCTGGTACACCGGACGCTGCTCCATGAACACTGTGGACCTTGCCGCCGAGGAGGGCGATTTCGCCTATATCGCCGACAGCTATGCTGATGATTTGCCCTACTGGGTGCGGGCTGGCGGTAAGGACCAGTTGATCGTGCCTTACACGATGGACTGCAATGACATGCGCTTTGCGATTCAAGCGGGATACACGAACGGTGATCAGTTTGAGAGCTATCTCAAGGATAGTTTTGACATGCTCTATGCCGAGGGGGTCGAAGGTGCGCCCAAGATGCTTTCGATCGGCTTGCACTGTCGTCTCATTGGGCGGCCGGGGCGCGCAATGGCATTGAAACGCGCCTTGGAACATTTCGCGAAACACGACGGGGTGTGGTTCGCCACCCGGGAACAGATCGCCGATCACTGGGCAAGCATGCACCCGCCTGCCGAGGGGACCGCGCCATCTGAAATGAACAGGGAAACTTTTGTCGCGGAATTTGGTGGCATGTTCGAACACAGCCCTTGGATTGCCGAGGGTGCCTTTGATCTTGAACTTGGCGCGACCCATGACAATGCAGCAGGCATTCACAACGCACTGGCGCGTGTGTTCCGTAACGCTTCCGAAGAACAGCGGCTGGGTGTGCTGACCGCCCACCCCGACTTAGCGGGAAAACTAGCGGCAGCCGGGCGCCTTACAAAGGAAAGCACTGCCGAACAGGCGGGTGCCGGGCTGGATTTGCTGACCGACGAAGAACGGGAGACCTTCCAGAACCTCAACGCTGAATACGTTGAGCGGCACGGCTTTCCTTTCATCATCGCCGTGAAGGACAACACCAAATCGAGCATTCTCGAAGCATTTCACCGCCGTATCAAAAATAACCGCGATACCGAGTTCTCCGAAGCCTGCCGACAGGTTGAGCGCATTGCAGAACTGCGCCTGATTGAGAGGTTTGCATCATGAGCAACGTTTTGACGGCAACCACAATCAATTCCGATGCCATTGCGGGGCTAGCAGAATTGATCGATGCATCAGACACGCCCGACAAGCTCATAAACCAAGGGCGTTGCGGACGTTTTCATGATCGGGCGACCCTCGACGTTGACGGTCGCGTAGGGGTCAGCGTCTTTCAATCCGCATCGTTTTCCATGCCTTTCAAAATGGAAATGATGGAGCGTCACCCTTTGGGCAGCCAAGCTTTTCTGCCGATGCAGGAAAGCGAATATCTGGTCGTGCTGGCTGAAGATAAAAACGGCGCTCCGGTTGCGCCACGGGCCTTCATTGCTGGGCCGGGGCAGGGCGTGAACATCGGGCGCAACGTCTGGCACGGGGTTTTGTGTCCGCTGTCCGATCCGGGGCTTTTCATGGTCATCGACCGCGTCAGCGAGGGGCCAAATCTGGAAGAACATTGGTTCGATGAGCCATTCATCATCGAGCGACAATAGATAACTCGGCAAAAAAAAGCGCCGGCTCACGCATCCATAGGGAGGGACAATTATAATGTCTGATGCATCCATCGGAACGCCGGACCAACTCCGCGATCCAAATTACACCCCGCCGCTCACAAAAGCGGTGCCGCTGGGGATCCAGCACGTGCTGGCGATGTTCGTATCGAACGTCACTCCGGCAATCATCGTCTGCGGCGCTGCCGGTTTCGGCTTTGGCTCAAACAGCCCTGATTTCCCGCAAATGATCTACATGATACAGATGTCCATGTTCTTTGCCGGGGTCGCGACGCTGTTTCAGTCGGTCGGCGTAGGTCCGATTGGTGCGCGCTTGCCGATCGTGCAGGGGACATCTTTTGCCTTCATTCCAATCATGATCCCGCTTGTCGCCGGGAAGGGCGTGGACGCAATTGCGGTCCTGATGGGGGGTATCGTCGTCGGCGGCCTGTTCCACGCCTTTCTAGGGCTCTTTATCGGTAAACTTCGTTTTGCGCTGCCGCCGCTGGTCACCGGCTTGGTCGTGACTATGATTGGTCTGGCTCTGGTCAAGGTCGGTGTTCAATATGCGGCAGGGGGTGTGCCCGCAATCGGCACCGAAGAATACGGCTCTGGGCTCAACTGGTTCATGGCAGGTACCGTGATTTTGGTGACCCTCGGCCTGAAGTTCTTTACCCGCGGCATGCTTTCTGTGTCGGCCGTTCTGATCGGTCTTTTGGTTGGTTATGTGGTCGCCTTCGCGCTTGGTCAGGTCAACCTTGGCTCCGTAGGTCGAGCGGCAAGTTTTGCTCTGCCGAACCCGTTTCACTTTGGCATCGAATTTTCGGTCGCCGCGATCATCGGCTTTTGTGCCATGTCCTTCGTATCTGCCATCGAAACTGTCGGCGATGTTTCCGGGATCACCAAAGGCGGCGCAGGCCGCGAGGCGAGCGACCGCGAAATCCAAGGGGCGACCTATGCAGATGGGATCGGCACGGCCATCTCGGGCATGTTCGGCGCGCTGCCCAATACCTCGTTCAGTCAGAATGTAGGTCTGATTGCCATGACCGGCGTGATGAGTCGCATGGTCGTTACAATCGGGGCGATTTTCCTGATTATATGTGGTCTTGTTCCCAAAATCGGTGCGGTGATTTCTTCGATCCCGATTGAAGTGCTGGGCGGTGGTGTCATCGTCATGTTCGGCATGGTTGTCGCGGCCGGTATCTCGATGCTGTCCGATGTGAACTGGAACCGTCGCAACATGGTCATTTTTGCCATCGCGCTGTCGCTTGGTCTTGGTTTGCAGCTTGAACCGGATGCGCTCCAGTACCTGCCGGGGACGCTAAAGGTTCTAGGCACTTCAGGCATTCTGCCCGCAGCTCTCATCGCCATCGTCCTTAATCTGGTGCTGCCAGAGGAACTTTCAGGCGAAGCCACTGACGAGGTTTCTGGCGGTATGGCAGGACACGGGCGCGGTTCAATCGCCCAGAGTGACCGCGTCTCATGACGCTTTCGCGGTGAAGAGATCATCGCGGATTGAGCAAATGGAATGCGACGCAGATCTAAGCGTCGCATTTTCTTTTAGCGGGTCCCTAAGCTTTGAGGTCCCGTTTCAGTCTCATAAGATCACCGTCTCGCCGCGAGACGTTCCGCCATTTCAAGCATGCGCGCAGAGAAGCCCCATTCGTTGTCGTACCAGCCAAAGACGCGCAGCTGGCGCTGTTCGATTGATTGCGTTTCGGGAAGGGCGATCACCAGCGATTCAGGGCGGCTCCGAAAATCGGTCGAGACACAGGGGTCTTCTGTCAGGCCAATGAGGGTCGAGTCTGCAAAGGCTTCGCGCAAGAACTCGATAAATGAACCTTCGGGCTTTTCCAAGATTTGCAGCGTCGCGTCGATTGCCGATACTGAGATGCAGGGAACCCGGACAGCGCTGACACTGAGGCGTCCGTGAAATTCTGGCAATACGTTAAAGATCTGATTAAGCGCGCTGGTTGTTGTCGGAACCATTGAGACAGCAGCAGCACGGCTTCTTTCAAGACTGGCACCGGGTTGGTCAACAGTTGGTTGGCTCCCGGTGTAGCAATGAATGGTCGTGATATGTGCTCTGGAAATTCCGAGCCCTAGATCAATCGTGCGGAGGAGGGGGGCGATCGCATTGGTCGTACAAGACGCATTGGACACGATCCGCGCATCTCCGAGGTCTTGTTCATTGGCGCCCAAGACAACCGTCTTGTCGGCGACCTCGGACGGGCCGGAGATTAGAATGTTCGACGCCCCAGCGTCGATGCCTGCTTCTGCAAAATCTCTATCCCTGACCTTCCCGGTGCATTCCAAAACAACATCCACACCGCGTAAATCCAAGGCGCGCAGGTCCGGTACGCAGGTAAAGGGGATGGGGCGACCGCCAATTATCATCTGGCGATCCCCCGTTTCTACTGGGAGAGGCAAAGGGCCGAAAACACTGTCGTAGCGCAGCAGGTACGCGCAAGTTTCGAGTGGTGCGATATCGTTGATGCCAACGACTTTGACGGCGGACTGGCTTTCATTTTGTAAAATCTGGCGCAGCAAAGTCCTGCCGATGCGACCAAAACCGTTGATAAAGACACTTAGCTGGCGGGTCACGTTCAAGCTCCGTACATCAGGAAAAGGGCGGGCAGCCAGGCAGTCAGCACGCCGCTTAGGAGTGTGGCAACTGCTGTTTGGTCTTGAACCGGTTTCTTCAACGTCAAAGTGGCGAAATACATGAACCAAAGACCCGACCAAGTAAGCCAGCAAATACCCAGCCAGATATCAATGAATTTCGCCGCAGAGGCGAGGGCTAAAAAGGCCTGAGGCAACACGGAAAGTGAGACAAACAGGCTGAACCAGCCCAGACCGCGGCCATCGGCGCCATTCAACCGGTTAACCGCCACCCAAAAGTAGGTCGCGCTGAACAGCAGCGTCAGGGCGACAGAACGGACTTCATCCCCGGTCGTGGCGCGCACGAGTGACACAGCGGCGACTGTGGCGGTAATTGCCGCTGTGGCAAAGTTGATGACAACAATCTCTCGATCCGAGATGCGCCCAGACATCCAAAGACCATTCAACACAAGAACCGCCCCCACAAACAGCAGGGATATTGGCAAAAACATGAAACCTACCGTTTGTGCGCTGAAAGAAAGTCTTTCGGTTTCTGGGCCAGTTCAATGTGTCTCGGCTTAGAAGTCCACGTCGATTGCGACGCCCTGTTCAACGGCCAAATCAACGACTTTGGCCGCCACCGCGAGGTCCTGAAGGCCCACGCCGGTCCCGTCGAACAGGGTGATTTGATGATCCGACGTGCGACCCGGATTGGTCCCATTGATGACCGCGCCAAGCTGGGCAACATCCGTGTCCTTGATAAGCCCTTCAGCAATGGCATGTTGCGCCTCGCCGATGCTCACGGACTGGGCGACCTCATCGGTGAACACCGAGGCGCGTGCCAGCAAGGCCGCTTCGACCTCCTGTTTGCCTTTGGTGTCGGTGCCCATACATGCGACATGGGTTCCGGGGCTGACGTGATCGGCCATCAACGACGGTGAAAAGGCGGAGGTGATCGAGATGATGACGTCGGCTTCGGTCATGCCGGGCAGATCGACGGCTTCAAAGGGAACCCCTGCCTCATGCGCGACTTTCTCGATATTGGGTAGCATCTCTGGGTGGTAGTTCCAGCCGATCACCTTCTCGAACTTTCGTTGCTCCAGTGCGGCACGTAGCTGGAAGGTGGCTTGGTGGCCTGCGCCTACCATGCCGATGACGGTCGCGTTTTCACGTGCCAAGTGCTTGATTGAAACCGACGAAGCCGCCGCCGTACGCAACGCTGTCAGCAAATTGCCACCGACCATCGCTTTGACCTTGCCGGTGTCAGGGTCAAACAGGAATACGGTGGACTGGTGGTTGATCAGGTTGCGTTTTTCAAGATTGTTCGGCCAGTATCCACCGGCCTTCAACCCCAAGCTCAACCCGGCGCGATCAAATCCGCCTTTGAACCCGTAAAGCGCATCTTCGTGCCCAATCGCTTCGCGTACGACAGGGAAGTTGTAGGCGTCGCCGGAGGCCATTGCGGCAAAGACTTTCTCGATAGCATCAAAAGCTGCCTCGCGGGTCATTAGGTTGGCGATCTCACGTTCAGGTACGATCAGCATGTGTCTCTCCAAATATTTCGTTTCAGAAGACTCCGAGAGGTTCGCCAATGGCTTGAGAACGTCGCGNCGCAGGTTGNGGNGGAAAAGAGTATTCTGACACGCTTCAAATCAGTTCGCCCATGTGCCCGCCGGAAGCAGACACATGGGGCAGTTGTCTTACATCGCTAGATCAGTAGGCGTGACCGCGTGCCGAAACTGGCCAGAGGCANTCAACCTTGCCGTTNCGAACACCNACNTACCAATCATGGACGTTGGCGGTCGGATCGCAGTGACCCGGAACCAGCTTCAGCTTGTCGTTGACCTTCAACGCNCCGTTTGGGTCCATCACGACCCCATGNTCGTCCGAACACTTGATATATTCGACATCATCGCGCCCGTAGATCACTGGCAATCCGCTATCAACGGATTGAGCCTTGAGGCCNGCGTCGACGATCGCCTTGTCCGCCTTTGCATGGCTCATNACGCTTGTGAGGATGAAAAAGGCATTCTCCNATTCCCCTTGGTCGATGCGTTTGCCGTCTTTGTCGAGGATGCGNCCATAGTCCGCGTCCATGAAGGCATAGGAGCCGCACTGCAGTTCGTTATACACACCCGAGTTGGACTCGAAGTAGTAGGAGCCAGTGCCGCCACCGCCGACGATGTCACAGTCCAANCCTTCNGCCTTCAACGTATCGACNGCATCTTTGACCATCGCCACGGCGATATCGATTTTCGCCTTGCGTTCGTCATAGCTGTCGAGGTGCTGCATTGCGCCNTGATANGCNTGCAGGCCNGNAAACTTNAGNCCCTCNGNNCCGTCGATGGCCTTGGCAATCNNNACNACGTCAGNCGTGGTGGTCACACCNCAGCGCCCCGCGCCACAATCGATTTCGACAAGACATTCGATNTCGGTGCCATGTNTNTGCGCNGCCGANGACAGNTCAGCCACATTGGCAAGGTCGTCCACGCAACAGATCGTGCGGGCNCCAAGCTTGGGCANNCGGGCNAGNCGGTCGATCTTGGCAGGATCGCGNACTTGGTTCGAGACGAGGATATCTTTGATGCCGCCCCGCGCAAAGACCTCGGCCTCTGAGACTTTNTGGCANCANACACCNCATGCACCGCCGAGCTTTTCTTGAAGCCTTTGGACATCGACCGACTTGTGCATCTTGCCNTGGGTCCGGTGGCGCATGCCATGCGCCTTGGCGTAGTCTCCCATTTTCTTGATGTTGCGCTCCAGCGCGTCAAGATCAAGCACAAGGCTCGGGGTTTGGATGTCGGCCTCGTCNATGCCCGGTTTTGCCGGGATATCGTAGCCCACTTCGAATTCGTCGAGATTGGTCATATCTTTCATGTCCGTGCTCCTTCGTTTTTCAGTCGATATTTGAGATCAGGCGGCGTTCAGCCANGGCAGCTTGTCGAGNTCGACATTGCCGCCCGTGATGATCAGNCCNACGCGNTTGCCCNTAAANGCNTCNGGGTTNTTGAGAACTGTCGCGAGCGGCACAGCAGAGGATGGCTCCATGACCACNCGCAGATGCTTCCAGGTCAGCTTCATCGCCTCAATNATCTCTTGCTCTGACGCCGTGTAGATNTCGGACACNTGGTTTGAGACNAAATGCCAAGTCAGGTCCTTGAGCGGGACCAGAAGCCCGTCGGCAATGGTCTTGGGGGCATCGTCNGCGATGATATGGCCCGCCTTGAAGCTGCGNTANGCGTCGTCTGCCTGNTCNGGNTCGGCNGCGATGATATGAGTTTCGGGCGCGAGGGTCGCGAGGGTGAGGCAGGTGCCNGATATCATGCCNCCACCACCNATTGGNGCNACCACAGCNTCAAGNCCATCNGTCTGCTCAATGAATTCTTTCGAACANGTGCCCTGTCCGGCGATCACTCGGGGATCGTTGTAGGGGTGTACGAAGTCGCCNCCTGTCGCNGCTTGCACCTCGGCNAAGGTCGCCTCACGGGAACTGGTCGACGGCTCGCATTCGGTAATGACACCGCCAAAACGGCGCACCGTNTCCTTNTTTGCCTGAGGNGCTGTNCGGGGCATNACCACGTTGCANGGAATGCCNCGCTTCATAGCGGCATAAGACAGGCAGGATGCATGGTTNCCNGAGGAATGTGTTGCGACGCCTTTGGCCGCCTGCTCCTCGCTGAGCCCGAACACCGCGTTCGAGGCGCCCCTCACNTTAAAGGCACCNGGCTCNTGAAAGTTCTCGCATTTGAAGAACAGNTCGCAACCGGCNAGTTCGTTGAGGTAGTCCGAGGTGCGGACAGGCGTGCGGCGAATATAGGGGCTGATCCGCGCGTGGGCGTCNAACATGTCCTCGTANGTCGGGATGTACATCTGGTAATCCTTCATCACGCNGCGTCTTTTTGCGCTGCCGCGGTATGGCCGCGATAGTATTCTTGGGCCGCCGCGACCCCGGAGCCGAGTTTGATGTCCAATCCAAGATCGACCATGCACATTTCTGCGGTCGCGATGCCNGAGAGTGCCATGACATCCGTCAGGCTGCCGAGGTGGCCAATCCGGAAGACCTTGCCNGCGACCTCACCGAGCCCCACGCCAAAGGCCACGCCATACTTGTTGGCNGCATGNGTCACGATATCGGTGGCGTTGAAGTCTTCGGGCGTCCGAATGGCGCTGACAGTGTCNGAGTAAACCGAAGGGTCCGTGGCGCAAAGNTCAAGGCCCCAAGCGCCCACCGCCGCGCGCACACCCTCCGCAATCCGGAAGTGCCGGGCAAACACGTTCTCCAGACCTTCGGTCAGCAGCATGTTGCAGGCTTGGTTCAGNCCGTTCAGCAGNCCCNCNGCAGGCGTATAGGGATAGGCGTTGTTNGCGTAGCCTTTGGCCATGTCGTGTACGTCGAAAAACGTGCGGGGCAGAGTGGCGGTTTTGGTGGCCTCCATNGCCTTGGGTGAGAAGCCAACAATGGCGAGGCCAGCGGGCAGCATGAAGCCTTTTTGTGANCCGGTCACGGCAACATCCACGCCCCATTCGTCGAAACGGAAATCCATNGANGCAATTGANGAAACACCATCCANCAGCAGCATCGCTGGATGACCCGATGCGTCCAGCGCACGGCGCACGGCCGCAATGTCTGATTTCACGCCGGTGGCCGTTTCATTATGCGTGGCNAGAACGGCCTTGATCTCNTGGCTTTTGTCAGCGGTCAGGATCTCTTCGTAGCGATCCGCNGGNATNCCTGCGCCCCANGNNGTTTCGACTGTCTGCACNGCAAGACCATGACGCTGGCACATATCGATCCAACGATGGCTGAACATNCCGTTGCGTGCCGCAAGCACTTTGTCACCCGATGANAGCGTGTTGGTCAGCGCAGTTTCCCANCCCCCCGTGCCGGTGGACGGAAAAATGAAGATTTCTGCGNTGTCGCTTTTGAGGATNTTNCGAANACNTGCNCGAGCGGGATGNAGAATTTGNCCAAACAGCGGTGACCGGTGGTCNATCGTNGGCATGTCGCAAGCCTTGCGCAGGCTCTCGGGAATGTTGGTCGGGCCCGGGATGAAAACGGGATTTTGAAAGCTCATGGACGGTCTCCTTCCGTTGTTGGCTTCACANTAGACCGGACCAGGGCGAACCGATATTTTTTTGAAATAGGGTTTCAGTTTTTGGGTTNATGCGTAAANATGAGTGTTGTCAGTGCGTTATATTTTTCACATGGTGATTTCGTCTTTCACATAGAAACGAAGGGTTCTTATGGAATCTCAAGACAATGGTTCAGGAACTGGTCGGAAAGCACGCGGAAGGCCCCGTGGCTGGACGGACAAGACCGCGCAGAACACGATCAAATCGCTCGACCGGGCCATGGAGGTGTTCGAGTATCTCAGCGAAGCNCAGGGCAAGCCGCTCTCTAAGNTGGCAGATGAGATGCGCCAATCGCCAGCGACCGTCTACCGTATCCTTGTAACCCTTGAGGGCAGGGGGCTGGTCGAATTCGATCACGAAGAGCAGGTTTGGTACATNGGTCCGCGCGCGTTTGTGATCGGCGCGCGTTTCCTTCGGCGCACAAGTCTTGTCGATCGNGCGCGACCCATCATGCGAAAGCTGATGGAAACGACCGGTGAAACAGCNAATATCGGCGTCGGAAAAGAAGAGGCGGTCCTGTTNCTGAGCCAAGTGGAGACACATGCGAACATCCGCGCCTTTTTCCCGCCCGGCAGCCTTTCTCCGATGCATGCATCCGGCATTGGCAAGGCGTTGCTCGCATATATGGATCCTGAGCGTTTGGACAAACTACTCTCGAANGGGCAGATGACGCGNTTNACCGCACATACGATCATCGATCCGACGGCCCTGCGCCANAANCTCGAAGCCATTCGGGAAAGCGGCTTTTCAGTTGATAATGAAGAGAGNAACGAAGGCATGCGCTGTATCGCGGCGCCGGTATTCGACATGAATGGCGAAGCTGTCGCNGGAATCTCGATATCCGGGCCAACCAGCAGGGTCGGCGCGTCNGANGTCGAAGAANTGAGCCGCCCCGTCATCAAGGCGGCTCACCAATTGAGCNTCGCAATCGGGGGCANCGTTACTCGNCCGCAGCCTTNANNCGCTGATGTTGAGGGTATGACGCGGNNCCGGGACGGAGCGCCATNTGNCGATTTACGTCCTTGTAAAGCAGGTAACGAAACCGCCCCGGGCCACCCGCATAGCANGCCTGAGGGCAAAAAGCGCGGAGCCACATGTAGTCACCGGCCTCGACTTCGACCCAATCATTGTTCAGATTGTAGACGGCTTTGCCCTCCAACACATAGAGCCCGTGCTCCATCACATGTGTCTCAAGAAAGGGGATAACGCCGCCCGGTTCGAATGTCACAATCGTGACATGCATGTCGTGGCGCAGGTCGGATGGGTCGACAAAGCGGGTCGTCGACCATTTGCCATCTGTGCCCGGCATGGGCGTCGGTTCGATGTCGTTTTCGTTCAGGACCAACACATCGGGCATATCCAACCCTTCGACNGCCTCATATGCCTTGCGCACCCANTGGAAGCGCAAGACTTCCTCGCCNTCGTTTCGCAGGGTCCAGGCGCTCGNCGGGGGCAGGTANGCGTAACCGCCCGGGCTCAGCTCGTAAGTCTCGCCCGCGACACGCAAAGTGGCCGCGCCNTCCACAACGAATAATACGCCCTCGGCTTCCGGATCCAANTCAGCCTTTTCAGAACCGCCTCCGGGCTGTACCTCCATGATGTATTGCGAAAATGTCTCGGCGAAGCCGCTCATCGGGCGCGCGATGACCCANAGGCGCGTATCCTCCCAAAAGGGCAAAAAGCTGGTGACGATATCCCGCATCGTACCTTTTGGGATGACCGCATAGGCATCCTTGAAAACTGCGCGATCAGTGAGAAGCTGCTCTTGCCCGGGATGTCCCCCGTGTGGCGCGAAATATTTGGTGCTCATGGATGCTCCGGAAGAAAAAGACTGTTTATNNGAGGGTATTCGATGCGGCTAGGGGGCGACCACCAGCAAAGTGACGACAACTCTATTCGGTGAGATTTGAAAATAGGCGAGATAGGGCCAATGTCGATTGCTTCAGGTTAGATGNCCGCCTGTTTTCAAGNTCGCCAGAGGNGTTCGAGGTNTCGCCCCCGGNCGTCCATTGAGACACGCAGCATCAGTCCCGNCGGTNTNGCCGCTTNCAGCCCATGAANGCATGANCTGCCCTTCAATTGGCGTCCGGCTGANTTTCGGGGCGTGCGGCGTCAAAGGCCGGNAGGCGCAGGGCCTCCNNTTCGATCTCAAGCAGCCGCGCGAAGGGTGTCATCTCGACGCCCCACCGGTGGGCGTTGTAAAGCTGCGGGATAAGNCAAAGGTCGCAAAGCAGCGGGTGATCGGCAAAGCTGAATNTCGGNCCGTCCGGCAGCAGCGCTTGATAGGCGTGCAGCCCTTCAGTCATCCAATGGCGCATCCATGCTGTTCCNTCATCCGCGGTCAGNCCNTGATGGGTTTTCAGGTGGCTGACCACCTTGAGGTTGTTGATCGGATGAATGTCCGTCGCGATCACCTGTGCGGCGGCCAGTACCTGAGCCCGCTCAAACGCAGGCTNGGGCAAAAGGGCAGGGTCTGGCGCGATCTCGTNNAGATAGGCCATNATTGCCAGCGATTGGGTCAACGCCCGCCCGTCTTCAAGAAGCAAGGTTGGCACCCCNTTGATGGGGTTCTTGGCNNCATAGTCTGGGCTGCGTTGGTCCCCGGCCACNAGGTCCACCGGGACNATCCGATAGGGGAGNCCCTTGAGATTCAGCGCTATCCGCACGCGGTAGGATGTGGTCGAGCGCCAGTAGGAATAAAGCGTAAGCATCGCGCTATTTCATACCCGGCGTGCNGNCGNACTTCATTTTCATATCCGCCCAGCCGTCGATGTAATCATCCTGAGGCNGTGCCTCTNNTCTGGAAAGCGGCACCCCGTANAGGCCATAGCTGCAGTTNTGCGGGCTGTTCATNACTTGNGGCAGGGCATCGGAAAGCGCTTTNGGCTCGAANTAGTCGCCACCGGGCATACAGNTGGGCCTGTCCCCTCNGNNCGGATTNANCNCGNTTTTGTCAGTGCCAGTCATCAATCTTTCCCCTCCCCTCGATCCTTCATGCGTCGGCCATAAACCATGCCAGAACCGCCGTTTCAGAATCGTTACAATTGCAACNAATAGGGAGCCGTGGGANAATCCGTCAAGAAAATTCCNGGTNCAANGATCGNGGGAGGGCCGTTCCGGATGGCATCGGATGACTTCAACCTGTCGGNNTTCCTCCCNTACAGACTGTCCGTATTGGCAGCGCACAANCCGGTTGCAGGGCGCTNTNGATNAACANATGGGCTAGGTCTGAACGGCAGGCCAACGCNAATTAGCCGACGTTGGCCGCGTAAAGCTTGCCGATTTCCTCTGCCGTCTCGGTCAGTTTTTTCAAATGCGCTTTGGCNANGGCGGCGNCGCTATGCTGTTCGGCCAGCCNNATCAGGCTAACCGCGCCGACAGCATGACNCTGTGNNCNTATGGCGACNGCAATCGCGCTTGGAATGCCGCCGTAATCCACCGCACGCCCCCAATAGCCGTCCTCTCGGATGGCGAAACCCTGCGCGCGNACCTCGCGCAANTTNGCTGGCAGCGCCAAGGCNGCGGTGCGGTCTTTGCCGGTGGTGTGGNNGGCCAAACGGGCGGAATATTCTGCCTCCTGCNCNGGCTCCAGTGCCGCCAGAAAAGCGCATCCCAGTGCNGANCGGAAAGGCGAGGGCCTGTAGCCAATGCAATCGGGGAAGATACCGTGNNTNGAAAAGTTCCGCGTTGTGTCCACAATCTCGACCCGGCCATTGCCGATTGGCGCNGCAAGGTCCACGCCAAGTCCGGTGGCATCAGANAGCGATAGGATTGCAGAGGCACCTGCTTCGACCAGCGTGTCTATCGTNGTAGGGCGGGAATTCACCCGCGGGAACCGGGACCCGACCCTNTANCGGCTGTCACTTCTGCTTTGGGTCAGCCAGCGCTGTTGGACCAATGTGGCGCAGATGCGCAGGATTGTCGGCTTAGGCAAGCCGGTCCGCTCGGCCAGAAAGGCCAAGGAACACACGCCATTGCTGGAGATAACTTCGAGGATGTTGAGCCCGCGTTCAACGGAGCGGTTTAATTTCGTCATAGCGTTCCACCTGGTGAAATCCATGTTGGACCGTTACCCCTTCGCTGTCTAGTTTTTGCGCAATCACGGCAGGGGCGGAGGAGGTCTTTGCCGGGGTGCCGCATTTAGGGGGATGAGGACCGATGCAAAACCTGCTTTCAAAATCCGTGACCGGATTGAACCTTGCGCTATCGGGACTGATCATCGCCGTCGTTTTCTACGTTTCCGTCTTTGGCGTGTTCAGCGAGTCCTATCTGCGCGTCGGGATGCTGCTGGTCGGAGGGTTGTTGATCCTGTTGACCCAGATGGAACGCGGCCAAACTGGCGCTGAAAAACCTTTGGCCCTGCTTACGGCGGCGCTATTGGGGGTCTCGGTCTTTCAATACTTTCGCGCAGCGGCAGAGATCGAAACCGGGCTGTATTTCCTGACCTCCACCGACATTTGGCTGGGCACTTTGGGGCTGATCGCCGTGATCGAACTTACGCGCCGGTCTGTTGGCATGGTCATGGCAAGCGTTGCGGCCCTTGTGCTGCTTTATGGGGCCTTTGGGCAATATGCGCCGGGGTTCATGCGCCATGCGGGCATGACCTCAGAAGAGTTGATCCAAGTTCTATGGTATTCCTTTGACGGGGTCTTTGGCCGCCCCATGGCGACAGTCGTCTCGACCATCCTGATCTTTATCGTTTTCGGCGCTTTCCTTGAGTTTCTCACGATCGACCGGGTGCTGGTAAAACTAGCGCTTGCGGCGACCGGGCGGGTCCGTTCGGGGCCAGCGGCGGCGGCGACCATTGCCAGCGGATTGTTCGGCACGATTTCCGGCAGCGCGGTGGCCAATGTCGTCGGCACCGGCGTCATTACGATACCGCTGATCAAGAAACGCGGGTTCAAAGCGCATTTTGCCGGAGCGGTCGAAGCGGCGGCCTCAAGCGGGGGGCAGATCACGCCGCCCATCATGGGGGCCGTGGCCTTTATCATGGCCGATGTCACCGGTGAGCCCTATCTGACCATCTGCGCGGCGGCCGCCGTTCCGGCGATCCTTTATTACGTTGGGTTGTTCATGGCGACCTCAAGTGCGGCGCGGAGCATGGATCTGGACGTTTCCGAACAGCCAAAGCCCAGTTTCGTTTGGCGTGAGCTTGCGCAGATCATTGTCTTTATGCTGTCGCTGACAGCCATCGTCATTGCCATGGTCGGCGGCTCTTCTCCGGCCTATGCAGGCTTTATCGGCGTGGCCTTTGCCGTCGTGCTTGGTTTCGCGATCAAGCCGGGCCTTTTGACCGATGTATCGTCGTGGGTCAGGTTCGTTCGCTCGGCGGGCCTGATCTCGGCCCAGCTTGTGGTGATCGTGGGCGCGGTTGGTATCATCATCGGTATTTTGAACCTGACCGGCGTCGGCCTGCGGTTCGCGTCGCTGGTGGCGAGCTATGCGGATGGGCAGTTGGCGATTTCGCTGTTGCTGATGGCCGTGGCCTGTCTGCTTTTGGGCATGGGGATGCCCACCGTGCCTGCCTATCTGATCATCGTGCTGGTCATGGGGCCAGCGCTGCAACGGCTCGGCGTGCCGATCATTCACACGCATATGTTCGTGCTCTATTTCGGCGTGCTCTCTGCGGTAACGCCGCCTGTGGCGCTTGCGGCATTTGCTGCGGCACCCATTGCCGGGGCAGGGGCCATGCGCACGGCGATCGAGGCGTCACGACTGGCATTGCCCGGTTTCGTGATCCCTTTCGCGTTTATTTATCAGCCGGCCATGCTGCTTGGGACGGGCTACCCGCTGGTACAGTCCGCGCAGTCGATCCTGTTCGTTACTTTGGCGGTGCTGCATATCTCGCGCGCCTGCTACCCGGCGAAAGGCAAGGCGGGCTATGCGCCCTTGGGCCTCGGGATTGCCTTTGCCCTTTTGTTTTTCGGACCGCTGGTGTCGTGGATTGCCGTGGCAGCCACCGTGGCGCTTTGGTCCGCCGTTCGGTTCGGGGCGTTCATGACGCCCGAAGTTTCATAATCCAGAGGAGGACAACCCATGACCAACCCAACATTCTCACGCCGTAGTTTTTTAGGCACCGCCACAGGTGCCGCCGCGCTCGCCGCTTTGCCCGGCGGGGCTTTTGCGAAAGATATCCTGCGCATGTCGACGCTTGGGCCTGGCACTAGCCCGAACCTTGTGATGACCACCTTCGCGAGCATCGTGAACGGCGCGCTGCCAGACTATGAGATTCAGTTGAACGCGACGGGCGCTGCCACGCGCCATGTGCTTGAAGTGGCCATGGGACGCAGCGATTTCTGCATGTCCTCGCCCGCCATCCATGCGCTGATGCGCCGTCAGGCGGCCATGTATGAAAAGATCGAACAGGCGCCTGAACTGGTCAACAACCTGCGCACCGTGCTGAACTTTCCGATGGGTGTCTATCACATCGCCGTTTACGATTCCTCTGGTATTACATCGATAGATCAGATCGCCGGCAAGCGCGTGTTCCTTGGCCCCCCCGGAGGCGCGGCCTACGCCACGATGGCACGTCTGTTCAAAGCCGTGGCCGGGCTGGAAGAGGGCACTGATTACGAAGCCGTCAAACTCGGCTGGGACGCGGCCGCGGCGGCGTTCCAAGACGGCAACCTCGACGTGTACTGTAATCCCACCAATGCCCCCAGCCCCGCGCTGACCCAGATCGCGGTGACCAACAAGATCCGCTTCCTTGGTATTCCTGCCGATACGCTTGAAACCGAAGGCGTTCAGGCGCTTGTTGGCCGCCCGGGCTTCAGCGCGGCCACGCTGCCTGCGGGCATCTATGGCGACAATCAGGCCAATGAGGGGGATGTCACGACACTGGGCGTCACCGTTGGGATCGTCACCAACAAGGACGCGGACGAGGAGATGATCTATCAGATGACCAAAGCCTTCTACGAGGGTGTCAAAGAAGCGGGCGAAAGTGCACCTTGGCTGCGGGCAATCACGCCAGCGGGCGCTGTGCAAGACATCAACCTGCTGCTGCACCCCGGCGCTTTGCGTGCCTTGACCGAACTGGGGGTCGAAATCCCTGACGCGGCGAAAGCCTAACCTCAAGGACCGGGGCGCGCCCAGCCCCGGTCCCCTCTGCTATAGCTTAAATACACCTCGGACCCGGACGCCATCATGACAAAAAACGTACTCTTCATCATGTGTGATCAACTGCGATGGGATTACCTGTCCTGCGCAGGGCATCCGGGGCTTGATACGCCGCATATTGACGCTTTGGCCAAACGCGGCGTGCGGTTTGATCGCGCCTATGTGCAGTCGACGATCTGCGGCCCATCGCGCATGTCTTTCTACACGGGCCGCTACGTCAGTTCGCATGGATCGACGTGGAACAACGTGCCGCTGAAAGTAGGCGAGATGACCCTGGGCGACCATTTGCGCCCCCTGGGCGTGCGCACGGCACTCTGCGGCAAGACCCATATGAGCGCCGATGCCGAGGGGATGAAACGCCTCGGTTTGGCCCCCGACAGCACCATCGGCGCTTTGGTGTCTGAATGTGGTTTCGAGCCTTATGAGCGCGACGACGGGCTGCACCCAAGCACCAGTTACGGCAAGCGCAACAAAGCCTATGATGACTACATGAAAGACCGCGGCTGGGAGGATGAAAACCCTTGGGACAGCGTCGCCAACAGTGGCGAGGATGCAGACGGCAACATCCTGAGCGGCTGGTTCCTCGACAATTCGGACGCCAAGGCCCGTGCATCGGATGAAGAGAGTGAGACCCCCTATATCACCCGCCGTGCGATGGACTTCATTCAAGAGGCGGGCGACACACCATGGTGCCTGCACCTGAGCTACATCAAACCGCACTGGCCCTATATCGTGCCCGAACCCTACCACGATATGTACCCGCCAGAGACCCATCAGCCGGTGCTGCGCAGCGACGCGGAACAGACGGACCCGCATCCGGTGTTTGGTGCCTTCATGGAAGAGCGGGTGTCCAAAGCCTTTACCAATGACATCACCCGGACGAAAGTGATCGGCGCCTATATGGGGTTGATCAAACAGATCGACGATCAGATGGGCGAACTCATGGCGTTTCTGGACGCCAAGGGTTTGACCGATGAGACGATGATCGTCTTCACCTCGGATCATGGCGACTATTTGGGCGATCACTGGCTTGGCGAGAAGGAGTTGTTTCACGACCCTTCGGCACGCATTCCCCTGATCGTTGTCGACCCCAGTAAAGAGGCGGATGCCACACGCGGCACGGTGTCAGACGCGCTGGTCGAAGCGATTGATGTGGTGCCGACCATCCTCGACTATTTCGATGGGGCCGCTGTTCCGCATATCATCGAGGGCAAGTCCCTGCGTCCGCTCATGCAGGGCAAGGCGGACTCCTTGCGCGATTTTGTCATCTCCGAATACGATTACTCCTTCCGCCAAGCCCGCCGTCGTTTGGGCGTGAGCGTTGCCGAGGCCAAACTGACGATGCTTTTTGATGGACGTTGGAAATACGTCTTTGCCGAAGGCTTCCGCCCGATGCTGTTCGATTTGCAGGCCGATCCGGATGAGTTCAACGATCTGGGCGATGATCCGCATTCCGCGCAAGAATGCGAACGGCTGCAAAACCTGTTCTTTCAATGGACCCGCCGCATCAGCCAGCGCACCACGATGTCCGACGCTGAAATTGAACGGCGCGGGGTCGACCTCAACGAAGCGCGGGCGGGTGTGCTGATCGGCTTTCCGACGGAGGCCGACCTTGAAGCTGCCTTTGCAGCGGCAGGCGAGAAGCCCAAGGGGTAGGGGCGGCTGCGCATGCCATAGCACCGCGAAGGTCTGTGGCATGCGTTCTTTGTCTGGGCCATCAACGCCACCGCTGAGCTTGCGTTCTGTGGCTNAGGCCTCAATGTGGCCGGTTGCGACCTGCCTGAGCGGCCTGTTCGCGGGGTGGCCAGGTTGATCGGATGTAGGCGAGAATGTCCCAGATGTCCGCGTCCGACAGCACCCCTTCAAAGGCGGGCATTCCGCTGGCGAAATCATCAATCCCGCGCGCGGCCAACGCGGCGCTGCCGCCGCGCTTGGTATATTCAAAGAGCAGGGCATTGTCGTGGTGCCAGGTATGGCCGGTGGCATCATGAGGGGGTGCTGGCAGGATGCCGTCTTCATCCGGTGTCCGCCAGTCAGGCTGGCCTTCGAGGTTGGCGCCATGACAGGCCGCGCAGGTCTCGGCATAGAGCGTGCGACCCGCATCGATGTCGCGGCCCTCAAGCTCGTGGCCCGCCTGCGCCGTGGTCGCCCAGACAAGGGCAAGCAGTGAATATCGGATCATGTGACCTCTACCCATGTTCGCATCCCTCCGATGGCATGGCTTAGCATATGGCAGTGGATCAGCCAGCGGCCTGGATTGTCGAAAACGCACAGCACATCCCGGCTTTCACCGGCCGCCACCAAAGTCGTATCGCGCAGATCGCCAAGGCTTTCATCGGCGGCAAGTTCATAAAAATGATGGCCGTGCAGATGGATGCCATGCGGAAAGGCGGTATCATTCACGAATGTAATACGTACCGTTTCGCCGCGTTCGATGGCGGCGAAGGGCGCGTCCGGAAGGTCCGAGACATCGTTGAAGGACCAGATGTTGGCGCCGCCGTGCCGCCCGCCCATGGCACCGCCCATCATGGTCAGCGTCAGGTGCTGGGAGGGGGCACCCGGTGCCGGGAGGTCCGGTGCCGCCAAGGTCGGCAGAGGCCCCGATTGCCGATCCGTATTCTCGCCAGAGATGGACAATTCGGCCAGACGGTAGGGCTCCTGTCGCGTGGGCATGTCAAAGCCGACCGGGCCGGTGACATCGACGATCAGNTCGGCCCGCTGGGCCGGCGCCAGAACGAGGTCAGAGGCCGCGCGGGGNTGGCNCAGTGCCATGCCGTCCAGGGCGACAACCGAACCAGAAACGCCAGAGATGCTNAGGGGGAAAATACGATTNGTCGCCGCATTGATCAGCCGCAGGCGGATGCGATCACCTTGCTGCACCTCGCTTNGCGAGAGGAAGCCGCGGGCGAAATTGCCCATATAGCCCGCATGGGCGACGCTATGCNTNTCGGTGAANTCATCAACAAGGCTGCCATCTTCGTNGATGATCCAATCGGACAGGATCACGGTGATGTCATGATCCAGATCGAGGGGGGCGTCGTCTTCGACGATCAGCGGNCCCATCAAGCCGCGCGCCACCTGCTCTTGCGAGATATANTGCGAATGATACCAATAGGTCCCCGCATCGGGCGGCACGAANCTGTANGTCTTGCTGTCACCGGGGTTGATGAGGTCTTGCGTCAGCACCGGGACACCGTCCATCCGGTTTTCCANCCGGATGCCNTGCCAGTGAACGGCGGTGCCCTCTTCAAGNCCGTTCTCGACCTCAATCGATGCCCGCGCACCCCGTTTAAGCCTGATCTCNGGTCCCGGCATCGAGCCGTTGAACCCCAGCATTGCGGTGGTGCCTTCGCCTTCGGGAAGGATTTGCTGGCTTACCGTTTCGGCCTTCANCTTCAGTGGNGTCTGGCCAGCAAANCCCGGAAGGGGCAGAACCGCAGCGGCGGAAACACTGGCGAGGAATTGTCTTCTGTTCATGTCATGCCTTATCGGGATGAATTGCGNTTGATGNTGCCACGGGGNACNGGGCGCGCCGATGTCCGAGGCGTGTTAGTATGTCCTGCCGGGGCCAATTCCAACTGTCGATGACGGGTTGGAGGTNGNCCGCCTATGNGCTCTCTATCGGGAAAGAGAATGGGCCGAACCATTTGGGTCACCCCTTGTCNGACAGGGGGGCGCGTCCCGCCATGACCTGCAGCACGAAGCTGCCTGACGCCGTAATCATNAGAAAGCCGTGAAATGCCTCTATCCCGGTGATGAAGCGCAGNTGCCCCANNGGGGTCAAATCGCCGCGCCCCAAGGTGGTGAAGTTGACCAGCGAGAAATAGAAATAATCCATCATTGTGGGGGGCTTGCCCGCCGGGCCGGATTCGTTCAGCGCGCCGATTTNCAANCCCTGCACGGCCCAGAGGAAGAACAGCGTATAGATGAAAGCCTCGATGACATGCGCGATTGTGATTGCGCCGACGGCCAAGCCNAGGTTCTGGCCATGCGCAGCNCTNTTGCGCTGCGCGATGGTATNGGANACCCGTTTGAGCACGAGATAGTGGATCGCCGTGCAGATGCTGACGACCAGAACNGATAGAAGCATTGCTTGGATCATGAAGNGGCAACCTGNTTTGTGGGGGAGGGGGGCGTTTCCTGGAGCGATTACGCCGGGGCGGCGTTTGATCTGGNTGCAGGGCCTATCGCTNAGCNCTTCACAGCCGC
The DNA here is from genome assembly GCA_002703405.1 of Sulfitobacter sp. Lineage (GTDB taxonomy): Bacteria > Pseudomonadota > Alphaproteobacteria > Rhodobacterales > Rhodobacteraceae > Sulfitobacter. The sequence continues at coordinate 53,661 of NZSX01000016.1, read as the reverse complement.
AGTTTGCNGGGCNTCCGCNGGCANCNATGCGTCATCCATCANATCCTCAATNAAGGTGCTGAGCAACTGNGTGCGCCCGGTAACGGCAGCCTTGCGATAAATCGCGTTTGTCTGCGCTTTGATTGTCCCTTCAGAAGTGCCGCGCAGGTCCGCAATGTCGCGGGTACTGAGACCCTTGACCAAAAACACCGCGACATCCCGCTCGGCGGGGGTCAGACGCCAATTCGTGAAATGTTGCGACATCACCAGTGAGAACTCCGAGGTGCAGCGGCGCATCTTTTCTTCGGCGAGCCGGGCGCGTTGCAGGCTTGTTCTAAGGGCGATCCAGCCAAGTGCCACGCCGAGGTTCAACCCAATGGCGAGCACGGTCTGTTGATACTCATGGCTCTGCCAGATCAGAAATTCAGGTTCCAATCCGATAGCGTCCAGCAAGAAGCAGACGGAAAAGAAGATTGCCACAATTGCCTGTAGTGCAGCGATGGCCCAAAGGGCGATGGTTCCACGCGTTCTCATTGCTCGAACTGCCTTATTTTTTGGTGGAAAGAGCAGGGCCAGCCCGTTCGCCGGCCCTGCTGTCGGCGCTTACTTCATCGCTGTGACGGTCAGCTTGCCTTTCACACGGTCGGCCACGAATTCGATGTTCTGGCCTTCCTTCATTTTGGCGATCAGCGCTTCATCGGCTTTGAACACCATGGTCATCGACGGCATGTCGAGGTTTTCAAGCGGGCCGTGAATGATGGTGACCTTCTTGCCCTTGGCGTCGACCTTTTTGATCTTGCCAGTGGAGTAGACCGCGGGCGCCTCTGGCGCGTCATCGGACTGTGCGACGGTGATCGGGCCATGCATGCCGGATTCGTAGTGGCCGGGGATCAGGCAGGCGAATTCAAACGTACCTTCGTTGGTGAAGGTCCAGATCACCTCGCCCTCCATGCCAGAGTCGAGACGGACCGAATTCGGGTCGTCATGCTCCATGTCCATCTTGGCCATGGCTTCCTTGTGCTCGGCATTGCCTTCCATCGTGTCGATCACGAACTCATGCTCGATCTCGCCCTTGTTGGTGACGGCAAAGCGGATGGTCTCGCCTTCCTTGATGTCGAACGCGGCGGGCTCGAAAATCATCTCGCCGTCGTCGGTTTCGCGCATGGTCACGTCGATGGTGCGATCGACCGCCTCGGCCTTGCCGGGCATGCCGATGGCCATCTCTTTGTGCATGTCACCGTGGCCGTCATCGTCATGACCGCCGCCATGGGTGCCCGCGGCAAAGGCTGGGGCGGTGATGAGAAGGCTGAGGGCGGTCGAGAGAAGAAGTTTGTTCATTGTGTTTCCTGTATGGTTTTTGAGGTGATTATGGTCCAAGGGCTGCTTAGCCCTCGGAGGTTGGTTTTGGCGTGATCTGGGTTTTCGGGCTGTGGTTCTGCGCAAATTCCGGCAGTTCGCCCGTCCATTCATACGCCTCGGTGCCGGGCGGGTTTTCGTACCAGCCCGGATCTTCGTAGTCGTCCGCGTCGATGCCTTCGCGCACCTTCACGACCGAGAACATGCCGCCCATCTCCAGCGGGCCATGCGGCCCCCAACCGGCCATCATCGACACGGTGTTGTCGGGCAGCGGCATCGACATTTCGCCCATATCTGCCATGCCCGCCGTGCCCATGGGCATGAACTCAGGCTGCACGCGGCGGACCTGACGTGTCATATTGGAACTGTTGGTGCCGATCAGTGTGGGCACGTCATGGCCCATGGCGTTCATCGTGTGGTGCGACTTGTGACAGTGGATCGCCCAGTCGCCCAGATGGTCGGCCACAAACTCATAGGCCCGCATGGCACCCACGGGGATGTCGATGGAGACCTCGGGCCATTGCGCCGATTCCGGCACCCAGCCGCCATCGGTGCAGGTGACCTTGAAGTCATAGCCGTGCATGTGGATCGGGTGGTTGGTCATCGTGAGGTTGCCAACGCGCACCCGCACCTTGTCCCCTTGGTTGACCACCAGCGGGTCGATGTCAGGGAAAATCCGGCTGTTCCATGTCCACAGGTTGAAATCCGTCATTGTCATGATGCGCGGGATGTAGGTGCCGGGATCAATGTCGAAGGCGTTGAGCATGATCAGAAAGTCCCGATCGACGCGCATGAAGTCGGGATCCTTGGGGTGGACCACGAACATGCCCATCATCCCCATCGCCATCTGTACCATCTCATCCCCATGCGGGTGGTACATGAAGGTGCCGGATTTGGTCAGGTCGAACTCATAGACAAAGGTTTTGCCCGGTGGGATGCCGGGATGGCTGAGCCCGCCGACACCGTCCATGCCAGAGGGCAGGATCAGCCCGTGCCAATGCACGGTGGTATGTTCGGGCAGGCGGTTGGTGACATAGATGCGCACCCGGTCGCCCTCCACCGCCTCGATGGTGGGACCGGTTGACTGGCCGTTATAGCCCCAGAGGCGCGCGACCATTCCGTCGGCCAGTTCACGCTCGACGGGCTCGGCAACGAGGTGAAATTCCTTCACCCCGTTGTTCATCCGGTGCGGCAGGGTCCAGCCGTTGAGCGTGACTACGGGGTTGTAATCCGGCCCCGAGGTGGGGCGGGTTGGGGCTTGGGTCAGCGCACTGTCCATCACCGCGGCTTCGGGCAGGCCCATGTTCATGGTCTGGCCCCATGCTTTGGAGGACACGAGCGTTGCACCCGCAGCACCGGCCCCCAGCAATTGACGTCTGTTAATCATCTGGTTGCTTCCTTGTCTCAATGTCCGCCGCCGCCACCGGCGGCGATTTGTGTCTCTCCACCGGCACCACCGCCGCCGCTGCCACCGCCGTAGATCGCGGCAGTCAGACCAGCCGAGGCCAGCCAGAATTCACGCTTAGCGCTGGCTGCTTCGAGCTGGCTCGCGATCTTCTCGCGGGCGTCGTTCAGCAGGTCGAAAGTGCTGGTGATCATGCCGTTGTTGCTGAGCAGCGCTTCCTCGTCGATTGTGCGGCGCAGGGGCAGCACGACGTCTGAGTAGTGCCGCGCGATCTGATGGCTGGATCGGTAGGCCGTGGCCGCCGCCCGCGCTTCGGAGCGGACGTTCACAGCCTGCTCGGCCAGCACATTGGCCGCCTGAAGATAGCTCAGCTCGGCCTTGCGCAGCCGCGCTTTGCCGCTGTCGAAGATTGGGATCACGAACTCAAACTCGACCTGCGGTGACACGCTGGTCTCAATCTCCCCGTTCTCTTCTTCACGCTCGATCTCGGCTCCGGCGATGACTTCCAAATCGGTCAGGGTCCGGGTGGCATCAGTCAGGCCATAGGCTTTGGCCGTGGCGGCAAGGCCAAGCCGCGCGACTTCCAGATCAACCCGATTGGCCAGTGCCAGGCGTTCGATGCCCCGGTGGCTGCTGACCGTGTTCGGCACACGCGGCAGGGCATCGGGCACGTAATAGGCCACGTCCTGCCCCCAAAGGCCCATAAGCCGGGTCAGTTGCTCTTTGGCCAATTGTGCGTCCAGCCGCGCCTGTGCCAATTGGCCCGCCATTTCGGCGTTGAACGCCTGCTCGCGGGCCTGCGCAGCCTTGTTAAGCGCGCCGGTCTTGCCCAATTGCTGAGCCAGTTCCGCCGCCGCATCGGTGGTGACGGCCGCGCGTTTCAGATAGCTGACCGTTTCAAAGGCCGCGACCGCGTTGACCCAAGCCTCGCGTGTCTCATTGGCCAGCCCCAACGTCTCGCTCACCGCTTGCATCTGCGCGTGCTGAAACTCCGCCTCGGCAGCGGCGATGCGCTGTTTGCGGGTGCGGGCATCCAGCAGGTTCACGGCGATCATGCTTTCCAAGGCGCGGTACAGCCCGACCTCGGGCGCACCGATGCCCAGAAGACCGATGGAGACGACGGGGTTTTCTGGCGTGGACTGCTGCCATGCTTCGGCCGCCGAAAGGCCGATCTGCGCATAGGATGCCTGAAGCCCTTTGTTGTTCAAAAGCGCGACCTGCACCGCGGTTTCAGCATTGATCGTCTTGCCCTGCACCATGGCGCGGACCTGTTTGGAGACCGCGACGGTCTCGGCCTGCGACTGCGCCCAGACGGTGCGCTTGCCGATGGCCTTGGAGGTGCGCGCCTCAACGGCGGCAAAGCCAGCATCGCGGGCCGAGAAGCTCACCGGCATCACCGGGGCCGTGCAGGCGCCCAAGATCAGAGGCGTAATGACGGCGGTGGTTTTCAGTTTCCAACGCATCAGTGGTTCATCCCTTGCATTGCGCCCAGCTTGGGGGCCTGTTCCGCATTCAGTCGTCGCCAGTCGAGTGGGTCGACGACACCGCGACGGCGGTAGCCTGCGAAGGGCTGTTCTTCGGCGGTGGCAGCGCTGCCACGTGCGCTGTTGTCGGCGGCGGTCATCGCGGCAATTTGGGGCAGAGGCGTGGGCTGCTGCACATAGGCGGCAGTTACATCAGGAAGGGGCGGGAGTGCCGTGGCGCAGGCGCCAAGGGTCAGGGACATCGCCCCTGCGATCAGTGGTAATTTCATTGGTATTTTGCCTGAGAAAGAGGTGATCTTACCCGCGGCTCGAAACCGCGGATGCAAAGGCCGTCAGGGGGCCGGGATCAACTCAGGCTCGAGGCGGGCGCAATTGGCCCGTGGGCTGGCCAGAGGCGACAGAGTGTGACACGCTGGCATATTCAACGGATCGCACGGCCGTTATCTTGGCGTCCTGCGATGTGGTCAGCGCCGCCGTCAGACAGATGCCACCACAGCAAGGCTCGCCCTCGAAACTCTCTGGTATGTCTGTCAGATCAGGCAGCGCGGCAACATCCTGTTGCAGTTCTGACGCTGCGGTCATCTGGTGGCCCGCGTGATGCGCCGCCTGCTCGCTTTCGTGCATTCCGCTTTCGGCATGAACCGAAGAGGGCGGAAGCAGCAACAGACCACAGGCCAAAACCACACCCAGAAGGGCGCGGCAGAGGTTTGATATGTTTGCCAGAGCACGCATAGGGGTTAGCAATGTCGTAAGTCGCAGAGCCTGTCAACGTGTCCAGCGCTGGAAGGATTGCGGTTAAATCTTCGACCTTTGCATCAAAGCCGCGAAAGTCGACGGGAGGCCCACCCGGTTGGCAGGCCCCCCTTGGCGACGGTCACATCTCGTTCGAGCAGTCCAAGAATCCGCGGTAGCCAACGGTCAGCCCGCGGTCGAGATGGAATTTCATCTCGGCTTCTGAGCGGCGCAGGTTGCTTTCGGTATCGGTCCAATCTGCCCCGGCAAGGGGGGTGACGGTCACGTCAACGCCATCGGCGGTGAAACGGGCGCCATCGGCAAGCGCGGCTTGGTCAATGGCCTCATCGGATTGCAATTCGATCAAGGTGCCCGAGAGTTTGATCCCCCCGACGTTGCCCGCCATCACAAGGCTTGGGTCGCCTTCGTTGGTGCGGCCAAACTGGCAGGTAGCGGCGCTGCCAAGCAGGCTTTCGACGTTCTCAGGGGTCAGCCCCGCCGGGTCGACTTTTGCGACCTCTGCGGAGGATAGTGCCTCGTCCACCGTACCAACTTCGGGCTGGCTTTCGGTCTCGCCCAATTCCGGATCAACCGCATCGCCGTTTTCTTCGATGTCGGCGATCAAGCTGCGCATCTCGGCGATCTCTTTACGCTGCGCGGCGATGATGCCATCGGCCATCTTGCGCACGCGCGGGTCCGAAAGTTCTGCCCGCTCAGAGGTCATAATGGCGATCGAATGGTGCGGGATCATGGCGCGCATATAGCTGGTATCGCCCACAGTNACTTGGCTGCGCACCAGCCAAAGGGTCAGGGCGAAGACCGCGATGGAGCCGATATAGATGGCAATGTTCATGGCCTTGTTGGAATACATCGACAACATGAAGCTGAGCATGATGACCGCCATCACAGCCCCCATCAGCAGCGCCATATAGGTCCGCGTTTCGCTAAAAAAGACATGCTCGAAGGCGTAGGTGTTCAGGTACATCAGGCCAAACATCACGATGGTCGAAGTCGCGATCATTGCGGCGAAACGCCAGTAGGACATGGGGTGTCTCCTCTTTCAAATTTCTGCGCGATTGCGGCGCGCACCGTGGCAATCAAGGACAAGGGGGGCTATGATCGCCAAAGCCAATGCGGGCCTAGCAACGCGCCGGCAAAATGCGAATGAGGCGGCCCTAGATACCCCCCTATGGTATGTTAACTGGCCACGGTCGTCTTAGTTCCGATAGGTGGAGGCACCAAACGTGGAAGCAAAGCAGAACAAGGCAGCGATCCTCAAGCGACTGGCGCGGCTGGAAGGGCAGTTGCGCGGCGTCACACGGATGGTCGACGAGGGGCGGTATTGCGTGGACGTGCTGGTGCAAACCGCCGCCGTCCGCTCGGCCCTGCGCGCGGTCGAGCGATTGGTGATCGAGGATCACGCCAACCACTGTATGGAAGAGGCGATCCTATCGGGCGACCGCGAAGAGCAGCGCCAGAAGTTCCGTGAATTGGTCGCCTTGCTGGAAAAGGCACGCGACTAGGGGCTCGTTTTTGAGGTGGGCGGTTTTGGCCTTGGACCCAAGAGGTGAAACCGGCGGCTTGGTCACAAGCGTAATGCGCAGGTTTCCTCTCATCGCAACTTCGTGGTGCAACCATACCTCCGAGGCGAACATTAGTTCTTTGTAGCCGTAAATTTTTCGAACGCCCCGCTTTTTAGGGACGCAATAGATGGTCGGCGTCCGCGCTAATGAATTCCCGACTGCGGATCGCTGCCGCACAAACAGCCCGAAAGGAGAACGTCATGCCAAACGAGCCAGATCATGCCAAAGAGAAACGCCCACCCCACCGGGAGCACCACAATGCGCAGGATGACCACGAAGGCGCGGCGCACCGTCCTGAAGAGTTCGATCCAAAGAACCCGCAAAAGGCGGTGAAGAAAGAGAAGTGAACGCGAAAGCAGTGCGAAATTCCCGCGCTGCTTTCTCGTATCGCCCAGTTTTTATTGTCGGGCGAAAAATACCCTAAGGGTGCCGCGGACGGGGCGGGATCAGCCCCTCGGTCTTGCGGCGNTCGCGGCAAAGGTCGATGCGCTCGGCGCATTCNNNGNCCGNCCACAACACTTTAGTTCTCCCCGAAAAANCTCTCTAGCCGTAGCGTAACTTCGCGACACGCGCGCCGNGCATCTATACCCCGGCGGTGGAACCGGCTATGCCTATGACCAAGATCGTTGCGGCGGGCAAACTGCCGCGGCTGATCGCATTGCAGGCAGAGACGCGCTGTCGCTCTGCGGCGGCGGTGTTTCGACCGCGATAGCNGGCGNNGCGANTGGCCCATGCCANNGCGAGGGGCGGCGGTAAACGCCGCGTAACCGACCATTACGCNNNGCGCTTTGTCAGAGCGTTNGACCAAGAAAACAAACATAGGGGGATACAATGACCAATTTCANAAAACGTCAAAACGGACCGAGCCGTCGCAGTTTTCTAGCCGGGAGCGCGGCTGCGGTGGGNGCAGGGCTGATCCTGCCACAGGGCGCACGGGCACAGGCNCAGCCCAAAAAGGGTGGCACNCTGCGGGTTGGCTTNACCCAAGGGTCGACCTCCGACAGCCTTGATCCNGCAACCTTCAACAACGACTTCATGTTNGCCAGCGGCTATGCGGTCTTCAACACTCTGACGGAAATNGCCCCCGACGGCACCGCNCAGCCCGACTTGGCTGAGAGCTTTGAGGCCAGCAGCGATGCCGCCACATGGACCTTCCGCCTGCGCGACAACGCGCAATTCTCGGACGGCAAAACGGCGACNGCGAATGANGTGATCGCCTCGATCCGTCACCACATGGGGCCAGAGTCCAAATCTGGTATCAAACCGCTGCTAGAGCAGATCACCGACATCCGCGCCGATGGCGACAAGGTTGTGATCTTTGAACTGGCNGCAGGGAACGCGGATTTCCCGTTTATNTTCAATGANTACCACCTCGGCATTCGCCAAGANACCGGNGATGGCACGATCGACCCCAACAGCCGCATCGGCACNGGCGGCTATGTGATCGACGTTTTCGAGCCGGGCGTNCGGGTCGANCTGACGCGCCGCGATGACTACTGGAAAGANGGCCGNGCGCATTTCGANAAGGTTGTGATCCTGAAAGTCGGCGACCCGGCGGCNCGGATGAACGCGCTGATGACCGGTGAGGTTGACTTGATCGACCGNCCCGACCTCAAGACGATCAACCTNCTGGGCCGNGCGCCCAACGTGAAGATCCACACCCAAGACGGCACGNTGCATTACATCATGCCGATGCAGACCAACACGGCNCCNTTNGANGACATGAACGTGCGGATGGCGNTGAAATANGGCATCAACCGCGANGANATGATCGAAAAGGTTCTGCGCGGCTATGGNACCGTGGGCAACGACCAACCGATCTCGCGCTCNATGCCCTATTACAACGACGACCTTGAGCAGATCACCTATGANCCGGAGCGGGCGAAGTACCACCTGAAACAGGCGGGGCTTGAAAGCCTTGATGTNACGCTGTCCACCTCGGATGCGGCCTTNAACGGGGCGGTGGATGCNTCGGTTCTNTTNGCNGAAANCGCNCGGCCTGCGGGGCTGAANATCGAGGTGAAGCGTGAGCCGGATGANGGCTATTGGTCGAANGTCTGGCTGCAAAAGCCCTTCTGCTGCTCCTATTGGGGTGGNCGTCCGACGCCTGACCTGATGTTCTCGACCGGCTATGCCGCCGATGCGGAGTGGAACGAGACCAAATGGGACAACGAGCGCTTNAANGAGNTGCTGTTGCANGCNCGGCCNGAGCTGGACCAGACCCGCCGCGCCGAGATGTACGGCGAGATGCANAAGATCGTGAAAGAGCAGGGCGGCGCGCTGATCCCGGCCTTTGGTCAATATGTCTCGGCCATGAGCGANAGNGTTCAGATGCCNGAGGAAGTGTCCGAGATGTGGGATCTCGACAGCCAGCGCTTCATCGAACGCTGGTGGATGTCCTAAGCCACAGCNTCANNCGGGCGGCCCCNANGGGCCGTCCGTTTCCCGCACCAATGGCCCGNNCCGGGCCGGAGAAAACCTTAAAATGTCCCGGCTTCAGAAGCTTGTTATCGGCCGAGTGTCCCTCGGCATTCTGACCCTNTTTGTCGTATCCGCCCTCATGTTCGTTGGCATCGAACTNTTGCCCGGTGATCTGGCGCAGCANATCCTTGGCCAATCGGCGACNGANTCGACCCTCGCNGCCTTTCGCGCCGAACTNGGCCTCGATCANCCNGCGCATCTTCGNTATNTNGATTGGCTTGGNGGNGTGCTGCNCGGNGATTTNGGCACCTCTNTGGCCTCNGGGCGCGAGGTGTCTGAGCTNTTGGGNCCNCGGCTTGCCAATACCATGTTTCTGGCCNNCTATGCCGCNGTCATNGCCGCCCCGCTGGCGGTGATCCTNGGNCTNCTGGCGGCGCTGTGGCGCAACACGCTGTTTGACCGNGGCGTCAACCTGACCGCGCTTTCCGCNATCTCCATGCCNGAGTTTTTNGTGGGNTANGTNCTGATCCTGNTTNTGTCGATCAANGCNGGCGTCTTTCCGACGCTGGCNCGGATCGACAGCGCCACGGGGCTNTGGGACGCGCTNTANCGCAGCTTTCTGCCCGCGCTGACGCTTATTCTGGTGGTCGTGGCGCATATGATGCGGATGACNCGGGCNGCCATCATCAACGTGCTGGCCTCGCCCTATATNGAGATGGCCCGCCTNAANGGNGTGCCGCGCTGGCGCATCATNNTGCANCACGCGCTGCCNAACGCNNTGGCGCCGATCGTCAATGTNGTGGCNCTGAACCTTGCCTATCTGGTGGTCGGCGTGGTGGTGGTNGAGGTCGTCTTTTCCTACCCCGGTCTTGGGCCAGTTGTTGGTCGATGCNGTCTCNAGCCGGGATTTCCCGGTGGTGCAGGCNGTGGGGCTGTTCTTNGCCGCTGTNTATATCACGCTNAACGTNNTGGCCGACATCATCTCGATCATGTCGAACCCGCGTCTGCGGCACGGGAGATAACGATGAAATCTTTGCTGAAATCCGCGCCCCCNTCGGCGATCTTTGGNATGGTGGTGCTGGNCNTNGTNGCNNTTACNGGGNTNTTCGCGCCCNTNGATCGCGCCCTATGGCGAGACGNANGTGGTGGGCGANGCCTATCTGCCNTGGAGTGNNGCGCATCCNCTNGGCACCGACAATCTGGGCCGCGATATGCTGTCNCGCATGATCTTTGGCGCGCGCAATACGGTNGGGCTGGCGCTGCTGACCACGGCNATTTCCTTTTCGGTCGGGNCNACGCTGGGGATGCTGGCCGCGCTTAAAGGNGGNTGGCTGGACGAAGTCCTGTCNCGNCTNGTCGANGTGNTNATGGCCGTGCCGCCGNTGATCTTGGCGCTGATGCTCTTGGCCATNGTCGGCCCNTCGATCCCCAATATGGTCGGGGTGATCGCGGTGATNTATGTGGCGCCGGTCTACCGNNTGTCGCGNGCNGCGGCGATGAATGTNGTCGGCCTTGATTTCGTCGANGCCGCNANGCTGCGCGGAGAGCGCACNCCGTGGCTGCTNCGGCGNGAGATTCTGCCCAACATCTGGTCNACCNTGATCGCNGANTTNGGCGTGCGCTTTTGNTTNGTGTTNCTCTTNATCGCGGCGCTGTCNTTNCTTGGCATCGGGATNCAGCCGCCNACGGCGGANTGGGGNTCGATGGTAAAGGAAAACGCCACCTTGATCAGTTTCGGGGATATCACCCCGCTGATCCCGGCGGCGGCCATCGCCTTGCTGACCGTTGCGATCAACCTGATCGTCGATTGGATGCTGCATCGCGCCAGCGGTTTGAAAAGTTAACCAAGCAGGAGCAGGAATATGGGAAGTCTTCTTAACATTCGCGGTCTCCGGCTTGAGGCAGGCAGCCGCGCGCGGCCCAATGTGATTATCAAAGGGCTCGATCTGGGACTGAACCGGGGTGAAGTGCTGGGCCTTGTCGGCGAAAGCGGGGCGGGTAAAAGCTCCGCCGGGCTGGCGGCAATGGGCTATGTCCGCGACGGGGTGCGCTTTGCCGGGGGCAGCGTCGAATTTGACGGGACCGAATTGATCGGCATTGCGGGCGGGCAATTGCGCCGGTTGCACGGCAAGCGCATCGCTTATGTCGCCCAGTCCGCGGCGGCGAGCTTTAACCCCGCTAAGACGTTGATCGACCAATATACCGAAGCGCCCCGCCTGCACGGTGTCTCGGGCCGCGCGGCGGCAGAGCAGGACGCCGTCGCACTCTACCGTCAGATGCAATTGCCCAACCCCGAAGAGATCGGCTTTCGCTATCCGCACCAAGTGTCGGGCGGCCAGTTGCAGCGGGCGATGACGGCCATGGCCATGGCCTGCCGCCCCGACCTGATCATCTTTGACGAGCCGACGACCGCCTTGGACGTCACCACCCAGATCGAAGTGCTGGGCGCCATCCGTGATATTGTCGAGCAATATGACACGGCGGCGATCTATATTACCCATGATCTGGCCGTGGTCAGCCAGATGGCCGACCGCATCTGCGTGATGAAAGACGGCGAGGCGGTCGAGACCGCGCCGACCAAAATCATGCTGGACGCCCCGCAGGAGGAATACACCCGCTCGCTCTGGGCCGTGCGGTCGTTTCGCCGCCCCGACGCTGAGGCGGGGGAGGCTCCGGCGCTGATCCGCTGCGAGGGGGTTTCGGCGGCCTATGGGCCGATGACCGTGCTGGATAATCTCAACTTCACCTTTCCGCGCGGCCAGACCACGGCGGTGGTGGGGGAAAGCGGGTCGGGGAAATCCACCCTCGCGCGGGTGATTGCGGGGCTGCTGCCCCCCGCCTTGGGGCAGTTTTTCTGGGATAACGCCCCGCTGGAGCCGCGGTTGGCCAAACGCGACCCCGAAACGCTGCGCAACATTCAGATGATCTATCAATCGGCGGATACCTCGCTGAACCCGCGCCACAATATTCGCGAGATATTGACGCGCCCGGTGCGCAAGTTCACGGGCCGCAAGGGGCAAGAGCTTCGGGCGCGGGTGGAGGAGTTGATGGATTTGGTCGATCTCGACCGCGCCTTCCTTGACCGCAAACCCAGCGAATTGTCCGGCGGGCAGAAACAGCGCGTGGGCATCGCCCGCGCGCTGGCCGCCGAGCCTGAATTCATCATTTGCGACGAGGTGACCAGCGCGCTCGACCAACTCGTGGCCGAGGGGATCTTGCGGCAGCTGGTGCGTTTGCAGACCGAGCTGGACCTGACCTTCATGTTCATCACCCACGACTTGGCCACGGTAGAGGCGATTGCCCATAAGGTGATCGTGCTAAAGAATGGCCAGATCGTCGAGCAGGGCGGGCGTGATGAGATCTTCGGCGCGCCAAAACAGGCCTATACCAAACGGTTGCTGACATCGGTGCCGCAGATGGACCCGGAATGGCTGACCGAGGCCCGCGCGCGGGAGCGGTCCCTGCGCGAGGCGCAGTAGGGCCGCAGGGTTAAACCCCCTCGGCCCGCGCGGCGGCGAAGGCGGCTTCGGTCGCGTCGAGGAACATCGTGGCCTCGGCCTGCTGCAAGACAAGCGGGGGGCGGATTTTCAGAGCATTGGCCCCCGGCCCGGTGGCGCTGATCAAGACGCCATTCTGGCGCAGGTGGTTGACCACGAACTTGGCGCGGGCGGCATCGGGCGCGTTGGTCTCGCGCGCGGTGACGCATTCGACCGCCAGAAACAACCCCGCGCCGCGCACATGGCCGATCTCGGGGTAGCGGGTCGCGATGTCCTGCAATCCGTTCTTGAGGAAGCCGCCGACCTGCATAGCATTGTCCTGCAATCCCTCATCCGCGATCACGTCGAGCACGGCCAGGCCCGCGGCGGCGGCCACGGGGTTGCCGCCAAAGGTGTTAAAATAGCGTGCCTTTTCGCCAAATTCTTGCACCAGCTCTGGCCGCGTCGCGGTGCCGGAAAGGGGGAAGCCATTGCCCATCGGCTTGCCCATCGTGACCATGTCAGGCACCAGCCCGTGGCGCTGGAACCCCCAGAAGGCGTCGCCGGTGCGGGCAAAGCCGGGCTGCACTTCGTCAGCGATGAAGAGCCCGCCCTCGGCGCGGATCAGATCGACTGCCGGTTTCAGAAACCCCGCCGGATCGGGGTGCAGCCCGTCGCTGGAGAAGATCGTATCGACGATGAAAGCCGCAGGCTCGATCCCATCGGCGCGCATCTCGGCAATCGCTTGGGCCAGATCGGCAGCGAGTTTGGCGCCCTGCTGCGCCTCGGGGATGCGCAGCGTGTCGGGGGCGTCGATCAGCCAGATGCGCGGGCTGCGCGGGGTGAAATCGCCCAAGGAGGGGGAGAGTTCGGCCACCGCTTCGGTCAGCCCGTGATAGGCAAGGCGGGTCACGATGACGCCCTCGCGCCGGGTATAGCTGCGGGCGATGCGCAGGGCGATGTCATTCGCCTCGGACCCGGTGCAGGTGAACATGACATGACCGACTGCGTCGGGCATGGTGGCGAGCAGCCGTTCGGCGTAAGTCACCACGTTCTCATGCAGATAGCGGGTGTGGGTGTTCAGCACGCTCAACTGCTGGGTGATCGCCTCGACCACGCGGGGGTGGCAATGGCCAACCGAGGCGACGTTGTTATAGGCATCAAGGTATTTGCGTCCGTCCTTGTCCCAGAGCCAGACACCCTCACTGCGCGTGATATGCAGCGGATGGTCGTAGAACAGCCGGTAGGCGGGGCCGAGCGCCTTGGCGCGGCGGTCGATCAGGGCACGGTCGGCGGGGTTGAGGGCGTCGGCTTGGGCGTTGTCATAGGCGTTGATCATGGTCATCGGTCACTCCGTTCCCGCCGCACGGTGCAGGGCTTTGATCGCGGCGGCGTCGCCAATTTGGTCGAGTGCTGCCAGCCCGCGTTGCGAGGCGGCGGCGTTACGCAGGATATAAGCGGCATTCTCGGGATAGCGCCGGGCGCGGGACGCACCGATCGCCAATGTGGTGGCGTGGCGCAGACGGATCAGACTGGGCAAGAGCGCGATCTCATCCGGCTCCAGTGGCAAGCGTTTGGCAAATCCCGTGACCATCTCGCAAACATCTTGCAGCGGGTCTGCGCCTTGACCGAGCTGATAGGAGCATGCCACCGCCAGATCGCAGGCCAGCGGCGTATGCACCATATCGCCAAAGTCAATCAGCCCAACGGGATGCTGCGCCTCCGGCCCATCGACCAGAATATTATGCGGATTGAAGTCGTTATGCACGACCTGTGCCCGTAGATGCGGCAATTGAGGCGCGATTTCCGCATCGAAGTGATCAAGGGTGCGCCCCAGTTGGGCGCGCAATGCGGCGTCCTGCACATCCGCCAGCAGGGGGCGCAAATGGCCCGCCTGTTTGATATCCCACTGCAGGAAATGCCCCCCTGCCGGATGGAAAAAACCGCGCAGACCCAGTGCCACCCGCGCGTGAAAATCCCCCAAAGCACGGTGAAGGCCGGGCTGAGGCGTGGCATTGCTGAGGACAGTGCCGCCAAGGAAGGTCATCAAACGCACGACATGCGACTGACCATCGGCGGCGGTGGCCACCTCGGCGGCCTTGCCGCTAAGGCTGGCGCAGATACGCTGCACGGGCAGGTCGGGATCAGCGGCGGCCAGATGCATCAATGCGGCGGTCTGCATATCGGTCACGGCACGCTCTTCGGCGGCATTGGTGATCTTCAGCAGCGCCTTTTGCACGGTGGGCAGGGTGATCAGGAAATTCGCATCCTTTTCTGCCGCCAGTGGCTTGATTTCTCCCGAGATACCATAGCGTTGCAAGGCGACCTCTGCCGCGAGTGCCGCGTCAAAGGCGGGCGGGTCTTGCGCTAGAAGATCGGTCTTTTCGCCGCTCTCTTCGATCAGCGCGCCGCTGAGGAAGGGGGGCAAGCCGCCCTGAGGCGTGATTTCGACCTCGGTCATGGGGTGGGGCAGGCCGCCCTGAGGCGTGATCCTGACCTCGGTCATGGGGTGATGTCCTCGGTCCCGCACCATTCGGCGATAAACAGCGCCATGGCTTGGGTGATTTTCTTGACCGAACTCAGGCTGACGGATTCATTGATCCCGTGAATGTTGCGCGACTTCGGCCCGTAGCAGAGCGCCGGTATCTTGTTATACAACGCATAGACCCGCGTATCGAGATAGCCCGCCGTCATGAAGGATTGCAGCGGCGCGCCGATGGCGTCTTCGTGGGCGCGTTCCAGTACGGCTTCGGCGTCGCTGCCCGGCTCCAGCACATAGCCTTCGGCGTGAAAGCCGTTAAAAACCACTTCGGGCGGGTTATTGGACAGGAAGCTGTCGGTCTGGGCAAAGACTTTGACCCGCTCGGTAATCTCGCGCGCGGCGTCCTCGGCACTGCGGCCCGGATAGATGGAAACGCGGCAATCGATGTTGCACCATGACGGCACGGAGGACGCCCAATCGCCGCCTTCGATCTTGCCGATGTTGAGGTTGATCGGATGCGCTTCGTCTTCGAAATGCGGGTGGTCGCCTTTCTCGGCGTTCCAGTCTTCCTCCATCTCGCGCAGGGCGGTCATAACCCGTGTGGCCGCGTCGATCGCATTGGCCCCTTCGCCCATTTCGCGCACATGGACGGGTACGCCGCGCACTTGCACCTGAAACCAGATGACGCCGGTATTGGCGCGCACCAACATCTCCTCTTCCGGCTCGGGGATGAAAACCGCATCTGCGGTGTAGCCTTGCAGGAAGGTCTGCAATGCGCCGTTGCCAGTGGATTCCTCCTCTACCACAGATTGCACATAGACGGTCGCTGCCGGTTGCAGCCCGATGCGGCGCAGCGCGTCGAGCGCAAAGATATTCGCCGCTGCCCCCGCCTTCATATCGCCCGCGCCCCGGCCATACATCCAGTCGCCGTCGATCTTGGCCGAAAAGGGCGGATCGTCCCACATGTCGCGCAGCCCTTCGGGCACCACATCGAGATGCGATTGCAGGATCAACGAGCGGCCCCGCTCATCGCGCGGGCGGTGAATGCCCACGACGATGGGCGCGTCGGAATGATCGTCCGAATATTTCGAGCCGCCGGGGTGCGCCTCAATCGCGGCGCGGTCCATCTTGAAGCGGTCCATCGCGTAGCCACGGCTTTGCAGACTGCGAAACAGCAGGTCTTGGATCGCATGTTCATGGCCGCGCAGCGAAGGGGTCTGCACGAGTTGCTGGGTAAAGCTCACTTGCTCAGCGAAGCCATCTTCGACAGCCTGAAGGATGCGGGACTTCAGATCAGGATCGAGGGTCATGTCGTGTCCTTTCGAGGGGTTAAAGCATCGCTTCGATGAGGAAAGGGCCGGGTTCTTTCGCGGCCTCTTCGATGGTGCGCATCAAGTCGGCGATGTCTTCGACCCGTTTGCCGGGCACGCCCATGCCCTTGGCCATGGCGACGAAATCCAATTGCGGGCGGTCAAGGTTCAACATGCTCAGCGCGTCGGGGCCGGGTTGGGCACCGACGTTGTGCAGCTCACCCTTGAGGATCTCATAGGACTGGTTGGCGAGGATGATCGTGGTGACGTTGGAGTTCTCGCGCGCTTGGGTCCAGAGTCCTTGGATTGTGTACATGGCCGAGCCATCTGCCTGCAGCGTGATGACCGGACGGTCGGGGCAGGCGATGGCGGCCCCGGCAGAAAGCGGGATACCGATGCCGATCGACCCGCCGGTGATGGCCAGCCAAGAGTTTGGCGCAGCGCTGTCGCCTGCGGGGAAGGTGGCCCCGCCAGAGGATACCGCTTCATCCACCACAATCGCGTCTTCCGGCAGCACATTGGCCAAAGCCGCGCCGAGGTTTTGCAAGCTGATACCGCCTGCCTGCGGTGCGGCGGGCCTGTCGTGCTGGGGAGGCGTGGCGGATTTGGCACCGATCCGATCCGCCAGCGCGGCGATGGCCTCAGACCCGTTACCATCAACTGCCGCCAATGTGACGGTGTGGCAGTCGACCGGCAGCAGCAGGCTCGGTTTGCCGGGATAGGCAAAAAAGGCCACGGGGGGTGGCGTCTCGATCAAGATCGCGCGGCTGTAAGGGGCAAGGCATTCAAGGGCGGCGTTGATCGGATAGGGGACTTTGTTGATCGCAAAACGGCCCTGCCCACGCTCCATCCGGCGGTTCGAGGTGGGCGCGAGGATGTCGGCCCCAGTCTTGTCTGCAATGCCATGCAGCAGCGCCATCGTTGCTTGGCTTTCCAGCACCGCGCTGCTGACCAATAGCACAGTTTTCTCGCCGCTCTCCAATGCGTTGATCGCCGCATCAAGGGCGCGTTCATCCAACGGGGCAGGGGCGGCGGGGGCCACGGCCTCGGCCATCTTACCGCCCGCGTCCCAGCCGATATCCGCAGGGGCGATCAGCGTCGCGATCTTGCCCGGCTTGCTTTGCGCCACGGCCAGCGCTGTCATCGCATCCGCGGCAAAACTACCCGCATCCCGGCCCGAACGCACCCAGTCGCTGAAGGGCGCACAGGCGCCTTCGACATCAGCCGACAGCGGCGCGTCGTATTTCTGGTGGCGCAACGCGTGGTCGCCCACAAGGTTCACCATCGGCACCCGCGCCTTGCGAGCGTTGTGCAGGTTGGCGGCAGCGTTGGCAAAGCCGGGCGCGAGGTGCAGCAGGGTCACTGCCGGTTTCCCGGCCATGCGCGCATAGCCATCGGCGGCGCCCGTCACCACGCCTTCGAACAGGCCCAAGACGCAGCGCATCAGTTTGGTGCGGTCCAGCGCGTCGACAAACTGCATCTCGGAGGTGCCGGGGTTGGCGAAACAGACCTCCACCCCGCCTGCGTGCAGGCTGCGGACAACGCTTTCAGCGCCGTTCATCTCTTTGGGTGTCTTGCTCATGCTGTGGCCTCGCGGAATGTCGTAAGAAATGATTTTGCGTTATCGGCAAGGGAGGGGCCAAGGTAGCCGCCCTCCTGGATCAATGCCGTGGGAAGGTTGAGCGCCGCCAAGCGCCGCGCCATTTCGGCAAAGCCGTCGGGGTAGACGTTTACGGCGGCCAGCGGATCATCGGCGGCCATGTCAAAGCCCAGCGAGACGACCAGCGCCTCGGCTCCGAAATCACGGATCGCGGCGATGCCTTTGTCGAGCAGGGACAGCACCTCATCTTGGCTCGCGCCCTGCTCCAGTAGCAGGTTCAGCGATTTACCCGCCCCGTCGCCTTCGCCCGTCTCATCGGCATGGCCGAGATAGAAGGTGGGGTAGGTGGCCGGGTCGGGGTGCAGTGAGCAAAAGAAGATGTCACCGCGTTCATAAAGTATGTCGAGCGAGCCATTGCCAGTATGCACGTCGATATCGATCAGCGCGACTTTCTTGTAGGTCTGGGTCAGATGCTCCGCCGCGATGCAAGCGTTGTTGAAAAAGCAAAACCCATTCGAGCAATCGCGCATCGCGTGGTGGCCGGGCGGACGGCAGAGCGCATAGGCGGCGCGGGCACCCGCCGCCACCGTCTGAGCCGTCTCAATGGCGGTTTGGGCCGACCAATAGGCCGCGTCCCATGACCCTTCGGTCAGCGGGGTCGAGGTGTCGGTCATCCACCAGCCCAATTGACCGTGAATGTCCTTGGGCTCTTTCCCGCGCCGCACGCCGGGGTGCATGGTGGGAATGGCCAGCGCCTCTGGCCCCGCGCTTTCGACGAAGCGGGCATGGGCGTCGGGCAGGAAGTCGACATAGTCAGGGTTGTGCACGGCCTTGATCGGGGCCAGCCCGTGGTCTTGGGGTTTGCTAATCTCAAACCCTTCGCCGATTAACATATCGCGTAGAATTTCAGCACGTTGTGGCTGTTCTTGATGCGGCATGGCCGCGCCGCGCCGAAAGTAGTGGGTCGGTGCGTGGCCAAGCTGGCGTTCGTCGAAAAAGACTTTCATCACATTCCCTGTGGTCTGATGTCGTTGCGGCGGAGCATTGCAGTTTTAATTTGCAGGCTCAATAGAAATGATGCATCATGCATCAAAACTGGCCATGGTTCGGTCGGTAAGGACGAGGGCGCGATGGCCGAGATCAGTCAAGTTTCATTGGGCGATGCGATCTATGATCGGGTCTGTCAGGACTTGGTAGAAGGCAAGCTGCGCCCGAATGAAAAGGTCACCATTCGCGGGTTGGCTGAGCGGTTGGGCACCAGTTCGACCCCGGTACGCGACGCAGTGCAGCGGCTTTTGCGGGATGAGGCTTTGATCCAGCGCAGCATGCGCGACGTGCGTGTGCCGGTGCTGACAGAGGCGCAGTATCTTGAGATCGCAAGCATCCGGCGCGAGTTGGAGGGTTTTGCCGCAGGCCGCGCCGCCGAGATGGTGGGCGTCAAGGAAATCCGCCGCCTGAAAAAGATCGTGGAGCGGAATGAGGCCGCAGCCGTGGCCGGGCGCTGGCCGCAGGCGGTGAAATACAATCAGGAGTTCCACTTCGCATTGGTGGAGGCGGCTGAGATGCCCATTCTGCTGGCGATACTCAGCGGCCTGTGGCTGCGCATGGGACCGCTGATTGCCGGGTACTATGCGCGGGAACAGCTGGGGCTGGTCCGGCATCATCAGGCGATCATTGCCGCCTGTGAAAATCGCGATCCTGCGGCGGCTGCCGCGGAGATGCGCGCAGACATAGATGACGCAAAGGAGGGGATCATCAGATACATCCAATCGTTCACCATAGACGAATGAGCAATTCAAGCGCTGCGCATCGCGCGGCCATCACCCAAACGACTGCAAGAAGCCGACACCAGATCGGACGCTGTCACTGGGCGAGTCAAAGCAAAACCAATGGGGATTTACATGCTACACACCACTAAATTAACCGCAGCCGTTCTGGCGCTGGTACTGGCCGGGCCACTGGCCGCGCAGGATGGCGAACCAAAATCCGGCGGCACGCTCAACGTTGTGATCCAGCCCGAACCGCCCAGCCTGATGATCGGCCTTGTGCAGAACGGCCCGACACAGATGGTCGGCGGCGATATCTACGAAAGCCTGCTGCGCTATGATTTCGATCTAAAACCCGAAGGCCAATTGGCTGAATCTTGGGAGATTTCAGAGGACGGTAAGACCTATACCTTCAAGCTGCGCGAAGGTGTGGTGTTCCATGACGGAGAGCCCTTCACCTCGGCGGATGTTGAATTCTCCATGGATAAGTTCCTGCGTGAGAGCCACTCGCGGATGCGCACCTATATGGAGCATGTCGAAAGCATCGAGACGCCGGATGAATACACGGTCGTCTTCAATCTAAAGCAGCCCTTCGGCCCCTTCATCGGCATCTTTGAGCCCGGCACCGCGCCGATGATCCCAAAGCACATCTACGAAGGCACGGATTTCGCAAATAACGAAGCGAACAACACGCCCATCGGCACCGGCCCCTTCAAGTTCGACACATGGGAGAAGGGCAGCTTCATCCATCTGGTCAAGAACGACGACTACTACATGGAGGGCAAGCCCTATGTGGACGAAGTCTATTACCACGTGATCCCCGACGCGGCGTCGCGCGCGGTGGCCTATGAGACCGGCAAGGTCGATGTGCTGCCCGGCGGCTCGGTCGAAAACTTCGACGTGGCGCGCATTCAGGCGATGGACAACACCTGCATCACCGACAAGGGCTGGGAATACTTCGGCCCGCTGTCTTGGATGTGGGTGAACAACGACAACAAGCCGCTCGACGATGTGAAGGTGCGCAAGGCGATCATGCATGGCGTCGACCGCCAGTTCGCCAAGGACGCGCTGTGGAATGGTTTGGGCAAGGTCTCGACCGGGCCGCTGTCGTCTTCCACACGGTTCTATGATGGTGAGACACCGGACATCACCTTTGACCCGGAGAAAGCCAAAGCCCTGCTCGAAGAAAGCAGCTATGACGGCGAAACCATCCGCATTCTTGGTCTGCCTTACGGTGAGACGTGGCAGCGCTGGGCCGAAGCAGTCAAACAGAACCTGAGCGAGATCGGCATGACGACCGAGATTGTGCCCTCAGACGTGGCGGGTTGGAACCAGAAGGTCGCGGACCGCGACTATGATCTCGCCTTTACCTACCTCTACCAATACGGCGATCCCGCACTTGGTGTTTCGCGGACCTATATGGGCGACAATGCCGCTCCCGGTTCGCCTTGGAACAACGTGGCAAACTATCAAAACGCCGAGACGGACAAGCTGTTCGCCGAAGCGGCGCTGATGGCCAGCCCCGAAGAGCGCAAGGCCGCATACAAGGAAATCCAAGACAAAATCGTCGAAGACGTGCCGAACATTTGGCTTTTGGAACTGGGCTTCCCCACGATCTACCGCTGTGACGTCAAAAACCCCGTCAACACCGCCTTTGGTGTAAACGACGGTTTCCGCGACGTGTGGATCGACAAATAAAAAGAGCGACAACGCTCAAGGCCCGAGCCATTTCGGCGGCTCGGGCGCATTTTAGAATAACACGGGGCGGATAGCGTGATACGTTTCATATTGGGCAGGTTGGTCAAGGCGGTGTTTATCCTGCTGGCGATCCTTGTCTTCAATTTCCTGCTGATCCATGCGGCACCGGGTGACCCTGCGGCGGTCATGGCGGGCGAAGCTGGGGCGGCGGACGAGAAATTCCTTGCAGACCTGCGGGCGCGTTTCGGGCTGGACCAACCGCTCTACATGCAGCTTTGGCTCTACATCAAAGGCGCGGTGCAGCTTGATCTGGGCTATTCCTTCCGCCAGCAAATGCCCGTGGCCGAGATGATCGGCGACCGCCTGCCTGCGACGCTTTTGCTGACCGGCGTGGCCTTTGTGCTGTCGCTGGTGCTGGGCGTGACCGCTGGTGTGGCGGCCTCGGCCCGGCAGGGGCGGTGGGGTGACACGATCATCTCCACCTTCGCGCTGCTGTTTTATGCCACGCCGCTGTTCTGGGTGGCGCTGATGGCGACGCTGGTGTTTTCCGTCTGGCTCGAATGGTTGCCGGGCTTTGGGTATTCGACCATCGGGGCGGGCTATACGGGGTTTGCCCATGTACTAGATGTGGCGAAACACCTCGTCCTCCCGGCCAGTACCTTGGGGCTGTTCTTCACGGCGATTTATATGCGGATGACGCGGGCCTCGATGCTCGAAGTGTCGCGGCTCGATTTCGTCAAAACGGCCCGTGCCAAGGGGCTAACCCGCGGTGTGATCCAGCGGCGGCACATCCTGCGCAACGCGCTTTTGCCCGTCATCACGCTGGCCGGGCTTCAGGCGGGGCAAATCTTTGGCGGGGCGATCCTGACCGAGACCGTTTTCGCGTGGCCCGGCATCGGGCGGCTGATGTTCGAGGCGATTAACCAGCGGGATTACAACGTGATCCTCGGGGTCTTTTACATCTCGGCGGCCATGGTGCTGCTGTTCAACCTGATCACGGATGTCATCTATGTCATTGTTGATCCGCGGATAAGGCTGACGACATGATGAGCTTTTGGAAACGTTTCAGTTATAACCGGGGCGCGGTCATTGGGCTGGTCATCCTGACCTTCGTCGTGGCCGCCGCCATCCTCGCGCCCATCCTGTTCCCGCAAAGCCCGTGGAAAATGGTGCAGCGTCCCTTCCTGCCGCCTTTCACTCAAGACGGGCTGCTTCTGGGTACAGATGCGCTTGGCCGCAATGTGCTGGCGGGGCTGGCACATGGCGCTTATGTGAGCCTGCTGGTCGGCTTGGTCTCAACCATCGTGGCGCTGGCCATCGGCGTGCCGGTGGGGGCGGCGGCGGGGTATTTCGCAGGAAGGATCGACGACGCGCTCATGCGCTTTACCGAGTTCTTTCAGACCATCCCGAGCTTTGCGCTGGCGATCGTGCTCTTGGCGATTTTCCAGCCCAGCCTGACCTTTGTGATCATCGCGATCTCCATCGTGTCATGGCCCCCCGTGGCGCGTTTGGTGCGCGGCGAAGTGCTGTCGCTCAGAACCCGCGAGTTTGTCGAGGCGGCGAGCCTGTCGGGGCTTGGCAACCTTCAGATCATCACCCGCCACATTCTGCCCAACGCGCTGCCGCCCATTATCGTGCTGGCCTCGCTCATGGTGGCGCAGGCGATCTTGCTGGAAAGCTCACTGTCCTTTCTGGGGCTGGGCGATCCGAACATCATGTCTTGGGGCTATATGATCGGGGCCGCGCGGACTGTGATCCGCACCGCGTGGTGGCTGTCCTTCCTGCCGGGGATGGCGATCCTGTTGACTGTACTGGCGCTGAACCTGATCGGCGAAGGTCTGAACGACGCGTTGAACCCGCGATTGACGAGGAAATCCGAATGACCCTGCTTAGCATCCGTGACCTGTCTATCGCCCTGCCGGTGGGGGCCGACCGGCTCTATGCCGCGAAGGACATCAACTTTGACCTCGCACCGGGGGAGATCCTCTGCATCGTCGGCGAAAGCGGGTCTGGCAAATCTATGTCGGCCAATGCGGTGATGGGGCTGCTGCCGCAAGGTGTTGAACCCGACAAGGGCAGCATCACCTTTGACGGGCAGTCGATCCTCGGCCTGTCCGAGAAAGAAATGTTGAAACTGCGTGGCAGCCGCATTTCGATGATCTTTCAAGAGCCGCTCAGCGCGCTGAACCCGCTGATGCGTGTCGGCGCGCAGATCGCTGAGGTGTTTGAGGCACATGGCGCGCTTGCCAAGGCCGAACGCCGTGCCCGTGCGCTGAAGCTTTTGGAAGAGGTGGGTATCCCTGACCCCCAAGCGGCGATCCGGGCCTATCCTTTCCAACTGTCGGGCGGGCAGCGACAAAGGGTCATGATTGCGATGGCCTTGGCGCTCGAGCCTGACATCCTGATCGCGGATGAGCCGACCACGGCGCTTGATGTGACCACACAGGCGCAGATCCTCAAGCTGATCGAAGACCTGCGCCGCAAGCGCGGCATGGCGGTAATCTTTATCACCCATGACTTTGGCGTGGTGGCCGATATCGCCGACCGGGTTATCGTCATGAAAAAGGGTGAGATCGTTGAGACAGGCCCGGCGCAGGAGGTGCTGCTAAAACCTCAGCACCCCTATACCCGCGCCCTGATTGACGCGATCCCCCGGCTGACCCAGAGCGAGGCACCTGAGCTAATCGACCGCACCGCATTGCTAAAAGTCGAAGGGTTGCAAAAGACCTTTTCGACCGGCTCTGGCACGCTCTTCGGCAAGCGCCGCGTGGTGAAGGCCGTGCAGGACGTGAGCTTTGACCTCTACGCGGGCGAGACGATTGGCATCGTCGGAGAATCCGGTTCTGGCAAATCCACCGTCGGGCGTTGTCTGGTGCGTCTGCTTGATCCCGATGGGGGCAGGGTGCTGATGGATGATGTCGACATCGCGCATATGTCCGGCGCGGAACTGCGCGCGCAGAGGCGCAAGTTGCAGATGATCTTTCAAGACCCGTTTTCGTCGCTCAACCCGCGCGCCCGTGTCTCGCGTATCCTGACCGAAGGGCTGATCGCCTATGGCACGCCGGATAAAGAGGCAAAGGCCAAGGCGCGTGAATTGCTCGAACTGGTCGGGCTGGACGAAAGCGCGATGAAACGTTTCCCGCATGAGTTCTCAGGCGGGCAGCGGCAGCGGATCGGCATTGCCCGCGCGCTGGCGCTAGAGCCGTCGATCATCATCGCGGATGAGGCCGTCTCGGCGCTCGATGTGTCCATTCAGGCGCAGGTGCTTGATCTGCTGGCGGAGCTGAAAACACGGCTGAACCTGTCGATGCTCTTTATCACCCATGACCTGCGCGTCGCGGCACGGATTTGTGACCGGATCATCGTCATGCAAAAGGGCCAGATCGTCGAAGCCGGGCCGGTCAGCAAAGTTTTGCACGATCCCGATACCGCCTATACGCGCAGCCTGCTCGACGCTATTCCGGGACAGGATTATGAACGCGCTCTGGCGGCTGCCGACTAGGGCGCTATTTCAGGCGTTACGCCGGATTTGGATCAAGCGATGGATACTGCGGTTCACGACCAAAAGACGCTGCTTTTGACGGGGGCGAGCCGGGGCATCGGACACGCCACGGCCAAGACTTTCGCCAACAGGGGTTGGCGGGTGATTGGGTGCTCGCGGCAGGCGTTCTCGCCCGAATGCCCTTGGCCGGGCGGGGCGCAGGATCATGTTCAAGTTGATCTAAGCGACCCGAACCAGACGATTGAGGCTGTGGCACAGGTCAAAAGGCTGCTGAACGGCAACCCGCTGCATGCACTGGTCAATAACGCAGGTATTTCGCCAAAGGGAGAGGGCGGCGCAAGACTTAGCACGCTCGACACCGATCTGCGGACGTGGGGGCAGGTGTTTCATGTGAATTTCTTTGCCTCGGTGGTGCTGGCGCGCGGGCTTCAGGATGAGCTGTCCGCCGGGCGCGGGTCGGTCGTGAATGTGACCTCAATCGCCGGGTACCGGGTGCATCCGTTCGCCGGGGCGGCCTATGCCACGTCAAAGGCGGCGCTTGCCGCGCTGACCCGTGAGATGGCCCATGATTTCGGCCCGCTGGGCGTTCGGGTCAATGCAATCGCACCGGGCGAGGTGGAAACCGCGATCCTCAGCGAAGGCACCGATAAGATCGTGCGCAGCATTCCCATGCGCCGCCTTGGCCAGCCCGAGGAAGTCGCGCGGGCGATCTATTTTCTATGCAGCGAAGAAAGCTCTTATGTCTCGGGGACCGAGATTGAGATCAATGGCGGGCAGCACGTCTAAGACGCGCGCAGGAACTGCCCTAAGGCCGGGAACTGCGCGCGGTTGCCCGGTCTGACAATTCTGTGATCGGAGCAATCTGCGGCTGTCATTGCCGGGCATTAGACCTATGTACAGCCCCTCACGTCAGGGCAGCTATACGCGCGCTCCCCTCAGGCAAAGCATACCCCAAGGGACAACCACTTCATGATAAAATTCGAATTGAACGGGCGGCAAATCTCTGTCGACGCAGACCCGGACATGCCCCTGTTGTGGGCGATCCGCGATGAAATCGGTCTTACCGGCACCAAGTTTGGCTGCGGCATCGGTGCCTGCGGCGCTTGTACTGTGCATATCGACGGCACCGCCACACGGTCCTGCATCACCTATCTGGCGGACGTTGAGGGCCTGTCGGTCACCACGATCGAAGGGCTGGACGAAGAGGGCAAGCACCCCGTTCAAGAAGCATGGCGTAACCTGCGCGTGCCGCAATGCGGCTACTGCCAGTCGGGTCAGATCATGCAGGCAGCCTCGCTGCTGCAAGACACGCCCAACCCCAGTGACGAAGACATCGACGCGGTGATGACCGGCAACCTTTGCCGTTGCATGACCTATCCCCGTATCCGTCAAGCCGTGCGCGACGCCGCCACCGCAATGGGAGGCTCCGACAATGGCTAATCTGATGTCCCGCCTGAAAGGCTCCGACAATCAATCGCAAATGACCCGCCGTGGGTTTTTGGTGTCGATGACCGCCGCTGGCGTTGCCTTTGGCTTCCCACAAGCGTCGAACGCCGCGATGAACCCCGCCGTGCCAGATGGCACGCCGATCACTCCGAACGGCCAGCCGTTTGAGCCATCGATGTGGTATTGGATCGACGCCGACGGTCAGGTCAACGTCAACATCATTCGCGCCGAGATGGGCCAGCACGTCGGCACTGCCATCGCGCGTATTCTGGCGGATGAGTTGGAAGTGGCGTGGGAAGACGTTCACATCACCCATGTCGATTCAGCCGAAAAATGGGGCCTGATGGTCACCGGCGGCAGCTGGTCGATCTGGCAAAGCTGGCCGGTCTACCGTCAGGCAGGCGCTGCCGGGCGCACTGCGCTAATCGAAGCGGCGGCGGCCAAATGGGGCGTCGATGCCTCTGGTCTGACCGCGCGCGACGGTGCCGTGACCGATGGCACGCAAAGCATCAGCTATGGCGATCTGGTGGCCGAAGGGCTCGACCGGAGCTTTACCGAAGACGAATTGGCAGCCCTGCCGCTGAAACCGCATGCCGATCTGCGGCTCGTGGGTCAGGATGTGCATCCGCTTGATCTGGACACGAAAACCACCGGCCAGGCGATCTATGGCTTGGATGCCAAGGTCGATGGCATGGTCTACGGCGTGCCGATGCTGCCGCCGACGCGCTATGGCTCCAAGGTCAATTCTGTCGATGACAGCGCCGCGAAAGAGGTCAAAGGCTACCTTGAGACCGTGGTACTTGATGATCCGTCGGGCACCGTGCCGGGCTGGGTTGTGGTGCTGGGCAAAACGCTCCACGCCGCGCGGATGGCCACCTATGAGATCAGCGTCGATTGGACCGCGGGCGAAACGGCAGATGTGTCCGAAGACGATATCCAGGCCCGTTCGCGCGAGTTGATCGGAAGCGATGCCGGGTCGATCCTGCACACCGAACAGCCCGAGACCAGCGCCGTTTTCGACGCCGCTGCCGAGACGCTGGAGGCCGAGTACACCACGCAATCCGTGCTGCACTTCCANATGGAGCCNGTGAACGCGACCGTCTTCCANAACGCCGANGGCATCTGGGAAACNCATGCGGGCAACCAGTGGCAATCGCTGATCCTGCCNACNCTNTCNACGGCNCTTGAGGTNCCNGCCGANAAGATCGTGATGCGCAGCTATATGCTGGGNGGTGGCTTTGGCCGTCGTTTGAATGGTGATTATATCGTGCCCGCNGCACTGGCCTCCAAAGCTGTCGGCAAGCCCGTGAAACTGGTCTTCTCCCGCGAGGAAGACGCNCAGTTNGACAGCATNCGCTCGCCTTCGGTGCANAAANTGCGCATGGCGTTTGACGATGNCAANGCCGTCACGGGNATGGAACACCACGCCGCCGCCGGTTGGCCNACGCAGGTGATGGCACCGGGCTTCATGCCCAAAGGNGTCAACGAAGANCCNTANGATCCCTTTGCAATCGACGGTGCCGATCACTGGTACANCGTCGGCGCGCACCGCGTGCGGGCGATCTCNAACGATNTGGCNAANGCNACCTTCCGCCCCGGTTGGCTGCGNTCGGTCGGGCCGGGCTGGACCAACTTTGCNGTNGAAAGCTTCATGGANGANGCCGCGCATAAGGTCGACGCCGATCCGTTGCAGTTCCGTNTGGATCACCTGAAGGCCGAAGGCATCAACGCNGGCTCNGCGCCCAANGCGGTNGGCGGNGCNTCGCGTCAGGCGGCTGTCTTGCAGCGCGTGGCNGAGATGTCAGGCTACGGCAANACCGACCTGCCCGAGGGCACGGCAATCGGGATCGCCACCACCTTTGGNCAGTCGCGGACCATGCCAACNTGGACCGCNGCCGCNGTCAAACTGGCGGTGGATGCCGAAACGGGCGAGGTCGCTGTCGAGAAGATGTGGCTGGCCTTCGATTGTGGCACCGTGGTCGACCCCGACGGGGCNCGCGCGCAATGCGAAGGCGCGGCGCTCTGGGGCCTGTCCATGGCACTGCATGAGGGCACGCGGATCGAAGACGGCAATGTCGTTGATCTCAACCTCGGGTCTTATACGCCGTTGCGGATGGTTGATGTGCCGGACATCGAAGTGGCNTTTGTCGAGAGCACGGAAGNGCCCGTNGGNCTTGGCGAGCCGGGCACCACGGTCATCGCGCCNGCNNTNGCCAANGCGATCTTCAACGCCACCGGGGCGCGGGTCCGNCATCTGCCGATCACCGCTGATGCGGTCCTCGCGGCGCTGGAAAGCTGATACCAAGAGACGGGCGCGACATGCCGCGCCCGTCTTNNATCTNGGCNNGGGGCGNCGTCGTCTTGAGCGNNGCGTGCATTCGGCGGGCNGCNCANAGNCTGCCCAAATTCAANGGCCCNAANTTNGCNNNTTNTCNCTTAAAAACGNNGNNATTNNCNCNCCGGGCCATAATTCTGACANNTTTCGAACAATAATNTAAANGCGCGATCTATGCCCGGTTGCNGGCTGGTACGAAGGACAATCTGTGGCACCTACCGAGACNTATGANCAGCGCGTTGNCGCCACGCGAAAACGCTTTATCGAAGGGATCCCGGATCGCTTGCAGGCCGTCTCTGACGCACTGCGCGAGACGGACGGGGCCGATCCGCGCGAGACGAAAGCGCGCAAGGTCCACCGCATGCTGCACGATCTGGCCGGGAACGCCGCGATGCTGGAATACCTTGAGATTGAAGATTGTCTGCGCAAGGGGCTGCGCGTCGCCGAAGATGCCGATGAGTCCTCTTCGCCCTTGTCAGCCGATGATGTTCGTATAATTGAGACGGCTCTGGCCGATGCCAATAGCGTCGTCGAAAATATCTAAGAAAGCCTTTCCATGAAGTATCCCGCAATTGGTTTGCTGGCGGCTTTGCTGCCGTTTCAAGTTCACGCTCAAACGACCACGGGTGAGGACGCGGCGCGTGCCCCCGCGGAGCAGGTCCAAGAGGGGCTGATCGCACGGACCTTCGATCTGGCGGAGCTTGGGTTTCAAAACGGCATTTCTTTCCGCCAACTGTCTGGAAACGCGACGATCTATATTCCGCTGCCCGACGCGGATGCGCTGAACTCGGGCAGCTTGCAGCTAGAGCTTGAACACGCCTCCACCACCGAGGTGGACCGCTATTTGCAAGTGTCGGTCGCGGGCCGCCCCGTGACATCGCAGGCGCTGCCGAATGGGGCAGGGCGCCTGAGCCTGCCCGTGCCGCTCAGCCCCGAAGACGTCTCTGGCGGGTTTATCGCCGTGGGCCTGTCCTATTCCGGCGCCCTCAGTGATCGGGTCTGTGTGGACGAGCGCGCCTCGGGGGATTTCCTTGAGATTACGGCGGCGTCTTCCGTGACGTTGCAACTGGACCCCTCGGAAATCGACACATCCGCTGCCTTCGCGGGGCTGCGTCCTGCGGATACGCGCCTTGCGATCAACGGAAACGATTCCCTCGCCGCTCTGGCTGCCGCGACCCGCGCCGCGGCGTTGTTTGACGCCGAGGCAGGGCGACTGACCTTTGCTGAGGAAACGGCAAGCCCGGCGGGCGCATGGTCCGAAGGTGTCATCCAGCTTGACGTGACTGCCTCTGGCGTGGCGAGTGAGATGGCCATGGACACCCAAACGGGCCTGCCGGTCTTGACCCTGCGCGGCAGTGATCCGCAGGTGGGGCTGTGGCAGATGATGTCGGAATGGTCGGCCCTGTCGAACACGGATGCGACCGTGGTCGATGTGGCAGGGGCTCAGGCTCTGTTCGATGACCGCTTGCCGCTCTCTGCTTTGCAGGCCGATCTCACCCCGCGCGCCGTGGTCTCGACCGAAGACTTCTTTGTTCCGTTCCAGTCCTCGGACCTTCCAGCGGGCAAGGGCGTGGCCGGTGTTAACCTGCATGTGGCCGCAGCGCTTGATCCCGAAGGGCGCGGGGCGACGGCCTCGGTCTTTCTGAATGACACGCTTTTGGGCAACCGCCCGCTTGGCAGTGGCAAGCCCGAGCAATTGACCTTTTCTGTGCCCAGCGGCCTGCTGGGGCGCGATAACCTGCTACGGGTGTCGATCCAGCGTCAGCCCACGGGCGGCGAATGCCGGTTCAAACCGCAGGGCTATCCGGCGCAAATCCTGCCCGGCAGCGCCTTGTTGCTTTCCGATGCCGCGCCGCAGGATCAGGATTTCTTTGCCCTGCGACAGGAGTTCGGCAATGGCGTTCAGGTCGTGCTCGACCCAGCACTTTCGCTGGATTTCGCGCAAACACTGCCGTGGCTTGCAGGCGTTGCGGGCAGTGTGATCCCGGACCGTGCCACCATCCTGCCCCGCGCCTCGGTTGACGCGCTTGAGGGGGACGAGCCTTTCTTTGTGATCTCTGAGCAAAATCCCGGAGATGGCGACCCGCTGATCACCTTTGATCAGGGCCGCATTGAGGTGCGCGACCGTCAAGACAACTTGATCTATTCGGGCGAAGACCTGTCGCGCCTTGGTGTGGTGCAGATCGTCACCCGTGGCGATACCCGTGGTCTGTGGCTGCGTCCGGGCAACGGCCCGGCGCCGGAATTGACACCCGAACGTCCCATGATGCTGGACCGGGGCGATCTGGCCCTCATCGGGCAGGACGGGGTGATCCTTGCCACTGCCACTGACCGCAGCCCGCTTGTTGATGTCGTCTACCCTGACCGCAGCAGCCTTGCGCAGATGCTGGCCAAGTACCGCCCTTGGATCGTGGGAGCCATCTGGGTGCTGGTGACGCTGCTTGTGCTGGTCGTCTTCCAGCGCGTCTACCGCGCGCGTCGCGGCAAAGACGAGACGTAAGTCACCGTGGCGTTGGATGCCGAAAGCGAAGCCATTGGTTCGCTGCTGCTTGACCGTGGCGCGCTGACGGCTGAACAGCTCGACGCGGCAGAGGATTTGGCCGAAGACTGGAACGTCTCTCTGGTCAAGGTCCTACTGTCGCGGCGCTGGCTGACCACGCAGACACTCTACCGGGAGATCGCCTTTTACCACGGGCTGACGCTGGTCGATCTGATCGAAGACCGCGCCGATGATGATCTGATCCGGCAGTATGATCCGGTGGTGATGAACCAGTTTATGACGGTGCCGATTGGCCGGGCAGAGGATGGCACCCTGACGGTGGCCACCTCGCGGCCCGGGCCGCGCACACTGCTGCACATCCGCGAGGTTTACGGCACCGGCGTGACCATCGTCGTGGCATCGCATTTCGATGTGTCATGGCAGCTACAACGCGCCTTCCGGGAGAAACATTCCCATGAAGCGGTCTTTGCTCTGGCAGAGCTTGACCCGGATATGTCGGCGCAGAATGTGGTGACCCCGCCGCAGATCTTGGTGATTTACCTCTTGGTCTCGGCCCTGTTGCTGGGGCTGGCGTTTTCGCCAGTGGTCACGCTGATCGTGCTGAACGTCTTTCTGACCGTNTTCTACACCGGAAACTTCNTGTTCAANGCNCTGCTNGTCTGGCTGGGCGGTGCNGCGCAGGAGACCTCATCGCGGGCCATCGCGGCTGAGGCGTCGCTGCTGCGCGACGANGACNTGCCGATCTATACCGTGCTGGTGCCGATGTTCCGCGAGCCCGAGGTGCTGCCGATCCTTGCCCAAGCGCTGCGCAATCTCGACTACCCGCTGGCCAAGCTTGACATCAAGATCGTGCTGGAGGAGGGCGATCACGAGACCATCGACGCGGCGCGCAAGCTCGACCTTGAAGGCGTGTTCGAGATCATCCGCGTCCCGGCCTCGCATCCGCAGACCAAGCCCAAGGTCTGTAACTTTGCGCTGCGCTATGCGCAGGGCGATTTCCTCGTGATCTTTGATGCCGAGGATAAGCCCGAACCGGATCAGCTGAAAAAGGTCATCGCCGCCTTCAACCAATCCGCGCCCAATACCGCCTGCATCCAGTGCCGGTTGAACTATTACAACGCGCGGGAAAACTGGCTGACGCGGATGTTCACGCTGGACTATTCGCTGTGGTTCGACCTGATGCTACCGGGGTTGGAGCGTTTGGGTGTGCCTATTCCGCTGGGCGGCACCTCGAACCACTTCCGCATGGATGTGCTGCGCGAGTTGAACGCATGGGATCCCTTCAACGTGACCGAGGACGCCGACCTGGGCATTCGTCTGACGCAAAAGGGCTACCGCGTCGGCGTCATCGATTCCACGACCTTTGAAGAGGCCAATGTCTCGATCCCGAACTGGGTGCGCCAACGCTCGCGCTGGATCAAGGGCTATATGCAGACTTTCCTTGTGCACAGCCGCAGACCGATTCACCTTTGGCAGTCAGTCGGCAGCGCAGGGGTCTTTGGCTTTATCTTCTTCATCGGGGGCACGGTGCTGTCGGGCCTGTTGAACCCGGTGTTCTGGTCGATCTTTGCCATTTGGCTGATCTTCGGGACCGAGGTGATCACCCCCTATTTCCCGCTGCCGGTGCTGTATCTTTCGCTGGTGAACCTCTTGGCGGGCAATGGGCTGCTGATCTACCTCACGATGGTCGCGCCCTTTAGGCGCAGATGGACCGATCTGGCCCCTTGGGGGATTACGGTGGTGGGCTATTGGGTGTTGATGACCGTGGCCTCTTACAAGGCGCTGTCGCAACTGATCTTCAACCCGTTCTACTGGGAGAAGACCCAGCACGGCCTGTCCAAACACACCGCCAATGAGGTCGCCGAAGCCAGCGCCGAAGCGACGGAGGCCACGCAATGATCCGCGCCGCCTTTTGGTCCTTTGGCTTTGTCGTGTTGGCGCTGGTGCTCTTGCTCAGCCTCGGCTGGACCGAGGCGCATGGCTTTCTGTCAATGGATGTGACCGACCTTTGGGCCAAGTCCATCGTGCAGATCGACGGGCCGGTGCAGTTCAAGGCTACGGATGCCTTCTACCCGCCCGTTCCCTATGCGCTGTCGCTGTTAGGGCAGGCGGTCTTGCCTGACACACAGGTGCCAGTGCCCTTCGTGCTCTCTGCGCTGGTGGGGGCGGGGCTGCTGGTTATGTGGTTCCTCAATCTGCGCGATACGGGTCAGTTTTCGGGTGTGACTGCGGCTCTGGTCGTGCTTCTGCTGGCGTTGAACCCCTTTTTCCTGCGCGCTTTGGCCGATGGGCCTGAAACGATGTTCTGTATCTTGGGCACATGGTTGTTCGCGCGTGGCATCGTCAATCTGCGGCTGACCGGCAACGCGCCTGACATGATGAAAGTGGCCGTTGGGCTTTTGGTGGTGGCGCTTTCGGACAGCTACGGTCTGATGCTTTGCTTGGGCGCGATGCCCTTCATGATCGTGGCGGCGCGGCCCAGCATGATTGCGGCCTCTTCCACGGGGTATCTTGTGGCGATGTTCTATCCGGTGCTTGCCGCCGTAGGGTCGCTGATGTTTGTCAGCATGATCTTCGACAGCCGCCTTGTCCCGCTTTTGTCGGAAACCGCGACGCCGCTGACCCTGCGCGAGCATTTGGTCATTCTGGCCGGGCTTGGCCCCGCGGCCTTTGTCGCGATCCTGCGCAACATCCTGATCCCGCGGCTGTTCATGCCGCTGCTGGCCGCCGTAGGCGCTGTGCTGGGCGGGTATACGCTGAACACATTCTTCCACGTCGAAGGCGATCCGGCCATGGCGCTGGCGCCCATGCTGGGCGTCTTGGTCGCCGCGATCCGCTTTTGGCCCAACCTGCCACTGCGCGAACCCATTGCCATCACCCTGATGGCGCTGTCGCTGCTGACCTCTGCGCTTGTCATGCGCCATGTCGCCCATAACGAAACCCGCGTTTGGACCAATGCCATGCTTGGGAAAGAGAACGCAGCGTCGCGCCCCACGCAGGAAGTTGTTTCATTCTTGCGCGACAAGTCTGAAATTATGGTAGATGTCGAAAAAAATCCCCAGATCGTGGTCGGTTTGGGGAATATAGACCGGCTGGTGATCGCCGGAGAGCCTGCCTACGACTGGGCGCTTGAGGGGGGCGTGCCGCGGACAAACTATATCGTCGTCCCGCGGCAGGCCGAGGGGCAGATCACAGCAGACAGAATTCTGCGCAGGTTCCCGCAGCTGAGACTATCGCAGCTGCCGGGGTATGAGGAGGTTTTTCAGAACAGCCAATGGCTTGTTTTTGAAAGAATTAACGAGTGGAAATAAAGTCATGAGCCCACGAATTATCGCAGTTGACGACTCGGACATCGCGCAGGATTTCATCAATGCCACGCTTTCGGAGCTTGGGTTCGACGATGTGGTCAGCTTCATCGATCCCCGCGCGGCACTTGACGCGATCAAAAGCGATGAGGCCGCCGCAGACCTGATCCTGATGGACATAATGATGCCCGATATCGATGGTATCGAACTATGTGCCCGTATCCGCGCCCTAGACAGATGGAGCGATGTGCCGATCATTATGCTGACCAGCCGGACAGATATGGGCTCCCTTTCCGAAGCCTTCATGGCGGGGGCCAATGACTATGTCACCAAGCCCTTCAACCAGATCGAGCTTCAGGCCCGGATGCGCAGCTGCCTGCGCCTGAAATCAGAGTTGGACCGCCGCCGGTCGGGCGAAAACCGGGGCGCGCGACGCCGTGCCGTGCAGAGCTTTTCAGAGGCCACGGTGCCCAGCCTTTTTGGCAGCAAGGGCGGCTTTCAGGGCAACCTCATGTCGTTGTCCCCCGCGATGCAAAAAGACCTTGGCCTGATCGTGTTTCGGATCGACGGTGACCGCGATCAATCAGATGCGGCGCGTAGCCAGCGCCAAGAGGTTCAGCGCCTCGTGGCTGGGCTTTTTGGCAAGGTCGATATACCCGCACGGGACGGTTTCGCCCATTGGGAGGATGACCTGTTCGTCTACGGCTCGCTCCATGCGGATCGCGCGCAACTTGAAGCTCGCGCCCGGCAGTTTATCTCTGCTGTGGCAGAGGCCTCTGCCAGCGTGAAAGAGGGCTGGACATCCCGCCCGTTGAGCGTCAGTGCCTGTATCGTTCCGCCCTCCGATGGGGCCGTTGCTGCGTCACTCGCGCAGGGCATTCAGGGCGTAGAGACTGCGGGAAAAACAGGCGCGGCGGGCACGATTTGCTTTGCCGCTGATGAGATAGGATATCCACCAGAGAATGGTCAGCACTGAGCCCACCAACAAAGGCGAGGCGGAAACGTCATCCCGCTCGCAAACTCTTTTCTGGGGTCTGATCACGACTGTCGTTGTGATGTATTTCGTCGGGCTCGCATTCCTCACATGGTCTGACTACAACCGCGCCACGACCCGCGCGGAAGTGGAGCTTGAGCATTTCGCCGAACTCTATGAGCAGGCGGTCGATGCCTCCCTTTCGGTTGCAAATGTTCGCATGTGGGGGCTGATTGATGAATTGTCGACGGCGCTTTTAAATGATCCCGATCAATTCGAAGCGCAATATGGCGCGCTGATGAACTCTGCCGTGGAGTCGATCAAACAGGTCGATGCTCTTGTTCTTATCGGTGCGGACGGCGTTGTCCTTTGGGCCACAGCGGAACCTCTTTTGGGGCAATACCTTGGCGACCGCGCCTATTTTCAGGCCGCAAGTGGTCTTGGCGTTGATGAATACACGGTCGGAGTGCCCATCGTGTCGCGGGCGACGGGCCGACGGCTAACGCCGATTGCATGGCCGCTGATCGGCATAGACGGAAAGGTGCGGGGGGTTTTGGCATCCTCTTTGGGTGAGGATTACTACTCTCAACTGCTCGCAGCAGATGGGCTGCAGCAGAACATGTATGTTGAGGTTGTGACCTCTGATGGGGAACGCGCCTTTACCTCCGGGGGGGAGATACGCGACCCAGATACGCCCGTGTTCCGTGCGCGCCAAGAGCTTCCGGCGCTTGACCTTTATATCGACGTGACACGCAGCAAAGCGGCGGTCATGCGCGGCTATTGGCAACGCACCTTGGTCTTTGCCGGTCTTGCGACGGTCCTGTTCCTGACGGTGATCAACGCGGCGATCCGCGCCAGACGGCAGTCGACCCAACTGGCGCAGGCCCTGCGCAATTCCGAACGCGACCGCGAGCGCATTCGCGTGGCGCAGAGCGAATTCGACGCGATTTTCGAGAATGTCGGCGACGGGCTGATCGTCTACAATGACAACAACAAGCTGCACCGCTCCAACCGCAAGGCGCGGCAACTGATGGGCGTCTCATCGGATATCGATGCCGTTCAAAAACTGCGCGGCATGGTCCCTCCCTTTTCGCAGATGGACGAAGACGTGGCCGTTCACCGCGTTCAGATCACCACGGCAGAGAACGAGAGTGTGGCGGTGCAATGCCGGGTGATGAAACTGCATCTGCATGGGGATTATATCGCCTATAACGTGCTTCAGGATATCTCTGCCGAAGAGCGTCTGGTGGCGGCGCGCACGGCCTTTGTCACCTCGGTCAATCACGAATTGCGCACGCCGCTCACGTCCCTTGCCGGGTCGCTTGAAATTCTGCACGACCGCTTTGGCGATACCATGCCAAAGAACGCGGGCAAACTGTTGTCGATGGCCACCCGCAACGCCGACCGGCTTTTGGTTCTGGTCAATGACATCCTGACCCTTCAGGCCATCGACCAACGCCAACTCAGCATCCAGACCGAGCGGGTCGCGGTGTCGGAGGTGCTGTCAGAGGCGATTGCAGCCAACACCGGTTATGGGGTGAACCGCGATGTGCAGCTCGACATTCACGCAGGGCCAAACGCGGCGCAAGAGGCCTATGTGCAGGTGGACACCGTGCGCATGCAGCAGATCTTTTCCAACCTGATCTCGAACGCGGTCAAATATACGCCGCGCGGCGGGACGGTAAAAATCGGCGCCGAGGTGGACGACCAATGGGTCACGTTCTATGTCTGCGATGCGGGGCCGGGCATCCCTAGATCCGCGCATGATCGTATGTTCAAAAGGTTCACTGACCCTGTGCATTCTCGCGAGAACCAAGCGAATGGCACGGGGCTGGGTTTGGCCATCACGCGGGAGTTGGTGTTGCGACAAGATGGCGATGTAAGCTTTGAGACGCGCTCTGAAGAAGATGGAGACGAAAACCCCGGCACCACATTCTATGTGCGGTTTGCCCGTGATACTGGTGCCACGTCCGAGCAGGGGGCCCCGGCATGAGAGTGTTGTTCGTCGATGACGAGGATGACATCCGCGAGTTGATTGAGTTTGCGATCATGACCGAAGATGACATCGAACCGACATTCGCGGCCACCGGGCTAGATGCGATTGCCACGATGGAAACGCAGTCTTTCGACGTGATCATGCTGGATGTGATGATGCCGCCCCCCGATGGCATGGAGGTGTTGCGCTGTGCGCGGGCCAATGCGGATTTGGACGACACGAAGATCGTGATGTGCACCGCCAAAACCTCGCCGGAATCGGAAAAGAAGTTTCGCGCCCTTGGGGCCGACTACATTCTGCACAAACCGTTCAAACCGCTAAAGCTGGCGGATTTCATTCGGTCGATCGCCTAATACCTCATCGCGCAGCCCCTCGCGGCTTTGATTAAGCTGAACTTATCATGCCCAAAACAGCACAGATGCCCTCAGAATCCACGCGGCGGATATGGTCCGGCCTCGTTTTCCTCTCGGCCTTTGCGGCATTGACCGTGCCGGCAAGCGAGGTGACATCGGCGGCTTGGCCACGGGGCGAGGACAAAAGCTTTGTAACGCTGTCATATGAATCCACGGTCGATGGCCCCGACTTCGGCGATTACGGGGCGTTTTACTATGAATACGGTGTCACCGAGAAGCTGACCTTCGGTCTCGACATCGGCAAAAGCCAAGACGCCGGTCAGGTCAACGCCATCGCCTTTTTGCGCTATCCATTGGGGGCACCTGAGGGGGACAACGTTTTCGCCGCTGAACTTGGTCTTGGCTGGGCCGAGCGCGATGGCAGCGCGGTGGCGGCTTTGCGGCCCGGCCTGTCATGGGGCCGCCCGGTGTCGGGCGCATGGGGCAACGGCTGGCTGGGGGTGGAAAGCACCTATGCCCTCTACGAAGACGGCGAAAGTCTGGGCAAGATTGACAGTTCTTTTGGCATCAACCACGCCAATGGCAACCTGTCGATTTTCAAGCTGGAATTCGCGGCCCCCTCTGACGGCGATGAGACATTGGCCTTCGCGCCCTCGCATGTGGTCAAAGTGTCCGAGAACAGCTTTCTGGAGTTCGGCCTTTCCCATGAATTCACCGATAGCGTGACCAAGGTCAAAGTCGGGGTTTGGCACAGCTTTTAAGGCGCGCGGCGGGCTCTCTCAATCGCGCCAATCGGGGCGGTTGCCGAGGTGGGCGATCAGAAAGTCGATGAAGAACCGCGTCTTGGGGGTCAGCACGTTCGAGCGCGGGTAGACCAGCCAAAGCACCGAGCGGTCATTCATCCGCCAGCCGGGAAGCAGCCGCAGCAGTTGGCCCGCGGCAAGTTCATCCGCCACGCTCCACAGCGAATTGACCGAAATGCCAGCCCCCGCGCGTGTCGCCTCCCGCTGGGCATCGCCATCGTCCATGATGACCCGGCAGGTCATCTCGCTCGGGTTTAACGTGGCGGCCTCGCCCTCCGGCCCGATCAGCGCGCGCGGTTCAAGATCGCCCCATGCGATAAAGTGATGACCCCGCAGGTCGGCAGGGGTGTCCGGCATCCCATAGGTCTCCACATAGGACGGCGCGGCACAGAGAACGCGGGTGTCATCGCCCAGCTTGCGCCCCCGCAGGCTGCTGTCGGTCAG
The DNA here is from genome assembly GCA_002703405.1 of Sulfitobacter sp. Classification (GTDB taxonomy): domain Bacteria; phylum Pseudomonadota; class Alphaproteobacteria; order Rhodobacterales; family Rhodobacteraceae; genus Sulfitobacter. The sequence continues at coordinate 14,712 of NZSX01000016.1, read as the reverse complement.
AGGCGCGCTGCGCAGGGCGAGGTCGAAACTGCCCTCGATTGCGTCAAACCGGGTGTCGGAGAGGCGCAGATCAAGGGTCAACTCAGGGTAGGTTTCGTGAAACTTTGGCAGCAGCGGCATGATATGGCGTTGGGCAAAGCTGCTGGGGGCGGCGAAGCGTAAAATGCCCTTCGGCCCTGCCTTGGTCCCGCCCAGAATGGCCCGCGCCGCATCGGCCTGCGCGAGTATCTCCCGCGCATAGGGCAGAAAGTCGGACCCATCCAGCGACAGCGACACCTTTCGCGTGGTGCGCCGCAAAAGCTCAACCCCGAGTTCCTGTTCAAGCTTGGCCAAACGCGCGCTGGCCACGGCAGGGGCCATCCCCAAGGCGCGCCCGGCGGCCGAGATGTTAAGCCGTTCGGCAGCCATGACGAAAAGGCGCAGGTTGTCGATGTCCATGGGGCTGTCCTTGCTGGGGCTATCCGCAGGACCAGCGTACAGGCGGCTGATATTGTATTCAATATCAAGAAACTGAACTCAGCTCTCGCCGGATTATCTAGCGTATCCCGCTGGCCTATATCTGCCTCAACGCAACATTTAACGAAAGATAGACCGATGAAATCCATGACCCTTACCAGCTATGGCGCTGATGCTCCCTTTGTCGAAGCCGAACTGCCGCGCCCGTTGGCCACCCCCGGTCATGTGGTGCTGCGCGTCAAAGCGACGAGCGTGAACACCATCGACACCATGATCAAGGGCGCGGGCAAAGACCTGCCCCTGTCGCCCGATCTGCCTGCCGTTCTGGGCATGGATTTCGCTGGGGTGATCGAAGAACTGGGCGAAGGTGTCACCGGTTTCGCTGTTGGTGACGAAGTCTATGGCTGCGCCGGTGGGTTGGCTGATCTGCAAGGGGCCTTGGCCGAATTCATGCGTGCCGACGCGCGGCTGATCGCCCATAAACCCAAATCGCTGTCGATGCGCGAGGCGGCTGCCCTGCCGCTGGTGGGCATCACGGCATGGGAAGGGCTTCACCGGGCGGGCGTCGGGGCCGGGCAGAAGGTGCTGGTCCAAGGCGGCGCAGGCGGCGTGGGTCATCTGGCGATCCAACTGGCCCGGCATCTGGGGGCCGAGGTTTCCGCGACCGGTACCGGGGATGACCAGCTTGCGGTGATCGAAGGCTATGGCGCACGGGCGATCGACTTTAAGACCCAGAAAATCGAAGATTATGTGGCCGCGCAAACCTCTGGCCGCGGGTTCGATGCAGTGTTCGACACCGTCGGCGGGGACAATCTGACCAACTCTTTCGCTGCCACTGCGCTGAACGGCCATGTGGTGACAACCGTGGCCCTGTCGGAAATCGACCTGACCCCGGCGCACTTTAGCGGCTTGTCCCTGCACGTGGTCTTCATGCTCTTGCCGATGCTGCACGACGTGAACCGCGCTGTACATGGAGAGATCCTTGGCAACCTCGCCACGTTGGTGGATGAGGGCGCGGTGAAACCCTTGCTAGACGAAAAGACCTTTGATCTGAGCCAAGTTGGCGAGGCCTATGCGCGGCTGCAAAGCGGGCAGGCCCTCGGCAAGGTGGTGATTGAGGTCTGATCCGGCCCGACATCCTCCCGCCCCGCCGCGTATCTTCTGCGGCGGGGTAGGGACTGTTTGCTGCCCTACTTTCCCTTGAAGAGGGAGGGTGGGCGGCGAGCGCTAAGGAAATCGTCCTTGACCCCACGGTAGCCTGCCTCTTTCTTCCTCATCTCGCGATTGGCGGTAAATTCGGTCTTGCCTCTGCATATCAGAGTACAGTTAATTGGCCGGACAAGCTGAATACAGCAGCGGCGCGCGGCACCCTGTGCCGACGCCCGTTAAGAGCAACCAAGGGAGAGAGACATGAAATTCACCGCAATCCTCGCTGCAACCACCATTCTGGCAGGCGCTGCCACCGCACAGGACGTTGATAAATCCGACTGGCCCAGCAGCTTTACCGTTGGCACAGCCAGCCAAGGCGGCACCTATTTCGCCTATGGCTCTGGCTGGGCGAACCTTGTGGCCAAAGAACTGGGTCTGACAGGCGGCGGCGAAGTCACCGGCGGCCCGATGCAGAACATGGCGCTGGTCCACACCGGCGAAGCGGCCTTCGGCATGACCACAATGGGCCCGGCGGCGGAATCGCTGGCAGGCACCAACCCCATCGCGCCCGGTCTGGAAATGACCCAAGCCTGCGCGATGTTCCCGATGTACCAGACACCGTTCTCGGTGACTGCTCTGGCGTCTTCGGGCATCGAAACCGTGGCTGACATTCCGGCGGGCGCCAAGATCGGCTTTGGTCCGGCGGGCTCCACNTCCGACACCTATTTCCCGCGCATGATGGACACGCTNGGNGTNGAGTATGAGCGCCGCAACGGNGGTTGGACCGATCTGGGNGGNCAGTTGCAGGANGGTCTGCTGGACGTGATCGCNTTTGCNGCNGGNGTGCCNGTCCCNGCGGTCAGCCAGCTNGAAGTGCAGACGGATGTGAACATCATCGAGTTCACCGAGGAAGAGCAGGCCAAACTGCTNGAAGAATTCCCGGTATCNNAGTTCGNNATCNNANCNAGCACCTACACCACGCTNGAAGCNGANGCGCGNTCGGTCTCCATGTGGAACTTCGCNATNGCNAACTGCGATCTGCCNGAATCCTTCGTGAAAGCGGCNGTGGANGTGGTCATGTCCGACAANGAGCGNATGANNGGCATCCACAANGCGGCNGCGTCNNCCCTGCCNGAGAACTGGGANAANAACANNGTNCTGAAATGGCACCCCGGNGCGGCGGCNTGGTTCAAAGAGAACGCGNATGCCGATATTTCCGANGATATGATCTACGGNAACTAAGCNNACGCCTAGACAAACTTGCATGCCGTCCCTAATCGGGGCGGCATCTTGCCATCATCCCGCNTGATTGNCGGGAAAGGGAGCTTCCATGACAGACCAGCATAGCGCCGACCCTCANGGCCCGATTGTCGCCGAAGGGGTNGANGACGAACCCGTNGAAAGCAACCGNCGNATATTCACCGGGCGCACCTATCTGGTCGTCGCGGCNATGTCGGCNATCTATGCNTTCTTNCACATGGCNGCNNTNAACGGCATGTCGATNGGNGAGCTNACCGGCATCCGCNTCCCGCTNTTGCCGACCTTCCCGATGGAGACNTGGAACTTCCGCATCGTGCACATCGCGGGCGCGCTGATCCTTGGCTTNACCCTCTATTCCGCGCGGGGCTTTGTCGACGAAGGCACCGGGCAGGGCCGCCACCCGCTNGATTTCGTGGCATGGGCTGCGATGATCCCNGCGCTTTATTCGATNTGGACNGCNTGGGGCATCGCNAGNCAGATNAANTCCGGGGTGCAGTGGAANGGCATGAGCCCCGAGTTCAANAACCTTGAGATTTACCACTACGGCCTGCCGCTGGTGGCCGCGACNGCNATCGGCATCGTCGTCGGTTGGCTGCGGGGCCGTGAGCGGGGGCAGGTTTCGCCNGCNGANCTGTTGCTGTCGGTCTGTGGCATCGCCGTGGCGATCTATCTGATCACCATGTACAGCACCTTGATGCGCAACTCGACGGGCACGCCCTTNGCGCCCATCGGNATNTCCATCGCCGCNGTNGCNGGCACNGCGTTGATCATGGANNTGACGCGCCGGGTNGCNGGGCTTGCGCTGATCGTGATCTCGGGCATCTTCCTGATCTACGTCTTTGTGGGGGANATGCTGCCGGGCTTCCTGAATGCGCCCAACATCCAGTGGACGCGGTTCTTTAGCCAAGTCTACACCGATGCGGGCATTCTTGGGGCCNACCACGGCGGTCTCTTCGACCTATATCATCCTGTTCATCATCTTNGCNGCCTTCCTTCAGGCNTCNAAAGTGGGCGANTATTTCGTCAACTTNGCCTTTGCCGCNGCNGGNCGTTCGCGCGGNGGNCCNGCNAAGGTTGCGATCTTNGCCTCGGGCCTNATGGGCATGATCAACGGCACCTCGGCGGGCAATGTGGTGGCGACNGGCTCGCTGACCATTCCGCTGATGAAGAAAGTCGGCTACCCGGCCCGNACCGCAGGCGCNGTNGANGCNGCNGCNTCNACCGGTGGGCAGATCATGCCGCCGATCATGGGNGCNGGTGCCTTNATCATGGCCGAGATCACGGGCATTCCTTACACCGACATCGCCGTNGCGGCGATCATCCCGGCGGTGCTNTACTTCGTGTCGATCTACTTCATGGTGGATTTNGANGCGGCCAANCTGGGCATGCGCGGNATGCGTTCNGAAGAACTGCCCAAGCTNNNNGANATGNTGCGCCGGGTGTTCCTGTTCATCCCGATCATCATNCTGATNTATGCGCTGTTCATGGGCTATTCGATCATCCGCGCGGGCACNCTGGCGACGGCGGCGGCGGCGGTTGTNTCGTGGTTCACGCCCTTCCGNATGGGGCTNCGCAGCATTGTCAANGCCTTTGACCTTGCCGGGATCATGTCGATCCAGATCATCGCGGTCTGTGCCTGTGCCGGTATNATCGTNGGNGTCATCAGCNTGACCGGCGTCGGCGCGCGCTTCTCTTCGGTGNTGCTGGGTCTGGCNGAGGCGAGCCAATTCCTCGCNCTGTTCTTTGCCATGTGTATCGCCATTCTGCTNGGNATGGGCATGCCNACNACGGCGGCCTATGCGGTGGCGGCCTCGGTCGTGGCACCGGGGCTGGTGCANCTGGGCATTCCGCTGCTNACGGCGCANTTCTTTGTCTTCTACTTCGCCGTNGTCTCGGCCATCACGCCCCCCGTGGCGCTGGCCAGTTACGCGGCGGCGGGGATNTCGGGNGCCAACCCGATGGAGACNTCGGTGGCGTCNTTCAAGATCGGCATCTCGGCCTTCATCGTGCCNTTCATGTTCTTCTACAACGGCGCGATCNTGATGGANGGCACATGGTTCGAGGTGATCCGNGCAGGCNTCACGGCGNTNTTNGGGGTCTATCTGCTGTCNTCGGGGATGCAGGGCTGGTTTGCGGGCAGCNNGGCCGCGTGGTTCATCCGGTTGGGTCTGNTCCTTGCNGCGNTGTGCATGATCGCNGGCGGTTTGGTGACCGACCTNATCGGCATCGCGNTNGCGGCGTTGATCTTTGNCATCCAGNNGAANTTCCGCCCCGCNNCNGANGCNCANATCGCCGTNCNCGGCAGCGANTGATCCANGCCCCGGCCCTNCGGGGCCGGGGTGCCCTCAATTGAGGCAGCGGCCCCTGTTGCATCCGGGCCAAGCGCCGCCTAGGGTCCGCGCGATCCTTCCGGGCGGTTAATATGTTCACTATCTTTCTGGCNATNGCGCCGGTCTTTGCGCTGATCCTCATNGGCTATGGCCTGCGGCGGGGCGGCATCCCCTCAACCAAATTCTGGAACCTGAATGACCGGCTGGTCTATTGGGTGCTGATGCCCGCGCTGTTNTTTGCCAANATCTCGGCGGCGGACCTCAGCGGGGGCNTNGGNGACTATGCNCTGCTGCTCTATGCCGGGTTCTTTGCGGCGATCNTTTGNGGGTGGCTNTTNGGGCGGGCCTATGCCGCGCCGCAGGGCAGTTCGCTGATGCAGGGNAGNGCGCGGTTCAACACNTTNATNGGCCTTGCGATNGCCGAGGCCGTNTTTGGCACNGCNGGNCTACAGATCGCCGTNCTNGGNTCGGCGCTGCTGGTGCCGGTGGTGAATGTGACGGTGGTGACNCTGATGACCCGNCAGTTGGGCGGNGGNGGGAAATCTATCCTCAAAGGCTTGGTTAAGAACCCGCTGATCCTNGGCATNCTNGCNGGGGTNCTTTTCAACTTCGCGGGCCTGCACGAAGTGCCCGTCTTGCANGAAAGCGCGCGNATTNTGGGCGATGCGGCNCTGCCGATCATGCTGCTNTGTGTNGGGGCCAATCTGCGGCTGCGNGGGCTTTCNGGGTCTGTCTCGGTCATCGGGCTNTCGATNNTNGGCAAACATCTGGTGAACCCGCTGGCGGTGCTGCTGGCGGCGCTGGTGTTGACGCCTGCACCACTGACCCTNCAAATCGCGCTGATCTTCGCGGCCCTGCCGACCGGGGTGGCNAGCTATACGCTGGCGCGTGAGATGCGGGGCGATGCGCCACTGATGGCGGCCATCATCACCACGCAGACATTACTGAGCTTTTTCACNCTGCCGCTCACGCTCTATCTGGGAAGCCTGATTTCCGCGCCCTAGGCCCGGACCATGTGTGAAACGCGAATGTGATCTGCGCCTGCCGCATGGCCAAGTATTTACAGGTTGACATATTCGGTCCAACTGTCCAATTGCCCTTGACGACAGCCAAGGAGCCCGCATGACCGAACTTGAAAAGACCGTGCTTGACGCTGCGCTGCATGTCTTTTCCCGCTATGGGGTCAAGCGCACCAGCATGGGCGATCTCTGCGAAGAGGCGGGTGTCTCGCGCCAGACGCTCTACAACCGGTTTCGCAACAAAGATGACATCCTGCGCGGGCTGATTGGGCGTTACACCGAATTGGCGTTGCAAGAGATCGCCGAAGAGATGCCCAATGCACCCGATCTGGGGGCACAGCTGGACCTGATCTTTGACCGGATGGCGGTGCGCGGCTATGACACCATGCAGGCGATGCCCAACGCGCAGGATTTCATCGCCGGGGCCAATGCGGTCAGCCAGGAGGCGCTGCAATGTTCCGCAGGGCGTTTCCGTGGCGTTATCGCCGAGGTGTTGCAGCCCCATGAAGCGGCGCTCACCCGGAATGGCCTGACCGTCGAGGCACTTGCCGATTTTATCCAGCGTTCCGCCAAAGCCGCCGGCATGCATGCGCTGGACCGTGACCATTTTCTCGCGCAGCTGCGCACCCTCAAACAACTTAGTCTGACCGCCGCCCTTGGGCCCGTGCCGGATGCTATTCATAAGGAAGACTGACCATGGCCAGGTGGCTTGTTAAGACAGTGCGCGGTTCGGGCGCAGGGCGGCTAATGGGATTTGCGCTGACCTTGGCCGGCGGTCTGGCCGCGCCGATGGCCACGGCTGCCGAAATCCCGGTGGTCAAGCTGCAGACGGTCAAAGTCAGCGATGCCGAGATGGAACGCGTGTTCTTCGGCAAGGTGGTTGCACGTGAAACCGTGGACCTTGCCTTTCAGGTCGGCGGCCAGATTGAGCAATTTCCGGTCGAAGAGGGGGCCACGGTCAGCAAGGATTCAATCGTCGCTCGGATGGACCTAGAGCCGTTTGAACTGGCGCTAGAGCAAGCGCAGGCCAATGACGCGCAGGCCCGCCGGACCATGGAACGCTATCAAAAATTAGCGGGGTCTTCGGTGGCCGAGGTCAATCTGCAAGACGCCGAAACCGCCGTGACGGTGAACGATATCGCCGTGCGCAACGCCGAGCGTGATCTTGAGAATGCCACCCTGCACGCGCCTTTCGATGCGATCGTGGCCTCGCGCCTGGTGCCCAACTACTCTACCGTCAGCGCAGGCACGCCGGTGGTGCGTCTGCATGACATGTCCGAGCTTCGGGTCGAAATTGCCGTGCCCGAGACCCTGTTCCTCCGCGCGGGGCGCGACCCGAACGTACGGTTCATGGCCAAATTCCCGGCGAACGCCAATAGCTACCCGATGCAGATCCGCGAATACAACGCCGAGACGGCGGATGTCGGCCAGACCTACAGCATCACCCTTGGCGCGGACTTGCCCGAGGATTTCTTGCCGCTGCCCGGCGCTTCGGTTGAGGTGCGCGCCACGCTGAACATCGGCGGGTCGAGCATCATCGTGCCCGATTCCGCCATCGTGGTGGGCAATGACCGGGGCACCTATGTCATGGTCTTTGACCCCACCGGCGCACGCGAGGGCACGGTCGCCCTCACGGCGGTTGAGATCAACCCCACCGCGCGCGGCGATGTCAAAGTCGAGGCGGGTCTTTCGGATGGTCAGGAGATCGTGGTGAGCGGCGCAAGCCAGCTTGAAGACGGTGCCGCCGTGCGCCGCTTTGTCGGCTTCGGAGACTGAGCGCATGGATATCGCACGTCTGTCCATCAACCGCCCCGTCTATACTTGGATCATCATGCTGATCTGTCTTTTGGGTGGCATCTGGGGCTTTGCAACCCTTGGCCGCCTCGAAGACCCGGCCTTTACCATTAAAACCGCCGTGGTCGTGACCCAATACCCCGGTGCCTCTGCCGAGGAGGTGGCGCTAGAGGTTACTGAACCGCTGGAATCGCAAATCCAGAAAATGTCCGAGATTAAGGACATCGAATCCATGAACCAGCCCGGTCTGTCGTGGATCACGGTCAATATGCAGGACACTTTTGACGGGTCCGAACTGCCGGAAATCTGGACCAAACTGCGCAACCGCGTGAACGAGGCCGCCATGCCGAGCGGGGCGACGCAGCCCTATGTGAACGACGGTTTCGGCGACGTTTACGGGCTTTACTACGCCGTCACCGCCGAGGGCTACTCCGATGCCGAGGTGAATGAGCTGTCCACCTATCTGCGGCGCGAATTGCTGCTGGTCGATGGCGTGTCGGATGTGGCGCTCTCGGGCGTGCCTAATGAGGTGATCTATGTCGAGCCGCAGCTTGCGCTGAGCACCACGCTTGGCATCCCACCCACGGCAATCGTCGGCGCGGTATCCAGCGCCAATGAGATCGTCGACGGGGGCGCCATTCAAGACGCAGACGGGCGCACTTTGATCCAGCGGCCCGAAGGCTCTGACAGTGTGTCCGAAATTGCGGCGCTGTCGGTGGGGGTTGGCGGTCAGGTCATCAACCTTGCCGATGTGACCAATATCTACCGTACCCGCGAAGCCGACCCTGATCTGGTGATCCGCCACAATGGGCAGGAGGCCTTTACCGTCGGTGTGGCCGGGATCGCGACCGAGAACATCGTCGACATCGGCAAACGGGTCGACGACAAGCTCGCGCAGTTGCGCGAAACGCTGCCCTTGGGCATCTCGGTTGAATCGATCTACCGCCAACACACGGTCGTCGAAGAGGCGTCAAACGCCTTTTTGCTAAACCTTGCCATGTCCGTTGCCATCGTGGTGGCCGTGCTGGCCGTCTTCATGGGCTGGCGCGCGGCGATCGTGGTGGGCTCCACCTTGTTGCTGACGGTGGTGGGGACGCTCTTTTTCATGGCACTCGGCGCGATTGAGATGGAGCGTATCTCGCTCGGGGCGCTGATCATCGCGATGGGGATGCTTGTCGACAACGCCATCGTTGTGGCCGAGGGGATGCAAATCTCGATGCAGCAGGGCAAAAGCTCTCGAGATGCGGCGACCGAGGCGGCAAGCAAGACGCAGATCCCGCTTTTGGGGGCGACGGTCATCGGGATCATGGCTTTTGCCGGGATCGGGCTAAGCCCCGATGCGACGGGTGAATTCCTGTTCTCCCTCTTTGCCGTTATCGCGATCTCGCTGCTGCTNTCTTGGCTTTTGGCCATCACCGCGACGCCGCTTTTGGGGCATTACTTTTTCAAACGCGGGGCCGAAGGCGGGGCTGGCGGCTATGACGGGGCGATCTTCAAGGGCTATGCCGCCGTGCTGCGCGCCTCGCTCAAGCTGCGTTGGCTGGTGATCGTGGCGCTGATTGCCGGGACGGCGGTCTGCTATGCCCTCTTTGGGCAGATCAAGCAGCAGTTCTTCCCCGACAGCAACACACCGCTGTACTTCGTACACTACAAACTGCCGCAGGGGTCGTCGATCCACCAGACCTCCAACGATCTGGCCGTGCTTGAAGACTGGCTGGTCGCGCGGGACAATGTTGAGGACGTGACCTCTTACGCAGGGCAGGGGGCGGCGCGTTTCATGCTGACCTATCAGGCTGAAAACCCCAACCCCAGCTACGGGCATCTGATCGTCCGGGTCACCTCGCTTGAGGTGATCCAAGATGAGATGAACGCGCTGGAGGCGTTTGCCGTCGATGCGGTCCCGCAGGGGGAGTTCCGGGCCAAGCGTCTGGCCTTTGGCCCCGGCGGCGGTGCCCCGATCGAGGTGCGTTTCTCGGGTCGCAATCCCGATGTGCTGCGTGATCTGGCCGATGAAGCCATGGCGCGGATGCAGGCGGCATCGGACAATATCATCACCCCGCGGCAGGATTGGCGCGAGCGTGAATTGGTGCTGCGTCCGATCTATGCCGAGGAGCGTGCACAGGACGCGGGCATCTCTCGGACCGAGATCACGGAGACCCTGAAGTTCGCCACCGAAGGCACCAGCGGCGGCACCTTCCGCGAGCGGGATCGTCAGATCCCCATCGTGATCCGCGCCCCGCAGGATGCCGATCTGGCGCTGACCGATCATGTGATCTATGCGCAAAACACCAATGCGCTGATACCCATGGAGCAGGTGATCGACGGTTTCCGGTTCGAGCCGCAGGACACGCTGCTCTACCGTCGAGACCGGGCCGATGTGATCACCGTGGGCGCGGATATCCCGCGCGGNGTCACGGCGGCGCAGGTGCAGGCCGAGGTGCANGAAACCATNGAGGCGATGGAAATCCCCGAAGGCTATGCCATGGAATGGGGTGGTGAGTTGGAAAGCGCGGGCGAAGCGCAGGCCGCCTTGGGCAAGCAATTGCCCCTCAGCCTCATCATCATGGTGCTGATCTCGGTCCTGCTGTTCAANGCGCTGAAACAGCCGATCATTATCTGGCTCTTGGTGCCGATGGCGGTCAACGGGGTCAGCCTTGCGCTGNTNGGNACGGGGCTGCCCTTNACCTTNACCGCGCTTCTNGGGCTCTTGTCGCTCTCGGGGATGTTGATCAAGAACGGNATCGTGCTGGTGGAAGAGATCGACCTTACCCGNGCCGCNGATCCGACCATGGATNTGAAAGAGGCCATCGTGCTTGCGTCGACCTCGCGTTTGCGCCCGGTGTTCTTGGCTGCGGCCACAACCATTCTGGGGATGCTGCCGCTNTTGTCGGATGCGTTTTTCCAGTCNATGGCGGCGACGATCATGGGCGGGCTGGCATTTGCTTCGGTCCTGACGCTGATNGCGGCACCGGTGCTGTACTTCCTCTTNTTCAAGCGCAGCGCCGCGCGTGAGGCGGAGGCCGCCCGCGCCGCCTGATCGGCGCGTGACGGCAAGGCAAAGGGCGCGTTCGGTCACTCCGGGCGCGCCCTTTGTCGTACCCGGGCGGTAAAAATTCCGCGCCGCCCTGCAATCCCGCCTTGGTTTCGCGAAATTGCCAGCTACCTTACCGTTTTCAAACGGCATGTCGCNGTGTCAGNCCATTGTTTCAAGGAGTTCTCGCCCATGGGTACCCGCATTCTNTCNACNGCNGNCGCNGCTGGNCTTGCCGCCNCNCTGGCCTCTGCCGCCTCGGCGGANATCACCGTTTCGTCGAAGATCGACACCGAAGGCGGCCTGTTGGGCAANGTCATCGCACTGGCGCTCGAAGANGCAGGGCTGCCGGTTGAGCGGCGTCTGCAGCTGGGCGGCACACAGGTGGTGCGCGAAGCGATCCTGTCNGACCAGATCGACATTTACCCNGAATACACCGGCAACGCNGCCTTCTNCTTTAACGAAGCGGAAAGCGATGTCTGGAANGANGCNGCCAAGGCCCATGCCCGNGCCAAGGAANTGGANGGCGGNGAGAANAANNTCACATGGCTNGANTCCGCCCCGGCCAACAANACTTGGGCCATNGCCGTGACNGGTCCGCTGGCNGAGGAAAACAACCTCACCACCATGTCCGATTTCGGCGCATGGGTGGCCGAGGGCGGTGANGTGAAGCTNGCCGCTTCGACNGAATTCGTGTCCTCCCCTGCCGTGCTGCCCGCGATGCAGGAGACNTANGGCTTNGANCTGACCCAAGANCAGACCGTGATCCTGTCGGGCGGNGACACGGCAGCGACCATTCAGGCGGCGGCGCGNGGCACGTCCGGCGTCAATGCGGCGATGGTNTATGGCACCGANGGCGGTGTCGGTGCGACCGGCCTTGTGGTGATGGAAGACGACAAGGGCGTGCAGCCGGTCTATGAACCNGCNCCCATCGTCCGCGCCGAGGTGCTGGAGGAATACCCCCAAATCGCCGAGGTGCTGAACCCGATCTTCGCCGGGCTCGACATGGCGACGCTGCAAAAGCTAAACGGTCGCATTCAGGTCGGCGGGGAGCCAGCCGAGGCCGTGGCACGTGATTATCTGACCGAGACCGGGGTGCTGGACTGATCTCCGCCATCCGGACATTGACCGGCCCCGGCGCAGGGTTTTCTGCGCCGGGGCTTTTGTTCGCCGTGTTGGGCGCGGCGGCGCTTTGCGTGCCCTTCATGACCCTCGCGGCCAACCGGATCGTGGCGGGCGAAGGGGTGATGGCATGGGGCGTGGCCAGCCTGCCGGTGATGCTGCCAGGGCTTGCGGCGATCGGGGCAGGGCTGCTGATGGGCCTCCCTGCGGGCCGCAATGGCCTGCGTATCGGCGGGGCGGCTTTCGGCTTGAGCGGGCTGTTGTGGCTACTGACCCAAGGCGCCTCCGGCCTGCTGGCCGAAGCGGGCGACTATGCCCGTGTCTCGCCCTCGGTGGGCTTCTGGTGCCTGCTGGTTGTTTTCATGTTGCTCATGGCCGATGCGCTGGCCGGGATGGCACCGGGGCCGCTGATGCGCGGCGGTGTTCTGGCGGCGGTGCTCGCGGTGCTTGGCGCGATCCTGTGGTCGGGGGCGCTGTCGGAGCTTTCGGTGATGCAGGAATACGCCAGCCGGTCGGATGCTTTCGGGCGGGAATTCTTGCGTCATCTCGGATTGGCCTTCGGCTCTCTCGCCGCCGCGGCGGTGATCGGCTTCCCGCTTGGCGTGCTGTGCCATCGCCTCGCCAATCTGCGCGGGGCGACATTGCCGGTGCTGAGCTTTCTGCAAACCATTCCTTCGCTTGCCATGTTCGGCTTGATGATCCCGATCCTTGGCTGGGTGGGGGCCAATCTGCCCGGCGCGCGGGCGCTTGGCATTGCGGGCATCGGCTTTGCGCCCGCCTTTCTCGCGCTGGTGCTTTATTCGCTGCTGCCCGTGGTCGGCAATACGGTTGCGGGGCTTGCCTCTGCTCCTCCGGCGGCGCTTGAGGCTGCGCGGGGCATGGGGATGACGCCGCTGCAACGCTTGTGGCGGGTGGAGTTGCCGCTGGGCCTGCCGATCATCCTCACGGGCCTGCGCATCGTTCTAGTGCAGAACATCGGTCTGGCGGTGATTGCCGGGCTGATCGGCGGCGGCGGTTTCGGGACCTTCGTCTTTCAGGGGCTGAACCAAACCGCGACCGATCTGATCCTGCTGGGTGCCCTGCCGACCGTGGTGCTGGCGCTGACGGCGGCCATCGTGATGGACATATTGGTCGAACTGACCCGCAAGACCCCAAAGGACAGCACATGATCGAGATCGACCGCATCACCAAGACTTATGGCGATACACGCGCTGTGGATTCCGTGTCGATGACGGTGGAGACGGGCACCATCACGGTGATCGTCGGCACCTCTGGGTCAGGGAAAACGACGCTCTTGCGGATGATCAACCGGCTGGAGGAGCCGACCTCGGGGGAGGTACGGATCAACGGCGACTCCACCCTCTCGGTCAAGCCACATATCCTGCGGCGGCGCATCGGCTATGCCATTCAGGGGCACGGGCTGTTCCCGCATCATACGGTGGGGCGCAACATCGGCGCGGTGCCGCAACTGCTGGGCTGGTCGCGCGACAAGATCGCAGCGCGGGTGGATGAACTGCTGGCGCTATTCTCGATGGACCCCGCGCAATTCCGCGACCGCTATCCGGCGGAACTGTCGGGCGGGCAGCAACAGCGTGTCGGTGTGGCGCGGGCCTTGGCCTCGCGGCCCGATCTCTTGTTGATGGATGAACCCTTTGGCGCGCTGGACCCGATCATTCGCACCCGCGCGCAAGAAGATCTGCGGCGCATTCAGCAGCGGCTTGGCTCCACCATCATGCTGGTCACCCATGACATGGAAGAGGCGATCCGGCTGGGAGACCGCGTGGCGGTGATGGACGGGGGCAAGCTGGTGCAGCATGGCACGCCAGCTGAAATCATCGCCGCGCCCGCGACCGACTTCGTCGCGGATATGGTCGGCGATGTGGAGCGGCCCCTGCGCCTGCTCTCTCTCATCCCCGTGACAGAGTTGGTCGAAGAAGGCACCGCCGAAGGCGAAGCGCTGTCCGCCGACGCCAGCCTGCGCGACGCGCTCTCGGCCTGTCTTTGGACGGGGCGCGAGGCTGTGCCGGTCGCGAAAGACGGGGTGCCGATCGGCCGGGTGACCCTTGATGCGATCCGCGCCCGGGCAGGGCAGCACGCATGAGGATCGGGTGGATCCTGCGGCCCTTGTTGATTGCGATCCTGCTGGCCTTGGTCCTGCGGCCTGAGTGGTTCACGCCGCTGCTGGCGCCCTTGGCTCCGACGGGAGGCCCGGTGATCTATGAGCGCGCTTCGCTTCTGTCGCTTTCGCTCAGCCATCTGGCGCTGGTCGCCATGGCCTCGGCTGCGGCGACTGTGGTGGCGGTGACATTGGCGATCCTCGTCACCCGCCCGGCAGGGGCGGCGTTCCGGCCGCTGTCGCGCACCATCACCAACATGGGCCAGACCTTCCCCCCCGTCGCCGTGCTGGCACTGGCCGTGCCGGCCTTGGGCTTTGGCGCGGGGCCGACGCTGGTGGCGCTGTTTCTCTATGGTCTGTTGCCGATCTTCGAGAATGCGGTGACGGGGTTGACCAATCTGCCCCCCGCCACGATGGAGGCGGCCCGGGGCATTG